>NZ_JAKFEM010000014.1:0-24966 GCF_036675685.1 Sphingopyxis sp.
TCAAGGCGCTCGACACGCTTTACGATCCAACCGTGGTCTTTACGCTGGGCGCATCTTTCTGATCGCCTAGCGGGTCAGCGACCACGCGCTAAGGGGGCGGCTTCGGGGGAGGCCGCCCCCTTTTTCGTGCGCGCGGCGCACGCAGGCGCTTCAACGCAACGCGCTTGACGATGTCGACGAACCGTGCAAATCCGTCGACCAATTGAAGAAGTCGGAGAGTATTCCCCCATGGCTCAAGCGTCTCAAGCTTCTCAGAGCGTTTCCGTTCCTCCCGTCCCGCCCCCAAATCCTCCGGCGCGCGGCGAGCGAAGTCCCGGCGTCAAGCTGGTCATCGCGGTGCTCATTGCGGTCGCGCTGATGGTTCCCCTCCTCATGATCTATGGCCTGCTCTGGGATCGCCAGCAGCAGGCCGAAACCGCACAAGCCTCGATCGGCCAGGGCTGGGGCGGGCAACAGACGATCGCCGGGCCGGTAATCGTCATCCCCTATCGCGCCACCGAAACGACCACGGTCACCGAAAATGGCAAGGACGTCACGCGGACGGTGGACACGATCCGCAACCTCTATCTCTCGCCGCAATCGAACAAGGCCGATGTCGTCATCAAGCCCGAAAAGCGGAAGAAGGCGATTTACGAGACTGTCGTATATGAAAGCCAGATTTCGGGAAGCGCCGATTTCGCGCTGCCTGCCGACATCGCGCGCTTTGGCGTGGCGCGCGAGGCATTGATGCTCGACCGCGCCGAGGTGCGCCTCGGCGTCAGCGACGCGCGCGGGCTCGTCGACGGCAACAGTCTCGCGGTCAACGGCACCCCGCTCGCGCTTCAGCCCGGCAAAGGGCTGCTCTCGACCGGCAATTCGGGCACCTTCGCCTTCGTCGACTGGACCGCCGCGGCGCCGCTGAAGGTCGATTACAGGATCGGCGTGCGCGGGCTCGGCGATTTCAAGCTGATCCCGCGCGGGGTCGATACGCGCTGGACGGTGAAATCCACTTGGCCGAACCCGAGCTTCGGCGGCGATTTCCTGCCCGCGAAACGCGATGTGAAGGGAAGCGGCTTCACCGCGACCTATGCGATCCCGAACCTCGCACTCGGACAGGCGCAGGTGCTGACCGGCGACCTCTCGCCGCCCGTCACGACCAATTATGGCCGGCGCGATGCCTATATGGATGCGTCCGTCGAGATGGCGGCCGCGAACGACGGGAGCACGGCCGAAGCGTCGGGCGGCACCGCCAAGGCGGTGGCAATCAGCCTGATCGAGCCCGTCGACCTGTACAGCCAGGTCGACCGCAGCATCAAATATGGCTTCCTGTTCATCGGCTTCACCTTCGTCGCCTTTTTGATGTTCGACATCATCGCGGGCGCGCGGGTGGCACCGGCCGAATATTTGCTGACGGGCGTCGCGCTGGTGCTGTTCTTCGTGCTGCTGCTCGCCTTTGCCGAGGTGATCGGTTTCACCTTCGCCTATATGCTGGCGTCGGCAGCGATCATCGGGCTGCTCGCTTTCTATAGCGCGGCGGTGCTGAAAAGCTGGAAACGCGCGCGCTTCCTCGCGGCGATGCTCATCGGGCTATATGCGCTGCTTTATGTGCTGCTGAACCTCGAGGCCTATTCGCTGCTCATCGGTTCGGTGCTGATGTTCTTCGCCCTTGCCGGGGTGATGTACATGACGCGCAACATCGACTGGGGCGGGATCGGCAAGAAGGATGAGGTTGCCGCCTAGGTGAACCCCGGCGAAGGCCGGGGCCCAGAAACCGAGCACAAACCTCCGTGGGCCCCGGCTTTCGCCGGGGTTCACATCATCCGGCTACCGCCAGCGCAGATTTTGGGGGCCGAGATCCGACAGGGTCCTGGCCCCCATCAATTTCATCCCCCGCTCCATCTCCGTGCGGAGCAGCGCGAGCGCGCGCGCGACGCCATCCTCGCCCGCCGCGGCGAGCGCGTAGAGATAAAGCCGCCCGCCCGAGCACGCCTTCGCGCCGACCGACAGCGCTTTGAGCACATGCGTCCCGCGCGTGATGCCGCCGTCGCAGATGACTTCCAGCCTGTCGCCGACCGCGTCGACGATCTCGGCGAGCGCGTCGAAGGGCGAAATGCTGCCGTCCAATTGCCGCCCGCCATGGTTCGACACCATGATCGCGGTCGCGCCGATGTCGGCGGCGCGCTTCGCATCCTCGACCGCGACGATGCCCTTCAAACAGAAGGGGCCGTCCCACTGCTTGCGGATCGCCTCGGCGCGTTTCCAGTCGAGGCTCTGGTCGAGCATCGAGGTGAAATATTCGGCGACCGATTTGGGGACGCTCGACCCTTCGGAGACATGCGTGGCGAGGTTCGGCAGGCTGAATTTCTCGCGCAGCATATAGTTTAACCCCCAGCCGGGCTTGGCGGCGTAGGAGAGCATGTTCCGTGCCGTGAAGCGCGGGGGCGAGGTGAAGCCCGAGCGTAGGCAGCGTTCGCGGTTGCCGCCGACGATCGTGTCGACGGTGAGCGCGACCGCGTCGAATTTGGCGTCGCGCGCGGCATCGAGCATCGCGCGGTTGAGCCCTTCGTCGTGGTGGACATAGAGCTGGAACAGCTTGGGGCCATCGGTGAGCGCACCCGCTTCGGCGAGGCTGATCGTCGCGAGGCTCGAGATGCCCGCGACGGTGCCGGCGTTCGCGGCGGCGCGCAGCACTGCGCGTTCGCCCTGCCAGTGGAAGAGGCGCTGGAGCGCGGTTGGCGAGAGGAAGAGTGGCATCACCATCTCGCGCCCGAACAAGGTCGTGCGCATGTCGACGCTTTCGACCCCGGCGAGGACGCGCGGGATGAGGTCGCAGCTATCGAAGGCTTCGCGGTTGCGGCGGCGGGTGACCTCATCGTCGGCGGCGCCGTCGATATAATCGAACACCGGCCACGGCAGACGCCGCTTCGCGAGCGCGCGGAAGTCGTCGATATTGTGGCAGTCGGTGAGTTTCATGCTGGCCCTATTCCCCGTCATTGCGAGCTCTTCGACTGCCTTGCAGGCGCTCAGGATAAACTCGCGCGTTGCGCGAGCGAAGCAATCCAGAGCGGTTTACGCAACTCTGGATTGCTTCGCTGCGCTCGCAATGACGAATTTAAAAGACCGTCCGCGCCGCCACACTGCCCTTGGTCGCAAAGCTGAAGCGCGGTTCGACGGCGAGCTTCGGGTCGAGGATATGCGCGGCGACGCGCTTGCCGACCGCAGGCCCGTTCTTGAACCCGTGCCCCGACCCGCCGCCGACGAGCCAGACGCGATCCTGTCCCGGGAAGCGGTCGATCAGATAATCGCCGTTCGAGCTATTCTCATATTGGCAGACGCGCCCGCCGATCAGCGGCGCGTTGGCGAGACCGGGAAAGCGTTGCGTGAGATAGGCGCGCGCCTCAGCGATCCCCGCCGGGGAAAGCTGCCGCTCCATCGTGTCGGGATCGACCACCGGGCCATGGACGTCGATCGCGATCTTGAATCCCGCGCCTTCGAGGTCGGGGATGCCATAGACGATGCGGCCGTTGTTGAAGTCGGCCCACACGGGCAGCTCGGGCGACGCAAAGCGCGTGTCGCCCTGCGGCGCGCCGAAGTGATAGACTTCCTGCCGCGTCGCGACGACTTTGTTCATCAGCTGCTGCGGGAACAGCTCGGCGAGCCACGGCCCGGCGGCGTAGACAAGATGATCGGCGGTGCCGCCGTCGGGGAGCGTGTGTTTCTTGATCCGTTTCGAAAACAGCGGTGCGGGCATGACGACGCGTTCGACCTCGATCTGCGCGTCGGCGATGACTTCCTGCACGCCGCGCGCTGCAATCAGGGCGCCGGCCTCGGTTTCGAGGATGCCGGTTTCGCCCTGGTAGAATTGGATCTGGCGATATTTATTCTGCAGCCAGCTGACGTCGCCCTGTTCGTGGCCGACGCGGTTCGCTTGTAGCCAGGCGAGCGATTGCGCGGTGTAGGCGTCGCCCTGCGGGGCGAACCAGAGGACGCCGGTGTTGTGAAAGATCGGCGCGCTCGCGGTGTCGGAGAGGTCTTTCCAATATTTGAGCGAGTCGCGCGCCATTTCCGAATAGATGATGTCGGCGCCGTATCCCATGCGGATGACGCGGCTCTCGCCGCCCGACGAGGCGCGTGCGTGGCCCGCGCCATAGGCGTCGAAGAGGCGCACGCTCTTGCCCGCGCGCAGCAAATGCCACGCGGTCCATGCGCCGAACACGCCCGCGCCGATGATCGCGACGTCGACATGCTGGATCCTGGGCTTGGCGGGTTTTCGCTTCTTCGGCTTGCGTTCCTTGCGCTCGGCCGCGGCGGCCGTCGCGGCGACGGGCAGCGCGGCGAGCCCCGTGAGCAGCGCGCGGCGGGTCGGCACGTCAGCGGCCAACGGTCGCGCCCTCGTTCTTCTTGTAATAGCGATAGCCGCCGATCCACGTTTCGAGCGGGGTCATCTTGCGAATTTCGTCGGGGCTGGCGAGCATCGGGTCGGCCTCGACGATCAGAAAGTCGGCGCGCATCCCGGGCATCAGCGTGCCGATGCGGTCTTCGGCGAAACCGGCGAAAGCCGCGGTGCGGGTGAAGCCGTCGAGCGCGGTTTCGCGGGTCACGATTTCCTCGGGGCGCCAGCCGCCGAAGGGCTCGCCCTTGGCGTCGGTGCGCGAGATCGCGGCGGCGATGCCGGGGAAGGGGTTCGCGCTTTCGACCGGCACGTCGGAGCCGAAGGCGAGGCGAGCGCCCGCTTTTTCAAGACTGCGCCACGCATAGGCACCTTTGAGGCGATCGGGGCCGAGGCGCGCTTCGGCCATTGTGCGGTCGCTCGTCTGGTGGACGGGCTGCATCGACGCGATGACCTTCAATTGCGCGAAGCGCGGGATGTCGACGGGGTCGATGATCTGCGCATGTTCGATGCGCCAGCGGCGCTCGCCGGGCAGGTCGGCGGTGAGGTCGGCGATCGCGTCGAGCGCCTCGGCATTCGCCGCGTCGCCGATCGCGTGGATCGCAACCTGGAACCTGTCCATCGACGCGCGCACCATCTTGTTGCGGAGCTGCGCGGGGGTGAGGAGGGGCAGGCCCTTCTGTCCCGGCGCATCGCTGTACGGCGCCTTCAGCCAGGCGCCGCGCGATCCCAAGGCGCCGTCGAGGTAGAGCTTCACCCCGACCATGCGGAGGCGGTCGTCGTAGAGCCACGGCGTCGGTTCGGACCCCGCGATGATCGCCATATTGTCGATGTCGCCGCCATAGCTCAGGATGCGCACGGCGAGCTGTTTCTTGTCGCCCGCGCGGCGATAGGCCTGCCAGTCCGCGATGCTCGTTCCCATGTCGGCGATCGCGGTGATACCCTGTTCGAGCAGCTTCTGCTGCGCCAGATAGAGCGCGCGGTCGAGGTCGCGCGCGAGCGGCTTGGGCTTGGCGCTGTCGACGAGGCTCATCGCGGCGTCGACGAAAACGCCGCTTGGCTTGCCGCCCTCCATTTCGATGCGACCGCCCTCGGGCGACTTGCTCGCGGGCGTGATCTTCGCGGCGGTCATCGCCGCCGTGTTCGCCCAGCCGGCATGGCCGTCGACGCGCTCGAGCCAGACGGGGCGGTTCGGCACCGCGGCGTCGAGGTCGGCACTGGTGGGGAAACGGCCGAGGCCCCATTTTTCCTGATTCCAGCCCGAGCCGATGATCCACGGCATTTCGGGATTGTCGGCGGCATATTTGCGGATCGCCGCCTGCGCCTCGGCGAGGCTGTTGGTGTTCGACAGGTCGAGCAGCATGAGCTGGAAGCCCAGACCCATGATATGACCGTGCGCGTCGATCAGGCCCGGGATCAGCGTGCGGCCCTTGCCGTCTTCCTTGAAATCGGGGCGTTCGGGGCGCTTGTCCTTGCGGTCGAGCAGCTGCTTGACCTTGCCCTGCGTATCGATGACGAGACCGGTGAAACGGACGAGTTTGCCGTCCTTGTCGAGCGTGATGCCGTTGACGTTGTCGACGAGCGTGTCGGCGTGCGCGGGAGCGGCGAGAAGAAGCGCCAACGATGCCAGAGCGAGGCGCTTCACTTCGGAATCCTCGTCACGAGCGAGCTGGTGTCCTTTCGTCCGCCGCCGGCCTTTTGCACATCGGCGTAAAATTGGTCGACGAGGCTCGCGACCGGCAGCGTCGCGCCGTTGACCCGCGCTTCGTCGAGCGCGAGGCCGAGGTCCTTGCGCATCCAGTCGACCGCAAAGCCGAAGTCGAACTCATCTTTCGCCATCGTGCCCCAGCGGTTGAGCATCTGCCAGCTCGCCGCGGCGCCGCCCGACACGGCTTCGAATACCTTATCGGTGTCGAGCTTTGATGCCTGCGCAAAACGCAAGGCTTCGGAGAGCCCCTGAACGACGCCGGCAATCGCGATCTGGTTGACCATCTTGGTCGTCTGGCCCGCGCCGGGGCCGCCGATATGCACCATGCGCGCGGCATAGGCGCGCATTACCGGCTCGGCGGTTTCGAACGCGGCCTTGGTGCCGCCGCACATGATCGAGAGCGTGCCGTTCTGCGCGCCCGCTTCGCCGCCCGAGACCGGAGCGTCGACGCAAAGCAAGCCCAGCCCTTCGGCTTCGACCGAAAGCTGGCGCGCGATTCGTGCCGAGACGGTGGTGTGATCGATGAACAGCGCCCCCTTGCGCATCGCCTTGAACGCGCCGTCGCGGCCGAGCGTGACCTGCGCCAAATCGTCGTCGTTGCCGACACAGGTCAGGACGACATCGGCGTCGCTTGCGGCCTCTGCGGGCGTGGCCGCCGCCGCGCCGCCATATTGCGCGACCCAGGCGTCGGCCTTGGCGCGCGTGCGGTTGTAAACGGTGAGGTCGTGGCCCGCCTTGACGAGGTGGCCTGCCATCGGTCCGCCCATGACGCCGGTGCCGATGAAGCTGATGCGCAATTTTTGTTCGCTCATGACCAGGTCCATAAGCATAGTTTGCGCAGCGCGCCAGATAGGCTAGTGCGCTTGCCGTTATGACAGATCAACTCACCCTGACCGCCGCCGCCGATTTTCCGGCGATCACATTGGACGATGTGCGCGCGGCGGCGGGGCGAATTAACGGCGCGGTCGTGCGGACGCCGACGCTCCATTCGCAGACCCTGTCCGAGATGGTCGGCGCCGAGGTCTGGCTGAAGTTCGAGAATCTGCAATTCACCGCGGCGTATAAGGAACGCGGCGCTTTGAACGCGCTGCTGCTGATGGACGAGGAAGCGCGCGCGCGCGGCGTGATCGCGGCGTCGGCGGGCAATCATGCGCAGGGGCTCGCCTATCATGGCAAGCGTCTCGGCGTTCCCGTCACCATCGTGATGCCGAGCACGACGCCGCAGGTGAAAGTGTCGCAGACCGCGAGCCACGGCGCCACGATCGTGCTGTTCGGCGAGAAGTTCGATGATGCCTATGCGCATGCGCGCGAGCTGGAAGTCGAGCGGGGGCTGACCTTCGTCCATCCCTTCGACCACCCGCACGTCGCGGCGGGGCAGGGGACCGTCGCGCTCGAAATGCTCGAGGATGTGCCCGAGCTCGACACGCTGATCGTCCCGATCGGCGGCGGCGGGCTGCTCGCGGGCATGGGCACCGCGGCGCGCGGGATCAAGAACGACATGCGCCTCGTCGGGGTTCAGGCCGAGCTGTATCCGTCGATGTATGCCGCGCTGAACGGCGTCGATATGGCGTGCGAGGGCGACACGTTGGCCGAGGGTATCGCGGTGAAGGAGCCGGGCGCCTACACGCGCAAGCTCGTCGCCGAACTCAACGACGACATCGTGCTGGTTGCTGAGCGTCATCTGGAACGCGCGGTCAGCCTGCTGCTCCAGATCGAAAAGACGGTGGTCGAGGGCGCGGGCGCCGCGGGGCTCGCGGCGATGCTCGCGCATCCCGAGGAGTTTGCCGGGCGGAAAGTGGGCCTGGTGCTGACCGGCGGCAATATCGACACGCGCCTGCTCGCCAATGTGCTGCTGCGCGACCTCGCGCGCTCGGGGCGCATCGCGCGCCTGCGCATCCGGCTGCAGGATCGGCCGGGCGCGCTGTTCAAGGTGATGAAGCTGTTTGACGAGAAGCAGGTCAACATCATCGAAATCTATCACCAGCGTATCTTCACGACGCTGCCCGCAAAGGGTCTGATCACCGACATCGAATGCGAAGCGCGCGATCGCGAGCATCTCGACAGCCTCGTCACCGCGCTCCGCGATGCGGGTTATATGGTGACAACGGTGGAGCTCGCGTAACTTCCCCTCCCGCGCGCGGGAGGGGCTTGCTATGCTCCACCGATGAAAGACTTCACCCTCTCTCTAACCGCTACCCCTGACGCCATCGACGAGCTGGGGCATGTCAACAATGCCGTCTGGGTCCAGTGGATCCAGCAGGTCGCGACGGGGCATTGGGACGCGGCGGCGCCGCAGAGCCACAAGGACGCCTATATCTGGGTCGTGGTGCGGCACGAGATCGATTATCTCCGCGCGCTTGGCCCGGGCGAGCGGGTGACCGCGCGGACATGGGTCTCCGACAAGCCGCAAGGCGCGAAGTTCGACCGCTTTATGGAATTCACCGGCGCCGACGGGAAGGTGCATGTGCGGGCGCGGACGGTATGGGCGCTGCTCGACAAGGCGAGCGGTCGGCCGCTTCGGGTGACGGACGACGTGGTCGCGCCCTTCCTCGATTAGCGCGACTCCGGCGCGGCGCGCTGGCGAAGAGGCCGCTCTTTGAGTGCCTTCAAGGTTTTCAATATCATCGCGTGCACATCGCCGGTCTCCTCGAAAAGTCGTTTGTACACGCCGGTAATCTCTTCGCTATACGTGCCGAGCATCGCCAGTTGGGCACGGCCTTTGTCGGTCAGGCGAAACAGCTTGCGACGCGCATCGGCGGGATCGGGATGCTGGGTCACAAGGCCGAGGCGCACGAGCGCCGGACATTTCTGGATCACCAGCTGGTGCGACTGCTCGAGCGTTCGCGCGAGTTCGGCGGCTGACGCCTCTCCCGCCTGTCCGAGCGCGGTGAGGAGCGAACAGGATTTCACCGGGATGACGATGCCCGCCGCATCGAACAGGTCGCGCGTCTGGTCCTCGATGGTCTGGCTCAGCGCTTCGCTGAGCCGGCCGAGGAAGGAAATGTCGTCGAGGCCAGTTGAGTTGTCAGTCGAGGCGGGCATAGCTTTGGGTCGTTCCATCGCGGTTGATGCGTTCCAGCGCGACGATCTTGCCCGCCTTGCGCGCGATGTGGAAGCGGAAGTCGTCGACGCCCTCAATCGCGAACAGGTCGTTGCCCAGCGGTTCGAGCTCAAGGCGGAAACGCTCGCGCCAGGTATAGAGGGGCTTGCCGTCGACGATGTCGATGCGCCGGCCCTCATAGCGGCCTGCGATCGCCTTGAGGTTGGCGGGTGCGGAGCGGACCGGCTGGGCTCGCGCGGCGAGCAGCGGCGCGAACCAGTCGGCGTCGGCCTGTTTCGCGGGATTGGTTTTGGCGACGTCGGCCAACGCAAGGCGATGCGCGACGATCAGCGCGTCGGCCGATGCGACGCCATGATCGGGGGTGACGCCCTGTCCTTCGAAGTCGCCGCGATCGACGGGGTCGTGGATCTGGCCGATCGGGACCTGTACGAAAAAATCGGTCCCCACCGGCTTGCGATCGACCGGATGCGCGCCGCCCGCGGTGCGTTCGCCGACCAGCGTCGCGCGGCCGAGCTTGTGAAGCGAATAGGCGAACCATTCGGCCGCCGAAAAGCTGGTCGATGATGTCAGGACATAGACGGGCTTGTCGGTCAGCCGTTTCGCGGGGATGGCGGGAAGCACCCATTGGCCGCGTTCGACGCGACGGCCGTCGTCGTTGTAGTAATAGTCGAACAGCTCCTGGTCCTTGTCGCCGCGAAAAAGCTGGCTTGCAAGCAGCTGCGCCATCTCGAGATGGCCGCCGTTATTATAACGCATATCGTAGATGACGGCGTCGCTGTTCTCGATGAAGCGCATCGCGGCGGCGGCGGCGTCATAACCGAGTTCGGGATCGGCGAAATGGGAGAGGCCGACATAGGCGATATTGCCCTCCAGCCGGCGGAGATCGGCAAAGCCGAAATTTGTCCGCGCTTCGTCACGCCGTTCGGTCTCGCGCAATGCGGCGGCGCGTGCGGGGTCTTTCCGCGCGGCATAGTCGGCGGCGAAGGCTGGATCGACGCCGACGAAGAAATGAAGATCGTTGCTCGCCGCGAGCAGATCCCTGGTCAGCGCGCGGGCGAGGGCGTCCTTGTCGTGCGCATCGTCATAATCGCCCTTGTCGAGATGCGCGCGAAGCGTCGCGGCGATGCTCTTCGCCTTGTCGGCGAAGACATAATTAGCCTCGAGCGTCCGGCCGAGCTGGGCGACAACCCTTTGCCGGTCGGCCGCGGTGAGCGGCGCGTCGCCGGTCGCGCCGACGCCGAACAACCACGCTGCCGCAACGATCATGGCCGACCCGAATTTCCTCATATGCAGCATCGATTCTTCGCCTTCGACTCATATATACAATATATTGCGCAATATATTGTATAGTTCCGATGGGCAAGGGCCGATTTGCGTCCTGTCAGGCGTAGGCCACCCAGCCGTGCCAGGTGAAGGCCGCGTAGAATTGCTCGACACCGGTGAAACCCGCAGCGCGCAAGACCTCTTCGTCGGCCTCTGGGCTCAGCATCGCGACATGCGTGGCGACCGCCTCGCGGCCCTTGGCGACCTGTTCGGGATCGCCGCCCGATGCGATGGCAAAGGCGGCATAGCGGTCGAGCCAGCGGTCGCGTGTCCCCTCGCCTTGGGGAAAGCTCCCGTGCGCGGCGACGAAGGGTGCGCCGGGTTTGAGGCGGGCGCGGATTTCCGCTGCGGTGCGGACACGTTCTTCGACCCCGAGGAAGTGGAGAGTGAGAAGGCAGGTCGCGCCGTCGAAGGGGCCCGCGGGGGCGTCGTCGATGTAGCCTTCGACAAGGTTGGCGCGGTGCGCGTTCGAGCCCATGACGTCGGCCGCGAGATCGAGCATCGGACGCGCCGGGTCGACGCCGGTGAACCGCCAGCCCGGATGCGCCTCGGCCATTGCCTTGAGTTCGCTGCCGCCGCCGGCGCCGAGGACAAGGATGTGCGCATCGCGCGGCGCCCGTTCGGCGAGCAGCAGGCCGGTCATGCGGTGGAGCCCGTCGAGGCCCGGCACGAAGCGCCGCGGCCCCTCGGTATAGCGCGCGACCGCGGCGGGGTCCTTGAAACTGTCGAGGAAATGCTGGGCGCCGTCAGCCATGGATATGCTCCTGCGGGTTGGTGGATCGCGCGGCCATGCGCGCGTGAAAGTCGGCCGCGAGCTCGGCGAGCGTCACCCGTTCGAAGCGTGCGAGCAGCAGTGCCTCGGCGTCGCGAAAGCCGGTGTCGAGCGCGGCGTTGACCGCCTGTTCGACAAGGCAGCCGGGCGCTTCGGTGCGGTTGCCCATCGCCATCAGGCTTGGGCCCCCGATCGCGTCATAGACGTCGCGCATCGTGATGCTGGCCAGATTGCGCGCGATCGTCCAGCCGCCGCCATGGCCCTTTTCCGAATGGACGAAGCCCGCATCGCGCAGCCCGCCGAGGATGCGGCGGATGACGACGGGATGCGTCTGCATCGCCTTCGCCAGCTGGTCCGAAGTCATCGGCTGGGCCTGCTCGGCCATGTGGAGGAGGACGTGGAGCACGCCCGAGAGTCGGCTGTCGCGTTTCATGTAACTTTAAATAGTGCGTGAAATGATCTGGTCAAGGCATAGAGCGGCATTCATGCAAATCCGCCCCGCCATAACCGCCGACGCCGCCGCAATCTGGTCGATCATCGAACCCGTGATCCGCGCAGGCGAAGCCCTGACGCTCGACCGCGATATGCGCGAGGCCGATGCGCTCGCCTATTGGATCGGCGCCGACAAGGAGGCGTTCGTCGCCGAAGACGGCGGCGCGATCCTCGGCACCTATTATCTGCGCGCCAACCAGACGGGCGGCGGCGCGCATGTCGCCAACGCGGGCTATGTGACCGGCGCGGCGGCGACGGGGCGCGGGGTGGCGCGCGCGATGGGCCTGCACTCGATCGACCATGCGAAAGCGCGGGGTTTTCGCGCGATGCAGTTCAACTTCGTCGTCAGCGCGAATGTCCGCGCAGTCGGGCTATGGCAGTCGCTGGGGTTCGAGGTGGTCGGCCGCCTGCCGGGCGCGTTCGACCATCCGGCGGAGGGTTTCGTCGATGCGCTGGTGATGTTCCGCTCGCTCTAGCTCGCGGGAACTTTCGGTGGGTGCGGCCGTATCTTGGCGGTCCGATATTCGCTCATGGAGAGATGTCATGGAAACGCAAGAGCTGCACCGCGGTCGCCTGATCGACCATATCCAGCTGGTCGTCGCCGACTTGTCCGCCAGCCGCAAATTTTACGGCGCGATCTTTGAGATCCTCGGCGTGCCGATCGGCGGGGAGGCCGATGATTATTTCTGGGTCGACGAACTTTTCGTGTCGACCGCCGACAGCGAGGCGGCGCTGGGCAAGCTGACCGGGCGGCATCATCTGGCGTTCCAGGCCAAGGACCGCGCGACGGTCGACGCGTTTTACAACGCGGGCTTGGCCTCGGGTGGAGAAGATAATGGTGCACCGGGCGAGCGGCCCTATCATCCGGGCTATTATGCTGCCTTCCTGCTCGACCCCGCCGGCAATAATATCGAGGCGGTCTATCATGGCGAGCATCAGCGCAGCGCGCCGTCGGTGAAAATCCGCTTCTAGCGCGCGGACATGGTCGCAGCGCCAAGCGGAGCTTGATCGCCGCGCGACGCGCTGTTAGGTCGGCCGCGATGACCAACGACCGATCCCTGCGATTCAAGGCATATTGGCGCTCCTTTACCTAGGAGCGGCATGGCATCACCCTATGACCATCGCCGCCGTGTTCGGACAAGGCGAATGGTCATCATCACACCACAACCCCCGGTCACGGCGTGCGCTTTTTGAAGAAGACGCGACATGACCGATACCTTGCTTGCCCTGTCGACCGACCATTGCCGCATCACCCCGCTTTATGCCGATGATGCGCGCGCGCTGTCGATGATCACCGACGAGACGGTGACGTCGCAGGTCCATTTCCTGCCTGCACCCTTCACCGAAAGCGACGCCCGCGCGCTGATCGCCGGGTCGGGCGGTGGCGATGTGTTTCATGCGGTGCGCGACGCGCGCGGACTCGATCTCAATGGCGTGATCGGCGTCCACCGCCGCAGAGGCCATGAATATGAGATCGGTTACTGGTTCGCCGCGCGCGCTCGCGGACGCGGCATTGCGACCGAAGCGGTGCGCGCGGTCGTCGATGCGCTCGTTTCGACACGGCCCGGCTGCTCGATCGTCGCCGAGTGCCATCCCGACAATGATCGGTCGCGCGCGCTGTTGCGGCGGGTCGGCTTTGTGTCGACGGGGCTGGCGGGGCGGCGTCCCGGACGGATGCTACTGTCGTGGCGCGCCGCGCCCGCCTATCGCATCGACGTGTGTTAGGTGGGCGACGCGACCTCTTCGATCAGCGCCTTGACGATCGCGGCGACCGAGGTGGGGGCATATGCGAAGCCCATATGGCCGCAGTCGACCTCGACCTGCCGGTCGCTTTCGTGCGGCTGGCCGCGCGCGCTGCTCACCGCGACGACGCCATCATGTTTCGACCACAGCGCGAAGGTCGGCATTTCGGGGCGCGGCGCCGGGTGGAAATCGATCGGCGGATTGTCGACCGGATGGCGCGCGACAAGGTGATACAGGCGCCACGCGCGGTTGGCGCGGCGGCTGCCCGAAAAGGGTGAACCGAGCGTGACGACACGCGCGACCTTGCCCGGATGATGCTTGGCATATTCGCGCGCATAGATGCCGCCGAGGCTCCACCCGACGAGCGCGGGGGCATAGCCGGTGCGATCGATGATCCATTGCACGCGGGTGTCGATGCGTTCGATGATATCGGGGGTCGCGCCGCGATTGAAGCCGAGGCCCCAGGCGTAGCAGCGAAAGCCCGCACGGCGCAGGTCGGCGCGCAGCGCCTTGGTCGCCCAGTCGCCCGACAGGAAGCCGGGCAGCACCATCACCGGCGGATGCTCGCTGTCGGGATTGGGCTCGGGCGGCATCGCGCGGATGCGCCCGGTGATGGCGCGCGCCAGCGCCCCGATCTCGCGCCACAGCAGCGTCAGCGGCGGCGGCGCGTCGGGGTCGGGAATGCGCGCGGGCCATTCGGCGCGCCGGGTGAGGAAACCGCGGATCATGGGGGGCGATATAGTCATCATCGTTCCCCGGCGAAAGGGATTGGGTTAGGCGCTATTTCTTTGGAACCAGCTTCACCAGCTTGCCATCCGCGCCATCGATGAGCAGCCACACCGTTCCGTCGCCTCGCACCTCGACCTCGCGGATACGGGTGCCGAAATCCCAGCGATCGGATTTGTGCAGCTTGTCGCCGTCGACGGCCATGCGGATCAGCCCTTCCCCCGACAGGGCGCCCATCAAGAGGCTGTTCTTCCAGCCGGGATAGGCATCGCCGCCATACCAGACGAGCCCCGCGGGCGAGACCGACGGATTCCACCACAGCTTCGGCGCCGCGAATTCGGGGCGGGTCGGGTGGTCGGGAATATCCTTGCCGTCGTAATGGTCGCCGTTCGACACGATCGGATAGCCGAAATTGGCCTTGGCCGCGACCAGGTTGACCTCGTCGCCGCCCTTCGGCCCCATTTCCTGGTTCCACAGCTTGCCCGTGCCGTCGAACGCGAGGCCGAGGATATTGCGGTGGCCGAGCGACCAGATCTGTGCGGTGACACCGCCCCCCTCTGAATCCTTGGCGCCGGCGAAGGGGTTGTCGGCGGGGACGCTGCCGTCGGGGTTCAAGCGGACGATCTTGCCCAGATTGGCCTTCATGTCCTGCGCCGGGTCGAATTTCTGCCGCTCGCCCGAACCGATGAACAGATATTTGCCGTCGGGCGAGAAGGCGAGGCGGTGCGAATAATGGCCGCGACCGCTGACCTTGGGTGACTGGGTCCAGATCGTCCTGAGCCCCTCCAGCCTTGGCGCCGCGCCCTGCACCAGCTTTGCCATGCCGACGACCGCGCCATAGGTGCCGCCTTCGCCGGGTTCGATCCAGCTGAGATAGATGGTGCCGGTGGCCGCGAAATCGGGGGCGACGATGACGTCGCCGAAGCCGCCCTGGCCGCCATAGGCGACCGTCGGGACGCCCGCGACGTCGAGCGTCGGGCCGCTCTCCTGCCACAGTTTCAGCTTGCCCGCTTTCTCGGTGATCAGCGCGGCGCGGGTGCCGGGGACAAAGGTCATCGCCCAAGGTTCATCGAAGCTCGCGATTTCCTGGACCGTGAAGGGGGCGTCGGCGAGCGGCGCCGCGGGCTGCGCGCCCGAGGCGTCGAGCTTCGCGGTATCGGCGGGTGCGGCTTCGGACGACGCGGGCGCGGCCGTACAGGCGGCGACGGCAAGCGCGGCGATCAGGGCAAGGTGCGGCAAATTCTTCATCGGACGGCTCGCTTTGCTGGGGAAGGACGCGGCAATCTGACGCGGTGCCGTGGCAAAGTCGAGAGGCCTTGCGCGGTTTAGCGGTTCGCCGCTTCGCGCCGCGCGGTGATCGTCTCGACGCTGTCCATGATCGCATCGACCGCCTCGCTCGCGGGCGGCGCATCGGCGCGTTTCTGCGAAAACTGGCCGCTGTTCATGATTTCCTCGAGCGCGGCGCGGGCCCGCGAAACACGGCTTTTCATCGTGCCGAGCGCGCAGTCGCAAATTTGCGCGGCTTCCTCATAGGACATGCCCCCGGCGCCGACGAGGATCAGCGCCTCGCGCTGGTCCTGCGGCAATTCCATCAGGCCGCGCTGCAGGTCGGCCATCTCGCCGCTGTCTTCCTGGCTGGCCGGGGTCGACAGCGTGCGCTCGACCGCGCTCTCGTCATATTCGCCGCGAAACTTGTTGCGGCGCATCTGCGACAGGAAAGTGTTGCGCAGGATGACGAAAGTCCACGCCTTGATCGACGTCCCGCGCTCGAACCGGTCGCGCGACGCCCAAGCCTTGACCATCGTGTCCTGCGTCAGATCGTCGGCAAGGTCGGGGCTGCCCGACAGGCTGCGGCCATAGGCGCGCAAATGGGGGATGACGCTGGCGAGCAGCGTCTTGAATTCAGTATCGGACAGACTGTTTTCGGTCTGCGGCGGGGCCGCAGCGGTGGGTCCGGTCATTATTGCTTCGAGCTTTTCTGATCGAGCTGGGAAAGAAGGTCGAGCATATTGTCGGGCAATTGTTCGGCGACGATGTTGCCATAGATCAGGCGCAGCTTCGCGCTGACGGGCTCGGGCGCCTGTCGACCTGTCAGGGTGCGGTGCCACTGATCGCTACCAGTACCGGGAAAGCTACCCTGGCGATGCGGCGCATCGGTGATCGGGTGCGGGGTGCCCTTGCCGTTCATCCTGTTGTTGCCTTGCGTAGCCATGACGGAGCAACGACGGGAATCGCCGCTGGTTCCCCCGCCATCGGATTTTGCGATGAATGGTGTTGCGCCAAAAGCACAGCGGGCGGCGCGGCGCCGGGCGGTTGCTGCCTTCTTGGGTGCGCTTTCGGTTCCCATAAGGGATTCAACCCGCTAAGCCCTATCTCCATTCAGCGGCGCTTCAGGGCGCCCAACCGATCAGGACTGTGTGACCAGCGACCAAACGCCCCAACCGCTCGACGATGCCAGCTTCAAGCAGGAATTGGCGGCCATGCTGCCCCACCTGCGTGCGTTCGGACGCAGCCTGACCGGCAATGCCGACCTTGCCGACGACCTGGTGCAAGAAACGATGTTGAAGGCGTGGAAGGCGCGCGCGCAATATGTGCCGGGGCCCGCCAGCATGAAAAGCTGGGCGTTCGTCATCCTGCGCAACTGTTTCCTGTCGCAGATGCGGCGCAAGAAATTCACCGCCGAATATGACGAGCTGGCGGCCGAACGCCTGCTCGTTGCGCCCGACGACCAGGACGACAGCCTGCACCTCGCCGATGTGCAGCGTGCGCTGATGATGCTGCCCGTCGACCAGCGCGAGGCGCTGGTGCTGATCGGCGCGGGGCAGCTGTCCTATGAGGAAGGCGCCGCGATCTGCGGCTGCGCCGTCGGGACGATGAAAAGCCGCGTGTCGCGCGGCCGCGCGGCGTTGCAGACGATATTGGAAAGCGGCGAAATGCCGCGGCGTAGCACCGATCAGCTGCCGTCGAGCGACGTGTTCCAGTCGATCATGGACGACGTCGACCAGTTGACCGCGAACGGCCCGAGCGGGGATTGAGCCGAATCAGGCCGCGAGTTGCGGCGTGAAGAGCAAGCTCTGGCTGATCGCCGCGCGCACGGTATTTTCATGGAACGGCTTCGAAATCAGGAAGGTCGGCTCGACCCGTCCACCGGTCAGCAATTGTTCGGGAAAGGCGGTGATGAAAATCGCGGGCACGGGGGCCAACGCCAATATGTCCTGCACCGCGTCGATCCCCGAGGACCCGTCGGCGAGCTGGATGTCGGCGAGCACCAGCCCGGCATCGGTCGCCTCGAAAGCAGCGATCGCGTCGTCGTGCGTCGTCGCGATCCCGGCGACGCGATGGCCGAGGGCGCGGACGATCGCTTCGAGTTCCATCGCGATCAGCGGTTCGTCCTCGATAATCAGCACCGAGGTCGGCGATTCGCGGTCGAGGTTGCCGACCGCATCGGTGAGCAGTGTTTCGACGGTCACGCTATCGGTTCCGGTGATCAATCCGGCCTCTTCGACCGAAAAGCCTTCGAGCGCGGTGAGCAACAGGATCTGACGGCCGAGCGGGGTCATTTGCGCCAGGCGCTGGTTCGCGGCGCGGACGAGCGGATTCTCGCCGTCGTCGCTGCCTTCGCCGTCGTCGATATAGGCGCTTTCCCAGATCCGGTGAAAACCGCGATAAAGGTCGATCCGCGTGCCGTGGCCGCTGTGAAATTCCTCGGGCGCTGCAACGATCACTTCCAGCAGGACATGGACAAAATTGTCGCCATGCTGCTGGCTGCCCGTCAGCGCGCGCGCATAGCGGCGCAGGAAGGGCAGATGTCCGCGGATTTCTTCACCCAATGTCATCAATATTCCTCCCTCTGACGCCAATCATACGCGTCCCGACATGGGTCGGTTCCCCCGGCTCGGGTTCGAAATGCGGCGCGGGCGGCTGCAACTTGTCGCGCGATGGTGCGTAGAGTCAGCCGGGACGCGACGGGTCATGGCGTAAGCAGGTGGAATTGCACTACTTTCCTTATCGCATGGCCAGCATGCTTTTGTAGGGACCATATTCATGGCAGAGCGGCCCTGGGCAATGAGCGAAGAGGGCTCGGCGCCATCGACAGAAAACGAGGGGCGCGGCTTGGCGAACGAGAGAGACGAGGATGTCGCGGCGCGGGCCGAACGCCTGCGCCTCGATACGCTTCGCGAATATCGGATCATGGACACCGCACCCGAGCCGGCCTTCGACCGGGTGACGAAAATGGTCGCCGAGCTGTTCGGCGTGCCGATCGCGCTGGTGTCGCTGGTCGACGATTGCCGCCAATGGTTCAAATCGGCCTATGGCCTCGACACCTCCGAAACCCCGCGCGAGATGAGCTTTTGCCAATATGTCATCGCCGAGGAGCGGCCGGTGATGGTCAGCGACGTCCTGGGTGACCCGCGCTTTCGCGATAATGTGCTGGTGACCGGCGATCTTCATATCCGCTTCTATGCCGGGGTGCCGCTGCGCGCCTATAATGGCGCGATCCTCGGCAGCCTTTGCGTGATCGACCGCGAGGAGCGCGGGCCCTTGACCACCGTCGAACTCGAGCGGTTGGAGGATTTCGCGGGGATCATCATGGCCGAAGCGGACCTGCGCCGGATCGGCGCCGAGCGCGACGAGGCGCGCCGGGCGCTCGAACGCGCGCTGGATTTTTCGGGCATCGCGACATGGCAATATGACGCGCGGACCGATCGCCTGCGCACCCAGGGCGCCGGCGCCGAACTATGGGGTTCGGGTTTCGAGACGATGCTGGCGACCGGCAACGGCTTTTTCGGCCTTGTCCACCCCGACGACCGCGCGGCGCTGCGCGCGATACTCGAGGAATCGATCGCGAACGGCACGCCCTATGCGGCCGAATATCGGGTTTTGAATCCCGAAAGGGGGGTGCGTTGGAATGCCGTGCGCGGCGACTGGGACGTGCGGTCGGACGATGCCATGCTGACCGGGGTCAGCATCGACATCACCGAACAGAAGAGCCGGCAGGAAAATGCCAATCTGCTGATGCGCGAGCTGCATCACCGGATGCGCAATCTGTTCGCGACGGTCAGCGCGATCATCTCGTTGACCCGCCACGCCGCGCGCGACGTCGACGATTATGTCGAACGGATCAGCAGCCGATTGGACGCGCTCAACCGCGCGCAAAATGTGCTGCTCGGCGCCAATTTCATGACCGGGTCGATGCACGCGCTGATGCGCGAGGTCGAGGCCGCCTTTTCACGCATCCGCTGGTCGGGCCCCGACCTGCTGCTTCCCGAAAACGCGCTGGTCGCGATGGCGCTGCTGTTCAACGAGCTCGCGACCAATGCGGCCAAGCATGGCGCGTTGACGAGCGAAGGGGGACGCGTCGAGGTGCGTTGGTCGCAGGATCCCGAGGATAGCGAGCCGCGCCTGTTCCGCCTGACCTGGGCCGAAAGCGGCGGCAAGGACGTGGTGGTCGCCCCCGATCGCACCAGTTTCGGCACCTTGCTGATGGAACGCAGCGTGCGCAACAATCTGGGCGGCACGATCGAACGGCGCTGGGAGCCGACGGGGCTGGTCGTCGATATCGCGCTGCCCGCGCGCTGGCGCGAGGCTTAGGGTCCGTACTCAATTACCGCGCGACGGCGCGATAATTGAGTACGGACCCTAACGCTTCGGCGATTTGTTCCTTTTTTGTTCGATATGCTATGCGGACGGGATGAGTGATGCGCCAATTCTGATTCGGCCCTGGACGGTCGAAGTAGCCTGATGGCGAAGGCGAAGCCCTGGCTCGAACCGCATCCGGGCGGGCTCTATGTGAAGCCCGCCGACCTGTGGATCGACCCGTCGCGGCCCGTCGAGCGTGCTGCGGTGACCCACGGCCACGCCGACCATGCGCGCAGCGGGCATGGCGCTGTGTTCGCGACCGCAGAGACGCTGGCGATCATGGCGCTGCGCTACGGTGTCGATGCGGCGGCGAGCCATAATCAGGCGTTCGAATATGGCGACGGGTTCGAGCGCGGCGGGGTGCGCTTCAGCTTCCATCCCGCGGGACATGTGCTCGGCAGTGCGCAGATATTGATGGAATATCGGGGCGAGCGGATCGTCATCACCGGCGATTACAAGCGGCGCCCCGACCCGACCTGCGCGCCGTTCGAGGTCGTGCCGTGCGACATCTTCATCACCGAGGCGACTTTTGGGTTGCCGGTGTTTCGCCACCCGCCGACCGAGGACGAGATCGCCAAGCTGATCGGCGCGGTGCGTGCCGAGCCCGACCGGGCGGTGCTCGTGGGTGCCTATGCGCTGGGCAAAGCGCAGCGCGTGATCGCGGAGTTGCGCGCGGCGGGATGGGATGCGCCCATCTATATCCATGGTGCGCTCGAGAAAATGTGCCAGCTTTACGCGGTGCATGGCGTCGACCTCGGCGATCTCAGGTTCGTCGGCGAAGCCTACAAGGCCGAGATGGCGGGGCAGATTGTGTTGGCGCCACCCTCGGCGCTGAACGACCGCTGGTCGCGGCGGCTGCCCGATCCGGTGACCGCGATGGCGTCGGGCTGGATGCGCGTGCGCCAGCGCGCGCGGCAGCGGATGGTCGAGCTGCCGCTGGTGATTTCGGACCATGCCGACTGGGACGAACTGACGACAACGATTGCCGAGGTGAACCCCAAGGAAAGCTGGATCACCCATGGCAGCGAGGAGGGGCTGCTGCGCTGGTGCGAACTCCACCAGCGCAAGGCGCGTGCGCTGCATCTGGTGGGCCGCGACCTGGAGGAAGAGGCGTGAAGCGCTTTGCGGCTCTCATCGATCGGCTCATCTACACACGCTCGCGTAATACCAAGCTCGCGCTGATTGTCGATTATCTGCGGCACACGGCGGACCCGGATCGGGGCTGGGCAATCGCGGCGCTGACCGAGAGCCTCGATTTTCCGGCGGTGAAGGCAGGGACGGTGCGGGCGTTGCTCGCGACGCGGGTCGATGAGGAATTGTTCCGGCTGTCGCGGCACTTCGTCGGCGATACCGCGGAGACTGCGGCGCTGCTCTGGCCGGAGTCGAATCCCGTTCGTGGTGAGGAGCGATTGAGCCCGGCGAAGGCGCGTCTCGAACCACCTGCAGCGGCCCTTCGAGACGCCCCTTCGACAAGCTCAGGGGCTCCTCAGGACAAACGGATTTCTATTTCGGTCGCCGAAGCCGTCGACGCCCTCTCAGCCGCCACCCGCAGCGATGCCCCCGCAATCGTTGCGTCGCTGCTCGACCGGCTCGACGCCGATGGGCGCTATGCGCTGCTCAAACTCGCCTTGGGCGGCATGCGCGTCGGGGTATCGGCGCGGCTCGCCAAACAGGCGTTTGCGCAGGCGTTCGAGGTGCCCGTCGACGATGTCGAGGAGCTATGGCACGCGATCCCGCCCCCCTATGCGCCGCTCTTCGCGTGGGGCGAAGGACGCGCCGAACGTCCCGATTTGGCGGACGTCGCTTTCTTCCGCCCCTTCATGCTCGCGCATCCGCTCGAAGGGGAAAGCGTCGACCTCGCCGACTATGCCGCCGAATGGAAATGGGACGGTATTCGCGTCCAGATCGTGCGCGGCGGCAGCGAGACGCGGATCTACAGCCGCGGCGGCGAAGAGATCGGCGGCGCCTTTCCCGAACTCGTCGCGGCGTTCGACCAGGATGCGGTGATCGATGGCGAACTGCTCGTGCGCGGCGAGGTGCAGGGCGGGCCAGAAAGCCAAGGAGGGGCCGCGAGCTTCAACGCGTTGCAGCAGCGGCTCGGGCGCAAAAATGTGTCGAAGAAGATGCTCGTCGACTATCCGGCGTTCGTGCGCGTCTATGACCTGCTCGCGGTGGATGGAAACGATCTGCGGAACCTGCCTTGGACCGAGCGGCGGCGGCAACTGGAGGCGTTCGTACTGCGCCTCGCCGACAGCCATTTCGACCTGTCGCAGGTGATCGACGCGAAGGACTTCGACGACCTCGCCGAGCGCCGCGCGGGTGCGCGCGATGCGGCGATCGAGGGGGTGATGCTCAAGCGCCGCGATGCGCCCTATGTCGCGGGGCGTCGCGCAGGGCTCTGGTATAAATGGAAGCGCGACCCGCTCACCGCCGATTGCGTGATGATGTACGCGCAGCGCGGCAACGGCCGCCGCGCGAGCTTCTATTCGGATTACACCTTCGGCTGCTGGTCCGACGCGGGCGAATTGCTGCCCGTCGGCAAGGCCTATTCGGGCTTCACCGATGAGGAGCTCAAATGGCTCGACAAGTTCGTGCGCGACAACACGCTGAACCGCTTCGGCCCGGTGCGCGAGGTCGAAAAGTCGCTCGTGCTCGAAGTCGCCTTCGATTCGATCCATGCGTCGAAGCGTCACAAGTCGGGGCTCGCGATGCGCTTCCCGCGCATCGCGCGCATCCGCCGCGACAAACCCGCCGAAGAGGCTGACCGGATCGCGACCTTACAGGCGATGGTGACCTGAAGGAAAAAGACCTCCTCTGAAGGGGAGGGGCTTTAGAGGCGGAAAATTTGCCGTCACAGGGTTGCAACCCCGGGCCCCGATACCGAGTTTAAGGCCGCAAACCCCTCAAAACAAAATGGAGACTGCCATGACGATCGCTCTTCCCCCGCTGCCCTATAAGCAGGACGCGCTCGAGCCGCATATTTCGGCCGACACGCTGGCGACGCATCATGGCAAGCATCACAAGGCCTATGTCGACAAGGTCAACGCCGCGATCGAAGGCACCGAGCTGGCCAGCAAGTCGCTCGAGGAAATCGTCCACCATGCCGAGGGTGCGGGGAACAAGGGATTGTTCAACAATGCCGCCCAGTCGTGGAACCATGCCTTTTACTGGAACAGCCTGAGCCCCGAAAAGACCGCACCCAAGGGCGACCTGCTCGCGGCGATCGAGCGCGATTTCGGTTCGCCGGACGACCTCAAGAAGAAGCTCAAGGAAACAGCGGTCAACCATTTCGCGTCGGGCTGGGCGTGGCTCGTCTCGCGCGACGGCACGCTGTCGGTTACCGACACGCACGACGCCGGCACCGAATTGACCTTGGGCATCAAGCCGCTGATCGTGATCGATGTGTGGGAGCATGCCTATTATATCGACCGCAAGAATCTGCGTCCGGCCTATGTCGACGCGGTTGTCGACGAGCTGCTCAACTGGGATTTCGCGGCGGAAAATTTCGCGCGCGAGACGACCTGGACCTATCCGGTCTGACCAAGAAATAATCTGGCCTTGATGTCCTATCCTCATGGCGGCGCGTCTTCTATAGCGCCGCCATGACCATCAGCCTCTTCGAACTTTTCAAAATCGGTGTCGGACCGTCGAGCTCGCATACCGTGGGCCCGATGGTCGCGGCGCGGCGTTTCACCGTCTGGCTCGACGAGCAGGCGCTGCTGGGCAACACTGCGCATGTCGAGGCCGACCTTTACGGCTCGCTCGCGCTGACCGGCAAGGGGCACGCCGCCGATACGGCGGTCGTTGCGGGTCTCGCGGGCGAAATTCCCGCATCCACCAGCCTCGCTGCGATCCAGGCGCATTGGGACCGCGCGACCAGCGAGGGCTTTCTCTATCTGCTCGGTCGCCAGCGCGTCCGTTTCCAGCCCGCGCGCGACCTTCATTTCCAGATGCGTCAGCGCCAGCCCTTTCACAGCAATGCCGTGAGTTTCACCGCGCGCGACGGCGACGGCGAGATTCTTGCCAAGCGCATGTATTTCTCGATCGGCGGCGGCTTCGTCGTCGACGAGGACGAGGCGGGGCGCAACAGCCGCGGCGCCGAGGACGAGGTCGAATTGCCCTTCGCTTTCACCTCGGGCGCCGACCTGCTCACCATGGGCGCCGCGTCGGGCAAGAGCTTTGCCGAGATGATGCTCGAAAACGAGTTGGTTCATCGACCGCTCGAAGAAGTGGAGGCGGGTCTCGACGCGATTGCGGGGGCGATGGACGCGTCGATCGACGCCGGCTGCTGCAGCACCGGAATCCTGCCCGGCGGGCTCAAGGTCAAGCGCCGTGCGCCGCAGATCGCCGCCGACATCCGCAATCGCCACGAGGCGAATCTGACCGACCCGCTGGCGATGATGGACTGGATCAACCTGTGGGCGATGGCGGTGAACGAAGAAAATGCCGCGGGCGGCAAGGTCGTCACCGCGCCGACCAACGGCGCCGCGGGGATCATCCCCGCGGTGATCCGCTTTTACCGGCGCGGTTATCGCGGCGACGACGCCGGCGTGCGCACCTTCCTGCTCGCGGCGGGCGCGGTCGGCGCGCTCTACAAGCGCAATGCCAGCATCTCGGGCGCCGAGGTCGGTTGCCAGGGCGAGGTCGGCGTGGCTTGCTCGATGGCGGCGGCGGGGCTGACCGCGGCGCTCGGCGGCACCAACGCGCAGGTCGAAAATGCCGCCGAGATCGGCATGGAACATAATCTCGGCCTCACCTGCGACCCGATCGGCGGGCTGGTGCAAATCCCGTGCATCGAACGCAACGCGATGGGGGCGATCAAGGCGATCGACGCGAGCCGCATCGCGATGATCGGCGACGGCACGCATGTCGTCAGCCTCGACACGGTGATCGCGACGATGCTGCAAACCGGTCGCGACATGCGCGACAAATATAAGGAAACGTCGAAGGGTGGGCTTGCGGTCAGCGTCGTGGAGTGCTGATAGCGCGAGCAGACCTAAGGAGACTCGTGCCATGAAGACCCGCGCCGCCGTTGCGTTCGAAGCGAAGAAGCCGCTCGAGATTGTCGAGCTCGACCTTGAGGGGCCGAAGGCGGGCGAGGTGCTGGTCGAGATCATGGCGACGGGCATCTG
>NZ_JAKFEM010000061.1:0-4155 GCF_036675685.1 Sphingopyxis sp.
TCCACCGCAGTACAGTAACCGTTCGCTTTGATGGGCGGACATTTAAAGGTGAAGCATTCATGCCCACGATCAACCAGCTGGTCCGCAAGGGCCGGACTCCCCAGAAGGTGAAGTCCAAGGTCCCGGCGATGGACGCAAACCCGCAAAAGCGCGGCGTTTGCACCCGTGTCTACACGACGACCCCGAAAAAGCCGAACTCGGCGCTCCGCAAGGTTGCGAAGGTCCGCCTGACCAACCAGCGCGAGGTCATCACCTACATCCCCGGCGAAGGCCACAACCTCCAGGAACACAGCGTTGTGCTGATCCGCGGCGGCCGTGTCCGCGATCTTCCCGGTGTGCGTTACCACGTCCTGCGCGGCGTGCTCGATACGCAGGGTGTGAAGGACCGCAAGCAGAGCCGTTCGAAGTACGGCGCCAAGCGTCCGAAGTAAGGACCGCTTTTTCGGCTATTTGATCATCCCAGGCTGCCTTGGCGCCGGGATGCTGTTGTAAAAGGAATTACCTATGGCTCGTCGTCGTCGTCCTGAACGCCGCGAAATCCTGCCCGATCCCCGTTTCGGTGATACGGTGCTGTCGAAATTCATGAACAGCGTCATGCTGGACGGGAAAAAGTCCGTCGCCGAAAGCATCGTTTACGGTGCGCTCGAATCGGTCGAAGCCCGTGCCAAGAAGGAACCGATCGGCGTGTTCCACGAAGCGCTGGCGAACATCCGCCCGAACATCGAAGTCCGCAGCCGCCGCGTCGGCGGTGCGACCTACCAGGTTCCCGTCGAAGTCCGTCCGGACCGTGCGCAGGCGCTCGCGATCCGCTGGCTGATCACCGCCGCGCGCAACCGCAGCGAAACGACGATGGCTGCGCGGCTGTCGGGCGAACTGCTCGACGCGTCGAACAATCGCGGCAACGCGGTGAAGAAGCGCGAAGACACGCATCGCATGGCCGAAGCCAACCGCGCGTTCAGCCACTACCGCTGGTAACAATCCTTCCTATATTGGGGGAGGCCGACAAAGCCTCCCCCCGCTACTTAAGGAACCTCTCATGGCACGCAGCCATCCGCTCGACAAATATCGCAACATTGGGATCATGGCGCACATCGACGCCGGCAAGACCACGACGACCGAGCGCATCCTCTATTACACCGGCAAGTCCTACAAGATCGGCGAAGTCCATGACGGCGCCGCGACGATGGACTGGATGGAACAAGAGCAAGAGCGCGGCATCACGATCACGTCGGCTGCGACCACCTGCTTCTGGAACGACCACCGGATCAACATCATCGACACCCCCGGGCACGTCGACTTCACCATCGAAGTCGAGCGTTCGCTCCGCGTGCTCGACGGTGCCGTGGCGTGCTTCGACGGCGTTGCCGGCGTCGAGCCGCAGTCGGAAACCGTGTGGCGCCAGGCCGACCGTTACGGCGTGCCGCGCATGTGCTTCATCAACAAGCTCGACCGCACCGGTGCGAACTTCGAATATTGCGTCCAGTCGATCATCGATCGCCTCGGTGCGCGCCCGGCCGTGCTGTACATCCCGATCGGGATCGAAGCCGACCTCAAGGGCCTCGTCGACCTTGTCCACAACCGCGCGATCGTCTGGAAGGACGAAGCGCTGGGCGCCGAATTCTTCTATGAAGAGATCCCGGCCGACCTCGCCGACAAGGCCGCCGAATACCGCACCAACCTCATCGAGATGGCCGTCGAGCAAGACGATGATGTCATGGAAGCCTATCTGGGCGGCGACGAACCCGACGTCGACACGCTGAAGCGCCTGATCCGCAAGGGCACGCTGAACCAGTCGTTCGTCCCCGTCTGCTGCGGCTCGGCGTTCAAGAACAAGGGCGTCCAGCCGTTGCTCGACGCCGTCGTCGACTATCTGCCGAGCCCGCTCGACATTCCCGACGTCCAGGGCCTCAAGCTCGACGGCGAGACCCCCGATTCGCGTCCGCCGGCCGATGATGCGCCGCTGTCGCTGCTGGCGTTCAAGATCATGAACGACCCGTTCGTCGGCTCGCTGACCTTCGCCCGCATCTATTCGGGCACCCTGACCAAGGGCACCTACCTGAACTCGGTCAAGGACAAGAAGGAAAAGATCGGCCGCATGCTGCTGATGCACGCGAACAGCCGCGAAGACATCGACGAAGCCTTTGCCGGCGACATCGTTGCGCTTGCGGGCCTCAAGGAAACCACGACCGGGGACACGCTCTGCGCCACCAACGCGCCGATCATCCTCGAACGCATGGTCTTCCCCGATCCCGTTATCGAACTGTCGGTGGAACCGAAGACCAAGGCCGACCAGGAACGTATGGGCATCGCGCTCAACCGCCTGGCCGCCGAGGATCCCTCGTTCCGCGTGTCGACCGACCATGAATCGGGCCAGACGATCATCAAGGGCATGGGCGAGCTTCACCTCGACATCCTCGTCGATCGCATGCGCCGCGAGTTCAAGGTCGAGGCGAATGTCGGGGCGCCGCAGGTGGCGTATCGCGAATCGCTCGCGAAGGCTGTCGACGTCGATTACACCCACAAGAAGCAGTCGGGTGGCTCGGGCCAGTTCGGCCGCGTCAAGGTGACGGTTGTTCCCGGCGAACGCGGTTCGGGCATTGTTTTCAGCGACGAGATCAAGGGCGGCAACATCCCGCGCGAATATATCCCGTCGGTTGAAAAGGGCATGCGCGAGAGCGCCGAGAACGGCCACATGATCGGCTTCCCGATCATCGATTTCGAAATCAAGCTGACCGACGGCGCCTATCACGACGTCGACTCGTCGGCGCTGGCGTTCGAAATCGCAGGCCGTGCAGCGATGCGCGAAGTGGCGGCGAAAGCCGGTATCAAGCTGCTCGAGCCGGTGATGAAGGTCGAAGTGACGACGCCCGAGGATTTCATGGGCGACGTGATCGGCGATCTCAACAGCCGCCGCGGTCAGATCCAGGGCACCGACAGCCGGGGCAACGCCCAGGTCGTCGAGGCGATGGTGCCGCTGGCGAACATGTTCGGCTACGTCAACCAGCTGCGCAGCTTCACGCAGGGCCGCGCACAATATTCGATGCAATTCTCGCATTATGAGGAAGTGCCGACAAATGTCGCCGAAGAGGTGAAAGCCAAAATGGCGTAAGCTTTTTTGCGGGGTGGATGGCTTTCGGGCCGCTTTCACCCCGCAGGGCTTGCCCTCTTCTGCAAAGCCGACTAAGGGCGGCGCCTGTTTCAACAGGCGGTCCGCCGACTGAACAATTTTCTGAGCATTTAGACACGCCAGACGAAGGACAAGGGTAAAATCATGGCCAAGGCAAAATTCGAGCGGAACAAGCCGCACTGCAACATCGGCACCATCGGTCACGTCGACCATGGCAAGACCTCGCTGACCGCAGCGATCACCAAGGTGCTCGCCGAAACGTCGGGCGGCGTCGCCGTCGACTTCGCGAACATCGACAAGGCGCCCGAAGAGCGCGAGCGCGGCATCACCATTTCGACCGCGCACGTCGAATATGAAACCGGCGCCCGCCACTATGCGCACGTCGATTGCCCGGGCCACGCCGACTATGTGAAGAACATGATCACCGGTGCCGCCCAGATGGACGGCGCGATCCTCGTCGTGTCGGCCGCTGATGGCCCGATGCCGCAGACCAAGGAGCACATCCTGCTCGCGAAGCAGGTCGGCGTTCCGACCATGGTCGTCTTCCTCAACAAGGTCGACCAGCTGGACGATCCCGAGCTGCTCGAACTCGTCGAACTCGAAATCCGCGAAGAACTTTCGAAGCGCGACTTCGACGGCGACAATATCCCGATCATCCCGGGTTCGGCTCTCGCCGCTCTCGAAGGCCGCGACGACGCCATCGGCAAGGACGCGATCCTGAAGCTGATGGAAGCCGTCGATGCGTGGATCCCGCAGCCCGAGCGTCCGCTCGACAAGCCCTTCCTGATGCCGATCGAAGACGTGTTCTCGATCTCGGGTCGCGGCACCGTCGTCACCGGCCGTATCGAAACCGGCATCGTCAAGGTTGGTGAAGAAGTCGAAATCGTCGGCATCAAGGACACCAAGAAGACCGTCGTCACCGGCGTCGAAATGTTCCGCAAGCTGCTCGACCAGGGCCAGGCTGGCGATAACGTCGGTGCGCTGATCCGCGGCGTCGGCCGTGAAGAAGTCGAGCGTGGCCAGGTTCT
>NZ_JAKFEM010000007.1:0-97029 GCF_036675685.1 Sphingopyxis sp.
ATTCGTCATCCCGGGCTTGACCCGGGACCCGCCTTCCTTCTTCCCAACCGAGAAAAGACAAGGCAGGCCCCGGGTCAAGCCCGGGGTGACGAGAAGTTGGATGACTGCAACCGGTCGTTAGCGGACACCCTCAATTTCCGTTCGTGTCGAGCGAAGTCGAGACACCCCCGATGGGCATCTCGACTTCGCTCGATGCGAACGGGATTGGAAAAGGGCGACTACCTGTATGACCGGCAATCGCCCATTTGCCCTCTATCGTCAGATCCCAACCACCGGCTGGTTATGCCGCGCCATGCTGCGCGCACGGCCGTAGGCGAGGTAGACGAGGATGCCGAGGATGTTCCATCCGAGGAAGCGGACCAGCGTCATGCCGGGCAGGCTGAACAGCAGATAGAGGCAGCCGAGCACCGCGAGCGAGCCGACCAGATAGGGCGCCGGGCAGCGGAACACGCGCGGCAGGTCAGGCGCCTTCTTGCGCAGCACCATCAGGCAGACGCCGACCGCGATGAAGGCGACCAGCGTCCCCGCATTGGCGAGTTCGGCGATCTCGTCGAGGCGGAAGAAACCCGCGACCGCGGCGACGAAGAGGCCAGTGATGCCGGTGACCAGCACCGGCGTGCCCGTACGCTTCGACACCTTGCTCAGCGAGCGCGGCAGCAGCCCGTCGCGGCTCATCACAAAGAACACACGGCTCTGGCCGTACATCATCACGAGGATGACCGAGGGCAGCGCGATCAACGCCGCGAGCGCGACGAGATGCGAGGCGACCGGATGGCCGAGCGTGCGCAGCACCAGCGCGAGCGGTTCGGGCGAGTTGCCGAGCGTCGTATAGTGCATCGCGCCGATCGCGCTGATCGCGACGAGCATGTAGATCAAGGTACAGATCGCCATCGATCCGATGATCCCGATCTTGAGGTCGCGCGACGGATTCTTGGCCTCTTCGGCCGAGGTTGCGACCGCGTCGAAGCCATAAAAGGCGAAGAAGACGATCGCGGCGGCGGCCATCACCCCCTTCGTCGCGCCGCCCTCGACATGGCTGGCAAAGCCATAAGGCATGAAGGGCTGGAGATTGTTCGCGTCGAACGCGGGCGCCGCGAAAGCGACGAAGATCGACAGCGCGGCGAGCTTGATGATCACGAGGATGATGTTGAGCGTCGCGCTCTCGCGCGTGCCCGCCATCAGCATCCCGGCAACCGCCAGCGCGACGATCACCGCGGGCAGGTTGACGATCCCGCCGGCGTGCGGCCCCGACAGCAGCGCCGCGGGCAAATGGATTCCTGCCGACTGGATCCAGCCGACCAGATAGCCCGACCAGCCGACCGCAACGGTCGAACAGGCGAGCGAATATTCGAGGATCAAACTCCACCCGACGATCCATGCCAGCGTCTCGCCGAGCACCGAATAGGTGTAGGTATAGGCGCTGCCCGCGGTCGGGATCATCGTCGCGAGCTCGGCATAGGCGAGCGCCGCGCAGGCACAGACCGCACCGGCGATAGCAAAGGCGAGGATCACTGCCGGGCCCGCGCGCTCGGCGCCCACCCCGGTCAGCGTGTAGATCCCCGTTCCGACGATCGCGCCGACCCCCAGCGCCACGAGATGCGGCCAGCTGAGGCTGGCGCGCAGGCTATGCCCCGCCTCCTGCTGTGCAACCGCGATGGGCTTTATCGGCCCGAAAAAACCTGCTGCCACCTATTGCTCCTCCCTGAAACTGGAGCCGACGGCAGCCGGCTCCCCGGTTAATCGTCGACGAGCTGCTGACGCAGATCGTCCAATGTCTTGCGGATATGCGCATCGACCAGTTCGCCGACCTGGTCGGCATCGCGCGCGATCCAGGCCTTGAGCAGCGCGCGATGCTCCTCGTTCGCGCGTTCGTCGCGCCCGAGCGGCTCGAGATGCACGCGCACATAGCGTTCGGAGAGCACCTGCAGCCGTTCGAGGATGCTGACCGTGACCGGCTGGCCGCACGGGCGGAACAGCGCGCGGTGGAAGGCGCGGTTGAAGGCGCCGACGCCTTCGCCATGCTCGTCGGTGACATGGTCGAGCGTCTCGAGCGTCACGATCGCGTGCGTATGATCGGCCTCGGTCGCGAGCTTTGCCGCGAGCGCGGTGGCATCGGGTTCGAGCTTGATGCGAAGCTCATACACCTCCTGCGCTTCGGACGCGCTGAGCGACCGCACGAAGAAGCCGCGGTTCGCTTGGGAGCGAACCAGTCCTTCCTCTTCGAGACGCGCGAGCGCCTCGCGTAGCGGGATCTTGCTGACGCCGAGTTCGGCGGCGAGCGCGTCCTGCCGGATGGCATGGTCGCTGGATACGACGCCCGAAAGGATGCGGTCGCGGACTAGGTCCACCAGCTGGTCGGAAAGGTTTCTGATGATGAGGCTCATAAATGCCTCATAGCACCGAAAATCCATTCCAGAAGGCATCTGCGCGATCGACCCAGATCGTGTTGAATCCGGTCGCGATCGCCGATCCTTCGATCGAGGGGATGATGGCGGGGGTATCGCCGAGCATCGCCCGGTCCTCGACGCGCCCGATAAAGCGGCTGCCGATATAGCTTTCGTGCACGAAACGCTCGCCGACCTGCAGCCGTCCCTTGGCGACGAGCTGCGCCATCCGCGCCGATGTACCGGTGCCGCAGGGGCTGCGATCGATCGCGCGTTCGCCATAAAAGACGGCGTTGCGGCCGTCGGCGCCGGCGCCCCTGGGCCGGTCGGTCCACATCACATGGCTGACCCCCCGGATGCGATCGTCGAGCGGGTGCACCGGCTCATACGCCGCCTGCATCAGCGACCGCACCGTCCGGCTGAGGTCGACGATCCGCGACGCACCGAGCGCGTCGAGGCCGATATAGGGGCCCTGCGGCTCGACGATCGCGTAATAATTGCCGCCATAGGCGACGTCGATCGTCAGCCGGCCGAAGCCCGGAACGTCGATCTCGACCCCCTCGGCAGCGAGATAGGAGGGCACGTTGCGAATCCGCACCCACGACACCCGGTCGCCTTCGGTACCATATTCGATGTCGATCGTTCCCGCGGGAACCTCGACACGCAGCTTGCCCGGCTGACGCGGGGTGATCAGCCCGTTTTCGAGCCCGAAGGTGACGAGGCCGATCGTGCCATGGCCGCACATCGGCAGGCAGCCGCTCGTTTCGATAAAGAGGATGCCGATGTCGCTGTCGGCCTCTGTCGGCGGATAGAGAAAGCCGCCCGACATCATGTCGTGTCCGCGCGGCTCGAAGCACAGGCTCGTCCGGATCCAGTCGAACCGGTCGAGGAAATCCTGGCGCCGCTCGGCCATCGACCCGCCACGGACGAGCGGCGCACCACCGGCGACCAGCCGGACCGGATTTCCGGCAGTATGGCCGTCGATGCAGAAGAAGCTGTGGCGCATCGGGACCGGTCAGCCCGCCAGCGCCGCGATCTTGCTCGGCTGGGTCGCCGCGCATTGCTCGACCCACGCGATCACATCCTTGCGGCGCTGGCCGGCGAGCGGCAGGCGCGGCAGGCGCACGCGCTCGGACCCGCGTCCCATGATCTGCTCGGCGAGCTTGATCGACTGGACCAGGTCGCGGTCGGCGTCGAGATGGAGAAGCGGCATGAACCAGCGATAGATCGCCAGCGCCTCGTCATATCGGCCCTCGTTGAAGGCCGCGACAAGGCGGACCGATTCGGTCGGGAAGGCGCTCGTCAGCCCCGAGACCCAGCCACTGGCCCCGAGGAACAGGCCCTCGAGCGCAATGTCGTCGAGCCCGGCCATCACCGTATAGCGATCGCCGAAACGGTTGAAGACATCGGTGAAGCGGCGCGGATCGGGGGCGCTTTCCTTGATTGCGACGATATTGGGGACATCGCGCAGCGCCTGAAGCGTCGCGAAATCGACGTCGACGCGGTACGCGGGCGGATTGTTATAGAGCATGATCGGGAGCGAAGTCGCCTCGGCCACGGCGCGGAAATGCGCCTGCAGCTCTTCGGGCGTCGGCACATAGACCATCGCGGGAAGCAGCATGATCGCGTCGGCGCCGAGCTTTTCGGCGTCCTTGGCATATTGGACCGCGCGCGCGGTGGTGAATTCGGAAACCCCCGCGACGATCGGCACGCGCCCGGCAACCGCCTCGACCGCACCTTTCAGGACATGGCGCTTCTCGTCGGGCTCGAGCGAATTATTCTCGCCGCACGTGCCCAGGATGATGAGCCCGTCCACGCCGTCATCGACGAGCGCGCTCTGCACACGCTGGGTTGCGTCGAAATCGATCGACAGGTCCTCGGCGAATTGAGTGGTAGCTGCGGGATATACGCCCTCCCACAGTGTCCGTATTACGCTCATTCATTACCTCCGTTGAAGCTTCGGATCGTATACGGTATATGATACAAGATGCCAAATGATTTTCCATCCCGCCCGTCCGATCCGCAAAATGCCGTCGTCATCGGCGGCGGCGTGGTCGGCCTCGCCACTGCGCTTGCCCTGCAAATGCGCGGTATTTCAACCATTCTGATCGATTCGCCCCCGGTCTCCCCGGCCGCATCATGGGGCAATGCGGGGCATATCGCCATCGAACAGGTCGAACCGCTCGCTTCGCGCGCGACGATCCGGTCGATGCCGCGCCGCCTGTTCTGGCGCGGCGGCGCATTGTCGCTGCCGCTGCGCGACATAAGCGCGTGGGCGCCGTTCGCGTTGCGGCTGGTCGCCGCAACCAGCCCCGCGCGTTTTCGGAAGGGGCGAGCCGCGCTCGCCGACGCGCTCGGCGACGCGATGGGCGCGTGGCGCCGGCTGCTCGGCCGAATCGGGTCGAGCGAGCTGCTGGTCGAGGACGGCCATTTCATCGTCTGGGAAAGCGCCGCCAGTGCCGCGAAGGGCCGCGCGCATTGGGCGGCCGCCGACATCGGGCAGGCGACGATCCGCGATGCGACGCCCGCCGAACTGCGCCAGCTGGCGGCGCTCACGCCGAACCCGATCGCGGGCGCGATTCGCTTCTCGGGATCGGCTCGGATCGCCGATCTCGACGCGCTAGCCGCAGCGTTGCGTACCGGATTCGATGCTGCGGGCGGAACGCGAATCGAAGCAAAGGTCGAGAGTCTGATCGTCGAGGGCGGCTGCGCCGCCGCGACAACTGTCGGGGGGCAACGGCACGAGGCGGATGCGATCATCGTCGCCAGCGGCGCGGCATCGGGTGTGCTATTGGCATCGATCGGCCATAAAGTGCCGATCATTGCCGAGCGCGGCTATCATATCCAGTCGGCGGCGAGCGATTGGCCGATGGACATGCCGCCGGTGGTGTTCGAGGATCGCTCGATGATCGTCACCCGCTTCCGAACGGGGCTGCGCGCGGCAAGCTTCGTCGAATTCGGCCGCGGCGCCAGCCCTGCCGATCCGCGCAAATGGGAACGGCTGCGCCAGCATGTCGCGGCGCTCGGTCTGTCCTTTCACCTGCCCGGTGCCGAGTGGATGGGCGCGCGGCCGACCTTGCCCGACTATCTGCCCGCGATCGGCCGTAGCGACCGGGCGACGAACCTCTTCTATGCGTTCGGGCATCAGCATCTCGGCCTCACCCTTGCGGCCGCCACCGGGGATGCCGTCGCCGCGCTAGCGACCGGCAATGCACCGCCGTTCGACCTTGCCCCCTTCGACCTCAAGCGTTTTGGAGCCTGACCATGACCCACGGAATCGGCGGATCGACCGCAGACAAAGAACTCGCCGCGATCACCCCCTGGACCGATCGCGCCGCACCGATCACCGCTGCCGAACGCGAGCAGCGAATCGAGAAGGCGCGGCGGTTGATGCGCGAGACGGGCGCCGACGCGCTGTTGATCGGGGCTGGCGCCAGCCTGCGCTATTTCGCCGGCATCCCGTGGGGCGCGAGCGAGCGGCTCGTTGCGATGCTGCTCCCGCAGACGGGCAAGCCGATTGTGATTGCGCCCGCCTTCGAACTCGGCACGCTCGAGGCCGACCTCAAGATCGAGGTCGAACTGCGACTGTGGGAAGAGGATGAGAGTCCGTCAACGCTCGTTGTCGGCGCACTGCGCGAGATTGGCGCGACGACGCTCGCGATCGATCCGGCGATGGCGTTCCTGTTCGTCGAACGGATTCGCCGCGCCGCACCGTCGCTCGACATCGTCGAGGGCGGGCCGATCGTCGACGGCTGCCGGATGTATAAATCGGCGAGCGAACTGGCCTTGCTCCAGCAGGCGAAGTCGATGACGCTCGAAGTCCATCGCCGCGCGGCGCGCATCCTAGCGCCGGGCATCGCCGCGAGCGAAGTCACGCGTTTCCTCGAGCAAGCGCACCGCGCGATCGGCGCGCCGGGAGGAAACAGCTTCTGCATCGTCCAGTTCGGCCGCTCGACCGCCTTTCCGCATGGCCTTCCGGGCGACGCACGATTGCAGGAAGGTGACGTCGTGCTGATCGACGTCGGCTGCGTCGTCGAAGGCTATAATTCGGACATCACGCGCACCTATGTCTTCGGCGAGGCCGATGCGGAGCAGCGGCGCATCTGGGCGCTCGAGAAGGAGGCGCAGGCCGCCGCTTTCGACGCCGCGCTCCCCGGCGAGCCATGCGAAGCAGTCGACGCCGCGGCGCGCGCGGTGCTTGAAAAAGCGGGGCTCGGCCCCGACTATCGCCTGCCCGGCCTGCCGCACCGCACCGGCCACGGCATCGGCCTGTCGATCCACGAGCCCGCCTATCTGGTGCGCGGCGACAAGACGCCGCTCGCGCCCGGCATGTGCTTTTCGAACGAGCCGATGATCGTCATCCCCGATCGCTTCGGCATCCGGCTGGAGGATCATTTCTATATGACCGAAACCGGCGCCGCCTGGTTCACCGAACCCTCGCCCGAGATCGACCGGCCGTTTGGCTGACCTAGTCGAGCAGGCGAAGCACATCCTCGTAGAGCGGGCGCGGTATGTGCACGCCGTTCGCGAGGCTGCGCGCGCGGGCCTCGAAGCGGCGCTGCGACGGCAGCCGCGCGCCCTGTCCGGCGATCGCATCGAAGACCGCCTCGGCGCGCTCGATATGGTACGCCGCTTCGGCACCGAGGAAGCCGGCAGGATCGATCGCGAAGATGAATTCGCCGCCGATCGGTGACGAGCCCGCGCCTGCGTCGAGCGCGATCGATTCGGCGCTGGTGAGGTCGCCGATCAGCGGCCCCGCGAGCAGTTCGACCATCGTTGCGAGCGCCGATCCCTTATGCCCCCCGAAAGTGAGCATTGCGCCACCAAGCGCGGCCTCGGCATCGGTCGTCGGACGTCCTTTGGCATCGATGCCCCAGCCTTCGGGAATGGGTTTGCCCGCGCGGCGATGCAGTTCGATCTCGCCGCGCGCGACCGCGCTCGTCGCGAAATCGAAGACATAGGGATAGGCGCCGGGGCGCGGCCAGCCGAAGGCGATCGGGTTGGTGCCGAACAGCGGCTTGATGCCGCCCGCAGGTGCGACCCAAGCGTGGCTGGGAGTGCAGGCGAACGCGACCAGTCCGGCGGCGGCGACCGCCTCGACCTCGGGCCATAGCGCGGCGAAATGGACGCAATGGTTGATCCCGAGCGCGGCGATCCCGTTTTGCCGGGCTTTTTCGACGAGGTGCGGCAGTCCTTCCCCGAACGCGGTCTGGGCAAAGCCACCCCCCGCATCGACCCGGACCAGCGCCGGCGCGACATCGTGCACGACGGGGACGGCGTCCTTCACGACCTTCCCCGCCTTCAGCGTGTTCACGCAGACGAGCAGGCGATAGATGCCATGACTCGCGCATTCGTCGCGCTCGCCGGCGACGATCGTTGCGGTCACCGCCTCGACATGACGCGGCGCGAGGCCGTGATGCGCAAGAATATCGCGCGACAGCGCCGCCACTTCGTCCAGCGAAAGCTGGACCTTTTCATCCTCGATCATCGATCCTCCACCAAATTATCGGTTGGACATATAGCCGCTTGCAAACTTCGTATACTGTATAATATGCTGTCATCAAGGCGGGCAAGGACTTGAGGGGAGCGTGATGCAGCCATCGCATATCAATCGCCGCACCCTGCTTGCGGGCGCCGCCGCCGTGGCGCTGGTCCCGGTTTTTGTACGCGCGGCGCCCTCCCTGTCCACGACCTTCGGGCCTGCCAAGCCGCTGCCGCTGTCGGCGGTGCGCCTGCTCGATTCGCCGTGGCGCGATGCGATCGAGGGCAATCTTCGCTATCTGCACGCGCTCGAACCCGACCGCCTGCTCCATAATTTCCGCACCAGCGCCGGGCTCGAACCCAAGGGCGCGGTTTACGGCGGGTGGGAAAGCGATACGATCGCGGGACACAGCCTCGGCCATTATCTGACCGCGCTGGCGCTGATGCACGCGCAGACGGGCGATGCCGAGAGCAAGACGCGCGTCGATTATATCGTGAACGAGCTCGCCGAAGCGCAGGCGGCGCATGGCGACGGCTATGTCGCGGGCTTCACGCGCAAGCGCGGCGACGTCGTCGAGGACGGCAAGCTGCTGTTCGCCGAGCTGAAGCGCGGCGACATCCGGTCGATGGGGTTTGACCTCAACGGCTGCTGGGTTCCCTTCTATAACTGGCACAAATTGTTCGCAGGGCTGTTCGACGCAGAGGAGCTTTGCGGCAATGCCAAGGCGCTGCCCGTTGCGGTCGGGCTTGGCACCTATATCGACGATGTGTTCGCGGCACTGAACGACGAACAGGTCCAGCAGGTGCTCGACTGCGAACATGGCGGGATCAACGAAAGCTTCGCCGAACTTCATGCGCGGACGAAAGACCCGCGCTGGCTGCGCCTTGCCGAACGGCTGCGGCACCGCAAAGTGCTCGACCCGCTGAGCGAAGGGAAGGATTCGCTGCCGTGGATCCATGCCAACACCCAGATCCCGAAGATCATCGGCCTCGCGCGGCTGCACGAGCTGACCGGCAAGGCGGATGACGCGGCGGCGGCGCGTTTCTTCTGGGAAACGGTCGTCCGCGATTATAGCTATGTCATCGGCGGCAACGCCGACCGAGAATATTTCCCCGCGCCGCGGACGATCTCGAAACATATCACCGAACAGACGTGCGAGAGCTGCAACAGCTATAATATGCTGAAGCTGACGCGCCATCTCTACGGCTGGCGGCCCGAGGCGCGGCTGTTCGATTATTATGAGCGCGCGCACACCAACCATATCCTCGCGCATCAGGACCCGGCGACGGGCATGTTCGCTTATATGGTGCCGCTGATGTCGGGATCGGCGCGCCAATTTTCGAAACCCTTCGACGATTTCTGGTGCTGCGTCGGGTCGGGCATGGAAAGCCACGCGAAGCATGGCGATTCGGTCTGGTGGCAGAGCGGCGACACGCTGTTGATCAACCTCTACATCGCCTCGACCGCGAGCTGGGCCGAGCAGGGCGCGACCTTCCGGATGGAAACCGCCTATCCGTTCGGCGAGCGGGTCAACATCACCCTCGACGCGCTCGATCGCTCGGGCGACTTCGGCGTGGCGCTGCGAATTCCGGGCTGGTGCGACGGCGCGACGCTGACGGTGAACGATGTGCCCATGCCGACGGCGGCAGGCGACTATGCGGGGATCCGCCGCCGCTGGGCGAAGGGCGACCGCATCGCGCTGACGCTGCCGATGCGGTTGCGCACCGAGGCGGCGAACGACGATCCCTCGACCATCGCGCTGCTCCACGGGCCGGTCGTGCTCGCCGCCGATCTCGGCCCCACCGACCAGCCTTATGACGGCCCCGCGCCCGCATTGGTCGCGGCCGACCTGCTCGCGGGCTTCGCGCCGGTCGATGCCGCCGCTGGACGCTTCCGCACCACGGGAATCGCACGGCCCGCCGACCTCACCTTTGCGCCTTTCTTCCAACAGCGCGACCGGCGCACCGCGGTCTATTTCAAAAGCTTCGACGACGCCGGCTGGGCACGCGAGCAGGCCGCCTTTGCCGCCGAGCACGCCCGCCAGCAGGACCTCGCGCGGCGGTCGGTCGACGTCATGAACCTCGGCGAGATGCAGCCCGAGCGCGACCATGGCCTCACCGCGAAGAACAGCTATGCCGTCACCTATCGTGGGCGGCACGGGCGCGATGCGCGGACCTTCGGCTTTTTCGAATATCGCGCGAAGGTGCGGCCCGGCCCGCTGATCCTGCAAGCGACCTATTGGGGCGAAGAGCGGGGCAAGCTGTTCGACATCCTCATCGACGGGACGAAGATCGCGACGCAGGCGCTGACCGGCGCACACCCCGGCGACTTCTTCACCATCGACTATCCGGTTCCTGCCGAACTGACCCGCGGCAAGGACAGCGTCATGGTCCGCTTCCAGCCGGCCAACGACACGACACGCTGCGGCCCCGTCTTCGGGGTCCGCATCTTCACGCCCGCTCCAGCGCAAGGGACGGTCTGACGCACGGGCATATTCGATAACAAAGGGGTCGCGACATGGGAAAACGCTATCGATTGCTGGTCACGCTTGGCCTCGTAATATTTGCGCCATCGGTGCTGGCGCAGGAACAGGGCGCCAAGCCCGCGGTCCACGCCAAAGCGGCGATGGCGTCCTCCTCGAACCCGACCGTGACCAAGGCGATGGTCGAGGTGATGAAGAAAGGCGGCACCGCGCTCGACGCCGTGCTCACCGCGGTGCCGATGCAGGCGGTGATCGAACCGCAGATGACAACGCTCGCGGGCGGGGTCTCGATCCTCTATTATGACGCAAAGACCGGCGAATATCATTATCTCGACGCCGAGCTCGATCATACGAAGGATGCGCAGGTCGGCGGCGGCTGGGCGCAATATACCGGCGGCGGCGGCGAGCGGCTGCCCGACACGTCGGGCAAGCGCATCGGCATCCCCGGCACGGTGGCAGGGCTGAAGGCGGCGGCGGACCGCTTCGGTACGCTCAAATGGGGCGATTATTTCGCGCCCGCGGTCAAGCTCGCCGACGACGGTTATCCGATGTACAGCTTCCTCTATGGCGAGCTTGCCGAGGCCGCGCTGACCCGGCTGTCCGCTTACCCTTCGGGGCGCGAGGAATATCTGCCCGAGGGCTATGTCCCGCCCGTTGGCACGATCGTGAAGCATCCGCGGCTCGCGCAGGCGATGCGCCGCATTTCGGCCGAGGGTCCATCATACATCTACACCGGCGAATGGGCGGAGCGCTTCGTCGCGGCGGTGCGTTCGACCGGCGGCGGGCTCACCGCCGAGGAGCTCGCGGGGTACAAGCCGCGCTGGGAAACCCCGCTGCGTTCGACCTATAATGGCTATGAGATCATCAGCGCGCCGCCGCCATCGACCGCGGGCACGCTGATCTCGATGGTGCTCAACATCGTCGAAAATTACGACCTCAAGGCGCGCCCGCATTATGCGCAGTCGGCCGAGAGCCTCGAATTGATCCGCCGCGCCTTCGGTTTCGCCGAGACCGCGACCGACGAATTCGTGCGCGATCCGCTGAGCTATGACGTGCCGACCGGGCTTCTGCTGTCGAAGGATTATGCGAAGGGGCTCGCCGCCCAAGCCACGGCAAGCCTGCCCAAGCCCGCCGCCGCCGCGGCGCAGGCCGCCCCCGCGCCGGGGAGCGCGCTCGAACTCGCGGCGTCGTTCGCGACGCACGACAAGCACTCGACCGACACCAACCACCTCGTCGCGGTCGATGCAGAGGGCAACATGGCCTCGGTCACCCACTCGGTTTACGGCAGCACCTTCGCAACCGGCATGGTCGTCGACGGGATCGCGATGAACAGCGGCAATAATTTCCCCGGCAACACCGCCGGCCCCGGCCGCCGCGTGATCTCCCCCTTCCCGCCGACGATGGTAGCCAAGGACGGCAAGCCGTGGATGACGATCGGATCGCCCGGCCTGTCCTCGCGCGCGGTGACGATCACGCTGATCAACCTGCTGGGTTACGGCGCACCGCTCGAACAGGCGGTCGACGCGCCGCGCTTTCAGGGATCGCAGGCCGGGGTGCCGATGGTGGTCGAAAGCCGCGTCAGCCAAGCGGTGCGCGACGAACTCAAGGCGCGCTATGGCATCAATGTCCGCCCCACCGCGCCCTATAATTGGCACTTCGGATCGATCCAGGCGATCCAGCGCAACCCCGACGGCAGCCTGACCGGCGTCGCCGATCCGCGCCGCGCCGGTCTCGCCGCCGGTTACTGACAACAGGAGGAAACCCCTATGCGTTATCTTGCTCCCGCGGTGCTGGCCGTCTCGGCCCTCGCCCTCGCCGCCCCCGCTTTTGCGCAGTCGGCGTCCCAACCGGCATCGCAATCGGCCGATGTCCGGCTCAAGGCGCTGTACGATGCCGAATGGCAATGGCGCACCGAGGAACTCGCGCTCGATCCCGACGGCGAACGCGAGGGCAGCGACCGCTTCCCGAGCGTCGACGCCGCAAGCCAGGCGCGCCGCGCCGCCTATTGGAGCAACGCGCTGACCGAGCTGAACAAGATCCCCTTCGACCAGCTGTCGCCCGAGGAGCGGATCAACGCCGAGGTGTTCAAGACCGCGCTCGAAGAGTTTGGGGTAGAGCAAAAATACCGCGAATATGAGGATCCGTTCGGCTTCTGGACGTGGATCGCGCCGCGCGGCGGGCTGCCCGGCGCCGACGCCTATCGGAGCTATATCAAGCGGCTTGGCGATATGCCGCGCTATGTCGATCAGCAGATCGTCAACATGCGCGCGGGGCTCAAGCGCGGTTTCACCAAGCCGCAGGTCTCGCTCGCGGGCCGCGATGCGCCGATCGCGCCGCTGGCGTCGAGCGACGTCGACAAGAACCCGCTGTTCACCAGTTTCGCCGCGATGCCGGGGAACATCCCCGAAAGCGAGCGCGCCGCGCTGGTCGCCGAAGGGCGCCGCGCGGTGGCCGCCGCTGCGCCTGCGTTCGCAAAGCTCCGCGCATTCGTGCGCGACGAATATATCCCGAACGCGCGGACCGCGATCGCGGGCGAGGCGCTGCCCGATGGCAAGGCCTATTATCCCGCCAAGATCCGCCAATACACGACGCTCGACCTGACCCCCGAACAGATCCACGCCATCGGGATCAAGGAGGTCGCGCGGATCGACGCCGACATGCAGGCGACGATGAAGGCGGCGGGATGGAAGAGCGATTTCGCCGGCTTCCTCCATTTCCTCAAGACCGATCCGCAGTTCACCGCCAAGTCGCCGTACGAACTGATGGCCAAATCGGCCTATGTCGCGAACCGGATCAACGGCCAGCTCAAATTCCTCGTCGGCCATTTGCCGCGCTATCGCTTCACGATCCGCCAGACCCCCGACAATATCGCGCCCTTCGCGACCGGCGGCAACGGCGGGCTCGAGAGCTGTTTGATGAACACCTATAATCTGCCGGCGCGGCCGCTTTATACCATCCCGCCGCTGACGGCGCACGAATGTGCGCCCGGCCACAGCTTCCAGGCCGCGCTCGCGCTCGAGGCGCCGAACCGGCCGCAGATCCGCCGGACGACCTATTTCTCGGGCTATGGCGAAGGCTGGGGACTCTATACCGAATGGCTCGGCATCCAGATGGGGATTTACGAGACGCCTTATGACGAGTTCGGACGCGAGACATATGAGATGTGGCGCGCCGCGCGGCTGGTTGTCGACACGGGGCTGCATCACAAGGGCTGGACGCGCCAGCAGGCGCTCGATTTCATGAAGGCACACACCGCGCTGTCGGATCACGAGATCACGATCGAGGTCGACCGTTATATCAACGATCCGGGGCAGGCGCTCGCCTACAAGCTCGGCGAGATGCTGATCCGTCGCAAGCGCGCCGAGGCCGAGAAGGCGCTGGGCGCGAAGTTTGACCAGCGCTGGTTCCACGATACGCTGCTCGGCCTCGGTTCGGTGCCGCTGCCGACGCTCGAACGCGTGCTCGACGAATGGATCGCGGGGGGCGGCAAGAATCCGAACCCCGAACCCGCCGCCTGATTTTTCCGATGAGGAGACGCCCCTTGTTCACCCGCACGATCCTGCTTTCCACCCTCGCCCTCCTGCCGCTGGCGCCCGCTGCGGCAGAGGCCCCCGCCGCGGCCGAACCCCAGGCCGCGGCGGCGGCCGCCGACAGCGCCGACGCGCAGCTTCGCGCGCTTTACGAGGCCGAATGGGCGTGGCGGCAGAAAGAGTTTGCGCGCCGCGTCGGCGACCCGCCCTTCGCAGCGTCGGCCGACCACCTGCCGCGCGTCGACGCCGCGACGCAAGCGGCGCGGATCGCCTATTGGAAAAAGACGCTCGCGGCGCTCGACCAGATTCCCGAGGGTCAGCTGTCGGACGACGAGAAGATCAACGCCGCGGTGCTACGCACCAGCCTCGAGGCGTTTGTCGCCGAGGGGCGCTACCGGATGTGGGAAATGCCCTTCAACGCCGACAGCCAGTTCTGGTCGGGGCTGAGCGCGCGCGACAGCTATCCCTCGATCGAGGAATATCAGCGCTATATCGGGCGGATGCGCGACATCCCGCGCTATTTCGACGAGCAGATCGTCAACATGCGCGCCGGGCTGAAGCGCGGCTTCAGCGTGCCGCGCGCCTCGCTCGAAGGCCGCGATGCGACGATCGCCGCCTATATTGATGCCGACACGGCGAAGAACCCCTTCTATGCCGCGTTCAACACGATGCCTGCGTCGATCCCGGCCGCCGAACAGGAACGGGTCCGGACGGAAGCGCGGCAGGTGATCGCCGACACGGTGGCGCCCGCTTATGCCAAGCTGCTCGCTTTCTACAGGCAGGAATATCTGCCGAAGGCGCGCACGACACTTGCCGCCGAGGCGATGCCCGACGGCAAAGCGTTTTACCAGGCGCAGATTCGCGAATATACGACCACCGCACTGACCGCCGAGCAGATCCACCAGATCGGGCTCAAGGAAGTCGCGCGGATCACCGCCGAGATGGAACAGGTGAAAGAGAAGGCGGGTTTCAAGGGCGACCTCGCCGCCTTCATCGAGTTCCTGCGCACCGACCCGCAATTTTACGCGAAGACCCCACAGGAGCTGCTCGCCTTTTCGGCCGATGTCGCCAAGCGCGTCGACGGCCAGCTCAAATATACGATCGGCTTCCTGCCGCGCTATCGCTTCACGATCATTCCGGTGCCCGCGGCGATCGCGCCGACCTATACCGCGGGGCGCGGCGGGCTCGATGCGTGCCAGATGAACACTTACGACCTGCCCTCGCGCCCGCTCTACCAGATCCCCGCGCTGACGCTCCACGAATGCAATCCGGGGCACAGCTTCCAGGCCGCGGTCGCGCTCGAAACGACGAAATGGCCGGCGTTCCGCCGCCAGACCTATTTCTCGGGCTATGGCGAAGGCTGGGGGCTCTATACCGAGTGGCTCGGCACCAAGATGGGCATTTATCGCACCCCCTATGAGGATTTCGGGCGCCTGTCGTTCGAGATGTGGCGCGCTTCGCGGCTCGTCGTCGACACCGGCGTCCATCATTATGGCTGGAGCCGCCAGCAGGCGATCGACTATCTCGCGGGCCACACCGCACTCGCGCGTCACGACGTCGAGACCGAGGTCGACCGCTATATCAGCTGGCCGGGTCAGGCGCTCGCCTACAAGCTCGGCGAGATCACGATCCGGCGGCTGCGCGCCGATGCCGAAGCAAAGCTCGGGCCGAAGTTCGACCAGCGCAAGTTCCACGACACCTTCCTCGCATTGGGGTCGGTGCCGCTCCCAGTGCTCGAGCAGCAGCTCGAAAAGTTCATCGCCGACGGCGGCGAGGGTCCGGCCGCCGCCGCGCCCTGATCCCGTTTCCCACCGGCGCGCACCGCCTTAATCGCCCGCGACAAGCGCGCCGTCGACCCGGCGCGCGATGCCCCATGGATTGCCGGGCTTGAGCGCGGCCGGGAGCAGGCCTTCGGGTAGGTTCTGGTAGCTGACCGGGCGCAGGAAGCGCTCGATCGCGAGCGTGCCGACCGACGTGCTGCGCCCGTCCGAGGTGGCGGGAAAAGGCCCGCCGTGCACCATCGCATGACAGACCTCGACCCCGGTCGGCCAGCCATTGGCAAGGATGCGCCCGACCTTGCGCTCGATCAGCGGCAGCAGCTTCGCGGCAAGCGGCTCGTCCTCGGCGTCGAGCTGGAGCGTCGCGGTGAGCTGACCCTCGAGGCCGGCGATAAGCGCCGCGACGTCCTCGACATCGCGGCACCGGACGATGACCGCGGACGAACCGAACACTTCGTGGCCGAGCGCCGCATCCGCGCGGAAACCGTCGGCATCGGTGATGAACAGCGCGCCGCGCGCCGCGCACAGGCCCGGCCCTTCGGCACCGCGCGCGACGAGCTGCGTCGCGCCATGCTGCTCGAGCGCTCCGACACCGCTTTCGAAGCTCGCATGGATACCCGGCGTGAGCATCGTCGCGGGCGCAATAGCCGACAGCGCGGCACCCGCAGCGGCGGCGAAACGATCGAGATCGGCTCCGCCCACCGCGATCAGCAGCCCAGGGTTGGTGCAGAATTGGCCGGCGCCCATTGTCAGCGATTGCGCGAAGCCTTCCGCGATCGATTCCGCGCGGTCGCGGAGCGCGGCGGGGAAGAGGATGACCGGATTGATGCTGCTCATTTCGGCATAGACCGGGATCGGTTCGCCGCGCGCCGCAGCGATTTGCATCAGCGCGAGCCCGCCGCCGCGCGAGCCGGTGAAGCCCACCGCCTTGATCCGCGGGTCCGCGACAAGCGCGGCGCCGAGCGCGTTCGACGGGCCGGGAAGATAGGAGAACACACCCTCGGGCAGCCCGCAGCTCGTCACTGCGGCCTTGATCGCGCGCGCCACCAGTTCGCCGGTGCCGGGATGCGCGGGATGACCCTTGACCACGACGGGGCAACCCGCGGCAAACGCCGAGGCGGTGTCGCCGCCGGCGACCGAGAAGGCGAGCGGGAAATTGCTTGCACCGAACACCGCGACGGGGCCCAGCGCCACGTGGCGACGGCGCAGGTCGGGCCGGGGAAGCGGTACGCGTTCGGGCTGCGCGGGATCGATCGTCGCGTGCAGCCAGTCGCCCACACGGACGAAGGCGGCGAACATGCGAAGCTGCCCGATGGTGCGGCCGCGCTCGCCCTCGAGCCGCGCGCGCGGCAGCCCGCTTTCCGCCATCGCGCGCGCGATAAGGTCGTCGCCGAGTCCGGCGATGCCGTCGGCTATCGCCTCGAGGAACGCGGCGCGCGCCGCGAGCGTGGTTTCCGAAAAGCTTGCAAACGCCGCGTCGGCCAGCGCGCAGGCGCGCTCGACATGATCCACGCTCGCGGAGCTGAACTCGGGGCCGATCGCCTGCCCGGTCGAGGGGTCGGTCGCAACGAATTTCTCCGCCACATTGTCTTCGGCAGCGCCGACGAGAATCGAACCAGCTATCATAAATCGTCCTTCATTCGCCCTGGGGCATGCGATCGGTGTCGGGCCGGAAGGCCCGGGTCATTGCGGCCGTAGTCGCAGAGGCGAGCGACGCTCCGCCAAACAAGGTGCCTTGCGAATCGGGGGCCAAGAAAGGTCTCTGATGATTCTGAAGAGAAGCTCCTGTGTACATCGTATACGATTTTGGTCAAGGACCTGACGCAAGATCCTGCCTTGGCGGATCATCGCTTCCATAGTGGCGCCGAAGCCGAACGGATCCGGCTGGGCCCGATGCCCGCACCGCGGCAGCATCCCCTTCGTGAACGACGCCGGGGGCCATATCCATCTCGTCCTGCCCGACCCGATCGAGCGCGCAGCCTGTTTTCGGGTGCTCGCCGGTGCCGGCGGCCGCATCGTTCGCAGCTTTGCGAGCGCCGATGCGTGGCTGGAGGCCGAAGCCGATCACCAGGGCGGCATATTGCTCTTCCACTGGCGGCAGCCGGGCGCAACCAGCGGGGCGGCGCTGCTGGGCCGCGTCGCGGGGCAGGCGGACATGACGATTTTCGTCGCCGCCGACCATCTGACTATCGCGGAATCGCGGGCGATCCTGCGCGGCGGCGCGCACGACCTGCTGCCCGCGCCGCTCGACCCGCGCCTCGTCCGCCGGGCCGTCGATCAGTCGCTCGGCGACTGGCGGATGCGGCAGGATGCACTGGACCGCCACCGCGAAGCCGAGGCGCGATTGGCCGCACTGACCCCGCGCGAGCGCGATATATTGCACGCCATCGCCGCCGGCCTTGGCAACAAGGCGATCGCGCGGCAGCTGGAATTGAGCCCGCGCACGGTCGAGGTGCACCGCGCGAATATCATGCGCCGCGCCGGCGCCGGCAATGTCGCCGAGCTGCTGCGGTTGCAGTTCATCGCCGAATATGCGCGCGCCGCGCCGGCCAATCCGGTCCGTTTTGGCGCATGATCGCGCGCGCGTCCGGCCCTGAACGCAACGCCGCGCCTATAAGGGATATGAACGGTGTACCGCCCTTGAGTTGGTCCCCATGGGCGCTGCCGTTCATCCGCACGGACCAACCCCACCTGGTCCGTGCGACCAAAAGGGCCGGTAGAGGATGTTCCTCCTCTGCCGGCCCTATCGCGTTCCGGTGACGAGCTCGCGCTGATCGGCGCGGCCCATCGACAGCAGGATCGGGTCGGCCGCCTGCCGCGCCGCAAAGTCCGCCTTGCTTAAAATTCCCTGCCAGCCGATGCCGATCAGCGATTGCGCGATCGCGCCGCCCAGCGTGTCGCCGGGTCCGGGCAGGATGACGACGTCGGGCGCATATTCCTTCACCGCGACCTGCACCGAACGCGCGAAATCATAGGGTGCCAATATCTGGTGGCCGAAGGTATAGTCCCAGATGGCGGCGGGGTCGCTCGCATGGCGGCGCCAGACATGGCCGCGCCCGTCGACCAGCGGCAGTGCGGGTCGGTGGAAGAGCGAATGCGGCAGCTCGGCCATCGCCTTGTCCGAACTGCCGAACATCAGCGGGGTGTGGAAGGGTCCGTGGCCCGCGAGGCGGAGCGGATCGCGCCCGGGGGTCGGCGGCGCTTCGGCGAGCAAGGCGGCAAGGCCCTCCTCATTGCCCGCGAGGACGAGCATGCCGGCGAGGTCGATCGACAGCGCCAGCGCGTGACCGGGGCGCGTGGCGATATCGGCGACGAGTGCCAGCAGCGTTTCGCGCAGGTCGGGGACGGCGCGCCAATCCTCGTCGACGACCTGCAGCAATATCTGTCCGCCGGGGCCGTGGGTCTGGCTGTTGAGCCCCATCGCGTTGCTGATGCGAAACCCGTCCTCGACCGAAACCGCCCCGCCGAGCGCGAGCGCGCTGTACCAGCCCATCGAATTGCCGGCGACGGCGACGATGTCGAACTTGTCGCGGTCGATGCCGAGAAAGTCGAGCGCGGTCGCGGTGTAGATCAGCGGCGCCGCGACATCGCCGCGCATATGCACCCCGACACTGAAGCGGTCGGCGCCGTCGAGTTCGCTGACCGTCGGCTGGCCACGCTCGCGGCGCTGCGCATCGAAATTGGCGATGAGGTCGCCGAAGCGCGCGCCGTGCAGGCGTGCGATGCTGCCGAGTTCGTTTTTGCCATAGGTGCCGCGCCCGGGCGCGACGACGATGGCGGTCTTGCGCACGCTCATGCGAGAAGCTCCTTCGCCGCGGCGACGATCGAATCGCGGCTCGGCAAGGTCAGCGTCGCGGCGCGGCCCAATGGGATGAAGCTGTCGTCGGCGGCGATGCGCGCGAGCTTCTTGTCTGGAGTACGCTCGACGAACAGCGCCATCAGCGCCTCGCTCTGCGACCCGGTGATGCGGCATTCGTCGACGATCAGCACGCGTTTGGCATCGCCGACCGCGGCGACCAAAGCATCGGCATCGACCGGCCCCAGCCAGCGCAGATCGATCACGCGCACCCTCACGCCCTCGCCCGCCAAAATCTTCTCGGCTTGCCGAGACAAATAATATCCGTTGCCATAGGTGACGATCGCGAGGTCGTTGCCGTCGCCAAACACGCCCACCTGCCCCAGCCGGATCGGCGTGCCGTCGCCCGGCGCCTCATAGGCGCTGGTCCACAGGCCATCGCCCTCTTCATGGAGGTCGCGGGTCATGTAGAGCGCGATCGGTTCGACGAAGACGACCACGCGCTGCTCCTCGCGCGCCAGCCGCACGCATTCGCGGAGCATCGCGACCGCATCGCGCCCGTTCGACGGCACCGCGAGGATCACGCCGGGAATGTCGCGGAACACCGCGAGGCTGTTGTCGTTGTGGAAATGGCCGCCAAAACCCTTCTGGTAACCGAGCCCCGCGATGCGGAGGACCATCGGGTTGGTATATTGGCCGTCGGAGAAGAAGCTGAGGGTCGCCGCTTCGCCGCGAATCTGGTCCTCGGCATTGTGAACATAAGCGAGGAACTGGATTTCGGGCATCGGCAGGAAATCATTGTGCGCCATGCCGATCGCGAGGCCGAGAATCGCCTGTTCGTCGAGCAAGGTGTTGACGACGCGCGCCGAACCGAAGCGCTGGTGGAGCTTGGCGGTGACGTTATAGACGCCGCCCTTCGGCCCGACATCCTCGCCCGCGACGACGATTTCCTTGTGCGCGAGCATCAGGTCGGCGAGCGCCCAGCTCAAAAGCCGCGCCATATGCTGCGGCTTGTCCATCGCCCCCGCGTCGCTGCCGAACATCGCCTTGCGGTCTTCGGCCGACGGCGTGTTGGGCCGCGCCACTTCGCGTTTTGGCGGGATCAGGCTTTCCATCACATGGGCGGGTGTTATGATCTTGGGCCGCAGGATCGCCGCCTCGGCCTGCCGCGCGAGCGTGCCGCCAATCTCTTCATAAGCGTCGGCGATCTCACCGGGGGTCATCCAGCCATGCTCGGCCATCAGCGCCGCGCCGGCGAGCAGCGGATCGCGCGCCTCGTCGGCCTCGATCAGCGCCTTGGGCAGATACGCGCCCTGCACGTCGGAGCCGGCGTGACCGTAGAGCCGCACCGTCGCCATATGGAGGAAGACCGGCCTCCGCGTGCGGCGCGCATAATCGGCGGCCTCGGCGGCGCCCGCATAGGCCGAGACGAGATCGGTGCCGTCGCATTTGATATAATGCAGCCCCGCGCGGTGGCGGAACTGCGCCTCGATCCAGCCCGTCGGGGTGCGCGTCGAAATGCCGATACCATTGTCTTCGCACAGGAAAATAAGCGGCATCGGCGATCCCTGAAACGCCGCCCAGCCCGCGGTGTTGAACGCGCCCTGCGCGGTCGAATGGTTCGCCGAAGCATCGCCGAAACTCGTCAGCACGACGGCATCGTCGGGCAGCGGCAGCCCGCTCATGCCGAGGCGGCGCGCGATGCCGATCGAGAAGGCCGCGCCGACCGCCTTGGGCAGGTGCGAGGCGATCGTCGAGGTTTGCGGCGGGATGTTGAGCGGTTTCGACCCGATCACCTTGTGCCGCCCGCCCGAAATCGGATCTTCGGATGAGGCGGCGAAGCTCAGCAGCATGTCCCATGTCGGGGCCTGACCCGGCACCGACCGCGCACGGTGCAGCTGGAAGGCGTTCGAGCGATAGTGGAGGAACGCCATGTCGGTGACACGCAGCGCCGCGGCGACCGCGGCATTGCCCTCGTGCCCCGACGACCCGATCGTGTAGAAACCCTCGCCGCGCGCCTGCAGATGGCGCGACAGCCGGTCCATCTGACGGCTGGTCAGCTGCGACAGGAAGATATCGGTCGCGTCGGCGCGCGACAGGCCGACGATCGCAGGATCGGGCGCGTCGACGCGATCGGGCAGCCTGCCCCCCGCCAGCGCTGCCAAGAATTTTTCATGTACCGCTTGCGCCGCGTCCACTTGTCTCTCCTGTCGCGCGGCCGGTGGTTACAAAGGTAACGAACCGGCCGATTTTGCCGCGCGCTAGAACGGGGCAGTTTCGCGCGCAAGCATCTCTTGCCTTGCTCCGCCCGCTCGCGCTACCACCATTCACGATGCACGATCGGGGCGGGGCCATCTTTTCAATATGATATCCTTATGGATCGCCCAGGCGTCGACCGCGGCCGACACGTCTAGCCAGGGATGGCTGCTCGATCCCGAACTCGTCGATCCGGGCTATAGCCAGACGATCGCGGGGGGCGAGATCCAGACCGCCTTCCCGCCGCCACAGCCGCCGCCGCCAACGCCCGAATGGCTGAAATCGCTGTTCGACGCGATCGGCAGCTTTTTCCAGTGGAGCGCGCCCGCCGCCAAGCCTCTGCTGTGGATTTTCGTCGCGGTGGTGATCCTCGTCCTCCTCTATCATTTCGTCCCCGCCTTTGCCCGCTGGGTCGACAATCTGCCGTTCCGGCGCAAGGCGGACGATGACGATGCGGTGGACGGCGTCGGCCTTGCCGAAGCGGGCGCTGCGCGCGCGCTGCTCGCCGAAGCCGACGCGCTCGCCGCCGAGGGCCGTTTCGCCGAGGCGGTGCACCTGCTGCTCTATCGCAGCGTCGAGGACATCAGCGATCGTCGCCCCGGGCTGGTCAAGCCCGCGATGACGTCACGCGAGCTCGCCGAGGCGCGCGACCTGCCCTCGGTCGCGCGGGGCGCCTTCAGCCGTATCGCGCGCGCGGTCGAGATCAGCCTGTTCGGCGGGCGGTCGATCGACGCCCGCGCGTGGGACCAATGCCGCACCGCCTATGCCGAACTGACCGTGCCAAAGAATTGGGCGCGCGCATGAGCGGCGCATCGGTCAGCGACCATGGCTTCAACCCGCGCCTGATCGCGGGTGTTGTCGCGATCGGCATCATCGCCTTCATCGCGCTCTGGGCGCTGATCGCGCTGGGTCCGCAGCTTTCGAGCGGCAATGACGGCGGCGGTCATGCACTGTCGAAGGCGGCGCCGGGCTATGCCGGCATCGTCGACCTGCTCGAGCGCAGCGATGCCGTCGTTTCGCTCCGGCGCACCGAAGAGGCGCCGACCTATGAAGAAGAATGGCGCGAACTGCTCGTCCTGACGCCGACGCACCGGACCAAGCCCGATGAGATTGCGCGTGTCGTGAAAGGGCACCGCGGCGGACCGATCCTGATCGTCCTGCCGAAATGGCGAGTGGGGAAGCACCCGGAAAAGGCGGGCTGGTCGGGGGGCGGCTTCGCCAGCACCCCTTCGCCGCGCTTGCTGCCCCCAACGATCGGCAAGATCGACAAGATCGTCAGCGAAGCGCATGCGCGCGGCGCCGTGGCAGCCGGCGCCATTGCGGGACGGCGCATGTCGTTACCGCTACGCGGGCTTCGCTCGCAGGTCATCGTCGCGGACGATTTCGACACGCTTGTCGGATTTCCGCACGGCGGCGCCGTGCTCGCCAAGCATCGCCGCGACAATATCTATATCCTGTCCGATCCCGACCTTGTGAACAATCTCGCCTTCGCCAACCGCGAGAGCGCCAGGGCGGCGGCGATGCTGGTCGATGCGATCGCCGAAGACGCCGAAGCCGACGCGCTCGCCTTCGACCTGACCTTGAACGGTTTCGGTAGCGGGCGTTCGCTGCTCCGTTTCGCCTTCGTCCCGCCCTTCATCGGCATCACCCTCTGCCTGATCGCCGCCGGCTTGCTCGCGCTGTGGCAGGCGTGGATCCGTTTTGGCCCCGCGCTGAAACCAAGCCGGGCGATTCCGGTGTCGAAAGCGGCGCTGATCGCGAACAGCGCCGACCTGATCAAGCAGGCGCGGCGCGAACTCGACGGCGCCCTCGCCTATGTCCATAGTCAGCGCACCGCGATCGCGCGGCGCCTGCACGCGCCGCCGGGGCTCGATGACGCGGCGACCGACAGCTGGATCGACCGGCATCTCGAGGCCGGCAGCGAGCTGTTCTCCAGTCTCGCGCGGCGCCTGCCGCTCGCGCGCAACACCCATGAATTTCTTGCAGACGCCCAGGCGCTGCACGACATCAGGAAGGATTTACTCCGTGACAGCCAATAATATCACCAAGGGGATCGACGGCGTCCAAGCCCTCGGCGCCGCGATCGAGGGTGAGGTCGCCAAGGTTGTGTTCGGACAGGGACCGCTCACCCGCATGGTGACGATCGCGCTGCTCGCGGGCGGCCATGTGCTGCTCGAAGGCCCGCCGGGGACGGCGAAGACCTTGCTTGCGCAGGCCTTTGCCCGTGCGACGGGCCTCGCGTTCGGGCGCATCCAGTTCACCCCCGACCTGATGCCGGGCGACATTTTGGGGTCGAACCTGTTCAACTTCCAGACCTCGAGCTTCACGCTGACCAAGGGACCGATCTTCACCGAGCTGCTGCTCGCCGACGAAATCAACCGCACCCCGCCCAAGACGCAGGCCGCGCTGCTCGAGGCGATGCAGGAGCGGCGCGTGACGATCAACGGCGAGGCGCATGTGATGAGCCCGCGCTTCACCGTGCTCGCGACGCAGAACCCGATCGAGCAGCAGGGCGTCTATCCGCTGCCCGAAGCGCAGCTCGACCGTTTCCTGTTCAAGCTGGTCGTCGACTATCCCGCCGCTGACGAGGAAAGGCGGATTGTCGCCGACCATGGCGGGCGCTTCAAAAGTCCCGCGGTCGGCGATTTCGGCGTGACCGAGGTCGCCAACGCCAAGACGATCGACGTGGCGATCGATACGATCGCGACGGTGCGGCTCGCCGAAGAGATCGTCGATTATATCGTCCGGCTGGTGCGCGCGACGCGCGAGAGTGCCGACCTGGAATGCGGCGCATCCCCGCGCGCCGCGACTTTGCTCGCGCGCGCGGCCTGCGCCGCGGCGGCGCTCGACGGGCGCGACTATGTGATCCCCGACGACATCCAGCGGCTCGCCGCGGGCGTGCTGCGCCACCGCGTCATCCTGTCGGCGGCGGCCGAGATCGAAGGGCGCAGCGTCGAACAGATCGTCGCGGCCTTGCTCGAACGCGAGGACGTCCCGCGGTGATCTACCCGACCCGGCGCGCGATATATTTGCTGCTGCTGGGCGCCCCGATGGCGCTCGCACTCGGGCTGATCCGGCCCGAGTTGTGGCTGGTCGCACCCGGCTGGATCGGCGTGATCCTCGCGTGCCTGATCCTCGACACGATCGCGGGCGCCAATCCGCGCCACCTCGCCCTCGATGCGCGTTTTCCGCATCGGGTCGGGGTTGGCGATCCGTTCGACCTGTCGCTCGCCGCGAGCGGCGCGGCGGTCCCGCCGCGCGCCGAACTCGCGCTCGCGCTCGACGAGCGTTTCGTCGCGGGCGGGCGGCTGGCGGGCGACATGCGCGCCGTTCCAACCAAGGACGGAACGCCGCACATGCTGGCACGAACGCTCTCGCTCACCGCGTCGCGGCGCGGGCAGGCGCTGATCGAGGCGCTGTGGATCCGCTGGGCGGGGCCGCTGGGTCTCGTCTGGAAACAGCGGCGCTTCGCGATCGGCGGCGCAATCAGCGTCGTCCCCAGCCTGCGCGCGGTGACCGACGAGGGCAGCCGGTTGTTCCAGCGCAACAGCTGGTTCGGCCTTCGGCAACAGCGCCTGCGCGGCGAAGGCAGCGAATATGAAGCGCTCGCCGAATATCAGGCGGGGATGGACCGGCGCGCGATCGACTGGAACGCCTCGGCGCGCCACGTCAAGCTGCTCGCCAAGGAATACCGCGTCGAACGCGACAATCGCGTCGTGCTGGCGATCGACAGCGGACGGACGATGGCCGAGCCCGTCGGCGGCATGCCGCGCGTCGACCGCGCGGTGTCGGCGGCGCTGCTCCTCGCTTATGTGGGTTTGAAGCTCAACGACCGGATCAGCTTCTTCTCCTTTGCCGCCAAACCGCAGGCGCTGACCCCCGCCTATATGCACACGCAGGATTTCCCGGCGCTGCAACGCGCCGCGAGCCTGATCGACTATGCCCATGTCGAAAGCAATTTCACCCTCGCGCTGACGACGCTCAGCGCGCAGCTCAACCGCCGCTCGCTGATCATATTGTTCACCGAATTCACCGACGCGACGAGCGCCGACCTGATGATCCGCGCCGCGGGGCGGCTGGTGAAGAAGCACCGGCTGCTGTTCGTCGTGATCAAGGACGAAGAGGTCGAGAGCGAGGAACGGCGACGCCCCGAAAGCGGCGCCGATGTCACGCGGTCGAACGTCGCGGCGGCGATGCTGCGCGACCGGCAGCTGGTGATCGCACGGTTGCAACGGCTGGGCGCCGACGTCATCGAAGTGCCCGCCGATGCGATGGGCGCGAGCGCGGTCGAGGCCTATCTCGGCATCAAGCGGGCGGGCAGCCTGTGATCCCTTCGGCCACCCCCGCCCGCGCGCTCGACGCCCCGAGCTTTTCGACCAGCCGCTTTCGCGCCGAGCGCGAAGCCGACTGGATCGCCTTTGATCTGCTCCTCACCAAGCTGGAGAAGAAGGGCGCCGCAGCGCTGACCAGCGACGAATTGCTCCAGCTGCCCTTGCTCTATCGCGCGACGCTGTCGTCGCTGTCGATCGCGCGCGCGACCAGCCTCGACAAGGCGCTGCTCGGGCATCTCGAGGCGCTGTCGATCCGCGGCTATTTCCTCGTCTATGGCGTGCGCGAGAGCCGACTCAACCGGCTACGCCGCTTCTTCCTCTATGACTGGCCCGCCGCGGTGCGATCGGTGTGGAAGGAAACGATCATCATCGCGCTGATCATCCTGCTCGGCGCGCTGACCAGCTATTCGCTCGTCGCGAGCAATCCCGAATGGTATTTCAATTTTGTCCCCGAAGAGATGGCGGGAGGCCGCGATCCGCGTGCGACCGTCGAATATCTCCAGTCGACGCTGGGCCATGGCAAGGCGGCCGCGAGCGACAGCGAAAGCGGGCTGCACGTCTTTGCGACCTATTTGTTCACCCACAACAGCCAGGTGTCGATCCTGTCCTTTGCACTGGGTTTCGCCTTTGGCGTGCCGACGATGATGCTCGAATATTATCAGGGGATCGGGCTCGGCGCGATGATGGCGGTTTTTGCCGGCAAGGGGCTCGGTTATGATTTCGGCGGCTGGCTGTTCATCCACGGCACCACCGAGCTGTTCGCCGCCGCGCTGTCGGGCGCCGCTGGCCTCCGGATCGGCACCGCGGTCGTCTTTCCCGGCGCGCGCGGGCGGCTGCAGGCGGCGTCGGAGGCGGGGCGCACGGCAGGCAAGGTGATGATCGGCGTCATCCTGATGCTGTTCGCCGCCGGGCTGCTCGAAGGGTTCGGGCGCCAACTGATCACCGACACGATGCTGCGCTATGCCATCGGATCGCTGATGCTGTTATTCTGGATCGCCTATTATTACATCCCGCGGCGCGAGGATGTGACATGACCGCCGCTGCCAACGCCAAGCTGCGCGCCGCGGGCGCGAAGAAAATCCGCCAGTTCATCACCCCCGAGGGCGTCGACCTCGAGCTGAAGATCGCGAGCTCGGGGCTGCGCTTTGGCGCGTTGATGATCGACCTGATGCTCATGCTGGTGGCGCTCATCCTTTTTGCGCTCTTTCTCGACTGGATTGATGCCGCCGCGTCGCGCGACATGATTGAAATCGTCTGGCTGTTCGGTTTCTTCCTGCTTCGCACCTTCTGGTTCATCGGCTTCGAACTGGGCTCACGCGCCGCAACCCCAGGCAAGCGGCTGATGGGCATTCGCGTGGTCGCGCGCGACGGCGGCCGCCTGACTGCCGATGCGGTGGTCGCGCGCAACCTGATCCGCGAGCTCGAACTGTTCCTGCCGCTGATGATGCTGGGGGTCAGCGCGGCCGAGGATATGGCGTCGGCGTGGACCATCCTAGCCGGCGTGCTCTGGTCGCTGACATTGAGCCTCTTCCTGCTGTTCAACCGCGACCGGATGCGGATGGGCGACCTGATCGCCGGGACGTGGGTGGTGATGGCGCAGCGCGCGAAGCTCGACGCCGATATTGCGACAAGCACGGCGGGCGAGGAGATCCGGTTCAGCGAGGCCGAGCTCGCCGTTTATGGCATTTTCGAGCTTCAGGAACTCGAACGCGTCCTGCGCGGCCGCGATCCACGTGCGATGCGCGAGGTCGCCGATGCGATCCGCGCCAAGATCGGCCGCCCGGTGGCCGAGGAGGATGACGTCTTCCTGTTCAGCTATTATCGCCAGCTGAAAGCCCGGCTCGAACGCAAATTGCTGTTCGGCAAACGGCGAGAGGATAAATATGCCAGTGACTGACGCCAGCGTAGCCACCGCCCTTTACCAGCGCCGCTCGGTGCGCGCCTTTACCGACCGGGCGGTCGATCCGGCGCTGCTCAAGGAGATCTTCACCGCGGCGCAGCGCGCGCCCTCGGGGGGCAACCTCCAGCCATGGCAGGCGACGGTGCTGACCGGCGAACCATGGCAGGCGGTCAAGGACGCGGTCGCGGCGCGGATCGCGATGGGGCGCGCGGGCTATGAGCCCGAATATGACATTTACCCGAAGGGGCTGACCGAACCGTGGGAGGCGCGTCGTTTCGGGGTCGGCGAGGCGCTTTACGCGGCGCTCGGCATCCCGCGCGAGGACAAGGCGCGGCGGCTCGCTCAGTTCGTGGAGAATTACCGGGGTTTCGGCGCACCGGTGATGCTTTTCCTCCATTGTTCGCGCATCATGGGTCCGCCGCAATGGTCGGACATGGGTATGTGGTTGCAATCGGTGATGCTGTTGCTCGTCGACGCCGGGCTCGCCAGCTGTCCGCAGGAATGCTGGGCGTTGTACGGCGCGACGGTCCGCCGTGCGCTGGCACTGGACGACGGGCAGATTTTGTTCACCGGCCTCGCGATCGGCTATGCCGCCGATGATGCAGCGGTGAACCAGTGGCCGGTGCCGCGCGCACCGCTGGGCGAAGTGATTGATTGGCAGGGATTTTAAAGATGAATAGATGCACCGCCGTTCGCCATGCCGTCGCGGGGGCGCTCGCACTCGCGCTGGTGGGCTGCACGGCGATTCCGAAGCCCGTCGCGCCGCCGCCCCCGCAGCCGGTTGCCCCGGCACCAACGCCCGCCCCGCTGCCCACGCCGACCAAAAGCTGGGAAGACCGCGCGATCGATGCCGGCGCGTGGCGCTATGACGCGGGCAGCCGGACCGCGGCTTTCGTTCCGACGGGCAGCGCAAGCCCGCTGCTGACGATGACGTGCAGCAGCGGCGGCATTCGCATGACCTCGGCGCTCGCCGGCAATGTCAGCCTGCGCACGAGCGCGGGGACGGACCAGATCCGTTTCGATGGCGGCAGCGCGAACCTGACGAACCGCGACGCGCGGCTCGACCGCATTGCGTTCAGTCGCGGCCGCTTTGCGCTCGAAACGCCCGGCGGCGCGCTGACACTGCCCGTGCAGTCCGAAATCGGCCGCGTGATCGAGGATTGCCGATAGCCATCGTCGCCCCCGCCTTCGCGGGGCAACGGCTAAACTCACCCGCCTAGCTGCACCGTCCCGCCCTTGATCCAGCCCCAGCGACACGGACCCTGATATTCGCGTGCGTTCGGCACCGATTTGCCGACGCCGCACATATCGGGGTCGGTTCCCGGGGCGTCGAATACCACCCCGAACCAGGCGTCGTTTTCGGCGGCCTCGCAGAGCGACACGCGCACGCCGCCGGCGAGCTTCGCCTTGACCGCGCGCGTTTCGCCCGGCGCCCAATAGACGTCGGTGCCGCCGGCCTTGACGCGCGAAATGCTCGAACAGGCGGGCAGGCTCGGCCCCTCGGTGCCGACCATCACCGCGCGCGTCGCGAGCGGTTCACCATTCACGACGGGCGCATTTTCGGTGGGCGGCGCCGGTTGGCTGCACGCGGCAAGCGAGAGGATGAGCGTAGCGGCGAGGGGGATGGCGAGACGTTGTTTCATGGGAGCGAAACTAGCCGCCGCGGCGCGCGCGCGCAACACCCCTCGCCATGGCGCGCTAGCCCGCATTTTCGCTTGGGTTTTGCGTCCTTCGACCCTATATAATCGATATGACGGACACCCCAGAAAATACGGCGCCGAGCGCCAATACCAACCTGCCCAATTCCAATGCCTACGGCGCCGATTCGATCAAGGTTCTCAAGGGCCTCGACGCAGTGCGCAAACGGCCGGGCATGTATATCGGCGACACCGACGACGGGTCGGGGCTGCATCACATGGTGTTCGAAGTCAGCGACAATGCGATCGACGAAGCGCTCGCGGGCCACTGCGACCTCGTGCTGATCACGCTGAACAGCGACGGATCGGTCAGCGTCGAGGACAATGGCCGCGGCATTCCGACGGGCATCCATGCCGAGGAAGGCATTTCGGCGGCCGAGGTCATCATGACCCAGCTCCACGCCGGTGGGAAGTTCGAGAACACCAGCGACGACAATGCCTACAAGGTGTCGGGCGGCCTGCACGGCGTCGGCGTCAGCGTCGTCAACGCGCTCAGCGAATGGCTCGAGCTCACGATCTGGCGCGACGGCGAAGAGCATTGGATGCGCTTCGAACATGGCGATTCGGTCGCGCCGCTCAAGGTCAACGGCCCCGCCCCGGCGGGCAAGAAGGGCACGCGCGTCACGTTCCAGGCCTCGACCGACACGTTCAAGAATGTTCTCGAGTTCGATTTCGAGAAGCTCGAGCATCGCTATCGCGAACTCGCTTTCCTCAACTCGGGGGTGCGGATCAAGATCGTCGATGCCCGCCATGCCGAACATGTCGCGCACGACCTGTTTTACGAAGGCGGCATCGCGGCGTTCGTCAAATATCTCGACCGCAACAAGAATGCGCTGCTGCCCGATCCGATCGCGATCAGCAGCGAACGCGACGGCATCGGCATCGACGTCGCGCTCGAATGGAACGACAGCTATTATGAAAATGTGCTGTGCTTCACGAACAATATCCCGCAGCGCGACGGCGGCACGCACCTGGCGGCTTTCCGCGCCGCACTGACGCGCACGATCAACGGTTATGGCGACAAGTCGGGAATCCTCAAGAAGGAAAAGGTCTCGCTTACCGGCGAGGATATGCGCGAGGGCCTCACCGCGATCGTCTCGGTCAAGTTGCCCGATCCGAAGTTCAGCTCGCAGACCAAGGACAAGCTGGTCAGCAGCGAAGTACGCCAGCCGCTCGAAAGCCTGATGGCCGACCGGATGACCGAGTGGCTCGAGGAAAATCCCGCCTATGCCAAGGCGGTGATCCAGAAGGTCATCGACGCTGCCGCGGCGCGCGAAGCCGCGAAAAAGGCGCGCGAACTGACGCGGCGCAAGGGCGCGATGGACATCGCCTCGCTACCCGGAAAGCTCGCCGACTGCCAGGAACGCGACCCCACCAAATGCGAACTTTTCCTCGTCGAAGGTGACTCGGCAGGCGGATCGGCCAAGCAGGGTCGCGACCGCCACATCCAGGCGATCCTGCCGCTGAAGGGCAAGATTTTGAACGTCGAGCGCGCGCGTTTCGACCGCATCATCTCGTCGAAGGAAGTCGGGACGCTGATCCAGGCGCTCGGCACCGGGATCCGCGACGAGTTCAACCTCGAAAAGCTGCGCTATCACAAGATCGTGATCATGACCGACGCCGACGTCGACGGCGCGCATATCCGTACCTTGCTGCTCACCTTCTTCTATCGCCAGATGCCCGAGATCATCGAGGGCGGCCACCTCTACATCGCCCAGCCGCCGCTCTACAAAGTCGCGAAGGGGCGGAGCGAGGTTTATCTCAAGGACGATACCGCACTCGAAAATTACCTTGTCGACGGCGGCATCGACGCGCTGATGCTCGAGACGACGGGCGGCGCGCGGTCGGGCGCCGACCTGCGCAACCTGATCGAGCATGGCCGCCGGATGCGCGCGCTGATGCGCTATGTCCCGCGCGGCCATAATTATGAGCTGGTCGAGGCGCTCGCGCTCAACGGCGCGCTCGATCCGGCGCTCGACAGCGCCGGCCGCACCGCGGCGGGCATACGCGCCGCCGAGTGGCTCAATGCCGCCGAGCGCGCGCTCACCGGCGGCGCCGAAGCAAAATGGACGATCGTCGCGGGCGGCGGCGGCTATACGCTCGAAAAGCGCTGGCGCGGGGTCAGCGATCATCACGCGATCGACGCGGCGTTCCTCGCGAGCCAGGAGGGGCGCCGGCTGCACAAGCTTGCCGCCGAACAGGCCGAAACCTATGCGCATCCGGGCCGGTTGGTGAAGGGCAGCAGCGCCGCGGCGCAAGCGGCCGATGCCGCGGCGCTCGCCGCCGCCGATGCAGCGGAAGACGACGCCGAAGCGAGCGACAGCGACCTGCCCGTCGCCACCGTCGGCAAGGTCACGCCGATCACGCGTCCGTCCGAGCTGCTCGAGGCGATCTTCGCGCACAGCCGCAAGGGGCTCGCGATCAGCCGCTACAAGGGGCTGGGCGAAATGAATGCCGAGCAGCTCTGGGAAACGACGCTCGACCCGTCGAACCGCTCGCTGTTGCGCGTCGAGGCCGAACAGGCCGATGTCGCGCACGAAATCTTCGAGCGACTGATGGGCGACGAGGTCGAACCGCGGCGCGACTTCATCCAGACCAATGCGCTGAGCGTCGCGAATCTCGACGTTTAAGCGCAGATTCCCAACAGCGTAGCGCGGGCGGCTTGCAAGGGCCGCCCGTCGCTGCTTGATGCCGCACAGCCTGAAAAAAGGGAGGCGGATATGCGGCGCATGATGGCAATAGCCCTGCCGCTGCTGCTGGCGATGCCGGGGGTTGCTCAGGAATTACCCGATCAGACTGGCGGCGGCGACCATACCGAACTCGGCAGCGGCGTGGCGAGCTATTACGGCAACGAACTCGCCGGAAATCGCACCGCGAGCGGCGAACGGTTCGATCCCGGCGAAATGACCGCGGCGCACCGGACGTTGCCGTTCGGCAGCAAGGTCCGCGTCACCAACATATCAAACGGCCAGAGCGTCGTCGTACGCATCAACGACCGGGGTCCGTTCGGCCGCGGGCGCGTGATCGACATTTCGCACGCCGCCGCCAAGGAAATCGGGATGCACCGCAGCGGCACCGCGAAGGTCAGCATGACGTTGCTCGACGATTGAGCTAGCGGCACCGGCCCGCTCTCCCCGGCGGTCCGGTGTCGTTTCCGTATCGGTGGAAGATCAATCGAACACCGACCAGCCGGCCGCATAAGCGAAATGTTCGAGCGCCACCGCGCCCGCGAGCGACGTTCCCGCCGCGTTCAGCGCGGGCGACCAGACCGCGATCGATCCCTGCCCCGGCGCGATGCAGAGGATGCCGCCGCCGACCCCGCTCTTGCCCGGCAGGCCGACGCGAAAGGCGAACTCGCCCGAATTATCGTAATGGCCGCACAGCATCATGATCGCGTTGATGCGCCGCGCGCGATGCGGTTCGACCAGCTGCTCGCCGGTGAGGGGGTCGCGCCCCTCCATCGCGAGGAACAACCCGGCGCGCGCGAGCTGGCGACACGACATCGCGATCGCGCATTGGCGGAAATAGACGCCGACCACCGTCTCGACCGGATGCTTCAGATTGCCGAAAGCGTCCATGAAGTGCGACAGGCTGCGGTTGCGCGCGCCGGTTTCGGATTCGGAAAAAGCGACGTCGAGGTCGATTTCGACGCCATCGTCGCCGGCCCGCGCGCGCATGAAATCGAGGATTTCGTCGGCGACCGCGTCGCCGCTCCGCCCGTCGATCAGCCGGTCGGTGGTCGCGATCGCGCCCGCGTTGATCAGCGGGTTGCGCGGGATGCCATGCTCGCTTTCGAGCTGGACGATCGAGTTGAAGGCGCTGCCCGACGGTTCGCGCCCGACGCTGTCCCACAGCGAACTGCCGACGCGCCGCAGCGCGAGCGCGAGCGTGAAGACTTTCGACACCGACTGGATCGAGAAAGGCTCGTCGGCGTCGCCCGACGTGTGGACGGTGCCGTCGGGCAGCGCGAGTGCGAAACCGAGCTTGTCCGGATCGACGTTCGCGAGCGCCGGAATATAGTCGGCGACGCGCCCCTGGCCGAGATGCGCCGCGGCCAGCGTCATCGCTTCGTCGATATGATTGCGCAGATCGTCGGTCATCGCGCTTCGCCTAATCCAGAATCGCAGCCGAATGAAGCGATTTGGCTTCAACTCGTCATCCCGGCCCTTCGACTGCCTTGTCAGGCGCTCAGGATAAACTTCCGCCAAAGGCGGAAGGCCGGGATCTCAAGGGGGCGGCAGAACGGGACGGTGAGATCGCGTCGGGAGTCACGCGCCTCCCGCCACCCTTCGCCGGGATGACGGATGGATATTTACTTTCATTTTCTTAGAAATATTCTATGTTATGGAAATCAAGTGCAGCGAATCGGGAGAAAGAGACATGGTCGATCATCCGCGAGGCAAGGGGCTTTCGAGCGCCGTCAGTTACCAGGACAGCAAGGCGGCGTTCCGCTGGCTCGAGGAGGCGTTCGGTTTCGAACCCTTATTCGTGCTGCTCGACGCCGACGGTAATCTCGCCCATTCGGAAATGGGCTTTGGCACATCGGCGGTGATGGTCGGCAATGAATGGTCGGACGATCACAAGAGCCCCAAGTCGATCGGCGGCAAGAATACGCAATCGGTGCACGTCCAGCTGAGCGTCGGCGAGGACATCGACGCGCATTGCGAGAAGGCGCGCGCCGCAGGGGCCGAGATCATCGCCGAACCCGAGACGCAATTCTATGGCGACCGCAGCTACCGCGCCAAGGATCCCGAGGGGCATATCTGGACCTTCGGCGTGACGGTCGAGGAAAAGACCGCCGAGCAATGGGACGCCGAGGGCGGCTTCACCACGAAGACCCGGCTCGATTGAGCGCGCGCATAGACCGCACGCTCGCCGCACTCGCCGACCCCTATCGGCGGCGCGCGGTCGAGCTCTTGGGCCAGCGACCGCGCAGCGCGGGCGAGCTCGCGGGCGAACTCGGCCTCGCGGCGCCGGCGATGAGCCGCCACCTGCGCGCGCTGAAAGCCGGCGGGCTCGTCGAGGACAGCCACCCCGTCTTCGACGCGCGCGTGCGTATCTATTCGTTGAAGGATGGGGCGACCGCGGAGCTCAAGCAATGGCTCGCCGAGACCGAGGCGCTGTGGACGCACCAGCTCGCCGCGTTCAAGGCGCATGTAGAAGGGGGTGGGGAATGACCGCTGCGGTCATCGTCGCGCTCCGCGTTACGGTATCGCCGGATGCGGCGTTCACCGCCTTCACCCGCGACATCGGTCGCTGGTGGCAAGGCCATCCGCTATTCCAGCTTTCGCGGCGCGGCGACGGCGCGCTGCGTTTCGACCCCGCAGGCCCGGGCGGCCGCCTCGTCACCCGCTTCGACGATGGCAAGGAGTGGGAGATCGGCGCGGTGCATCACTGGCTTCCCGGCGAACGGCTCGCGTTCGGCTGGCGCCTGCCGAGCTTTAAGGACGGTCAGGCGACCGAAGTCGAAGTCCGGTTTGAAGCCGTGGGCGCCGAAACGCGCGTCACGGTCGAGCATCGCGGTTGGGATACGATCCCGCAGAAGCATGTCGCACGCCACGGGTTCGAGCTGATGCTGTTCCAGCGGCGGCTGGGCGAGCATTGGCGCGGGCTGCTGGGAGCGATGGCGGAGCGCTTCTAGTCCCCCTCCCGCTGGCGGGAGGGGCTAGGGGAGGGCATGTCGAGGTCGGGACGGTGCCGGAACAGGCCCTCCCCCGACCCCTCCCGCCAGCGGGAGGGGAGAAAGACTTGCCGGCTCGTCTTCTCAGTCCCACGTTCCACCCATGGACCTCCCCGCCCCCTTCACCGACTGGTTCGCCGCGCGCGGGTGGCGGCTGCGGCGGCATCAGGCCGATATGCTCGCCGCGGGTGCGCGGGGCGAGAGCGCGCTGCTCGTCGCCGCAACGGGGGCGGGCAAGACATTGTCGGGCTTCCTGCCGACGCTCGTCGATCTGTATCGGTATCCGACCGACCGGCTCCACACGCTGTACGTCTCGCCGCTGAAAGCCCTTGCCGCCGACGTCGAGCGCAACCTGCTCGGACCGGTCGCCGACATGGGGCTCGACATCAGCGTCGAGAGCCGCAGCGGCGATACCAGTTCGGACAAGAAGGCGCGGCAGCGCAGCCGGCCGCCGAACATCTTGCTGACAACCCCCGAATCGCTGTCGCTGCTGCTGTCCTATCCCGACAGTTTCACGATGTTCGCCGACCTGAAAACGGTGGTGATCGACGAGATTCACGCCTTCGCCCCCGGCAAGCGCGGCGACCTGCTCAGCCTCGCGCTCGCGCGGCTGCAGTCGATCGCGCCCGGCCTCCGCCGCGTCGGCCTTTCGGCGACGATCGCCGATCCCGTCCAATATGCCGGCTGGCTGGCCCCCGACAGCCGCGCCGAAACGGTGACATTGGTTGAGGGCGAACCCGGCGCCGATCCCGACATCCAGATCCTGCTGCCCGAGGGCGCGGTGCCATGGGCGGGGCATTCGGGGCGCTATGCGGTGCATCAGGTGATGGCAGAGGTCGCGCAGAACCGCACGACGATCATCTTCTGCAACACGCGCGGGCTCGCCGAGCTGATCTTCCAGGAGTTGTGGAAAGTCAACGACCTGTCGCTGCCGATCGCGATCCACCATGGCAGCCTCGACCGCGAAGCGCGGCAGCGCGCCGAAGCGGCGATGGCCGAGGGGCGGCTGCGCGCGCTCGTCGCGACCTCGAGCCTCGACCTCGGGCTCGACTGGGGCGATGTCGACTGCGTGATCCAGATGGGCGCACCCAAGGGTTCGTCGCGGCTGCTGCAGCGGATCGGGCGCGCCAACCACCGCCTCGACGAGCCGAGCCGCGCGCTGATCGTGCCGGGCAACCGCTTCGAATATCTCGAGGCAGAGGCCGCATTGGACGCCGTGGACGCGGGCGAGCGCGACGCCGACCGCTTCCGCCCCGGCGCGCTCGACGTGCTCGCGCAGCATGTGATGGCGCTCGCTTGCGCCGCGCCGTTCAAGGAGGCGGCGCTGCTCGCCGAAATACAGAGCGCGGCGCCATATCGGTGGATCGATGCCCTCACTTTCGCGCGGCTGCTCGGCTTCGTGCGCGATGGCGGCTATGCGCTCAAAAGTTACGACCGCTTTCGCCGTCTCGCGCCCGACGGGCAGGGCGGGTGGCGCATCGCGCATCCGCGATTGGCGGCGCAGCACCGCCTCAACGCCGGGATCATCGTCGATGCGCCGACGCTCGACGTGCGCTTCAAGAACGGGCGGCGGCTGGGCACCGTCGAAGAGTATTTCGCGAGCACGCTGACCCCCGGCGACACCTTTGCCTTCGCCGGATTGAGCCTCGAGGTCGAGGCGATCCGCGACACCGACCTGATCGTCCGCGCGACGACGCGCCCCGCACGCATCCCGAGCTATATGGGCGCGCGCATGGCGCTCACCACGCGGCTCGCAGACCGTGTACGCGGGTTCCTTGCCGATCGGTCGAGCTGGCAGCGCTTCCCCGAGGATGTGCGCTTTTGGCTCGAGATGCAGGCGCTGCGCTCGGTCCTGCCGCGCCCCGGCGAGCTGCTTGTCGAAACCTTCCCGCACGAGGGCGCGCATTATCTGGTCGTCTATCCGTTCGAGGGGTGGAATGCCCACCAGTCGCTCGGCATGCTGATCACCAAAAGGATGGAGCGCGCGGGGTTGCAACCGCTGGGCTTCGTTGCCTCGGACTATGCGCTCGCTATCTGGTCGCTGCGCCCGGTCACCGATCCCGCCGCCCTGTTCGACCCCGCGATCCTCGAGGGCGAGTTTGTCGAATGGGTCGAGGGGTCGCATCTGCTCAAGCGCGCCTTCCGCGAGGTCGCGGTGATCGGCGGTCTCATCGAGCGCCAGCATCCCGGCAAGCGCAAGACGGGCAAGCAGGTGACCTTCTCGACCGACCTCATCTTCGACGTGCTGCGCAAATATGAGCCCGACCATCTGTTGCTCGAGGCGGCGTGGGCCGACGCACGCGAACGGCTCACCGACGTCGCGCGCCTCGGCGACCTGCTCGACCGCGCGGCAGGGACGATGGTGCATCAGGCATTGCCAAGGATCAGCCCGCTCGCGATCCCCGTGCTCGTCCTGATCGGACGCGAAAACGTCGCGGCGTCCGACCTCGACGACATGCTGCTCGGCGAACTCGCCGACACGCTTGCCGAAACGGCGATGCGGGCGGAGTAGCCGGCTGCTCGCCGTATCGGCGTTTCGCTTGCTGCGAAGGGCGATGAGGCGTAGATTGCGCTCAAAGATAATGAGGATGCCAGCGATGACCCAGGCTACCAAGCGGTCCGTCCTATTGGCGCTGCTGCTCGCCGCCCCCGCGCTGACCGGCGCGACCCCGGCCCCCGCCGGGCCGCCGGCCGTTCCGGCGGCCGCGCCCGCCCCAAGCGACGATGTCGTCGCACCGCCGATCACCGTGGTGCCCTTCATCGAGCCGTTCGACCTCGACGCGTCGCGGCGCATGTCGGTAAAGGTCATGGTCGGGGGCCAAGGCCCCTTCTCTTTCCTTGTCGATACGGGCGCCGAGCGGACGGTGATCGCGCGCGAACTCGCCGTCCGGCTCGGGCTGGTCGAGGGCGCAAAGCTGCGGCTTGCGACGATCGGCGGATCGACTACGGTCCCAAGCTATCGCGTCGCGGCGCTCCAGATGTCGAAGCTGCACCTCGCCTCTGTCGAGGCGCCCGCCTTTTTCGGCCGGCATATCGGTGCGGCGGGGCTGATCGGCGTCGATATGCTCGAAGAGCGCCGCATTCTCATCGATTTCCGCAAGGAGACGATGCAGATCCTGGAAACGCGGCGCCGCGCGTCACCGATCATCCGCGACGATGACGCGATCGTCGTCACCGCGCGCAATTCGGCGGGCCGCCTGATCCTGTCGGACGCGCGGCTCAACGGCAAACGCATCGATGTGATCGTCGACACCGGCGCCCAAACAAGCGTCGGCAACATGGCGCTGAAAAAGCTGGTCACCGAGCGGCGCGCGAACCGCTTTCCCTTTGTCGCGACGATCCTCGACGCGGTGACCGGCGAGGCGGTGCCGGCGGTGCGCACCGCGATCAAGCGGATCGTGATCAACGGGATGGACGTCAACGACCTGCCGGTCAGCTTCGCCGACAGCCAGGCCTTTCGCGCGCTGGGCCTCCACGAGCGGCCCGCACTGCTGCTCGGGATGGACAGCCTGTCGCTGTTCGACCGCGTCGAGATCGATTTCCCGAACAAGCGCGTCGTTTTCGACCTGCCCGACGAAGCGAGCCACAAAACCAAAATACGCTTCGCCGCAAACACGGCGACGCGGGGTAGCTAGGACGCCGTCATTCTTTGCCGGCGAAAGTTTATCCTGAGCGCCTGCCAAGGCAGTCGAAGGGCCGGGATGGCGGAGATATGAAGGGTGCTTGCGACGACCGGGCGGCGCCTGCATAGCAGCGCCATGTCCGCCGCGCCGACCTTTGCCTTTGCGGGCCAGCAGTTTCAGATGCTGGCCGACCGGGCGCTGTTCTGGCCGCGCCACGGCGCGCTGATTGTCGCCGACCTGCATCTCGAAAAGGCCAGCTGGTATGCCGCGCTCGGCCAGCCGTTGCCGCCCTATGACAGCCACGACACGCTCGACCGGCTCGCGGCGCTCGCGGCCGGAACGGAGGCGCGCGCGATCTGGTGCCTCGGCGACAGTTTCCACGACCAGGACGCGGCGGACCGCATCGTGCCCGCGGTCGCCGAGCGATTGCGCGGGCAGGCCGCTTCGGCAAAGCTGCTGTGGATCGCGGGCAATCACGACGGGCTCTCCGGCGGTGCGTGGGGCGGCGAGGTCGCCGACGAGCTTTTCATCGACGGCATCGTCTTTCGTCACCAAAGCCTCGGCGGCGAGATGCGGCCCGAAATTTCGGGGCATTTCCATCCCAAACTGCGGCTCAACCTCCGCGGCCGCCATGTCTCGCGCCCTTGTTTCGCGGGCGACGACCGGCGGCTGATCCTGCCCGCTTTTGGCAGTCTGACGGGCGGGCTCGCTGCCGACGATCGGGTGATCGCGGAAAATTTTGCCGGTCCCTATCAGGCGATGCTCGTCGCAAAAGGTCGCCTGCTCCGCTTCCCGTGCAGCGGCAACACGCCCGCTGACGCTACGGCAAGCCGCGCCGTCGCCGCGGACTAAGACCTAAACCCAGCGAACAGGCGCTTTTCCGCCTGTGGCCAAAAAGCATCACCCGTTCAAAAACGACGCAAATACGTGCCCCCCGCTGGATTGGCCGCGCAATTGAGTTATGTTCCCCGGGCAACAAAAATAATGAAATATTGAGAGGAGTGCCCGCTATGAAATCATCTTCCCTTCTTGCTGCCCGATTACTGCGCACCAGCGCGCTCGGCGTATCGCTTGCCATTGCTGTCGTTTCGGCACCGGCCTTTGCGCAGGACGCGCCGGCCGACACCGCGACCGACGATAGCGACAACACGCCGATCATCGTCACCGCGCAGGGCCGTTCGCAGCTCCTGTCCGACGTTCCCGTCGCGATTTCGGCGGTGAGCGCCGAAACGCTGCAGAACAGCGGCGCCAACGACATTCGCCAGCTGAACCAGGTCGCTCCCTCGCTGCTCGTCTCCTCGACGGGTTCGGAAGCCAATGGCTCGGCGCGTATCCGCGGCATCGGCACGGTCGGCGACAACCCCGGCCTCGAAAGCTCGGTCCCCGTGTTCATCGACGGCGTCTATCGTTCGCGTTCGGGCATCGGCCTCAACGAACTCGGCGAAATCGACCGCGTCGAAGTGCAGCGCGGCCCGCAGGGCACGCTCGGCGGCCGCAACTCGTCGGCGGGCCTGATCAGCATCTATTCGAAAAAACCGAGCTTCGAATTCGGCGGCACGGGTGAGATCACCTATGGCAATTACGACTATTGGCGCCTCGCCGGCGGCGTCACCGGACCGATCGGCGAAACCCTTGCCTTTCGTCTCGACGGCGTCTGGGTGAAGCGCGACGGCTTCCTGCACGACACCACGAACGATACCGACGTCAACAACCGCGACCGTTATTTCGTGCGCGGCCAGCTGTTGTTCGAACCGACCGACGCGCTGTCGATCCGGCTGATCGCCGACTATACGTCGCGCAAGGAGGAATGCTGCGGCGCGACCTATATCGACCGCAGCGTCAACCAATATATCGGCAATCTCAACAACCCGTCGGTGCCGCTTTCGGTGGGCGGAGTACCGTCACCCACCGGCAACAACATCATCAACGTGCTGCGCGACCTTGGCCAGCCGCTGGCCGCCTTCAATCAGGGCTATAGCCGCAATATCTCGGTCAGCCCGGGTCGCAGCTATGCCGGCAAGACCAAGGACTACGGCTTCTCGGGCCAGATCGACTATGATTTCGGCGGCGCGACGCTGACCTCGATCACCGGCTATCGCGAATATCGTTCGGGCCAGGCGGGCGACGTCGATTATGGCGTGGTCGACATCCTCTATCGCGCGCCGAGCGACGACGCCTATCGCCAGTTCCACACCTTCACGCAGGAAGTGCGCCTGCAGGGCGAGGCGTTCGACGGTAAGCTCGACTGGCTCGTCGGCGGCTTCTACGCCAATGAAAAGCTGACGGTGCGCGACAATCTGCGTTTCGGCACGCAGTACGGCCGCTTTGCAGCTTGCCGCCTGATTTCGGGTGGCGGGCTCGCGGGGCTCTATTCGCCGACGTCCCCCGGCTGCGTCGCGGCGCGGCCGCCCGCTTTCGGCGCGGCCTCGCCCGCCATCTACGCGGCGCTCGATCAGCTCGACAGCATCAGCGACAAGGGCAGCATCAACGATCGCTATAATCAGAAGGACACCAACTGGGCGCTGTTCACGCACAATATCGTCCATATCACCGACAAGCTCGATCTGACGCTGGGCGTGCGTTACACCCACGACAAGAAGAAGTTCTCGGCGACCTTCACCAACGACAATGCGGCGTGCGTCAACGTCCAGAACCTCGTCGGCGGGTTCCTGACCAACCCCGCGCTGGCGGCGGTGTCGGGCGGCCTCGTCGGCCTTGCGTGCCAGGGCAATTCGACCGCCGAGCTGAACGGCGTGTCGATCAACGACAGCCGCAGCGAGGATGAATGGACCGGGACGGCGATCCTGTCGTACAAGCCGATCGACGACCTGATGGTCTATGCGAGCTTCGCGCGTGGCTACAAGGCGGGCGGCTTCAACCTCGACCGCTCGGCGCTCAAGAATCCGATCCAGGTCGTGGGTGGCGTTCCGACGACGACCTTCGCGGCGGCGGGCGGTGCGCAGGCACTGGTCGGCAACCTCCAGTTCGACCCCGAACTGGTGAACAGCTATGAACTGGGCGCGAAATATTCGACCGGTCCGTTCGGCCTCGGCCTGACTTTCTTCCGGTCGGATTTCAAGAACTTCCAGCTCAACACGTTCAACGGCAGCGTCTTCCTCGTCCAGACGGTCAACGGCTGTTCGTCGGACCTGAACGGCGGCGACCGCGACCAGAGCAAGTTCAACACCGCGCCCAACTTCAACGCGGCGGCGGCCGCCACCGGGGCGTGCCCGTCGGACGATGTCGGCTATGGCGTGCGGACCGAGGGCTTCGAGCTCGAGGCCTCGCTTGTTCCCTCGCGCGACTTCCGCATGACCGCCGGCCTGACCTATGCCAACACCAAATATCGCAGCAACCTGGTGGGCAACAAGTCGGGCGCCCCGCTCGATCAGGCGCTCCGCCTGCTGCCGGGCAACAATCTGTCGAACGCGCCCGAACTGGTCGCGACCGGCAGCATCACCTGGACCCCCGACATTGGCAGCAGCGGCCTAACCGGCCTTGTCTATATCGATGGCCGCATGACGAGCGATTACAACACCGGTTCGGACCTGTTCCCGCAGAAGGAACAAAATGGTTATGCGCTGTTCAACGCCCGCGTCGGCGTCCGCGGCCCCGATGAAAAATGGGGCATCGAACTCTGGGCGCAGAACCTGTTCAACAAGCAATATGCCCAGGTCGCGTTCAACTCGCCGTTCCAGGAAGGCGGCGTCAGCGGCGCCTTCGCCGACCCGCAATATCCGGGCGGCCGCCAGATCTTCTCGCAGTTCCTTGCCGAACCGCGGACCTATGGCGTGACGCTGCGCGGCAAATTCTGATCGCAAGCCATCTCTGACACATCGGGCGGGGCCGTCGTGCCCCGCCCTTTTTTTGCCCGCCCGGAACGTCGAACCGAGTCAACCCGTCACATCTGACAGCTGTGACATAAAAGCCGCGGCGCATCGTACAACGACGTTACGGCACGGGCTTGTGCTGGCTTGGGCGAGCCCGGTCGTGATACGCTGCTCCGCAAATAGAATATCGTGACACTCTCCCGCAAAAAAACACCTGTGGAGGAGGGCCATGACCATGAAAAACCGTTCCCGCCGTGCCCGGCTGCTGCGCGCCAGCGCCGCCGGCCTGTCTTTGTCGCTTGCCCTGCTGGCGACGCCCGCCGCGGCGCAGGACGCCGGCGCCGAGACCAATGACGAAACGATCATTGTCACCGCGACGCGGCGCAGCGAAGCGCTGTCCGATGTCCCGATTGCGGTATCGGCGGTCACCGGCGAGACGCTCGAAAAGACCGGTGCGACCGACGTCCGCGCGCTGGGCCAGGTCGCCCCGTCGCTGCTCGTGTCGGGCGCGACGAGCGAAGTCAATTTCTCGGCTCGCATCCGCGGGATCGGCACGGTCGGCGAGAATCCCGGCCTCGAATCCTCGGTCGGGCTGTTCATCGACGGCGTCTACCGCAGCCGCACTGGGGTCGGCCTGTCCGAACTCGGCGACATCGAACGCGTCGAAGTATTGCGCGGGCCGCAGGGAACGCTGTTCGGGCGCAATTCGACCGCGGGCCTCATCAACATCGTCACCAAGGGACCCGAGCTCGGCCGCTTCGGCGCCAAGGGATCGGTGTCATACGGCAATTATGACTATTGGCGCGTCGACGGCATGATCAACGCGCCGCTGGGCGACAAGGTGGCGGCCCGCGTCGACGGGGTTTGGCAAAAGCGCGACGGTTTCATCGACAATGCCACCGCGGGCGAGCCCGACATCAACGACCGCGACCGCTATCTGGTGCGCGGCCAGTTGATGTTCGAACCCAGCGAAATGCTGAAATTCCGCCTGATCGCCGATTACAGCGAACGCAATGAAAACTGCTGCGGCGGCATATTGCTCAACCCCGTCCGCAACCTGGCGCGCGGCCCCGGCGGTTTCCCCGTGGCATCAGCGAACAGTTTGCTGCCGATCCTGCAGGCGCTCGGCGCAAACCATCAGGTGGCGCCGACGGACACGAAATTCGTTCGCCGCCAGTCGACGACGCCGGGGGTCACCTATCGGTCGGACACCAAGGATTGGGGTGTTTCGGGCGAGCTCAATTGGGAGCTTGGCGCGGCGACGCTGACCTCGATCACCGCCTATCGCGATTACAAGAATGCGCAGGGCCAGGACGCCGACTTCAGCGCGCTCGACGTGCTGCGCCGCACCGACCTCGACCGCCGTTTCCGCCTGTTCACGCAGGAACTGCGGTTGCAGGGCGAGGCGTTCGACGGGCGGCTCGACTGGCTCGTCGGCGGCTATTATGCGAACGAGAAACTCGATGTCGACGACGACATCGTCTACGGCAATAATTACGAACAATTCGCCAATTGCCTGCTCTTCGCAAGCGCGCTGCCCAGCGCTGTGCTGCCCTCGAACCCCTCGTGCGTGAACGTGCCGGTGGTACAGGGGACGATCGCGGTGCTGCCCCCGGGGGCGACGCGCTCGCTGCTGCAGGCGCTGATCGCCAACCCGGCGCGTCCGGGCTTCGGCTCGCTCGCCGCCGCGCTCGGCCAGCCGGCGCTCGCGATCAACGGCACCGGCAACCAGGGATCGACCTTTGCGCAGCGCAGCCGCAACTTCGCGGTGTTCACGCACAACAGCTTCGACATCGTCCCCGACGTGCTGACCTTCACGATCGGCGCACGCTACACGAGCGAGCGCAAGACATTGGATGCCGACGCGAATTTCAACAATGCGATCTGCCCGCTGATCGTCAATTCGCCCTTCCAGTCGCTCGCGACCTTGCCCTGCGTCATCAACAGCACCGCGCCCGACCTGCCGCGCGGCACCGCGGGGACGAAGTTCAAGGACAATGAATGGACCGGAACCGCGGTGCTGAGCTGGAAACCCGCCCCCGAGTGGCTGGTCTATGGATCGGCGTCGAAGGGCTATAAGGCCGGGGGGTTCAACCTCGACTTCTCGGCGCTCGACCGGACGTGCAACACGACCTTCGACCCCGCCTGCGCCGCCCGGCTCGCGCTGCCCGCCAACACGAGCGGCAACGGCCGCCCCGAGGCGAGCGACCTGCAATTCGCGAGCGAAAAGGTCGACGCCTATGAGCTCGGCATCAAATGGGACGGCCCCGGCATCGACGTCAATGTCGCGGCTTTCTATCAGGAATATAGCAACTACCAGCTCAACACCTTCAACGGCGTCAATTTCGAGGTCACCAACATCCAGGCGTGCAAGGATGATCTGAACGGCGCCGATTCGGACGGGTCGGCGGCCACCGGCGCGTGCCCGTCCGACCGGTTGAAGCCCGGCGTGCGGTCGAAGGGCATCGAGATCGAGGCCTTCCTGCGCCCCGCGCGCTATGTGTCGGTGAACATGGGGCTGACCTATGTCGACACCCTCTATCGCCGCAATCTGGTGGGCACGGGCGGACGGCCGCTGTCGCCGGTGCTGTTCCAGCTTCCCGGCCGCGGGGTGTCGAACGCGCCGCGCTATGTCGCGACCGCAGGCATCAGCTGGACGCCGCCGATCGGCAGCGCGGGGATGAGCGGGCTCGTCTATGTGGACACGCGCCTGCAAAGCGACACCAACACCGGGTCCGACCTCGACGTCGAGAAGATCCAGGACGGCTTCGCCATCTTCAACGGCCGCATCGGCCTCTATGGCCCCGAGCGGCGCTGGGGGGTCGAGCTGTGGGGCCAGAATCTGCTCAACAAGAAATATTACCAGATCGGCGCCGACATGCCGCTGCAGGGCGGCGGCACTTTCCGCGCCGTCGCGGCCCCCGCCTCATCGGGGCTGGCGGGCACCGCGAACCAGCTGTTCGTTGGTTTTCCTGGCGAACCGCGCACCTATGGCGTGACGCTGCGCGGCCAGTTCTGACCGGTCTCTCCCCCTCCCCGCTTTGGGGAGGGAGCAGGAGGGTCTGCCGCGACCGGGCACTGTTGCGGCAGACCCTTTTCTTTGGGTGCGTTGATGAAGTCCGCTTTGGGGTAAGAAGCTGCCTGCGCTTATCGCGCCCGCGCGGCCTGGTGCGCGATGTCGGTTATCAGCTTGCGGAACAATACGCCGCCCGCGGTGCCCGAGGATTTGAGCGCGCGCTCGCAGTCGAGCAACCGGCTCATCAGGCGCGCGATGCGTACCGAATCCCAGATGTGGAGCTGCGCCGTCACCGCGTCGCGTTCCTTCCAGAAAATCCCGCTGGTGCGTGCCGCCACCACCGTTGCGGGGTGCGCGCCGCCGTCGACCTCGGCCCGCAGTCGCGCCAGCGCCATCGCGCGGATCGCGAGCGCGCGGATGATACGGATTTCGGCGACCCCGACCGCTGTCGCTTTCGCGAGCATCGCGGGAAGGTCGCGCACCTTGCCGCCGAGTGCGACATTGATGCACTCGCTGACATCCTCTTCGTGCGTCGCGGCGCCCAATGCGGCGATGTCGGTGGCGGTCACCTGCCGCTGGCGGTCCGAACCCGCATCGAGATAGAGCGCCATCTTCTCGATCTCGCGCCGCATCAGCGCCTGATCGCCCGACACCAGATCGATGAGCAGCTGTGCCTCGGCATTGGCAAGCCGCAGCCCCTGCTCCTGCGCCGCCGCCATCGCGATACCGACGAGCGCGCGGCGGTCGGGCTGGTAACAGATCGCAGCGACGGCATGGTTCGAGCCTTCGACCAGCTTGACGAGTTTCGACTTGGCGGTGACCGACGCGCCGGTTGCGATCACCGGGTTGATCGCGGTTTCGGCGGCGAGCAGCGCCTCGACCGCCGCGAGGCTGTCGTCGCCGCTGCCGCCGATTTCGAGCCGGATCACACGGCTCGCCGAAAAGAGCGACATCGACGCGGCCTCGGCAGCGAGCAGCGACGGATCCTGCGACAGCTGCGTTCCCGAAAGGTCGAGCCGCTCGGCATCCTTGCCCGCCAGCGCGACGAGGTAGCCCGCGACGGCTTCCATCGTCGCTTCGTCGGGGCCGGTGAGCAGGGTGAAACGAAGTGCGGGGTCGAGGCGCGACTGGCGTTCGAGGTCGGCGGGCTTGACCGTTTTCATTGCCGCTCAGGGAGTCGGCGCGGGCGTCGTCGCAGGCGTCTGGCCGCCGCCGCGGTTCGCAAAGACCGCGAGCCGGGTGACGATCTGGTCGGCGACCCCCGAGGCGAGCCGTTCGAGCGCCGATGATTCGGCGGCGATCGTCGCATATTCGCTGCCGACGACGTCGATCCCGGCGTCCTGCGCCGCGGTCGCGTCGAGCAATACCTCACCGGTCGCGGCGTCGACGAGCTGGTAGCGCGCGCGCAAGGTCCGCCGCTCGCGCGTCACCGCATCGTCGGCACGGACGCCGAAGCCGGTGATACTATCCTCGAGCCGCACGTCGAGCCGCAGCCGCTTGCCCGCGCCCCGCCCGCCCTGCGTCGCCTGGAGCCGGTCGCGCAGCGCGTTGCGGACGAGCCAGCCCGAATGCCCCTCGATCGCGGCCACATCGACGTCCGCGAGCACCGTCGCGACCGCCCCCTTGCTGCCGTTCGCGTACAAAGGACGGAGACCGCAGCCGCCGACGAGCAGCGAAGCGGCGACAAGGCAAGAGGTCAGGACATTGCGCATCAGGGAACGATATTCACCAAACGGTCGGGGACCACAATCACCTTCTTCGGCGCGGCGCCGGCGAGCAGCTCGGCGATGCGCGGGCGCGCGAGCGCCGCGGCTTCCACCGTGTCTTTATCGAGGCCTTTGGCGAGCGTCATCGTGTCGCGGAGCTTACCCGCCATCTGGATCGCGATTGTCACCTCGTCATCGACGAGCAGTGCCGGATCGGCGGCGGGCCACGCGGCATCGGCGACCATCGCGGTGATGCGCTGCGATTCAGGAAGCGCCGCCCACGCCTCTTCGGCGAGGTGCGGCATCATCGGCGCGACGAGGAAGATCAGGGTGCGACACGCCTCGGCGCGCGTGGCCGAGGGCTTCGCTTTCTCGATCTCGTTGGCGAGCGCGTGGATTTTCGCCACCGCCTTGTTGAAGCCCAAGGCTTCGATGTCGGTCGCAACCCCGGCGATCGCCTGGTGCAGCTTGCGCGCGAGGGCCAGGTCCTCGCCGCCGTCGCCGACATTTTCGGTGTCGCCGAACAGACGCCACAGGCGCTGGACGAAGCGCCACGCGCCCTCGATCCCGGCCTCGCTCCACGGCAGGTCGCGCTCGGGCGGGCTGTCGGAGAGCATGAACCAGCGCACTGCGTCGGCGCCGTACTGGTCGAGGATGGCGTCGGGATCGACGACATTCTTCTTCGACTTCGACATCTTGATCACGCGGCCGATCTGTACCGGCGCGGCATCGGCGGTCAACGTGGCGCCCTCCGACGTGCGTTCGATCTCGTCGGGGGTGAAATAGAGCGGCGGCAGGCCTTCGCCCTGGTCGCGGCTGTAGGTTTCGTGCGTCACCATGCCCTGCGTGAACAGGCTCGCGAAGGGCTCGGCGATGTCGATCATCCCCATCTTCTTGAGCGCGCGTGTCCAGAAGCGCGCGTAGAGCAGATGGAGGATCGCATGCTCGATGCCGCCGATATATTGGTCGACGGGCAGCCAGCGGCGGATCACCTCGGGATCGAAGGGCTTGTCCGCGGGCGAGCTGGCGAAACGCAGGAAATACCAGCTGGAATCGACGAAAGTGTCGAGCGTGTCGGTTTCGCGTTGCGCGGCGCCGCCGCACGACGGGCACGCGACATGCTTCCACGTCGGGTGGCGGTCGAGCGGATTGCCGGGGACCGAGAAATCGACATCCTCGGGCAGTATGACGGGAAGCTGGCCCTTGGGAACCGGCACGGTGCCGCACGCATCGCAGTGGATGAAGGGGATCGGGGTGCCCCAATAGCGCTGGCGCGAGACGCCCCAGTCGCGCAGGCGCCACACGGTCGTGCCCTTGCCCCAGCCCTCGTGCTCGGCGCGCGTGATGACGGCGGCCTTCGCCTCGTCGATGCTCATGCCGTCGAGGAAGTGGCTGTTCACCAGCTTGCCAGGGCCGGTGTACGCCTCGTCGCCGGTGAAATGCTGCGCGGTTTCGTCACCATCGGCGATGACGCGGTGGACCTGCAGCCCATATTTATGCGCAAGGTCGAGGTCGCGCTGGTCGTGCGCGGGACAGCCGAAAATCGCGCCGGTGCCATAGTCCATCAGCACATAATTCACGACCCAGACGGGCATATGCCAGTTCGGATCGAGCGGATGCTCGACCGACAGGCCGGTATCGAAACCGAGCTTCTCGGCGGTCTCGAGCTGTTCGGCCGACGTGCCCTGACGGCGGCATTCGGCGATGAACGCGGTGAGTTCGGGCGAATCCTTCGCCAGCCGTTCGGCGAGCGGATGGTCGGGCGAGATCGCCGCAAAGCTCGCCCCGAACAAGGTGTCGGGGCGCGTCGTGAAGACGTCGAAGCCAACCGCGCCGCCCGCGAGCTTGAACGAGAATTCGAGCCCCTGCGACTTGCCGATCCAGTTTTCCTGCATCAGCCGCACCTTGTCGGGCCAGCTGTCGAGACTGCCCAGGCCTTCGAGCAATTCCTCGGCAAAGTCGGTGATCTTCAGGAACCACTGCGACAGTTTTTTCTTTTCGACGAGCGCGCCCGAGCGCCAGCCGCGGCCGTCGATCACCTGCTCGTTGGCGAGCACGGTCATGTCGACCGGGTCCCAGTTGACGTAGCTGTGCTTGCGCGTGACGAGCCCCGCGGCGAACAGGTCGAGGAACAGCGCCTGTTCCTGCCCATAATAATCGGGCTCGCACGTCGCGAGTTCGCGGCTCCAGTCGATCGACAGGCCAAGACGCTTCAACTGACCGCGCATCGACGCGATATTGTCGCGCGTCCAGCCGCCGGGGTGCACGCCCTTTTCCATCGCCGCATTCTCGGCGGGCATGCCGAACGCGTCCCAGCCCATCGGGTGGAGGACGTCGTGGCCGGTCATTTTCTTGAAGCGCGCGAGGACGTCGCCCATCGCATAGTTGCGGACATGCCCCATATGGATGCGCCCCGACGGATAGGGGAACATCTCGAGGATATAGGCCTTGGGCCGGCCACCGTCGGCGTCGGCGCCGTCGGTCGTGGCAAAGCTGTTCGCCGCCTCCCACGCCGCTTGCCAGCGAGCATCGGCAGCCAAAGCGCCAAAGCGCGTTTCGCGGGTCATTCGTCGGTTACCCCGTTTGTCTGTCTAACTGGCGCGGAGCCGCGCCGCCGGATTAGCCCTTGATTGCCGAGCGGCGCAGGTCGCGGGCGCGGGTGAGGATGATTTCCTCGAGCTTCTGCACCGTCGCCGCCTGAACCGGCGCGTCGACCCAGGCGCCGCCCTGCGCGACCTGGCGCGACGCCGCGACGCGAAGCGCATCGGCGCGCAGGTCGCGGTCGAGGATCGACACCGTCACCTTCATCCGCTCGCCCGGATTGCCCGGGTTCGCATACCAGTCGGTGATGATGACGCCGCCCGACGAATCGGCCTGGAGCAGCGGCATGAACGACAGCGCATCGAGCGACGCGCGCCACAAATAGCTGTTCACGCCGATCGTCGTCACCTGCGACGCGGCGAGGTCGGCGCGCGGCCGGTCCTTGCTGGCGCAGGCCGAAAGGCCGAGCGCCGCGAGCCCGAGCAGCGCGAACGCGGCCGGGCGGCGAGCGAGCGTGACGCCGAGCTTGGCAGGGACGGAAAGCTTGGACATGCCGAAAACACCTTATCTTTGGGCACCGCCGGATCGCAAAACCGGGCCGCGCATAACGGAATTGCCAGCGTCTCTATCGCCCTTGCCGCCGTCCGGCAAGCGCGGCAATTTCGGCTTTGCCGCGGTTCAGATTCTGGTCAGACTGCATCCCCACTGTGGTGATCGCGCAACAATATCGGCGAAAAGCGGGATCGATGCGATAAATTGACGGGATTCACTGGCAATATCGTGGTGGGGGCCCTATCTCCTGAGTCTATTGGGGTTGGAGTCGCAGAGCAATGGCGCGGACATCGCGACATTTTTGGAAAGCAAGTCTCACCGCTTTGGCGGTGGTTTCGCTTGCCCTGCCTCCGGCGCTCGCGGCGATGTCGCGTGCCGACCGTATCCGCGACACCGCGCTTTCCGAAACCCTGCTTGGCCAGTTCACGCCTGCCTCTGGCGATCCGCGCCTGATCGCGCGCTATGCCAAAATGTCGGCCGAACAGCGCAGCAGCTTCAGCTTTACGCCCGCGCTGACCGACGAAAGCCGCAAGAACCGCGCGATCACCGTCGTGATTCGCGCCCGCGACGACGCATCGAGCGCCGCACGGACGTCAGCGCTAGCCGCCGGCCGTACCGCGCCGATCGCGATCACGCCGGTCGCCTATAATCTGGGCGCCTCGGTCGGCTTCGAGAAATTCGTCACCCCGGCGCTGCCGCGCGGCACCGATCTTCGCAATCTGCCGATCGCCAAGGCGCCCGAACAGGATGAAAAGAAGTCGCGCTTTGCAACGCGGATGCTCAACCGGCCGAGCGACCCCAGCGGCGCGACCGACCGCGTCACCGCGCCCGGCGAAGCGGCCGCGGTCGATGTCGTCAGCAGCTATCGCCTGACCAAGAATATCGATGTCACCGCCGGCGTTCGCTATCGTGCCGACGACCGCGTCGAACCGCTGACCGATTCGCGGCGCGACAGCCAGGCGGTCTATGTCGGGACGGCATTCCGCTTCTGACGTTTCCGGCGCTTCGTCGCCTTTTCTTCCCACGCATCGATCGCCGCCCAACCGGGCCCCAGTCCGCTCGCGCGGTTTAGCGCGCGCGCGCGCGCCGCGGTCATCCCGCCGAGCGCGATCACCTGCCCGCCCGCGAGCCGCGCCAGCCGCAGCCACGCCGCGCGGCCGAGCGCCGGCGCGCCGGGGTGCGAGCGGGTCGGGTGAAGCGGGGAGATGAAAACGCCATCGGCTCCGGCGCGGCGGGCGCGGCGCGCCTCGCGCGCGTCATGGACCGGCAGCGTCGCCAGCAGGCCAAGCCGATGCGCCTGCGCCGCGCGGCTCGCGCCACGCTGACGAAGATGGACGCCGTCGGCGCCCCAACGCCGCGCCGTATCGGGCGTTCCGGCGAGCATCACGGTAAGCTGCCGCGCCCGCGCGATACGGATCAGCCGCCGTAGCAGGCGCCAGCGCGCGCGCGGCGCAAGGCTGTCGTGGCGCAGGACGATGCCGCTGCCGGGCGGCAGCAGCGCCGCGAGCCCGGCGACACCGATGGCAAGCCGTTCGTCGCTGAACAGCCAGATGCTTGGCAATTTGGAGGGCGGGGGGTGGCGTCGGACCATCGGCCTTTCTATAGGCGCGTGCCGACAGGGTGCAACGCGTGGGATCGGACGACAGGATGAGCGAAGCAGCAGAGCGACTGGCCGAAGTGCAGGCGAATATCGCGGGCGCGGCGGCGCGCGCGCGGCGGCGGGCCAAGGATATTTGCCTGATCGCGGTATCGAAGACCCATGATGCGGCCACGATCCGTCCGCTGATCGCCACGGGCCAGCGCCATTTCGGCGAGAACCGCGTGCAGGAAGCCGCGGCGAAATGGCCCGAGCTGCGCGCCGAGACGCCCGATGTTGTGCTCCACCTGATCGGCCAGCTGCAATCGAACAAGGCCGACGAAGCGGTGGCGCTGTTCGATGCGATCCATTCGCTCGACCGCAGCTCGCTCGTTCAAGCCGTCGCGAAAGCTTGTCAAAAGGCGGGCAAACAACTGCAGCTGTTCGTCCAGGTCAATATCGGCGACGAAGAGCAAAAGGGCGGCTGCGCGGTCGCGGATCTCCCTGCGCTGCTCGCCGAAGCGAAGGCCGCCGGGCTCACGATCGAGGGCCTGATGGCGATCCCCCCCGCCGACATCGAACCCGCGCCCTATTTCGCGCTGCTCGACGAACTCGCCGAACGCAACGGGCTGCCGCTGCGATCGATGGGGATGAGCGGCGATTATGAGACGGCGGTGATGCTGGGCGCGACGCATGTGCGGGTTGGGACCGCGCTGTTCGGGACACGAGCTTAGTTGCACCGTCGACGGGATAAGGGAGGAACCCATTGGAAAAGCTGGACCTCAAAAAGACCCGCAAGGCGCTGTTCACCGCTTCTCACAACCGGTTCGCGCCAATCATGGTGCCGCAAGTTTCGTACCTGATGGTCGATGGACATGGCGACCCGAATATAGCTTCCGAATATAAGCGCGCCGTCGAGAGCCTGTACGCGACCGCCTATACGATAAAATTCTCCTGCAAGACCCAGGGTGAAGATTTCGTCGTGGCGCCGCTGGAGGGGCTTTGGTCGGCCCCGGACCCCGAGAGTTTCACGGCACGGCGCAAGGACGAGTGGGACTGGACCATGATGATCATGGTGCCCGACCATGTGAACGAAGAAACATTCCTTGCCGCCAGGACCAGAGCACGCGAGAAGCTTGGCACCCTGTCCGAAAGCCTGAGGCTGGAATCGCTGGAAGAAGGGCTGTGCCTCCAGGCCCTGCACCTCGGCAGCTATGACAACGAAGGACCCCTGCTCGCGTCGCTGCACAGCGACATAATGCCATCGGGCGGGTACGACTTTGCCGGCCGCCACCATGAGGTGTATCTCAGCGACCCCCGCAAGACATTGCCCGAAAAGCTCAAGACCGTCATCCGCCAGCCCGTGCGGTCGCGGGCTTCATCCCCGCCTCACTGATACTCCACCGTCACCGGGATCCGCCCGCGATAGTCGCCGTCGTCGAGGCCGGCGATCTGGAGCCGGCCGCCGAAGCGGAACTGGAGGCGGCCGTCGGCGCCGAGGCGCGGCGCGGCCGAGAGGTCGGTGACGAGACCGGTCACGCGCGCGGTGCGGCCATAGCCGCCCTCGAGGTCGACCGTCGCCGGCAGGATGACGCGCACTTCGGCGCCGGGTTCGCCGCGCACCGTAACGACGCCGGTGAGCGCGAAGCCGCCGAGGTCGACGACGTCGCCGCGCACGCGGCGCGCGCCCGATACCGGGTCGACCTCGACCTCGCCGCCCATCGCGCCGACCGCGACGCGGCCCATATCGAGCTGGGTTTCGACATCGACGCGCAGCGGCACCTCGGCCTTGCGCACAATGGTGCCCGCCGCCTTGTCCTGCGCGCAAAGCATGCACTGCGCCGCCGCGGAGGGCGCGCCGGCGAAAGCCAGCGCAAAGCCAAGGAAAAGACGCAGTTTCACGCCTGTAGCCATAGCCCCCCGTGGTTAATCCGCGGTAAAGCGGGCGCGGCGCTAATCGCTGGCCAGTTTCCCGCTTTTCGGCCACATGTGCGCGATGACCACACCCCCGCCGTCCCCCCGGCTGAACGCCCTCGCCACCGCGGTGCCGGGGCACGATATTCATGCCGCCTTTATCGACTGGGCGATCCCGCGCCTCGCCGACGGACGCGTGCGCGCGATCTTTTCGCGGATGACCGCGCGGTCGGGGATCGACCATCGCTGGTCGGTGCTGCCGCCCACGGCAAGCGGCGGATCGCCGGTCGCGGCGGGCGGATTCTACGACGTCCCGGGCCTGCCGCCGACCTCGGTCCGCATGCGCGCCTATGCGGAGCATGCGCCCGATCTGGCGATGCAGGCGATCGCAAAGCTCGGCGACGCGTTCGATCCGGCGCGCGTCACCCATATCGTCGTCGCGAGCTGTACCGGCTTCGTCGCGCCGGGAATCGACCAGATCCTCGCGCGGCGGCTGGGGCTGTCACGGGCAGTCGAGCGCGTGCTGATCGGCTTCATGGGCTGTTATGCCGGGGTCACCGCGCTGCGCACCGCGCGGCATATCGTGCGGTCGGAGCCCGACGCGGTGGTGCTGGTGGTGAGCGTCGAACTGTCGACGCTGCATCTCAGCCTGGCCGACCAGCCCGAGCCACTGCTCGCGATGCTGCAGTTCAGCGACGGCGCCGCGGCCGGGATCGTGTCGGCCAAAGCGGTCGGCCTCGAACTCGGCGAGGGGGCGAGCCTCGCGCTCGAAGACAGCGACGACCTGATCCGCTGGGACATCGGCGACAAGGGTTTCGAGATGATATTGTCGGGTGAAGTGCCGGGACGGCTGCGCGAGGCACTGGCCGACCCCAGCGTGCAGCGCGCGCTGTTCGGCAAAGCCGGCGCGCCGCCGCTGCTCGCGGTCCACGCCGGCGGCCGCTCGGTGCTCGATGCCGTCGAACATGCGCTGGACGTTCCCCCGGACGCACTCGCCGAGAGCCGCGCGGTGCTCGCACGCTTCGGCAATATGTCGTCGGCGACGATCTTGTTCGTGCTCGCCGACATGATGGCACGCGGTGCGACGGGCGAGGGGATCGCGATCGCCTTTGGCCCCGGCCTCGCTGCCGAAGCGATCCGTTTCACCGCGTCATGAACCCCTTCGCCAGCCTTCGCGTGCCGATCGAGGCGGAGGAGGAGATGGATGCCGCCGAGCTGGCGCCCGCGCGCTATGCGCACATACTCGCCGACCTGTCGCGGATCAACGGCCTGACGCTCGCCGCGCGGCCGACGCTGGGCTTTCTGGAGCGGGTGCGCGCGCGCGCCGGGAACGACACGCGGCCATGGCGCATCCTCGATGTCGGGTTCGGCAGCGGCGACATGCTCGCGCGGATCGCGCGTTGGGGAAGGAAGCATGGCGTCGCGCTCAATCTCGCCGGGGTCGATCTCAACCCCAAGAGCGCGGCGGTCGCCGAAGCGCGGCTCGGCGGTCAGGCGCGGCTGACCACCGGCGATTATCAGGACCTGGCGGGGCAGGGGTGGGACATCATCCTGTCCAGCCTCGTCACCCACCATATGACGCCCGCCCAGCGCACCAATTTCCTGCGTTTCATGGAGGCCGAGAGCGCGCGCGGCTGGCTGGTCAACGACCTCCACCGCCAGCGCTTGCCTTTTGCCGGCTATCCGCTGCTTGCCACGCTGGCGTGGGTCGATCCGATCGTTCGCCGCGACGGGCAATTGTCGGTCGGGCGCAGTTTCCGCCGCGCCGAATGGCAGGCGATGCTGGCTGCGGCGCTTCCCGATAGCGCCGACACCTGCCGTATCTTCCGCAGCTTTCCCTACCGGTTGTGCGTCGAGCGGATCCGGTGACCGACCCGCAAGCGATCGTCATCGGCGCCGGACCCGCGGGGGCCGCGGCGGCGATCGGCCTTGTCCGTGCGGGGACGAAGACGCTGCTGCTCGAGCGCGCGCGCGAGACGGGCGATGCGCTGTGTGGCGGATTCCTGAGCTGGCGCTCGCTCGCACGACTCGAAAAGCTCGGCATCGACCGCGCGGCGCTGGGCGGGCAGGACGTTACGCGCGTGCGGCTGTTTGCCGGTCGGCGGAGCAGCGAAACCGCGCTGCCGGCGCGCGCGATGGGCGTATCGCGGCGGCGGCTCGACAGTGCGTTGCAGGCGACGGCCGAAAAGGCGGGCGCGGCGCTCGAACGCGGCGTTCATACGACCGCGATCGAGGGCGGCAGCGTGCAGACGCGTGATGGTGCTGTCCTATCGGCGCCCGCGCTTTTCCTCGCCGCAGGCAAACACGGCTTTCGCGGCTTTCCCCGCGAGCCTGCGCCATGGCAGCGCGCCGACCCGGTGATGGGCCTGCGATTGCGGCTGCCCGGGCATGCCACGCTCGACCGGCTGGTCGGCGATGCGGTCGAGCTCCACCTGTTCGACCGCGGCTATGCGGGGCTGGTGCGGCAGGAGGACGGCAGCGCCAACCTATGCCTCGCCGTGCACAAGTCGCGCCTCGACGAAGCGGGCGGCGAACCCGCGGCATTGCTGCACGCACTCGCCGACGCGCACCCACAGCTTGGCGAGCGGCTGGCGTTTGCCGACTGGTCGCGCGACGTCGACGCGATCGGGCATGTTCCCTATGGCTGGCACGCGGCGGATAGCGTCCCCGGCCTGTTCCGGCTCGGTGACCAGGCGGGCGTGATCCCGAGCCTTGCGGGCGAGGGCATCGGGCTGGCCTTCGCCAGCGCCGATGCCGCGGTGGCGGCGTGGCGTCACGGTGGCGCGGGCGCGGCCCCTGCCTTTCAAGGGCAGCTCGCCGCGCGCATGGCGCGCCCCTTTGCGATCGCCAACCTCGTCTGGCGCGCGGGCGAAAACCCGCGCACCGCGGGCGGATTGACGCTGTTGGCGTCATGCGTTCCGCCGCTGGTACGCTGGGCGATGCACGCGACGCGTATCCGGGGCGACTGAGCAGCGGCCCCCTTGCAGCACGACGGCTTCGGTCCGATATTATGGGCAATAGCGGCGCTGCCGACCATCGGCCTGCCCCCACGGAGAAACTCCATCATGACCGATCCGAAAACCCGCAAGGACCTCGATCCGATGGCGCACCATGTGCTGCGCGAAGGCGGCACCGAACGCGCCTTCACCGGCAAATATACCGACCATAAGGGCGACGGCCTGTACCGCTGCGCCGGATGCGGCGAACCTTTGTTCGACAGCCGTACCAAGTTCGACAGCGGGTCGGGCTGGCCGAGCTATACGGCCCCGGCCGAGGGCGGCGTGGTCAAGGAACTGACCGACACCAGCCACGGCATGGTCCGCACCGAAGTGCGCTGCGCGAAGTGCGAAGGCCATCTCGGCCATGTCTTCCCCGACGGCCCCGGGCCCACGGGCCTGCGCTATTGCATCAACAGCGCGGCGCTTGACTTCGAAGGTCGCTCGCCGGATGAGGCGAAGGCCGGCGAAGGCTGAACCATCCTCGCAGGGCGCTGACGCATCAGGGGCGAAGCGAGGGAAGGAATACAGGCTTTGCGCCGCGAGAGACAGCAGGCATCGTCGAATAGATCGTCATCGTCCAGCAAGCGGAACGGCACGCCCGGCGGCACGCCGTCCCGTTTCCGCATCTGGGTCCGGCGGATTTTCCGCTGGGGCCTCGGGCTTGCGGTCGTCGGCCTCGTCGCGTTGGCGGTCGCGGTCGGCATCGCGGTGCAGCGCATGCCGAGCTTCGAGGAGCTCAAGAAATCGCCCGCCGGGCAGACGATCCGCGTCCGCGCCGCCGATGGCACCGTCTTCCTGTCGATCGGCCCCAATTACGGCCGCTGGCTGACGCTCAGGGAAACCCCGCAGGTGATGCAGGACGCGATGGTCGCGGTCGAGGACCGGCGCTTTCGCTATCACCCGGGGCTCGACCCCGTCGGGATGGCGCGCGCCGCGGCGGTCGCGGTCCAGAATCGCGGCAGCGGCCGGCGCCTGCAGGGCGCATCGACGATCACCCAGCAGCTCGCGCGCAACGTCTTCCTGTCGAACAGCTATGATTTCCGCCGCAAGGCGCGCGAGATGATCCTCGCGCTGGCGCTCGAATGGAAATTCTCGAAGGACGAGATCCTCGAACTCTATCTGAACAAGGTCTATTTCGGCGGCGGCAGCTATGGCATCGACGCCGCATCCCGCCGCTTTTTTGGGCATAGCGCGACCGAAATGTCGCTGTCCGAGGCTGCGGTGGTCGCGGGGCTGGTCAAGGCGCCGTCGCGCTATTCGCCGACCGCCGACGCGACCGCCGCGCTCGGCCGCGCCGGCGTCGTGCTGAACGTCATGGTCGACGCCGGGGTGATCACCCGGGCGCAGGCCGACAGCGCCAAGCCCGCCGACGTCCAGCTGGCGCAGGAAACGGGGCAGAACAGCGCGCGCTATTTCAGCGACTGGGCCCTGCCGCAGCTCGACATGCTGATCGACGAGGGCAGCGAAGCATTAGACGTCTATACGACGATCGACCTGGGCATGCAGCGCGCGGCGACCGCATCGATCCAGGCCAACACGCCGAAGGGCGTGCAGGGTGCGCTGGTATCGGTCGATCGCGACGGCGCGGTGCGCGCGATGGTCGGCGGCACCGACTATGTCGCATCGAACTATAACCGTGCGACGCAGGCGCTGCGCCAGCCGGGGTCGGCGTGGAAGCTGTTCGTCTATATGGCCGCGCTCGAGGCGGGGTATAAGGTCGACGACCAGGTCGTCGACGAGCCGGTGACGATCAACGGCTGGTCACCACGCAACTCGTCGGGGCGCTTTTCGGGTCCGATCAGCGTGCGCACCGCCTTTGCCTATTCGGTCAACACCGTCGCGGCAAAGCTCGGCGACGAAGTTGGCTTTTCCTCGGTCGCCAATATGGCGCGCCGTTTCGGGATCACGACGCCGGTCAACACCCACCCGTCGATGGTGCTCGGTAGCGCCGAGGTGCGCGTGATCGACATGACCGCCGCCTTTGCCGCGGTGTCGCGCGGCGGCGTGTCGGTGCAGCCCTATGGCATCACCAAGGTCACGACCGCCGACGGCCGCTTGCTCTATCAGCGCCCCGCCGAACGCGGCCAGGTGCTCGTCGACAATTGGGTCGCCGCGGGGATCACCGACCTGCTCCAGACCGCGGTCAACACGGGCACCGGCAAGGCGGCGCAGATCGGCCGCCCCGTCGCGGGCAAGACGGGGACGACGTCGAGCAACAAGGACGGCTGGTTTCTCGGCTTTTCGAGCGGGTTGACGACGGGCGTCTGGATGGGCCGCGACGATGCGCGCGCCGTCGGCGGGCTGCAAGGCGGCCGCGCCCCCGCCAAGGCCTTTGCCGATTATATGCGTGTCGCGGTCGCGCGGCGACCGGTCGAGGCGTTCGATACCGAGGTCGTGTTGCCCGAATGGCAGCTCGAAGACGAAGGCGATGCCTATATGGGCGAGCCCGGCGAAGGCGGGTTGGTCGACGAAAATGGCATGCCGATCGAGCTGCCCGCGACGGCGCCGGTTCCCGACGCCGATGCACCGCCGCCACCGCCCGAGGACGGCCCGGTGCTGGACCAGCAATGGATCGAGGAGCAGACCGGGCGCCGCGGTCCAGGGGACAATGGCGTACCGAAAAATGGCGGCCAGCCCAAGGCGCCCGCACCCCCGAAGGCCGCGCCGCCGGTCGTGAAAACGCCGCCGGCGCGAACCCAGCCGGACAGTTTCAACTAGCGCAGGACAATCGCGGTTCAGCCCGCGAAGCGGTAGCGGTGGAGCCCGCGCCCTTCGCGGCGCAGCCAGCCGCGCGCCGCCGCGACATCGCCGTCGTGCAGTTCGTCGACCAGCGCGTGGAAGGCGGGGCCATGGTCCATATGCCGAAGATGCGCGACCTCGTGCGCCACCGTCGCACGCCGGACATGCTCGGGCGCCATCACCAGCCGCCAGCTGTAGCGCAGGTCGCCGTTCGCGGCGCAGCTGCCCCAGCGGCTGCGCGGATCGCCGACCCCGACGCGGCCGACCGACAGGCCCGCCGCCGCCGCGATTTCACGGCTCTCGCACTCCATCAGCGCGAGCGCTTGCCCCTTCAGCCAGCGTTCGATGCGTCGCCCGACGCTTTCGGCGGGGCCGCCGACGCGCAGCGCATCATCGCCAAGCGCGATCGCGCGCGGCGCCGTGGGCGTCCAGTCGATATGGCGGTCGATGCCGCGGAAGGGCACCGACGCGCCGGGCCCGACGAGCACCGGCTGCGCCGCCTTGCCGACCTGCTCGGCGAGCCAGGCCTGCTGCTCGCCCGCCCATTTGAGCGCGGCACGCATATTGGTACGCCGCGGCACCGTCAGCCGAAGCTCGCCGCGCGCGCCGTCGAAGACGAGCCGGTAGCGGCGCGACTGGGCGTGCTGGACGACGCGCACCGGCCAGGCGTCGTCGCCGACCCAGATATGCGGGCCGTCGGGCGCGAAGTCAGACGACGCGTTCGACAAGATGATTTTCCAGCGGCCCGGCAATATCCTCGCTAACCGTCCAGCCGGCGATCGACTGGCCCGCGCGGTGCACGGCATCGCGGTCGCCGCAGACGAGATAATGCCAATCGGGCAAGGGCTCACCCTCGGCGCGCAGGCGATAGGCGCAGCTTTGCGGCAGCCATTCGATGTCGGCGAGCTTCGCCTTGGTCAGCGTCAGGCAGTCGGGGACATGGCGGCGGCGATGCTTGTAATCGCCGCAGCGCGCGGTCGTGAGGTCGAGCAGGCGGCACGCGACATTGGTCGGATAGATGCGGCCCGTGTCCTCATCCTCGATCTTGTGCAGGCAGCATTTGCCGCAGCCGTCGCACAGCGCCTCCCACTGGCCGGCATCGAGGCTAGCAAGCGGCGCTTCCCAGAAGGGACGCTCCGATGCCGCCCCTGCCGCTATCACTTGACCCACTTCGCCAGCTCGGCGGCGACCTTGTCGGGCGCGCCTTCGTCGGCATCGGTCGACGGATCGTCGAGCGGCAGCAGCGCGAGCGGCTTGCCCACCGGATCCATCAGGAAGGCGAGCTGGCTGTGCGCCATCAGATAGCGATCGGGGGCCGAACCATCGACCTTGTTATAGGTGACGACATAGGCCTTGGCGACCGCCGCAATCTGTTCGGGCGTTCCCGTCAAGCCGAGCAGCCGCGGGTGGTAGCGCGCGACAAAGGGCTTCAGCGCCGCGGGCGTATCGCGCGCGGGATCGACGGTGACGAAGAGCGGCGCGACCTTTGCCCCGAGCGCGGCATCGCTCTTTTCGAACTGCGACAGCCCGCGCATCAGCTTTTGCAGGTCGACCGGGCAGATGTCGGGGCAGAAGCTGTAGCCGAAATAGACGAGGCGGTATTTCCCCGCGAAATCCGTATCGCGGACCGTCTGGCCATTCTGGTCGGTGAGAGTGAAGGGGCCGCCGATGCGCGCGCCTTCGAGCGGCGGTTTGGCGGGCGGCGCGTCGGCCGGGGCATTGCATCCTGCCAGGGCGGCACCAAAAAAGAGGATCAGGCTTGCGCGGACAAGCTTTTGTCCCATATCTGCGATATTCATCATGCGGCCAGCCTTGGTCGGCTAGCCGCCGAAAATCAACCATTCTCGTCGCATGTTTGCGGCGGTTCTTGCCGAGGGTCACCCAGATCATGTTTCGACGTGCGGCGTTCCGCCTCCCCGCCCTCATCCTCGCCATTCTCGCGACGGCAGGCCTCGTTCACGGCCCCGCGCAGGCGCAGTTCCGCGGCGGATATGCCTTTCTGCAGGCGGTCGAAAGCCGCGACGGGACCAAGGCGACCGACGCGCTCAAGGGCGATGCGTCGCTGATCAACACGCGGAACCCGGACACCGGCGAGACCGCGCTCGCGATCGTTGCCAAGCGGCGCGACGCCACCTGGCTGCGCTTTCTCCTCGCGAAGGGGGCCGATCCGTCGATCGGTGACCGGCAGGGCATGACCCCGCTGATGCACGCCGCGTTGCTCAACTTCGCCGACGGCGCGCAGGAATTGCTCGACCGCAAGGCCCCCGTCGATCAGACCAACCGCCGCGGCGAAACCGCGCTGATCCTGGCCGTCCAGACCAAGAATGTCGCGATGGTCCGCCTGCTCGTCCGGCGCGGCGCGAACCCGAACAAGGCCGACCATGCCACCGGCATGACGGCGCGCGATTATGCCAAGCGCGACGACCGCACGGGGCAGATTATCGCGCTCCTCGACGCCAAACCCGATGGGCCGGTGCGCGATCTTGGACCGAAAATCGGACCCGACTGATCATCACAATGTGATATCCTGATTGACAATCACATTGTGATGTGAGACATGCGGGTCATGTCTACACAGCTCATCGACCGCATTCGCGGCATCGTCGACAGCGGCGCCATGTCCCGTTCGGGACTCGCGCGCGCCGCGGGCCTTCACGCCAACAGCCTGCGCGACCTCGATTCGCCTGGCTGGAACCCCACCGCGGAAACGCTGCGCAAGCTGGAAGACTGGCTCGCGAACGGCAGCGACCTGTCGCCAATGGCGAGCCCCGAAGAGATTATCGCCGAGGCGCGCAACGGCCGCATGTTCATCCTCGTCGACGACGAGGATCGCGAGAATGAAGGCGACCTCGTCATCCCCGCTCAAATGGCGACCCCCGACGCGGTCAATTTCATGGCGACGCACGGCCGCGGGCTGATCTGCCTGACGCTGACCAGGGCGCGCGTCGACCAGCTCGGCCTCGAACTGATGAGCCGCAACAACGGCACGCGCCACGAGACCGCCTTCACCACCTCGGTCGAGGCGCGCGAGGGCGTCACCACGGGCATTTCGGCGGCCGACCGCGCGCGCACCGTATCGGTCGCGATCGACGCTTCCAAGGGCCGCGACGACATCGTCACCCCGGGGCATGTCTTCCCGCTGATCGCGCGCGACGGTGGCGTGCTCGTCCGCGCCGGCCACACCGAAGCATCGGTCGACATTGCGCGGCTCGCGGGGCTCAATCCCTCGGGGGTGATCTGCGAGATCATGAACGACGACGGATCGATGGCGCGGCTGGGCGACCTCGTCCCCTTCGCGCGGCGCCACGGGCTGAAGATCGGCACGATCGCCGACCTGATCGCCTATCGCCACCGCAACGACCGGCTGGTCGAATGCGTGTCCGACGACCCGTTCGAATCGGATTATGGCGGCGACTGGCGGCTCAAATCCTATCGCAACAAGATCGACGGCAGCGTCAACCTCGTGCTCCAGAAGGGCGCGGTCGATCCCGAGGGCGTCACCCTGGTGCGCATGCACCCCGTGTCGATTTTTGACGACATCATGGGCCGGCCGGGACCGAAGAAGCGCCGCCTGCAACGCTCGATGGAGGCGATCGGCGAGGCCGGGGCAGGGATCATCGTCATGCTGATGCGCCCGCTGCCCGGCTCGGCCGCTGCCGACGCGGTCCCGCCGCCGTCGGGCGGCATGGACCTGCGTACCTATGGCATCGGCGCACAGATCCTCGCCGATCTCGGCGTCCATGCAATGGAGCTGCTGACGCCGACGCACGCCAATATCGTCGGCCTCGAAGGCTATGGCCTGTCGATCGTCGGCGAACGTTCCATCCCCGGGGAGGCCGCATAATGGCGCATGTTCTGATCGTCGAAGCCCGTTTCTACAGCTATCTCAACGATATGCTGCTCGATGGCGTGCGCAGCGCGCTCGAGGCCGGCGGGCATAGCCACGAGACGGTGACCGTCCCCGGCGCGCTCGAGGTTCCGGCGGCGATTTCGCTTGCGGCGGACACCGGGCGCTACGACGCCTATGTCGCGCTCGGGGTCGTGATCCGCGGCGAAACCTATCATTTCGAGGTGGTGTCGAACGAAAGCGCACGCGGCATCATGGCGCTGACGCTCGACGGCCTGGCGATCGGCAACGGCATCCTGACCGTCGAAAATGAAGAACAGGCGCTTGCGCGCGCCGACAAGACGCGCAAGGATAAGGGCGGCGAAGCGGCAAAGGCCGCGCTCGCCATGCTGGCCCTCAAGGAGCAATTCGGCATTGGTTGATCGACCACCTCCCAGCCGCTTTTCCGTCGTCGAACGCGGCGGGCGGCTGGTGGTCATCGACAAGGAAACCGGCCAGACGCCGCTGAGCGCGGCCGAGCGCATGGACCTTCACGACCGGAGCCTGGGCGTCGAGCCGATCCGGCCCGAAAGAACGAGCGCCGCCCCCGATATGTCGGCCGCAGCGCGCGCCGAATCGGGGCTGAGCGCGCGGCCCGCGCCGGCGCAGCAAACGGCGAAACCCACCCATCCCGCGGCGGATGGCGACGCGAATAGCGGCAGGGGCCGCATCGCCGCCGCCATCGCCGAGCGTAACAAGCAGCCATGGAACCCGCAGCCGAACGACCGGCCTGCCTTGAAATCCAACGCCGCACCCGCACGGATCGCCACCCGTCCTGCGCCCGCGGTCGGCGGCCGCAAACCGATCGTGACCGGGAAATGGTGGGATAGCAAAGGACCGCGCACGATCGAGCTGGGGCCCAAGGGCCAGCAGGTATTGAGCGGCGGTTTCGTGACCCTGTTCTTCGTTACGGTGATCGCCGCCGTCGTCGCACTCTTCATCGAGCCGTTGCTGCTCTTCGTCGGGGCGTTCATATTGTTCCGCTTCGGCGGCAATATCCTCGGTCCCATCGGGGCCGGCCTTGTCGACAAGGCGCTCGCCGAAAAGGGCTGAGTACCAATAATACGTCGCCCCTGCGAAGGCAGGGGCCGCAGTCGGCCTGAAGCCGCGCCGAGGGCGTAAACCGACAGCGGCCCCCGCCTTCGCGGGGGCGACGCCTACAAAGCTACGCCGTCACCAGCGCCGGATAGTCGGTATAGCCCTCGGCCCCCGGCGAATACCAGGTCTGCGGATTGTCGGCCGCCCATTCGGCGCCGCTCTCGATACGCTCGACCAGGTCGGGGTTGGCGATGAAGGGGCGGCCAAAGGCGATCGCATCGGCAACGCCGCTGGCGAGCGCCGCTTCGGCTTTCGCCACGTCGAAGTCGCTGTTGAGGATCAACGGCCCCTTGAACGCCGCGCGAATCGACGGCGACTGCTTCGGAACGTCGGTCCGCCCGAAGGTGCCGTCGGGACCGGGCTCGCGCAGTTCGAGGAACGCGATGCCGAGCGCATCGAGCGCCGCGGCGGCGATCGGGAACAGCCGTTCGGGCGCGCTGTCGTCGACGCCCTGCGTGTCGCCGTTGGGCGACAGGCGCACCGACACCCGGCCGGCACCCCACACGCCGATCAGCGCCTGGGTGACTTCGCGGAGCAGGCGGATGCGATTCTCGATCGAGCCGCCATAATCATCGTCGCGCAGATTGCTGCCGTTGCGCAAGAACTGGTCGATCAGATAGCCGTTCGCGCCGTGGAGCTGCACGCCGTCGAAGCCCGCCCTTTTCGCATTTTCGGCCGCCTTCACATAATCGGCGATCACCCGCGGGATCTCCCCAAGCTCGAGCGGCCGCGCGACTTCATATTCGAGCCGGCCGACCGGCGTGTGCGCCTTGCCGGGCGCTTGCGTCGCCGACGCCGAAACCGGCGGCTTGCCGTCGTTGAACACCGAATGGACGACGCGGCCCATGTGCCAGAGCTGCGCGACGATGCGCCCGCCCGCGGCGTGCACCGCGTCGGTCACCGGCTTCCAGCCTTCGACCTGCGCATCGGTCCACAGGCCGGGTGCAGACGGCCAGCCAAGGCCTTCCTGCGAAATGCCGGTGGCTTCGGAGATGATCAGACCCGCCGAAGCGCGCTGGCGATAATAGTCGCGCGCAAGCTCGTTCGGCACGAAGCCTGGCCCGGCGCGGCCGCGCGTCAGCGGCGCCATGATGATGCGGTTGGGTGCCTCGATGGCGCCCAGCGAAATCGGATCGAAAAGCGATGCGGTCATAGTTCCTCCACGTCTCACTTTTTTCATGGGCGACCCCATCGGTCGCCGCTATGGCCCGCGAAGCTATGGTCGCCCCGGCTTCAAGGCAATGGTGGGTAGCAAAAGAAAATCTAAATGACAGCGAAGAAGGAAGCCATCGACGAAACGCAGGCGGGCGGAACGCGCGCCAGCCGCTGGGCCTTCGCCGCCTTGATCGCGGGCAATGTCGCGCTGTCGCTCGGCGCGATGCTGGTCGGCGCAGCGCTGGTACTGATAAGGTTGCCGAGCCGCCGCGCGGCGCCTATCTGACGCTCATGGCCTCGATCCTGCCCGCCGATCCGACCCTCGACGAGATTCGCGCCGCGCTCGCGCCGCTGATCGCGTCGTCGGCCGCGTTCGATGGCTTCGGGACGGCGGCGCTGGGCGACGCCGCGCGCCGCGCCGCGGTCGATCCCGATGTCGCGCGGCTCGCCTTTCCCGGCGGCGGGCGCGACATGGTCGACGCGTGGTTCGCGTACATCGATGCGGCGATGGCCGGGAAATGGCCCGCCGAAAAGCTCGCGCGGCTCAAGATCCGCGAACGCATCGCGACATTGGTCGAAACGCGCATCGACCTGCTCGCCCCCGACCGCGAATCGCTCCGCCGCGCGCTCGCGCTGCTCGCGCTGCCGACCAACGCGCCTTTTGCCGCCAAGCTCGGCTGGCGTGCCGCCGACATCATGTGGCGGCTCGCGGGCGACACCGCGACCGATTACAATCACTATAGCAAGCGCGCGATTCTGGGCGCGGTCTATGCCTCGACGATGGCGGTGTTCCTGAACGACGAAAGCGCGAATTTCGCCGACACCCGCGCCTTCCTCGCGCGCCGCATCGACCAGGTGATGCGCTTCGAAAGCTGGAAGCACCGCCGCGCGTCGCGCAGCATCGAGCGGCCGAGCTTTGCGCGCTTCGTCGGGCGCCTGCGCTATCCGGGGCGCTGAGGCCTGCCAGGTCGGTTGCATCTTGGGACTGGCGCCGCCCGGCTGTTATTGATAATCGCTAGCAAATGAACCCTAGGCTCGATTCCGCCCCGTTGGGCGTCGCTGTACGCATTTCCCGGATCGATTGGGACCGTCTGTCGCAGGACGAGGGCCGGCGGCTGCGCGAATTCGGGTTGATGGAGGGCATCGAAGTCACCCCGCTCCACCGCGGCAGCCTCTTCTCGCGCGACCCGCTCGCGCTCTCGATCGGACGGATGCAGGTGATCATCCGCGCGCGCCATGCCGCGATGATCGAAGTGGTGCCGGCCGGACTATGACGAATGCCATTCCCTCGATCGCGCTGGTGGGCAATCCGAATGCCGGCAAGTCGAGCCTGTTCAACGCGCTGACCGGGGCGCGGCAGAAAATCGCCAACTATCCCGGCGTCACCGTCGAACGGAAGGCGGGGCATGCCAGCTTCGCCGACGGGCGGCCGATGTCGCTGGTCGACCTGCCCGGCAGTTACAGCCTGTCGCCGGCGAGCCCCGACGAAGCGGTGACGCGCGACGTCGTGCTCGGCAGGCAGGCGGGCGAACGGCGCCCCGACGCGCTGATCGTCGTCGTCGACGCCGCCAATCTCGACAATCACCTCTGCTTCGCGCTCGAACTCATCGCGCTGGGCCTGCCGACGGTGGTCGCGCTCAACATGCTCGACCTTGCCGAGCGCGACGGGTTGACGCTCGACCCCGAAATATTGTCGCGCGAACTCGGGGTGCCCGTGGTGCCGACCGTCGCGGTGCGGAGGCGCGGGATGACCGAATTGCTGGCTGCGGTCGAAGGCGCGATCGGGTCGCATCAGCCGCTCGCCGCGGAAATCGTCGCGCCGCCGGCGACCGACGTCGCGCTGCACCAGCGCGCACGCGAAATCGCGCGCGCCACGACGCTGTCCGAAACGCCGGTGCGCCGCTGGACGGCGCGCGTCGATGCGGTGGTGCTGCACCCGGTGGCGGGCTTCCTGATCCTGCTCGCCCTGATGTTCATCATGTTCCAGGGGGTTTACGCCTGGTCCGAAGCGCCGATCGGCTGGATCGAGGCCGGTTTCGCGACGTTGCAGCAGATGGTGACCGCGAACCTGCCCGACGGCTTCGTGCGCGGGCTGATCGTCGAAGGGTTGATCGCGGGCGTCGGCGCGGTCATCGTCTTCCTGCCGCAGATCCTGATCCTCTTCCTCTTCATCCTGCTGCTCGAGGCATCGGGCTATATGACCCGCGCCGCCTTCCTGATGGACGGTATCATGGCCAAGGTCGGGCTGTCGGGGCGCGGGTTCATCCCGCTCCTCTCCAGCTTCGCCTGCGCCGTTCCCGGCATCATGGCGACGCGTGCGATCCCCGATGCGAAGGACCGGCTGACGACGATATTGATCGCGCCGCTGATGACCTGTTCGGCCCGGCTGCCCGTTTATACGCTGATCATCGGCGCCTTCATCCCCGCTCGCAACGTCGGCGGATCACCGGTCGGATTGCAGGGGCTGGTGCTGTTCGGCCTTTACCTGTCGGGCATCGTCGGCGCGATGATCGTCGCGCTCGTCCTGCGCCGCACGGTCGCCAAGGGCAACGCCGCAGGCTTCATGATGGAAATGCCGCGCTATCAATGGCCACGTTTCAAGGACATCGCGATCGCGCTGTGGCAGCGCGCGTGGATTTTCCTGCGCCGCGCCGGCACGATCATCGCGGTTACCACGGTCGTCCTGTGGCTGCTGCTCAGCTTTCCCAAGGCGCCCGCCGACGGGAGCATCAGCCAGGTCGACTATAGCGTCGCCGGCCGCATCGCGAGCGGGCTGGAGGTGGTCGTCCGGCCGATCGGCTTCAACCATGACATCGCGCTCGCGCTGATCCCTGCGATGGCGGCGCGCGAGGTCGCTGTGTCGGCGCTCGCCACCGCCAATGCGATCGAGGCGGGCGATGACGAAGAGGCGATGGCGCAGTCGCTCAGCGAGCGGCTGCAGGGCCGCTGGAGCATCGCCACCGCGCTCGCCTTCCTCGCCTGGTTCGTCTTCGCGCCGCAGTGCATTTCGACGATCGCGATCACCCGGCGCGAGACCAATGGGTGGAAATGGCCGCTGTTCATGGTTGGCTATTTGTTCGCGCTCGCCTATGCCGCTGCTGGTATCACATATTGGATCGCCGTCGCCTTCGGGCTCGGCTGATCCTCCCACTTTCAAGCGGAGCGGAGCGGCGATGGCTGGCAGCGTCAACAAGGTTATTTTGATCGGCAATCTCGGCGCCGATCCCGAAATCAAATCCTTCCAGAACGGCGGCAAGATCGCCAACATCCGGATCGCGACGTCCGAACAGTGGAAGGACCGGATGACCGGTGAGCGCAAGGAGCGCACCGAATGGCATAATGTCGTGATCAACGGCGAAGGGCTGGTCGGCGTCGTCGAACGCTTCCTGAAAAAGGGCAGCAAGGTCTATATCGAAGGCAGCTTGCGCACCCGCAAATGGCAGGACCGCGACGGCAATGACAAATATACGACCGAGGTGGTGATCGCGGGCATGGGCGGCACGCTGACGATGCTTGACGGCGCGCCCGGCGGCGGCGGTTCGCGCGGCGGCGGTGGCGGTGACGATTGGGGTACTTCTTCGGGCGGCGGCGACGGCTGGAAACAGGGCGGCGCGGGCGCATCGTCGGGCGGCGGCTTTGGCGGCGGTTCGAGCGCCGGCGGCGGACGTCCGCCCTTCGACGACGACCTGGACGACGACGTTCCGTTCTGAGTTCTGACGAGCAATGGCGACCGACCCGATGACCGCCGCGGATGTCGCGCGCGGCGTGTGCCGGTTGTTCGCGCAGGCGGGGCTGGTCGCGATCCCCGAGGTGCCGCTGCCCAACGGGCGGCGCACCGACCTGACCGCGATCGACGCCAAGGGAAACATCACCATCGTCGAGATCAAGGTCAGCCGCGCCGACCTGCACGGCGACGGCAAATGGCCCGACTATTGCGACTGGTGCGACCGCTTCTATTGGGCGCTCGCCTCGGGGCTCGACCCCGCGATCCTCGAGACGCCCGACTATCGCCCCGAGACGTCGGGGCTGATCATCGCCGACCGTTATGGCGCCGCGGTGGTGCGCGAGGCGGCGGCGTGCAACCTGGCTCCGGCAAGGCGCAAGGCCGAACTGCTGAGGATCGGCCGCCTCGCGATGCGGCGCTCGATGCTGGCGGCGGATCCCGAACTGGCGGCGGGCTGGATGGAAGGTTAGGCGCCGCGCGCCTGCATCCGCGCGAGGTAGCGCGCGAGAATGTCGATCTCGAGATTGACCGGCCGCCCCGCCGCGGCTTCGTCGAGCGTCGTCATCGCCTGCGTGTGCGGGATGATGTTGAGCGTGAAATGCGCTTCGCCACCGGGTTGATCGGTCACCTCGTTGACGGTCAGCGACACGCCATCGACGGTGATCGAGCCCTTGGGCGCGATATGCGCTGCGAGCGCGGCGGGCGCCGCGATGGTGACCGTCACGCTGTCGCCGACCGGGCTCACCGACACGATGCGGCCGACGGCGTCGACATGGCCGGTGACGATATGCCCGCCCAGCTCGTCGCCGACCTTCAGCGCGCGTTCTAGGTTGAGGCGGCGCCCCTGATCCCACATGCCCGGCGCGGTGCACGCGAGCGTCTCGGCGCTCGCGTCGATCGCGAACCAGTCGCCTGTCGCATCGCGTCCCGTGTCGACCACGGTCAGGCACGCGCCCGAACAGGCGATCGACGCGCCAAGGTCGATCGTGCCGGTGTCGTAGGCGGTGCCGATGACGAGCCGCGCGTCGCCGCGATCCTCGCGCACGCGGACGGTGCCGATGTCGGTGATGATGCCGGTGAACATGCGTCGTTTATCCTTCTCTGGCCCGCTCGTAGACGTCGAGCCGGTCGCTGCCAAGCAGGCGGCTGTCGGCCAGCCGCCAGCGATCGTGGGCATCGGCCAGATCGGTGAGGCCAATGTCGCCGAGCGCCGGCTTGCCGCCGCCGATCAGGATCGGTGCGCGATAAAGGAGCAGGCGGTCGACGCGGTCGGCGGCGAGGAAGGCCGAGGCGGCGCCGGCGCCGCCTTCGACCAGCACCGAATCGACCGCGTCGATCGCCTCGGGGGAGGCGACGGCGGTCCAGCCGTCCGGCGCTGGGCCGCTTGTCAGCAGAAATTTCTTAGGGCTTCGACCTTCGAGTCCCGACAACCGCACATCGAGCTTGGGTTCGTCGGCATCGAACGTCCCGCGCCCGACGAGGATCGCCTGATGGCTCGCGCGTTCGAGATGGCCGTGCGCGCGCGCGCGTGTCCCGGTGATCCAGCGGCTCGATCCGTCGGCGCGCGCGATGCAGCCGTCGAGCGAGGTTGCGAGCTTGAGCGTCACGAACGGCCGCCCCTGCGTCGCGCGCGTCCACCAGGGCGCCATTGCGGCGCGGGCTTCGGCGGCAAGGAGGCTGGAAACGACCTCGATCCCTGCCTCCTGCAACCGTGCGATGCCTTTGCCGTCGGTGCGCGGATCGGGATCCTGCGCCGCAATCACGACACGCGCAACCCCCGCGGTGATCAGCGCATCGGTGCAGCAGGGGCCGCGCGGGCTTGCGTGCGCGCAGGGTTCGAGCGTGACATAGGCCGTCGCACCGTGCGCCGCGTCACCCGCCGCGGCCAGCGCCATCGCCTCGGCATGCGGACGCCCGCCCGCCTGCGTCCAGCCGCGCGCGATGACCTTGCCCCCCGCCTCTGCGGGGGCAGGCTGGACGATCAGGCAACCGACATTGGGATTGGGCGCCGACGCCGACCGGCCGCGCCGCGACAGCGCAATGGCGGCCGCCATCCAGTCGGCATCGGCGGGCGGCCGCTGCATCGGGTCAGTCGGCGGCTTGGGGTTGCGGCCCGCGCGCGGCGCGTTCGGCAAGCGTCGAGCGCGTCTTCGGCGGTTCGGGCTTCTTCATCGCCGCCGCCGCGGCTTCCGCACCCAGCGTCTCGCGCGTCACCTTGTCGGCTTCGCTCGAATCATATTCGACACCCAGGCTTTGAGCGAGCCGCTGATATTCCGCGCGCGTTTCGGCATTGGCGCGCGTCGTTTCCTTGGCGCGGGCGACCCATTCGGCGCGGATTTCGGCGTTGCTGCGGTTCGCGGACCAGTTTTCGAAATAGATGATCTGGCGTTTCGGCTTCTCATAAGGGATCAGATGTTCCGAAAAGCCGTAGAAAATGACGAGCGGCAGCACGATCGCGACCCCCCAGCTCGCCCAGCGGTGCGGGCGCGGTTCGCGTACATAGGCCCAGAAATCGGACAGGCCGCCGCCGATATCCACATTGTTGAACATTCCCATGTCCCCAATTTAGGCGATGTCGCGGCAATTTGCGAGAGGGAGGAGGATTGCGCCGAATAGCAGCTGGGAACGTTCTCGATTGCAAAAAATGCAATAGCAGATGCTCTTTTCGCAGTTGCAACATTCATTGTGCACTGCAATATCACACTTGCCTTTTAGGCATCCTCTCCCAAAACTTTCATGGGCCACCCTCGGGTGGCCCTTTTTTTTGGCTTTTGGTTAGTGCGGCACCGGCCCGCTCCCCCACCCGGCCTCCCACAGAGTGTCCTGGAATAGGGGCCCGGGTGGGGGAGCGGGCCGTTTCCGCGCAGCGGAAACAGCCCGCAACACCCATCAATCCTGAACGGGCGTCCGCTTCTCGAATCGCCTTACTTCGGCAATGAAACTGCCGGGCAGCGGCGTTGCGCCGCCGCTGTCGAGGTCGATATGCGCGTAGCTGATCTCGATATCGGTCAGCCGCTCATGCTCGCGGAAGATCGCACAATGGACCGTGAAGCTTGTCCGGCCGAAGCGGCTGACCCGTGCCGCGATGGTGATCCGTTCGTCGAGCCGCGCCGAACCATGATAGTCGATCTCGCAATGCACCTCGCGAATATCTGTACCATATTGGTGAAAATAGGGCCCGGGCTGCCCCTCCCCCAGCGCGCGGAAATATTCGGTCACGCCGATATCGGCGTAAACCAGATAATTGCCGTTGAAGACGATATTCTGCCCGTCGATCTCGTTGAAGCGGACGCGCACCGTCTCGTGGGCGCGAAAATCCGCGAGCGGCACGTCCCAGTTGCCATGGTCCATCGCTCAGGCCGCGAGCGCGGTCGGGGCGCGATCGACCGGCGCGCAGGCGGCCTCGAGCCAGGCGCGATCCCCGCCCGCCATCCCCGGCGCGAGCTTTTCGAGCACCTGGGCATGATAGGCGTCGAGCCAGTCGGCCTCGGCAGGCGACAGCAGCGCCGGTTCGACAAGGTTGCGGGCGATCGGCGCGAAGGTGATCGTCTCGAACCCCAGCATATCCTCCTCGGCGCCGTCGATGCGGACGGGGACCACGACGACCAGATTCTCGATCCGGATCCCGAAAGCGCCGGCCTTGTAATAGCCTGGCTCGTTCGAAAGGATCATGCCCGCATGGAGTGCTTCCTCGGTCCCCGCCTGCCCGCCGCTGGGCTTGGCGATGCGCTGCGGCCCTTCGTGGACCGCAAGGTACGAACCGACACCGTGCCCCGTTCCATGCGCATAGTCGACCCCGTCGGCCCACAGATATTGGCGCGCGAGGATGTCGAGCTGGCTGCCGCGCGTCCCCTTGGGGAAGCGCGCGGTGGCGAGCGCGATATGGCCCTTCAGCACCTGGGTGAAGCGGCGGCGCATTTCGGCGGTCGGTGTCCCGATCGCGATCGTGCGCGTGATGTCGGTCGTGCCGTCGGCATATTGCCCGCCCGAATCGACGAGATAGAGCGTGCCGGTCTCGATCGCGCGGTTCGTCGTCGCGTCGACCTTGTAATGCGGCAGCGCGCCGTTGGGGCCGGCGGCCGAGATGGTGTCGAACGAGAGATCGACGAGTGCGCCGCTTTCGTCGCGAAATTCGCGAAGCTTCGCCGCGGCGCCGAGTTCGTCGAGATTTCCTAGCGGGGCGACATCTTCCATCCATTGCAGGAAGCGCGACACCGCGACGCCGTCGCGGACATGCGCAGCGCGGGTGCCGTCGAGTTCGGTGTCGTTCTTAATCGCCTTGGGAAGCACCGCGGGATCGCGGTGGCGCGCGATCTTTGCCCCCGCCGCTTCGAGCGCGGTGAAGATCGCCGCGACCGCGCGGTCGGGATCGACCGCGACCTTCTTGCCCGCCAGATCGGCGAGCGCGCCCTCAAACGCGTCGCGGTCGTGGATGCGCACGCTGTTGCCAAGATGCGCGCGGACCGCGTCGGTCACCTTCTCGGGCGCGATGAACAGGTCGGCGGTCGCATCGGCGTGGAGCAGCGCGAAAGCGAGCCCGACGGGCGTGTGGCTGACATCGGTCCCACGGATGTTGAAGGTCCAGGCGACCGAATCGAGCGCGGTCATCACCGTGGTGTCGAGGCCGTTCGTCTTCAGCCAGTCGGCGATCACTTCGCGCTTGTCGACCGCGCTTTGCCCGGCGAGCGCGACGTCATGGACCGCGACCGGCGCGGCGCTCGGCGCCGGCTGGTCGGCCCACGCGGCATCGAGCGGGTTTGCGTCGACCGCGACAAGGTTCGCGCCCTTCGCCGCGAGCGCCTTTTCAAGCCCGCGCGCCCAGTCGATGCCGTGGAGCCACGGGTCGTAGCCGACTTTCTGCCCCGCGCTGACGTTGGCGCCCAGCCATTCGGCAACGCTCGACTGCGGCACGCCGACATAGTCGAACAGCGACCCATCGACCTGATCGCGCACCTGCACCGTGTAGCGGCCGTCGACGAACACCGCGGCCTTGTGCGGCAGCACCGCCGCGGTCCCCGCCGAGCCGCCGAACCCCGTCAGCCACGCCATGCGCTGCGCATATTCGCCGACATATTCGCTCATATGCTCGTCGCTGATCGGCACGACGAAGCCGTCGAGGCCGCGCGCGGCGAGTGTGTCGCGGACGCGGGCGAGGCGCTCTGCATAGGGCGATCCGGGGACGGGGCTGGACATGACGCGTTCCTTATTCCTACATCGCGGCAATCCCGCCCAATCGGGCGACACCGCGGGAGCTTTTTCGATGCGCGCTATTTGGATGTTTCTGGCAGCAATTGCCACCCCGCTTGTCGCATCGCCCGCGCTGTTCGCCCCCGCCCTGTTCGCCAAAGAGAAAGACGTCGCATTGACCAGCACCACCCCTGCCCTGCCCACCGCTCCGGTTGCGGAAAAGCGCCCGCACGAAACGGTATTGCACGGCAAAAAACTCTCCGACCCGTATCACTGGCTGAAGGACGAAAGCTATCCGACGATCGATGACAAGGACGTCCTCGACTATGTGAAAGCCGAAAACGCCTATTTCGACGCCGCGATGAAGCCGCACGCCGCGCTCGTCGAGACCCTGTTCCAGGAGATGAAGGGCCGCATCAAGGAAGCCGATTCGAGCGTGCCGCAGAAGGACGGCGACTGGGTCTACTGGGTCGAATTTGAAGAAGGCGCCGAATATAAGAAATGGTATCGCAAGCCGGCGTCAGGCTCCGGCGATGCGGCGCTGATCCTCGACGAAGTCGCGATGGCCGCGGGCAAGGAATATTTCCGCCTGTCCGACGTGTCGGTCAGCCCCGACGGCAGGCTGATGGCCTACGCCGTCGACGATAACGGCTCCGAACGCTTCGAGGTGCGCTTCAAGAATCTGACGACCGGCGAGGCGCTTCCCGACGTCATTCCCGGCACCTTGTCTTCCTTGGTGTGGACGGCGAACAATGACGCGCTTCTCTACGGCCTCGCCAACGAGAATTGGCGCACCGACAATGTCCGGCTGCACAAGCTCGGCACGCCGGTCACGCAAGACAAATTGCTCTATAAGGAGGCCGACATCGGTTTCGGCGTCGGGATCGGCAAGACCGCCGCCGACAATTTTATCGTCATCGCGACGGGCGATAACGAGACAAGCGAAGTCTATCTGCTCCCCGCCGATAACCCCGAGGCCAAGATGCAGCTCGTGTCGGCGCGCAAGAAGGGCCGTGAATATAGCGTCGATGAGCGGAACGGGACGCTCTATGTCTATACCAATGATGAGCACCCCAATTTCCGTGTCGCGACCGCGAGCATCAAGCAGCCCGGCGCGTGGAAGACGCTGATCGCGGGCTCGGACGAAAGCTACATCACCGGCATGTCGGTCTTCCGCGACTATTTCGTGATCGAAACGCGCGAAAAGGGCGTCGATCAGGTCGATGTCCGCAAATATGGCGCGCCGCTGACCCCCGGCCGGATCAAATTTCCCGAGACGACTTATGTCGCCGGCCTCGGCGACAATCCCGAATATCATCAGGACAAGCTGCGCCTCGACTATGAATCGATGGTCACCCCCGACACGGTGTTCGATTATGATCTCGCGAGCGGAAAGCTCGAGACGCTGAAGGTGCAGGAGATACCGTCAGGTTATAATAAGGACGAGTATATAACCGAATTGGTAAGCATGCCCTCGCGAGACGGCACCCCGGTTCCGGTTTCGCTCGTCTACAAGAAGGGCACCCCGCGCGACGGCAGCGCGCCGATGCACCTCTATGTCTATGGCTCTTATGGCTACCGCGTCCCGCCGGGCTTCTCGACGACGCGGCTCAGCCTTGTCGATCGCGGCATGATCTATGCCATCGCGCATGTCCGCGGCGGCGACGACCTTGGCCGCGCCTGGTATCTCGCGGGCAAGACGACCGAGCGCAAGAACACGTTCCACGATTTCATCGACGTCGCGAAGGGGCTGATCGCCGCGAAATATACGAGCGCGGGCAAGATTTCGATCGAAGGCCGCTCGGCGGGCGGACAGGTGATGGGCGCGGTGTATAACGACGCGCCCGAGCTGTGGGGGGCGGTGCTCGCGGGCGTACCCTTTGTCGATGTGATCAACACGATGGTCGACGAAACGCTGCCGCTGACCCCCGGCGAATGGCCCGAATGGGGCAATCCGATCACCGACAAGGCGGCCTTCGACTATATGCTGTCGTACAGCCCCTACGACAATGTGACGGCGAAGGCCTATCCGCCGATGCTCGTGTCGGCGGGGCTCAACGACCCGCGCGTTACCTATTGGGAGCCCGCGAAGTGGGTCGCGAAACTGCGCGCGACGCGCACCAACGACGCGGCGCTGCTGCTCCGCACCAACATGGGCGCGGGCCACGCCGGCAAGTCGGGCCGCTGGGGCGCGCTGCGCGAGGATGCCGAGGAGTTTGCCTTCGTGCTGACGCAGTTGGGGGTCGAGAAATAGCCGCGCCGCGACAGCGCGGCGACAATCTGACAAAAATTCGCGACATATGAGGGCCATGCCTTCTCCCTCGACACGACAATGGGGGGACTATGACGGATATTCCGATCGCGCGGCTGCTGGTTGCAACCGCATCGCTGTGCCTGGCACCGCCGGTTGCGGCCGAACCATCGCCCGAACCCGCCGCGATTGCCCAGCGCCTACTCGACACGCTGCGCGATACGACGGGGGTGCCGGGTATGGCGGCAGCGGTGTGGCACGACGGCCGGATCGTCTGGGACGGCGCCAGCGGATTGCGCGATGTCAAGCGCAGCTTGCCGGTGACCCCCGACACGCGGTTCCGCCTCGCCAGCGTGTCGAAGCTGTTCACCGCAACCGCCGCGGCAAAGCTCGCCGAGCAAGGGAAGCTCGATCTCGACGCGCCGGTACAGGCACAGCTGCCCTGGCTGGGCGGCCACTGGCCCGCCATGACCCCGCGCCAGCTCGCAGCGCATATTTCCGGCCTGCCGCACTATCAGGATGGCGACGACCGCGTCGGCGAGCGGCATTATGCGACCGGGCGCGACGCGGTCGGCATATTTGCGGGCCGCCCGCTTCTGTCGGCGCCCGGCACGGCCTACAGCTATTCCTCATGGGGCTATACGCTGCTCGGCACGCTCGTCGAGGAACGCGCCGGCATGCCCTTTACCGACTATGTCAGCCGCTCGCTCGTCCCGGGGCTCGCGATCGGCGCCGACGCGACGCACAGCGGCGATCCCGATGCGTCGCGCGCCTACGCCTTTGAAGGCGGATCGGTGATCGAAGCGGCGGCGAATGATTTCAGCTACAGCTGGGGCGGCGGCGGGTTAAGCGCCACCGCGAAGGCTGTCGCCAGTTTCGGCGGCCGGATGATCGAAGGCCAGATCGTCGCCCCCGCGACCTTCGACGCCATGCTCGTTCCGACCCCGCTGACGAACGGTGCCGCCGCCAGCGAGCGTGATTATCGGGTCGGGCTCGGCTGGCGTCTCGGCCGTGACGGCGACGGTGCCTCCTTCGTTCACCACAGCGGAATCACCTGGGGCGCGCGCAGCACGCTGGGGATCTGGCGCGAAGAGGGGACGGCGGTCAGCCTGCTTTCCAACGCCGAATGGGTGTCGCGGATCGAACCGACGGCGATGATGCTCGCCGCACCCTTTCGTCCCGAGCCGGGCGGATCGATTCGCGTATCCTGCCCGCTCGAGGCCCAGCGCTATTCCGGGACGTTCGGCGATGTCGCGGTCGCGGGCGCCGCCACCTTCCGTATCGAAGGCGGGCTGTGCACGGGCAAGCTGGAACAGGATGCCGCGCTGAACGCCTACTTCGCGACCGCGATGCAGCGCAGCAATGCACCGCTGACCATCGTCGCGCTCGACCCGCGGGGCGGACTGGCGCGCGCCGGGATCGTCAACCCCTTTGGCATCGCCGACTTGCGGGCGCAGGAGGATGGCTCTTTCGCCGCCCAGGTGACATCGACGCGGCGACTCGTCATCCGCTTCACGCGCGGCAGCGATCAGCCGGACAAATAACCCCGCGCGCGCAAGTCAGCCTCAAGCTCCGACGCGCCCGCAAAAAGATGTCCCGCAATCCCGACCGATTCAGCGCCCACAACATTCGCCGCATTGTCGTCGATGAAGAGTGTGCCCGCGGGGTCGATGCCGAATCGCTCGATCGCAAGCTGGTAGATCGCCGGGTCGGGCTTCATCAGTTTCTCGGTTCCCGACACGATAATGTCCTGGAAGCGGTCGAAGATGGGCTGGGTCGGGCGGAAGCCTTCCCAGAATTCATGGCCGAAATTGGTGATCGCGAACAGCGGCACGCCCGCGGCGTCAAGGCGCTCGACGAGTTCGAGGCTGCCGGGCATCGGGCCGGGGATCGTCTCGTTAAAGCGCGACGCATAGGCGTCGATCAGCGGCGCTTGATCGGGAAACCCGGCCTTGAGCTCGGGGACCATCTCGGCAAGCGGACGGCCGGCGTCGTGCTGGAAATGCCACTGCGGCGTGACGACGTTGGTGACGAACCATTCGAGCTCTTGCCTGTCGGCAATCAGCTTGGCGAAGAGATAGCGCAGGTCCCAGTCGAACAGGACGCGGCCGACGTCGAAGATCACGCTATGCCGAATCATACGCTCTCCACACACGCGAAAGCGCCGCCGGAAGCATCCGACGGCGTAACGCGGTCCATCAAAAGCAAACGGGGCATATTGCCCCGCGCAGGGGCATCAGCCCTGGCGCGCCTTGAAGCGGCGGTTGGTCTTGTTGATCACATAGGTGCGGCCCCGGCGGCGGATAACGCGGTTATCCCGGTGGCGGTCCTTCAGCGACTTCAGGCTGTTGCGAATCTTCATGATCTCTGTCCGTAAAAACTCTTGGCGGTAACGCGAAGCGGCGCAACTATGGGGAAGCGGCTAAAAAGTCAACCGCCCCTACCCTTATTTCGTCATCCTCGAACGAGACGTGTGGCTCGTTCGAGGATGACGATGGAAGGGAGAGGCCGCCTTACCCCGCCAGCGCCTTTTGCCGCCGCCGCTGCACCGACGAGCCATAGCCCATCGCCTCGCGATATTTCACCACCGTGCGCCGCGCGATGTCATGACCCTCGACCGACAGTTTCTGCGCGATCGTTTCGTCGGACAGGATCGCCTTGGCATCCTCGGCCTCGATCATCGCCTTGATCCGGCTCTTCACCGCCTCGGCCGACACTGCGCCGTCGCCTTGGGTATCCGAAATCCCGCTCGAGAAGAAATATTTGAGTTCGAACAGCCCGCGCGGGCAGGAGAGATATTTGTTGCTCGTGACGCGGCTGACGGTCGATTCGTGCATGCCGATCGCCTCGGCGACCTGGCGCAGCGTCAGCGGACGCATATGCGCGACGCCGTGGAGGAAAAAGCCCTCCTGTTGCTTCACAATCTCGCTCGCGACCTTGACGATCGTGCGCTGGCGCTGGTCGAGCGCGCGCACCAGCCAGTTGGCCCCGGCGAGCTGTTCAGACAGCCACGCCTTGCTCTTCGCCGCCGCGCCCTTGGCGAGCTCGGTATAATAGCGGCGATTGACAAGCAGCCGCGGCAAGGTCCCGCTGTTGATCTCGACCGCCCAACCCTTCGCGGTCTGGCGGATATAGAGGTCGGGGACGACCGCCTGCGTCCGGTCGCCGCCGAATTTCAGCCCGGGCTTCGGATCATAGCCGCGCAGTTCGCGGATCATGTCGGCGAGATCCTCGTCGTCGACCCCGCAGATGCGTTTCAGTTGCGGGAAAGCTCCCTTCGCGACGAGGTCGAGATGCGCGATCATGCACGCCATCGCGGGGTCGTAGCGATCGGCCTCGCGCGCCTGGATTGCGATACATTCGGCGAGGTCGCGGCCGCCAACCCCCGACGGATCGAAGCCTTGCACCCCGGCCAGCACCGCCTCGACGAGCGCGAGCGGCACGCCGAGCCGCTGCGCGAGCTCGGCAAGGTCAGCGCGCAAATAGCCCGCTTCGTCGATCAGCGCGACGATCTGCTCGGCGATCATCGCCTCGAGCCCGCCGAAGCGCTCGCCGACCTGCGCGAGCAGATGGCCGTGCAGCGTCTCGTCCTCGCCGGCGAAGCTGTCGAAATCGATGCCCTCGCTGTCGCTGCCCGACAGGCCGACGCTGTCGCTCGCGCTGTCATGGTGAAAGCTTTCGGCGGCCAGATCGACATCGAGGTCGTTCGCGGTGCCGGTGTCCGACAAGAGCGCCTGGTCGGCGTCGAGCGACGCCGCCTCGGTCGCGGGCGCTTCGTCGCCGGGCCCATCGCCCGGATCGCCCGCGCTGCCGTCGCTGTCGGCCGATGCTGTGTCGAGCAGCGGATTGCCCTCGAGCGCCTCGGCCAGATAGGCTTCGAGCTCGAGGTTCGACAACGCCAGCAGCTTGATCGCTTGCTGCAGCTGCGGCGTCATCACCAGCGATTGCGACTGGCGGAGATCGAGGCGCGGACCCAACGCCATCAACGGCTCACATCGTCACAAGGAGAAACCCTCGCCGAGATAGAGGCGGCGCACCTCGGGGTCGGCGACGAGTTCGGCCGGCGAGCCGGCAAGCAGCACCTTGCCGTCGTAGATGATGCACGCGCGGTCGACGAGGTCGAGCGTCTCGCGAACATTATGGTCGGTGATGAGCACGCCGATGCCGCGCGTCTTGAGGTCGGCGACGAGGTCGCGGATGTCGCTGATCGACAAGGGATCGATCCCGGCAAAAGGTTCGTCGAGCAGCATGATCGACGGGTTGGCGGCGAGCGCACGCGCAATTTCGGCGCGGCGCCGTTCGCCGCCCGACAGCGCCATCGCCGCGGCATCGCGGAGCCGGGCGAGACCGAATTCGTCGAGCAATTCCTCGAGCCGGCGTTCGCGCGACACCTTGTCGGGCTCGCTGAGTTCGAGCACCGCCGCGATATTCTGCGCGACCGTCATCCCGCGAAAGATCGAGGTTTCCTGCGGCAGATAGCCGAGCCCCAAGATCGCGCGACGGTACATCGGCAGCGCGGTGATGTCGGCGCCGTCGAGCATGATGCGCCCGGCGTCGGGCTTCACCAGCCCCATGATCGAATAGAAACAGGTCGTCTTGCCCGCACCGTTCGGGCCGAGCAGGCCGACGACCTCGCCCTTGCCGACCGATAGCGACACGTCGGACAGCACGACGCGCTTGTCATAGCTTTTGGCGATCGAAATGATCGCAAGGCCGTTTCCGGCCGCGGCATCCTCGCGGACATGCGCCCTATGCTCGGCGACGCCGTGGTCGCCGTCGGCCGCCAGCGTCGCCGGGGTCGCTTCGTGGTCGGTCATTTCACCATCGCTTCCAGATGAGACATGTGCGGGCGTTACCCGAGGAGCGCCGCCAAGGTCAATCTGGCAAGATTTTTGCAGGGCATTTGACGAGACGCCGCAAAAAGGCGCTCAGTGCCCCGCCTGCGGTCCGCGCGCGATCCCCGACAGCGCGAGCTGTTCGTCGATCGCGGCAAGCAGTCGCGCGAGCGCCGCCTCGTCCTTCGCCTCGGCGCGCGCGACGAGCACATCCTGCGTGTTCGACGCGCGGAGCAGCCACCAGCCATCGTCGGTGAGCACGCGCGCGCCGTCAGTGCGGTCGACCTGGGCGCCCGCCGCCGTCAGCCGGTCGAGGACTTCGTCCACAATGGCGAATTTGCGAGCCTCGTCGACCTGGAAGCGCATCTCGGGTGTATTGATCATCGGCGCCATGTTCGCGCGCAATTCGGTCACGCTCTGGCCGAGCTTCGTCGCCGCCTCGATCAGCCGCACCGCCGCGTAAGGCGCGTCGTCATAGCCATAATAGCGGTCGGCAAAGAAGATATGCCCGCTCATCTCGCCCGCGAGCGGACTGGCGGTTTCCTTCATCTTCGCCTTGATCAGGCTGTGGCCGGTCTTCCACATGAGCGGTTTGCCGCCAAGTTCGGCGACGCGGTCGAACAGCGCCTGGCTCGCCTTCACATCGGCGATGATCGTCGCGCCGGGCAGGTCTTTCAGCAACGCCGCGGCATAGATCTGGAGCAACTGGTCGCCCCAGATCACCCGGCCCTCGCCGTCGATCGCGCCGATGCGGTCGCCATCACCATCGAAAGCGACGCCGAAATCGAGGCTCTTCTCGGCGACCAGCTTCTTCAGATCGGCCAGATTCTTTTCGTCGGTGGGATCGGGATGGTGGTTCGGGAAATGGCCGTCGATGTCGGTAAACAACAAATGATGCTCGCCCGGCAGGCGCGCCGTCAGTTTCTCGATGACGGTGCCGGCGGCGCCGTTGCCGGCATCCCAACCGATGCGGAAAGCACCGCCGGCGAAACCCTCGACCAGCCGATCGACATAGGCGTCGACGATGTCGATGCTCTGCGACGTGCCTTCGCCGCTGCTCCAGTCGCCCGCGGCGGCCATTTCGCCGATGCCCAGGATGTCGGCGCCGTAGAAGGGACGCCCCTGCATCACAAATTTGAAGCCATTATAGTCGGGGGGGTTGTGGCTGCCGGTTATCTGTATGCCGCCGTCTACATCTTCGGTTGAGGCCGCATAATAAAGCATCGGCGTCGGCCCGAGCCCGACGTTCAGCGCGTCGATACCCGCCGCGTTGATGCCTTCGAGCAGCGCATCGGCGAGCATCGGCGACGAGAGCCGTCCGTCATAACCGACCGCGACCCGCTTGCCGCCGGCGCGCGCGACCAGCGTCGCGAAGCTGCGGCCGATGGCATAGGCGTCGGCATCGGACAGCGTGTCGCCGACGACGCCGCGGATGTCATATTCGCGCAGCATCGTCGGGTGGAAAATATGGGTCATGGCGGATCCTCGTGGGGAGAGACGGAACTCAGGCGGCGGCGAACAGATCGCCGTCCGGATGGAACCGTTCGCGCGCCGGAAGGTTCAATCCCCCCATCGCTTCGCGGAGTTCCTGCCGTGCGACGACATGCCCAATGCCCATGCCGCCGAGATGCGCCTTGTCGAGCAGCGTGAGACCGGCGGGGAAAAGTTCGCGATAGATGACACGCTCGCCGAGCCCCGGGATGACGCGAAAGCCGACGCGCCGCGACAGCTGGGTCAGCGCCTCGCCGACGCGGCGCATATTGTGCGCGTCGACATGCTGGAGCCGGTTACGCAGGATGATCCAGTCGATCGTCCGCCCGTCGGTCTTGGCGCGCGTCTTGCGCGTGTCCCAGATCAGTTCGGAATAAAAGCTCGGGCGGATGACCTGGAAGGTTTCGGGATCGACCTGTCCGATCAGGTCGAAATCGATGAAGCTGTCGTTGATCGGGGTGACGAGCGTATCGGCGCTCGTCGCAAGGTGCCGCGCAAAAATATCGTCGCGCCCCGGCGTGTCGGCGATGAGATAATCGACGTCTTCGCTCAGCCGCGCGACCTGCGCGTCGAGTTCCTCGATCGTCGCGCCCTCGAATACCTCGAAGCGCGGCGTCGGCAGCGCGATGTCGCGGCGCTTTTCGGTGTTCTGGCGATTTTCGAGATAGCGGTGAAAGGTGCGCTGGCGCGGGTCGAGGTCGATGCCGGCGACGCGCCAGCCCTGGCTCGCCAGCGCAACCGCGAAATGCACGGCGCAGGTCGATTTGCCCGTCCCGCCCTTTTCATTGGCGAAGATGATGCGGTGCGGGGCGGGCTTCGTCGCGGGAGTCGTCATGGGCCGTTGCGATTTTCCAGTTGGCGGCGCATGGCGGCGGCGCGGGTGGTGCATGTGCGCCGCCAATATCGGAGGCCGGGCAAGGGTGCAAATCATCCGTGATATCGCCACGCTTCATCGTGCCGTTACGGCACTGAAGCAGGGGGGCAAGAGCGTCGCACTGGTCCCGACGATGGGGGCACTGCACGAGGGGCATCTCTCGCTCGTGCGCGCGGGCCGCCGCGTTGCCGACCATGTCGTCGTGTCGATCTTCGTCAATCCGACCCAGTTCGGCCCCAATGAAGATCTCGCCGCCTATCCGCGCGACGAAGCGCGCGATGCCGCACTGCTCGTCGGCGAGGGCGTGGGCCTGCTCTGGGCCCCCGATGTCGACACCGTCTATCCGCCCGGACACAGCACGCATATCGAGGTCGCCGAACTCGGCGCCGATTATTGCGGCGCCGCGCGCCCCGGCCATTTTGACGGCGTCGCGACCGTCGTCGCGAAATTGTTCAACCAGGTGCGCCCCGACGTCGCGATTTTCGGCGAAAAGGATTGGCAGCAGCTGGCGATCATCCGCCGCATGGCGCGCGACCTCGACTTTGCGGTCGACATCTTGGGCGCGCCGATCGCGCGCGACACCGACGGGCTCGCGCTGTCGTCGCGCAACGCCTATCTCTCACCCGAACAGCGCGCGGCGGCGATCGCTTTGCCCGATGCGCTGGACGCCGCGACGAAAGCGATCGCGGGCGGCGCCGATGTCGGCGAAACGCTGGCCAAGGCCGAGGCGGCGATCGTCGCGGGCGGATTCGACAGCGTCGATTATGTCGCGCTTGCCGATGCCGACAGCCTCGAACGGCTGGCCGACTTTCGCGCCCCCGCGCGCCTTTTGGCGGCGGCCCGGATCGGCAAAACGCGGCTGATCGACAATTTTCCCGTAGGATAGAATGGGGCCTCCACCAGAATCGTCATCCCCGGCGAAGGCCGGGATCTCGACGTCAATTCCTTTCGCAAGGTTGAGATCCCGGCCTTCGCCGGGATGACGGAGAAAGAATAATTCCAACTTTCCGGCGGATTTCTCAAGATACCCACAAGAAATTCGAATCGCCGTTAACGCTTTGTTGACCATGACACGCAAGGGTGGGGCCCGAAGCTTCCTGTGGGGGGAAGCGACAGGGGGTTTTTATGGCCAACAGTCTGAAGTCTGCCCAATATCTGATCGAGAGCCGGCTGCTCGACGCCGCGCGCGGCGACGCCAACGCCTATTTCGATCTGGGGATCGCCTTTTCCACCGGCACCGGCGGGGTCGATGTCGACCTGATCCAGGCGCATAAATGGTTCAACCTCGCCGCCCTCGGCGGCAACAAGGAAGGCCAGCAATGCCGCGCCGACCTGTCCGATGAAATGAGCCGCGACGAGATTGCCGAAGCACAGCGTCAGGCCCGCGCCTGGCTCGACGAAACCGCCCGCCGCCCCGCCGCCCGGCGGTTCGCGGCTTAATCCTTTCGCTTGAAGGGCGTGTGCCCTTCGAGCCATTCCATCTCAGTTTCTTCGGCCTGCCGTTCCTGTTCGAGGTAATTGGCGACCGCGCGGCGAAATCCCGGATCGGCGATAAAATGCGCCGACCAGGTCGCGACGGGACCATAGCCTCTCGCCAGCTTGTGCCCGCCCTGTGCGCCCGCCTCGACCCGGCTGAGGCCGCGCGCGATCGCGATGTCGATCGCACGGTAATAGCATAGTTCGAAATGCAGAAAGGGGATGTCGGCGAGGCAGCCCCAATATCGGCCGTACAGCGTGTCGGCGCCAAGGAAATGCAGCGCCCCCGCGACCGGGCGCCCAACCTTGGCGTCGCTATCATAGGCGATGAGCAGGACGATCCGGTCCGCCATATGCTCGCCCATCAGGTCGAAGGCCGCGCGCGTCAGATAGGGATGCCCCCATTTGCGCGCCCCGGTATCCTGGTAGAAGAGCCACATCGCATCCCAATGCTCGGGCCCGATCGCATCGCCGGTCAGCTCCTCGATGCGCAGACCTTCGATCGCCCGCGCGCGTTCCTTGCGAAGCTGCTTGCGCCGCGCCGAGGTCAGCGTGGCGAGGAAATCGTCAAAGCTTCGATAGCCGGGGTTGGCGAAATGGAACTGGATGTCGCGGCGCACGAGCCAGCCAGCACCTTCGAAGAGCGGCATCTGTTCGGGCGCAACGAAGGTCGCGTGCGCCGACGACAGCGCATTCTGCCGCACCACCGCCTCGGCCGCGCGGATCAGCAACAGTGCGTCGCCCGCATCCTTCGCCAGCAGCCGCGGTCCCGGCACCGGGGTGAAGGGCGTCGCGATCTGCAGCTTCGGATAATAATCACCCCCGGCATGCGCCCAGGCATCGGCCCACGCATGGTCGAACACATATTCGCCCTGGCTGTGCGATTTGAGATAGGCGGGCGCCGCCGCGATCAGCACGCCATGCTCGTCCTCGACCAGCAACGGCGCCGCCTGCCAGCCAGTGCCCGGCCCGACGCTGCCCGATGTCTCGAGCAGCGACAGGAAAGCATGGCCGACAAACGGGTTCGCGCCATCGTGCAGCGCGTCCCACGCCGCCGCATCGATCGCGGCGAACCCGGTGCCGAGCGAGATCGTCCGCGCGGGCGGGTCGGCTTCCGCCATCAGGGTGCGAATCCATGGGTAAGGCGCTCGAGGTTTGAGGCGATTTTGTTCAGGGCAAGGAAGCGAGACGCAGGCATATGAATATATTCCAAGGCTCGCTGACGCAGCCATGGACAAAATCGGTCAAATCCCGAAGGGACGTCGAAATGGCTTCGATCTCGCCTCCGCGCGGCCTTGCGGATGGAACCACCATCGGCGGCGGCCACGCGAAGCCGATATCTTCGCCATTTCGACGCCTCGAACGTCTTACCCATGGATTCGCACCCTAAGCCGGGCGTACCGCGACGATCGCGTCGGCTTCGACGGCCGCACCCAAGGGCAGCACCGCAACGCCCACCGCCGCGCGCGCATGGCGGCCGGCATCGCCGAACAGCGCTTCGAACAAGTCCGACGCACCATTGGCGACCTTGGCCTGATCGGTGAAATCGGGCGTGCTGTTCACGAAAACCCCAAGCTTCACGATCCGCTCGACCCGCGACCAGTCGCCATCGAGTGCCTGGCCTATCTGCGCGACAAGCATCAGCGCGACGCGGCGCGCGGCATCCTGTCCGCCCGCGACATCGGTATCGTCGCCGAGGCGGCCGGTGACGACCTGGCCGTCGCGGAAGGGAAGCTGGCCGCTGACATAGAGCATGCCGCCATGTTCGACGACGGGCACATAGGCCGCGACCGGCGCGGCGGGCTTGGGGAGGTCGAGGCCGAGTTCGGCGAGCTTGGCGGGGATGTCCATGATATGTCCTTCTTACGCCACAATGGGGGCGGGGGCGGGGATGTTTTCGGCGAGGCGCGCCAATATCCAGTCCCGCGCCGCGGTCCAGTCGTCGATTCGCGCATGGGCGTGCTTCGACGGCGCGATCTTGTCGGCGATCGCGGGTTCGCCGACAAGGTGGAGCCGCCACACATCGGGCGCTTCCTGCGCCACCGAATGATGATGTCCCGCCAGATCGTCGATGAACACCGCGACCGAGGGCTGATACTCTTCGATCAGGCGGCGCACCGGCTCGCCCTTGCCGCCGCGGCTGCCGATGACGGGCGCGTGAAAATCGTGCGTGGCGAGCTGGTCGGTCCGCGCCTGCTGATGCTCGGGCCCGACGTTGGTCAGCACGACGATATCGGCCTGCTCGCCGATCGCCGCCATCGCCGCGAGCGCACCGGGGATCGGATATTGCCGCGCCATTTCGTGCCGGAAAAACCCGTCGAGCAGCGGCCAGACCTCGGCCGCCTCCAATGGCGTGCCGCATTCCTTGCGCTTCAGCGCGTTCGCGAAGCTCGCGTCCTCGATGCGAAAGATCACGCCATGTTCGGCATCGACCCATTCGGCAAAGGGCACGACCATGTGCATCAGCACCTCGTCGCAGTCGGTGATGACAAGCGGGCGGTTCATGCGGTCGTTCCTTCGGGTTGCTGGCCTTCGAGTCGCTGCGCCGTGGCGGCGATGGTGGCGGGCGGCACCTGCAGCGCGTCGGCGCAGGCGACGAGGTCGTTTTCGTGGGCAGTGAGGAAGGAGAGGATCGCCGCGAGCGTCGCGCGCTCGCCCAGCGAGGCGCGCAGTTCCCCCGGCGCGAGCCCGGTCAGCGCAAGCAGCCGTTCGGCGCGCGGTTCGTCGCTCAATATCCAGCCCAGTGCCTGGAGCGCCAGCGCCACATCGCCGTCGTGCAAGTCGTGAGTCCCTTCAGCGGGAGGCAATTGTGTCATGCCGCCGATTCGCCTAAACGGACCGCGGACGCAAGCGGGGAAAGCGGAAAATTCATGGGCAAGACCATATTGGTCGTCGAGGATAATGAGCTGAACCTGCGCCTGTTCTGTGACCTGCTCAACGCCCATGGCTATAGCGCGCACCCGGTGCGCGACGGCCGTGACGCGCTGGCGAAGGCGCGCGAGATAACGCCCGACCTCATCATCATGGATATTCAGTTGCCGCATGTCAGCGGGCTCGAACTGATCGGCCAGATGAAGGCCGACCTCAGCTTACGCGCGGTGCCGATCATGGCGGTGACCGCCTATGCGGGGAAGGGTGACGAGGAACAGATCCGCGCCGCGGGCGCCGAAGCCTATGTTTCGAAGCCGATTTCGGTGATCAAATTTATCGAGAGCGTCGGGGTGTTTGCCTAGGACCGGTCGACAAGGTCGTAGCGACCATTAGCACCCAACCACCGTCATCTTCTCGCCGCTACCCATCCTCGTCATTCCCGCGAACGCGGGAACCCAGTTTCAACTTGGCTCGCTGCCCCCCCCCTTTCGCGGGAATGACGAAAGTAGGGAATGTCCGCTTCCCGCCCCCGAGGGACATGTCAGCTGTCCCTTATGGCACGCGGGTGTCGTTATATGGCCGTCGGCCGTTCCCACGGCGCGGCGTAGTGGATAGCCACCGCGGCAGACGATGCTTCGGTCACGGCAGCCCACAAGCGGCTGATCCAGCTCGATTCGGTGCGGATACGGGTCATGGCATTTCTCCTTCGTCCGGAGCGCAGGGAGGGGAGCGCGTCGATTGGCTCGGGCGGCCCGGATGACGATTATCTAATCCCGTCGCGCCGGCGATTGACGCTAAAATTGACCGTGCGAATGACCAATTTTCGCGTTATTGCAGAAAACATGCGAAAAATAATCGATCTCGATAGCTTCGACCGGCGATTGCTGGAGCTGGTTCGGCAGAATAATCTCGAACCCGCGCGCATCCTGGCCGACAAGGTCGGGCTGTCGCTGTCGGCGGTGCTCCGCCGTTTGCGGCGCCTGCGCGACGAAAAGGTGATCGTGGCCGACATCGCGGTGGTCAATCCGGCGCTGACGGGCTCGGCGCTCACCATGCACGTTCTCGTCCAGATGCAGCAGGCGGGGCCGCAGACGATGGATAATTTCGCGCGCGAGATCGTTCGCCACCCCGAAATCACCGGCGCGTGGGACGTCACCGGTGACGATGATTTCCTGTTGAAGGTCCAGGTCGGATCGATGGAAGACTATGACGTCTTCACGCGCCGCGCGCTGGGCGAGGACAAGGGTGTCCATTCGTTCAAGACGCTGATCACGATCCGCAACATCATCGAGAATGATGTCGCGCGGCGTCCGTTGCGCGATGGGTAGCGCTGGCCCTACAGCGGACGGGACGAATATGGGGGTGCGAATGTCTGCCGACGACCGATCGCAGACAGAGCCGATCCTCCCGTGGCCGGAGGCATGGGGAGGGGGACCGCCGCGAAGCGGTGGTGGAGGGGCCTGGACGGTGCGTCATGACGAGAGGCTTCAACCCCTCCGTCAGCCCTGCGGGCTGCCACCTCCCCATCGCTACGCGACAGGGAGGGTCTTATGGCCTCTTCCCACCGCAAAGCGGAGATTCGTTCGGGCACGAAAAAGGGCGGCGCAAATGGCCGCCCCTTGATCCCGGCCTTCGCCGGGATGACGCATTTCTTTGCCCCGCGCTTTCAGCGCGCGGGGAAATGCGTCACTTGATCTTGGCTTCCTTGAACTCGACATGCTTGCGTGCACGCGGGTCATACTTCCGCACCGACATTTTTTCGGTCATCGTGCGGGGGTTCTTTTTCGTCACATAGAAAAAGCCCGTGTCGGCGGTGCTCACCAGCTTGATCTTGACAGTCGTCGGCTTGGCCATGGCCCTGTTCCTCGAAGTATCTGCACATCCGCCGGAGGTCCGAGGGATGCGGCGGGACTATCGGCCCCGACGTTGGTGTGAAAAACATAGAGGGCCGCGCACGAGGCGCCGCCCCCAATATCCGCGCGCCTCTGACCGGATTCGGCGCTTCTGTCAAGCGAAAGCAGCGGGCGGGCGGCACGAAACCGCCCGCCCCGAGGGAGACCGGTTCGGTGTCTCAGCCGTTCCGTATCTGGAAACGCACGGTCATCACCTTCCAGCTTTCCTCCGCCACCCCGCCGCGCGTCGCGGGCTTGAAACGCCATTTGGCGAGCGCCCGCCGCTTCGTCTCCTCGAAGAACCCGGGGCTGTCGGTGCTGACCAGTTCGACCGCCTTCACGCGCCCGTCGGTGCCGATCAGCACGCGCACCTTTGTAATGCCCTCAAGCTCGCGCCGCTGTTCGCTCGCCGGATAGTCGGGCTGGAACATGCCTGCGAAGCGCGGGTCGAGTTCGGCGAGCACGAGCCTCGGCTTGGGCAGAGGCAGCGGCGGGTCGTCCGCCACCGACGGCCCGCTACCTGTCCCGGCCGGCGGCACATAGGGGGGCAGCGGCGGCGCCTCCGGCGGATCCTGGGCGATCGGCGGCAGCGGGCTCGGTGGCGCGGTGAACTCCGTCTGCTGCTGCTGCGTCTGCGGCTTGGGGTCGGGCTGCGGTTCGGGCAGTTTGGGCTTCGGCAGTATGAAGGTTGTCCACGGCGGCGTGGTGCTGTTCGGCTTTTCTTCGATGATCATCGGCGACAGGGCGACAGCAACCACCAGCGCCACCGGCAGGCCCACCGCAAGCAACGCCGCGACGGGCCGGTGGCCCGTGCCGGCACCATAGCTTTCGCGCGGCAAAAGCGTTGCGGCTCCGGCAGGTGCCGATGCCGTGCGCCGCGCACCGGCCAAAGCCGAAATCAAAGGTATCAGGGTCATGGCCTCTCTCCTTGCCTAAATGACCGGGCCCCGCCGCGTTTGACCACCGCTGTCGGCCAAGTCAGATTGACGTGATAATATATCATCTCTCTTCTTGTCAAGCAGAGAGGTAGGCAAGCCGGACGGCGATGGAGGATGCGTGATCGGCTAGCTAGCGGAAAGCCGCGCCACCGCCTGATCCCTGGCGATCAGCGGCAGCAGTTCGGCCATGTCGGGACCATGGTCGCGCGCCGTCAGCGCGCGGCGCAGCGGCAGGAACAGCGCGCGGCCCTTCGCGCCCGTCGCCGCCTTCACCGCGCCCGTCAGCGCATGCCAGGGGTCGGCGCTCCAGTCGATGCCCGGCGCCGCGGCCGCGGCCGCGGCGAGAACGGTGCGATCGGCCTCGTCGACCGGTGGCGGATCCAATGGCCCGTCGAACACCGGCAGCCAGTCGGCGGCTTCGGCGAGCGTCATCAGGTTCGGCCGGATCGCGTTCCAGCGCGCCTCGGTGATCGCCGCGGGCAGGCGATCGGCCACGGCTGCATGGTCGGTGTGATGCAATATCTTCTGGTTGAGCAGCGCGAGCTCGGCCTCGTCGAAGCGCGCGGGGGCGCGGCCGAAGCGCGCGAAATCGATGCTCTCGATCAGCGGCGCAACCAACGTGACCGGCTCGACCGGATCGCTCGTGCCGAGCCGCGCGAGCAGCGCGACGAGCGCGATCGGCTCGATACCGTCCTCGCGCAGGCTCGCCATGCCGAGCGAGCCCAGCCGCTTCGACAATTTGCCCTCGGCCCCGACGAGCAGCGCTTCGTGCGCGAAAGCGGGCGGCGTAGCGCCGAGCGCGGCAAACATCTGGATCTGCGCGGCGGTGTTCGACACATGATCCTCGCCGCGCACCACATGCGTGATCCCCATCTGAATGTCATCGATCACGCTCGGCAACAGGTAGAGCCAGCTGCCGTCGGCGCGGCGCACCACCGGATCCGACATGGTTTTTGGTTCAAAATGCTGCGGACCACGAACCATATCGGTCCACTCGATCGACGCATCATGATCGAGCCGGAAGCGCCAGTGCGGCGCCACGCCCTCGGGCACCGGCGCATCGGCACCCTTGCGCTCGTAAACCGGCGGCAGCCCGCGCGAGAGCAGGATCTTGCGACGGATGTCGAGTTCTTCGGGGGTTTCATAACAGGCATAGACGCGCCCCGCGGCCTTCAGCTTCGCAAACTCGGCCTCATAAAGCGCGAAGCGCGCCGACTGGCGTTCCTCGCCGTCGACATCGAACCCGAGCCAGGCAAGGTCGGCGCGGATCGCATCGACATATTCCTCTTTCGACCGTTCGAGGTCGGTGTCGTCGATGCGGAGCAGAAAGCGGCCACCATGCTTTCGCGCCCACAGCCAATTGTGGAGCGCGGTGCGGACATTTCCGACATGGAGGGTGCCGGTCGGCGAAGGAGCGAAACGGGTAACGACAGTCATAGCGCGCGCCTATAGCGGCATATTCCGCCGCCGTCAGTCGTCTTCCTCGATCTCGCGGTGCATGATGAGATGCGCCGCCCAGCGCATCGCCATGCCGACGACCGACAGCGCGGCGCCGGCGATGATCGCCCCGATCAGCATAGGATCCTCGCCGGGCGCGGGCCATGCCACCCACCCGAGCAACGCCACGCTGACGATCGACAGCGCGTAGCCGACACCGGTGAGCCAATTCGCCACGGCGCGCTACGCGGTCCGAAAACCGTGGGTGATCGGATAGCGCCGGTCGCGCCCGAAGTTGCGCGTCGACAGCTTGACCCCCGGCGGCGCCTGCCGGCGCTTATACTCGGCAAGCATCAAGAGCCGCTCGATCCGCGCCACCGCATCGCGGTCGAACCCGTAACGCGCGACGACATCGTCGACGCTCGCTTCCTCCTCGACGAGCATGTGGAGCATGCGATCGAGATCGACATAGGGCGGCAGGCTGTCCTCGTCCTTCTGGTCGGGGCGCAGCTCGGCGCTCGGCGGCTTGGTGATTATGCGCTCGGGCATCACCGGGGTCACCGGATTGCGCGAGAGGCGCGCCACATTCTCGTTGCGCCACTTCGCGACCGCGAACACCGTCATCTTGTAGGCATCCTTCAGCGGATTATAGCCGCCCGCCATGTCGCCATAGATCGTCGCATAACCGACGCTCATCTCGCTCTTGTTACCCGTCGTGAGCAGCATCGGGCCGAACTTGTTGCTGAGCGCCATCAGCGTGACACCGCGGATGCGCGACTGGACATTCTCCTCGGTGATGTCGACGTCCCTGTCGGCGAAGCTGCCCGCAAGCATCGCGTCGAACGCCTCGACCGCGGGCACGATCGAAATCGTATCGAGCTTGCACCCGATCATCTTCGCGCAGCCCGCGGCATCGTCGAGGCTCGTCTGGCCGGTAAAGCGGCTCGGCATCATCACGCACCAGACCTTGTCCGGCCCCAAAGCATCGGCGGCGATCGCGGCGCAGATCGCCGAATCGATCCCGCCCGACAGCCCGAGCACGACCCCGGGGAAGCGGTTGCGTTCGACATAGTCGCGCAGGCTCACGATCATCGCGCTGTAGATGTCGGCGGGGTGCGCTTCCCATTCGGCGATCGCGCCCGCTTCGCATGTCCAGCGCCCGTCGCCCTTATTGGTCCAGCGGGTAACGCGTTCTTCCTCTTCCCAATCGACCAGCCGATGCGCGGTCCCACCGTCATCGTTCAGGACGAAGGAGCAGCCGTCGAACACGATTTCGTCCTGTCCGCCGACGCGGTTGAGGAAGATGAGCGGCAGTTTCGTTTCGGCGACGCGGCTCGCGAACACCTGCGTCAAACGCCGCTCGTCCTTGTCGATCTCATAGGGGCTGCCGTTGACCGAGATCAGCAGTTCGGCGCCCTGCCCCACCAGATGCTGGCAGACCTTGGGCAGCCAGCCGTCCTCGCAGATCGGCAGGCCGAGCTTGATCCCGCGCCACTCGACCACCTCGGGGAGCGGCCCGGGGACGAACACGCGCTTCTCATCGAAGGTGCCGTAATTGGGGAGCTCATGCTTGCGCCGCGTCGCGACGATTTGCCCGCCGTCGAGCAGCGCGACGATATTGTAAAGGCTGTCGCCTTCCCACTCGACCGAACCGACCAGCATCGCCGGGCCGCCGTCGGCGGTGTCGGCGGCGAGCTCCGCAAGCATCGTCGCGGCGCGCGCGGCGAGTGCGGGCTTCAGCACCAGATCCTCCGGCGGGTAGCCGATCAGCTGAAGTTCGGGATACAGGATCAGGTCGGCGCCCGCGTGTCGCGCCCGAACCGCGCGCATCGCGGCGGCGTTGGCGGCGAGGTCGCCGACCGCCTGCGTCATCTGGCAAAGGACGATGGTGAGCTGCTGCGGATCGGTCATGGGGCCGAGCCTTACGCCCGCGCTCCACGATTGCAATCACCTCGCTCAACCGAACAGCAGGTCCGGCAGGAACCGCCCCGGTATCATCGTGAAGCCTCCGGCGACGAACAGGCCGGCATAGACGCCCACCATCGCGCGCCGATGCGCTTCGATATGGCCGCGCCGCGCATTCCAGATGCTAACGGGGATCGAATAGAGCGTCAGGATCGAAAAAATATGGATCGGCCCGATCCCGCCGGTGAGGCTGCGCAGCCAGAAGCTGTCGATCGCGGTCACCAGCATCATTACTGTCCAGACGCGTCCTGCCGCCTTGTGCGCCGGCGTTCCCTTGGGTCCCCAAAGCACCCAGGCCCCGAGCGGTACCGCCGGAATGACGGTCGCAAGATGGATCCACAATGCCCACGCCGGGTTCCGATAATCGTTTCCCGGCCCACGCATGACATAGCCGAGCAGGACTGCAGCGGCGAGTGCGGCGCCGATCAGGAGGGCGCGGCGAATGAGCGGCGCAGGCCCGCGGGAGCGGGTCGAGGAGAGCATCGCGGCGGACATGGTCGTTGATCCTTGGCTTGTTTTACGGGTTGGCGGATCAAGACTGACGCCCCGCCGTTCGCCGGCAAGCACCGCTTCGCCGGCGCGGTGAAAACTTCGCGAAACCGGCGCCGATGCCAATTGACGAAGCGCGAAGGGGCGACCAGACATTCGATCATGTTACGCCAGATCGCGGTCGAACTTTTCCTGATGGTGCTGGCAGGCGTCGTGCTGGCGCTGATCGGGCCTTTCGGCAGCTTCGAACTGCCGCTGGGTCAGCGGCTGCTTTTGTGGCCGTTGGTGATCGTGTCGGGATATCCGGTCTTTCGCGGGCTCGGCGCCGTGTCGCGCTGGCTCAGCGAATCGGCGAATATTCCCTATGCGCTCGCGGCAATTCTCGCGCTCGCCGTCGCCGCACTGCCCGTGACGCTGATCGTCATGCTGCTTTGGTTCCGCATCCCGCTGGACGAAGCGCTCGCTGCGCCAATCCTCGGCGCGCTCTATCTTCAGGTGTTGATCGTCGGGGCGATCGTCCATGCGGCGATGTATCTGCTCTTCCGTCACCGGCTGGCGCCGTCCGCCTATGCCGAACTGGCCCCCGTCGAACCGGCGCCTGTTGAAACGCACGCCGCCGATCCCGGGTCCGCCCTGGCGCTGCCGCCCGGCTTTGGCGCAATCCATGCGCTGAAGGGCGAGGATCACTATGTGCGCGTCATCGGCGAACGATCCGAGAAGCTGATCCTGATACGGATGCGCGACGCGATCGAGCGGCTCGATGGGACCGCGGGCCTGCGCGTCCATCGTAGCTGGTGGGTCGCCGAAGGCGCCGCCGCATCGGTGCGCCGCGACGGAAGGACGGCGGTCATAACCCTGGCGGGCGGACAGGAGATTCCGGTCGCACGCGATATGATGCCCGCTTTGCGCGCAGCCGGATGGCTTTAGCCCCTTCCCCTATCGCGCCCCGCTGGCTAAGGGGGCGCGCAATCCCGTCCGCCGCGAAAGGGCATCGCACCCCATGAAACTCATCTCCGGCAACAGCAACCTTCCCCTCGCCCGCGCGATCGCGGACTATCTGGAACTGCCGCTGACCGACACCAGCGTGCGCCGCTTCGCCGACGAGGAAGTGTTCGTCGAAATCCACGAAAATGTCCGCGGCCAGGATGTTTTCGTCGTCCAGCCGACGAATTTCCCCGCCAACGACAATCTGATGGAATTGCTCATCATCAACGACGCGCTGCGCCGCGCGTCGGCAAAACGCATCACCGCGGTCGTCCCCTATTTCGGCTATGCCCGCCAGGACCGCAAACCCGGCCCGCGCACCCCGATCTCGGCCAAGCTCGTCGCCAACCTCATCACCACCTCGGGCGCCGACCGCGTCCTCGCGATCGACCTCCACGCCGGGCAGATCCAGGGCTTCTTCGACATCCCGACCGACAATCTCTATGCCGCGCCGGTGATGAGCGCCGACATCCAGGCGCGCTTCGCGGGCAAGAATCTGATGGTCGTGTCGCCCGACGTCGGCGGCGTCGTGCGCGCGCGCGCGCTCGCCAAGCGGCTCGACAACGCCCCGCTCGCGATCGTCGACAAGCGCCGCGAACGCGCCGGCGAATCGGAAGTGATGAACATCATCGGCGACGTGAAGGGCCGCTTCTGCATCCTGATC
>NZ_JAKFEM010000013.1:0-23485 GCF_036675685.1 Sphingopyxis sp.
CGAACGGCGAGAACCCGGTCGATCCCTTCGCGGCGATCGGCTACACCATCACCGACGCCGACGGCTCGCCCGTCACCGGCAACACCCTCACCATCACCTTCGATGATGACGCGCCAACGGCGAGCGTCGACGGCGACAGCGTCACCGAAGATGGCCCGCTGACTGCCGACGGCAATGTCATCACGGGCATCGGCGGCGTTGACCTGAATGCGACCGACGGCGCTGCGGATGCGCTGGGCGCCGATGGAGCCACTGTCACCGGCGTGGTGCTTGGCGTGGCCGCCTCGGCCTCGGGCAATCTGGGCGCGCCGCTGGCCGGGGCTTATGGTTCGCTGACGCTGAACGCGGACGGCAGCTACAGCTATACGCTCGACAACACCCTCGTGGCCGTCCAGGGACTCGATACCGGGGAAATCCTGACCGACATCTTCACCTACACGCTGACCGATGGCGACGGCGATACCTCGACCACGACGCTGACGATCACGATCAACGGGGCCAACGATGCGCCGACGGTCACGAACAATGCCGTGTGGATGTCGAGCGACCCGGCGCAGCAGACCGCGACGACCCCGGCTTTCGCCGACGGCTATCCGCTCAACGTGGTTGTCCCGACCGACGTCGATGGCGACCCGCTGGTGGTGACCGCGACCAATACGGTGGCCGGGGTCTTCTATTTCAACGGGGCCACCTATGTCGCGGTGACGGCGGGCACCATCCTGTTCAGCACGACCGGTGGCGTCAACCTGCTCGACGACCTCGTCTACCGGCCGACGGCGACGGCGAACGACACCGTCAACCTGACGCTCAATCTCGGGGTCAACGACGGCACCACAAGCGTCACCCAGTCGGTCTTCATCCACGAGGTCGCCCCGACCCGGCTGCCCGGACAGAATGTCCAGATCGGCGACGGCAGCTCGCCGCTCACGTCGGGCAATGATCAGGTGCAGGCGTTCACGCTCAATGCGGACTTTGCCGCCGGCCTGCAAGGCAATCTCGGCATCGCAAGGCTGGAGGTCTTCACCGACTTCCAGCAGGCACCGTTCGACCTTCCCATTCCGGCTGGCGAGCGAAACCCCGGCACCTTTGCGACCAACAATGCGGGATCGGCACGCGAACGCGAGGTCCAGGTCGAAGTTCGCATCGGGACCAATCGCTTCGTCGTGATCGAAGACGACACGACGGCAGGAACCTTCGAGCAATCCTGGTTCTACGACGCGGCCACCGGGTTGATGAAGGCCAGCGTGTCTTATACCAGCATCTTCCTGCTCGACGGCGCGGGCAACGCGACCGCCACGACTTTGGCCGACTATCTGACCGCAAATCCGCCGATGGGCGGCGACAGCTGGACTGTCACCTATTTCGACAATAATGGCGGCAACTACCAGGCGCGCCTCGTCCGCTTCGAGTTCAAATATGACGATGCCGGCAATCCGGCGATCACGGTCAACGGTGACCCGGTGCTCGCCGACACCATTTACGGCACGTCGGGGAACGACACGCTGAACGGCAACGGCGGCAACGACATCATCTATGGCCGTGGCGGCAACGACACGATCAACGGCGGAGACGGTGACGACACGCTGTTCGGTAACGACGGCAATGACACGATCACCGGCGGCCCCGGCACCGATGCGATCGACGGCGGCGCCGGGACCAACATCATCACGCCACCGATCGCACTCGACCTGGACGGCGATGGCGTCGAGTTCCTCGACACCAGCGCGGGCGTTCGGTTCGATTTCGACGGCGATGGCGTCGCAGAGGACACGGCATGGGCAGCGCCGGACGACGGTCTTCTCGTCTATGACGTCAACGGCGATCGCAACGTAACAAGCGCGGCGGAACTGGTTCTCGCAAACTACGCCACGGGTGCGACAACCGACCTTGACGCGTTGCGGCTCGCTTTCGACACCAATGGCGATGGTATCTTCTCCGCCGCCGATGCCGAGTTCGCACGCTTTGGCGTGTGGCAGGACGCCAACAGCAATGGCGTGGTGGATGCCGGCGAGTTCCGGACCCTGGAAGAGGCGGGCATTGTCGCGATCAACCTGACATCGGACGGCAAGGCCTATACGGCGGCGTCGGGTGAAGTGCATGTCTCTGGCCAGACCAGCTATCAGCTGGCCGACGGGACGGTTCTTGCCGCAGCCGACGCAGCCTTTGCCACGAACAGCACAAAATCGCCGCTGATCGGCAGCGTGCGGACGCAAGACCGGCCCATGTCGGCGATGCCGATCACCGATGCGCTGGTGGCGGCCTCGCTGGTCGCGATCGTCGGCGGGACCGCACATATCGCACGGGTCGAACCCGAAGCGTTCACCGCGCTCGAAACCATCGCAGGCCCGCAGAGCCAGCCGGCCACGGCAACGATCTCGGGATCGACGCCGCCCTCGCTTGGCCTTGGTGACGACACGGCACCCCCGACAGCGGGTTCTACGGGCTCGGATCACTCCGCGAGTCTGGCTATCGAGGATCTGGCTTCCGCTAAACTGCCCATCGACGATCGGGCCGACTCCGGATGGCGGAGCGAAGACAGCGGCGATGCAGACGCTACCGGGTCCGAAGCCCTGTTCGACACGGTCGTGAATCCTGCTTCGGCGGATCAGGGATTGATGGATGGCCTGCTTGCGCTTCGCGCTCAGCCAACCCCGCAACCGGACGAGGAGGCGATTGCTGGCGGCGATGCCGCGGCAGAGGATCCGAGGGCGAGCACGATACTCGCCGACGTCCTGGAAAGCGGCGGCGTCGATCATCTGATCAATGCGATTGCCGGCGGCGAGCCGTCGCAGGTCGCGACCCGCGATACGCCGGCTTTCGATCTTGCACAATTCCTCGATCAGAAGCTGGTGCCGGATGTGGCGTTCCCCACCAGCCAGCCGCTGGAGCAGGACATGCACAATCTGGCGGCGGCCTGACCGGGCATTTCGGACGAACATCAAATAATGAATGAACGGGAGGGCGACACGATCATGGGACATCAACCGGCAAAATGGATGGCTGGAGCAGCGGCCGCATTGGCCTTTGCCCAGCCTGGCAGCGCATCAGCGCAGGCGCTCGTCGATCTACCGATCGACCAGCTACGAACCGAGGTTCGAACGCGCTATGATGCGGCACTGGCATTGACCACAGACAGGTCGGTGGTCGCCGCCAACAGCAATATCTATACTTGGGCTTCGGAAGCCAAGGTCCAGTGTGGCATCGCACAGGGTTTTCTGAAATCGGGCACCAAGGATGGCGAGAGCCTGCGACGGTGCGACTTCGCATATGGTATGATGACGCGCCGCACACCCGAGGCGCCGCTGGTTCCGCCCCCGCCGCCACCGACGGATAATTGCCCGCCTGTGATCGCGTCGACTTTCTTCTTCGACTGGGATTCGATTGTGGCACCGGCGGACGCCGGTCAGTCGGCAGCCTTCATGGCTGAAAACCGGACACGCTGCGGGTGGACCTCGTTCACCGTGGTCGGCCATACTGACCGTTCAGGCTCGGACGCCTATAACGACAAGCTGTCGGTCGCCCGCGCCCGCGTTATCGCCGACATGATGGGTGCCGCCGGCATTCCGGATACGGCAATCGCCGTGTCCGGCCGTGGCGAAAAGGATCTTCGTGTCCAGACACTCGATGGCGAACGAACGCCGGCCAATCGCCGCGTCGAAGTAAAAGTGAATGAAACGGGGGAACGCTGATGAAACCGCAATTGAAGTGGACCGGCTTTGCTTCGGCTATCGCCCTGTCCCTGTTCGCAAATTCGGCTTTGGCCGAACCCGTCACCATGCAGAACGCCATGGCGGTAGCGATCGATTCCAATCCGCAGATCAACCAGGCCGAAATGAACAAGCAGGCGATCGAGTTCGAGCTTGAGCAAGCCAAGGGTCTGTACCTGCCGCGCGTGACGCTCGAAATGTCCGCGGGGGTCCGTCGGCTCGAGAATGCGACGCGTCGCAATCTCGGAATCGCCAATGACGAACTATATCCGCTCGAGGCATCGCTGCGCGCCGAACAGACGCTCATCGATTTCGGACGGCGACGCGGCGAAAAACTGCGTCAGGCGGCCCGCGTCGACGGCGCGGCCCTGCGCGTCCTCGAACGATCCGAGTTCATCGCGTTGCAAACCTCACGACAGTATCTCGACATTCTGCTGCAACAGCGCATCGTCGCCGCTGCCGAAGACAATCTCACCTTCCACAGCAGCCTCGTTTCGGACCTGCAGAGCGGCGTGACCGCGGGTTCGATCAGCGTCGCCGACCTTCAGCAGGCTCAGGAACGCGCGAAGGCCGCAAGCGTCCGCGTGACGGAAGCCAGAGAGGCGTTGACCAATGCCAAGATCGAGCTGCTCGCGTTGAGCGGGCTGGAGGTCGACGAAGTCCAGATGCCGCCGACAATGGCGGAAAAGCTACCGGTCAGCATGAGCGAGGCAATCGGCCTGACGCGGTCGCGGCATCCGAAGGTTCTTGAGGCCCAAGCCGACGTCGACGCAGCCAACGCCGACGCCAAAAAAGCGAAAGGCGATTTTTTCCCTACCGTTGGCCTCGAGTTGAACGGCCGGATCGGCGATGACATCGACGGTTTCCAGGGCGAAACGAACGACCTGCTGGGCCGTGTCGTTCTGCGGTGGGATATTTTCGACGGCGGCATCAACCGCGCGAAATACCAGGAGATGGTACGCCGGGCGAGCGAAAGCCGGTTTCGGCTTCACGAAACCGAACGCAATGCCGAAGCCGATGTGCGTCGCGCATGGAACAGCCGCGAAACCCAGACGGCCGTTTTTCGCGACCTTGTCGAACAGAGCAAGGCAACCGACGAGCTTCTGATTTCCTATCGCGAGCAATTCTCGGTCGGCCGGCGTTCGTTGCTCGACGTGCTCGATGCCCAGAATACGCGGTTCAACGTCCAGGTAAGGGCCGAAACCGCACGCTTCTCGGAAACATTTGCAGCCTACCAGGTGCTGGCATCGACCAATAGCCTGCTCGAAGCATTCAATCTGACCGCACCGGAATCGCGCCGCGTTTATGCGCGCGAGAAAGTGAACTACGGCCCGCCGGCACCGGCAGAACTGCAACGGCGGCGGTACCCGCAATAATCGGGTGCAGGTTTGATTCTGAAAAGAAAATAATAAGATGGCAGAGGGTCAATCCTCGTTGAAGCGGGCAGAAAAGGAAAGCGCGGGCGATCCGCTGATCGCCTGCATCCTTTTTGTCGCGCAGCATTTCGGCCAGAGTTTTCAGCGCGGGGCGCTATCGGCGCTTGCCCGCGATGAAAAGGGTTTTCTTCCCTTTCACCAGGCCGAAGCGGCGCTCGACCTCTGTTTCATCAACAACGAGAGGCTCCACGGGCGCAAGGTCCGAAACCTTGTTCGCAGCCTTCCGGCCATCGTTCGCCAGAAAGACAAGGGCAGCGCGGTGCTGCTCGAAGCCAGCAACGACGAATATCTGGTCTGGGAATCCGGTCGGGACGCGCCGGTATGGGTCCACGAAGACGTTGTAGAAGAGGATTTCGCCGGGCAAGCCATCGCCGTGTCGGCCGACCCGACGGCGATCCGCGCCGAAGAGCGGCCGTGGGATGAAATAGCCAAACGCCACTGGTTCTGGAGCGAGATCCGGCGGATGCGCCGATCCTTCTACCCCGTGCTTGGCGCTGCATTGATGATCAACCTGCTCGCCTTTGCCCTGCCGCTCTTCACAATGAACGTCTATGATCGCGTCATCCCCAACAAGGCTGTGTCGAGCCTCTGGGTGCTCGCCGCCGGCGCGCTACTGGCTTTCGGGGTAGAGTTTGTGCTCCGTCTGGCACGTGCCACACTACTCGATGACCTCGGACGCGAACTCGACGTCAAGCTTTCGGAGAAGATCTTCTCCAAGGTCCTGAACATGCCGCTGTCGGATCGACGCGGCAGCACGGGCATGCTCGCACGACGGGTATCCGAATTCGAGGCGGTCCGGGATTTCTTCGCATCGACGACAATCGTGCTCCTGGTCGATGTCGTTTTCCTCGTGCTCTTCCTCATCATGATCGCCGTATTGGCAGGATGGCTGGCACTGGTGCCTCTACTGATCATCGTGGCAATGGGTTTCGCCGGCTATTTCCTGCAGCGCCGAATGGTGCAGGACTCGCTCGACAGTCAGGCCGACGCCAGCATCCAGCATGCAATGCTCGTCGAATCGATCGGCGGTGCCGAAACGGTCAAGAGCTGCGCTGCCGAGGGGCAAGTCCTCGGCCAATGGCGCCGGATCGTCGATGCTAGCGCACGCACGCAGGCCAGCCTGCGCCGAACCGGCGCTGCCGCGATCAATCTCGCCGCACTGGGTCAGCAGTTTTCCAGCCTGGGCCTGATAATCGGCGGCTTTTATCTTTTCGATGCCGGAAAGATTTCAATGGGTGCGATCATCGCGATCGTGATGCTGGCCGGACGATCGATGGCTCCCGTCGGCCAGCTTGCTTTTCTGATGACGCGCGGGCGCCAGGCACTGACGACCATGGCCAGTATCCAGCAAATGATCGAGGCCGACGACGAACGCCGCATGGGGAGCAGTGCGCTGAACCTGACGATCGACACGGGCAATGTCGTCGTCGAAGGCCTGTCCTTTACCTATCCGGGCGCCGCGGCGTCATCGCTGTCGGACATCAATTTGAAGATCGATGCCGGCGAACGGATCGCAATCGTCGGCCGCGTCGCGTCGGGCAAGTCGACGCTCGGGCGCCTGCTCTGTGGGCTTTACGCGCCCGATACGGGCAATATCTTCATCGACGGGCTCGACAGCCGCCAGCATTCGCCGATCTATCTGCGCTCGCAATTCCGTTTCGTCGGGCAGGATGCGGTACTGTTCAGCGGCTCAATCAAGCAGAATCTGCAATATTGCGCGCCATCGGCCACCGACGCAGAGCTGCTGGCTACCTTGCAGTCGATCGGCGCCGACCGGTTCATGGGCCGCGACGAAACCGGGCTCGACCGCGGCACCGGCGAACGCGGTGGTCAGCTTTCGGGCGGCCAGCGGGGCTTTCTCACCATCGCCCGCGCGCTCGCGTCGCCCTCGCGCCTGCTGTTCCTCGACGAACCGACCGGCGCGATGGATACGCAGAGCGAACGGCTCTTCATCACCGCGCTCGATGCTGCCGTCGCCAAATCGCAGACGGTAATCATCGCGACCCACCGCGAAGCCATTCTGCAAATGTGCGATCGCATCATCGTGATCGACGGCGGGCGGATCGTCGCCGATGGCCCGCGCGCCGAAGTGCTCGCGCGATCGACCAAGGAACCGACATCATGATCCCAGAACTCAACATCGGGCGCGATGGCGCCGCGGCAGCTGACGCGCCCTGGGCCGACCCCGAAGCGCTTGCGCAAGGGTCGGCGAAGAACCTCAAATATGTGTTGCTGGTCCTGGCGCTGGTCGCGGCCGCGATCCTGTTTGCGTCGACCAACGACCGTCTTTCGCGCGTCTTCGATAACCTGGTCACCAGCTGGACGACCGACCCGGCGGTAACCGCAAAAGCCGCGAAGCAAAAAGCGATCGCGAAACTGATTACCGAGACCGAGACCGACTCCGTCGTCCCGACCGCCGAGGGCGCCGATGCCGTCGCGCGCAACGCGCTGCTGCCGGTTTCGGCGCTGCCGGTCGAGGCGGCGCGGCCGTTCATCATGCCGACGCTGAGCATGGTTCAGGCGAGCAATGCGCAGCGCTGCCTGACGCAGGCGATCTATTATGAGGCGGCGACCGAATCCGACGCGGGCAAGGCCGCGGTCGCGCAGGTCATCCTCAACCGCATGCGCCACCCCGCCTATCCGAACACCGTCTGCGGCGTGATTTATCAGGGCAGCTCGCGCCCCGGTTGCCAGTTCAGTTTCGCCTGTGACGGCGCAATGAGCCGCCCGCCAGTGCCAGCACTGTGGCGCCGTTCGGCCGAGATCGCGCGTGCGGCGCTTTCGGGCCATGTCGAAACGGGCGTCGGCATGGCAACGCATTATCATGCCAATTATGTGCTGCCACGCTGGGCGCCCAAGCTGACCAAGATCGAGCAGATCGGCGCGCATATCTTCTATCGCTGGCCGGGCAATTGGGGGAAGCCAGGGGCCTTCTCCGACGCCTATGCCGGCACCGAATGGATCCCGGCGTTCAACCAGCTCTATCAGGGCGGTGCGAAAGCCGAAGGTCTGCCGGGCGAAATCGCCGTGGTCGACGCGGTCGCCATGGTTCGCGACCCGACCGACCGCCGCACCGACACCGATGTTGGCGGCCGGGTCGATGTGACCAAGGGCTGGGTTCCGAACATTCCAGACCCCACGCAAAGCAAATCGCGGTTCGACAGCTTGACGACCCAGCAAGGGGTGCAGGCCGCATCCGCGCTCCCGAGTGACGAATAGAGGCGCGTGTCCATGTTGAGATTCTGGCAGCGCTTGCGCGGTAGCGAACAAATCATGGTAGCGGCGGCGGCGGGCTTCGTCCTCTTCTTGCTGTGGGCGAGCATCGCGCGCGTTGATGAAGTGACGCGCGGTCAGGGCCGCGTCATACCCTCGTCGAAAGTCCAGATCATCCAATCAGCCGAGCCGTCGACGATCCGCGAAATCCTGGTGCGGTCGGGTCAGACGGTTAAGAAGGGTCAGTTGCTCGTACGCCTCGACAACACTTCGTCGCAGTCCGAGCTCGGCCAGCTCGAAACCGAAAATGAGCGGCTGGGACAGCGTGCCGCGCGCCTCGCCAGCGAAGGCGGCGGGGCGGGATGCACCGGCGAAAGCTGCGGCGACGAAATGCGGCTTGCCCAGGTGCGGCGCTCGTCGCTGCAAAGCCAGCTCGCCGCGCTGTCGGCCAGCGTCGAGCAGCGCCGCCGCGATATGGGTGAAGCGCAGGCCACCGCATCGTCGCTTGAAAGCAGCCTGCAGCTCGCGCGCGAACAGGTCGCGATGCTCGCGCCGCTCGCCGCCAAGGGCGTCGTCCCGCAGACCGAACTTCTGACCGCGCAGCGCGAGGTCGTCGATATCCAGGGCCGGCTCGCCGCGGCGCGCCAGGCGATTTCACGGTCGCAGGCCGCGGTGCGCGAGGCGGGCGCGGAAGTGTCGCGCGCGCGATTCGATTTCCAGCAGGAGGCGTTGAACGAGCGCAGCCAGCTGACGACCAAGATGGCGGTCAACGACGAGACGATCCGCGGGGCCGAGGGGCGGCTCGCACGATCCGAGATACGATCACCCACGCGCGGCGTCGTAAACGACCTGCTCGTCAATACGGTCGGCGGTTATGTGAATGCCGGCGAGCAGATCATGCAGGTCGTACCGCTTGGCGACAAACTGCTGGTCGAAACCCGTGTAACACCGCGAGATATCGCGTTCATCAAGGTCGGCGACCCCGCCAACGTCAAGGTGACCGCCTATGATTTCTCCATTTACGGCGGACTGAAAGGCAAGGTTGTTCGGGTGTCGGCCGACAGCATCTATGACGAGGTGGAACGACAGGCCTATTTCACCGTCGTGGTCGAAACGAGCAATTCATATTTGGTGTCGAACGGCCGTCGCCTTCCGATTACGCCGGGCATGCTCTGCGACGTCGAAATTGTGACGGGGAAGAAATCCGTCCTCAGCTATTTGCTGAAGCCGGTCTTGAAGGTGAGCAGCTCGGCATTGACCGAACGCTGATTGTTCAGCGCCAGCACGGCCGATTTTTGCGAGGCTGGCAGCGCAGCCAGGTTCGGTGAGGGCCGCTGGCCGCGATAAGCATGTACCCATCGCCGATTCTCGCTGAACGACAGGACCGGCCGAACAGAATTTGACTGGCTGCCATCATAGAGGCGGTCGGTCGTGTTATCGAGCACGACCTTCCCTGCCGCGGTTTGCACAAGCAGAAACGCATGGTCGCTGTTCGCCGCCAGATCGCGCAGCAAAACCAGCTTCATCCGGTCAGCACTCACGCCAGCCGCTTGCAGCAATTGCATCTTCAGAATCGCAAAATCCTCGCAGTCACCGCTTCCACGAGCGATCGTCTGCTCGGCCGTGGCCCAAAAATCGGCCCGCCGATAATTCCGGTCGTCATTCACATAGGCAATCTTGCGATTGACCCACTGATTGACGCGCGCCAGCAGATCCTGCTCCCCAAGGCTGGGTTCGGCATTGGCGCGGCGCAACTGTCCCTGCATAAGCGCCGCCGGAGCAGCGCGACGAACGCGATCCCAGCGATCATCGAAGCGCGTGCGTTTCACGGGAATCGCCCTGGTGCCAAGTTCTGCTGCGGGATCGCCTTCCGTACCCATCGCTTGAAAATGGTCGAATATCGACTGCAAAGGGCGGTTCCGGAATGCATCTTCCGCGTCGCATGATGGGGGGGACGAAATCGAAACGGGATTGCGGCCTGCCGGCTCAAGGGCAGCCTCGGCTGAACGGTCGCCGAATTTCGCTGGGATCAGCGTAGGAGCAGCAGGAACAAGCGAAGCGTCGGAGGCTCCGTTCTGCTGGGTGATCCGGATCAAATCAAGCGCACTCGGCGCACCGCCCAGGATCATGCGAGATCGATCGATCGAAACGACCGATGCACCGGGGAGCGCAGCCGCGCAGGTCACGGAATCGCGAAGCAGCATCTTGTTATTGAGCAATTTGGATGATGCTTGCGCCGATGACGCATGCGTTGCCGCTGCGATTGCGACCGCAATGAAAAGCCACCGCGACTCGCGAGCGACAAAATGGAATTTCTTCGCCATGTCGTTGCATTTGCTGCAGCGACATGAGGATTTGCTTCATAGTGATAGTAAACATCTCATTTAGCATGTTGAAACTTCGCCGACGGCAGTTCCTTCGGGCCGGGTCATTTAGGCCCTCGTGGAATTTTTCCCGTGGTTCACCCACGAAACGGTTTGGTTGGATTGATCGGATGTCCGGCGGACGGACGTTATAGAAAAGCAGATCGGCGATATTGCTTGAATGGTCGCGTTGTTTGCATGATGCTCGTCGTCAGGGTGATCCAATTCGGTTTGGGGGGCCGTAATGAAAGCCATTCTGCGTTATGCTGCGACGCTTCTCCTGCTCGGCACGGAGGTAGACATTGCCTCGTCTGCCATCGCGCAGGAGCAGGACCATCATCAACATGAGGCGGCCACCGCATTGGGGGACGTAAACTTTCCGGTCTCCTGTACGCCCGAGGCCCAGACCAAATTCAACGCGGTGGCTGCCCTGCTCTATTCCTTCTACTGGGAGGACATCGACGCCGCGGTCGCCGAAGTACTCGCAGCCGATCCAACATGCGCCATGGCGCATTGGGCAAAAGCCGTTGCAAGCCTCGACAATGCGCTGGGATCGCCGCCGACGCCCAGTCAAGAGAAGCAGGGATGGGAAGCTGTGCTGGCGGCCCGCCAATTGGGCGGCGGCAAGACGCCGCGCGAGCGCGACTATATCTCGGCCGTGGAGACCGTGTTCAAGGATCATGAGACCGTCCCGTTCGCCGAGCGTGCCAAATCTTATGAGAAGGCACTCGAACAACTCTCTCTTCGATATCCCGAAGACTCGGAAGCCGCGGTCCTCTATGCCTTCTGGCTTCAGGTCACCGCAGACAGAAACGATCAAAGCTATGCCCAGCAGCTGAAAAGTGCGCGAATTCTCGAGAAGATTTTCCAGCGTCAGCCCAATCACCCGGGCGCCGCACATTTCATCATCCACGCCTATGATTTTCCGACGATCGCCGGACATGGGTTGAATGCCGCCCGGCGCTATGCGGCGATCGCGCCGAATTCGCCGCATGCCCTGCACATGCCTTCGCATATCTTTTCACGTATCGGCCAATGGCAGGACTCGATCGACACGAATGCCCGTTCCTACGCAGCGTCGAAAGTGGATCGCGAAGCCTATCACGCGTTGGACTATCTGGTTTACGCCTCGCTTCAGCTCGCGCGCGATGCCGACGCGTTGGAATGGGCCGAGTTCGTCAACGCCGCGCCCAAGCCCGATGAGAATGCGCGCCAGATCGCTTATGCCGGTGCGGCCATTCCCGCACGGTACGCGCTCGAACGCGGAGATTGGGCGGCGGCGGCACAGCTCATATTACGGCCCGCGCGCGAGCAGTTCGACTGGGCCCGGTTTCCGGAAGGTGAAGCGGTCAACGCCTATGCTCGCGGCCTTGGCGCGGCGCGGCGCGGGGATGTGGCGGCGGCAAACACCCAGATCGCAAGGCTTGCCCGGTTGCGGGCGGCCATGGTCGCGCAAAAGAAGGATTATTGGGTCGAGCAGGCGGACATCCAGACCGGCGCGATTGCGGCCTGGGCGGCGCACGCCGAGGGGCGCAATGTCGACGCGCTACGGCTGATGCATGAAACCGCCGATCGGGAGGACAAGACCGAGGAGCATATCATGATGCCCGGCCGCGTGATTCCCGTCCGCGAGATGTTGGGGGAATTGCTGCTCGCTCTCAAGCAGCCGACAAAAGCACTCGTCGCGTTCGAACAGTCATTGACCAACGACCCCAATCGCTTTCGGAATATCTATGGTGCTGCGCGCGCGGCCGAGCTTTCAGGCGACCGTACGAAGGCCGACGGATATTATGGGCAGCTACTCGCTCAGGTTGGAGCCGCGTCGCGCCGACCGGAAGTCGAACATGCGAAAGCCGTGCTCGCCAAGCACTGAACGGCTCCCGTAAAGGTCGCCGACTTCCTCGGCGGCGGGGGCTATGATGGTGCGGATCATGGCTTTCGTTCAATCGTCACCACCAGCGCCAGCATGATGCTCCTGAAACCCATAATCCCTCCCGTCGAGGCGCCGCTGCTGATCAAGGCGCGCTCCTCGCCCGGGCTGAAGGTGCCGTCGAGCCTTGCCTCATCGCTGGTCGAGCGCGCGTACCAGAGCCGCGAGGTCAGCTATTTCCTCCAAGCCGCCCGAAACGCAAAGCTTCGACCTCTATCACGATTATACCGAGACGCGGCCAGGCGTCGGCACCTATGTCAACATCGTCCGTCCTGGCAGCAGCGCGTCGAAGCCGTCGGCGCGCAATCTCGACAAAGGCGCTCCGCTGCGCTGGGAGATAGCGATCCTCAAGGTCAGCCCGTCCGAAAGGGCGAGAGCGCGCGGCTGCGCTTTTCCGAGGCCTATACCGACCCCGAACGCTACGGTGTCGCGGGCGACGAACTCGTCTGGCACCGCTCGTTCGGACGGCCGCTCAACACTGTCGTCCTCCCCGCGGGCTGGGTGCTGACCGACAGCTCGATCCCCGCGACGGTCAAACAGACCGGCGACGGGCGCGCCCGGCTGGAATATATCAACCCAGATTGACGTGATCATCACGGCGCGGCAACGCCCGCAGTGAAGGGCGAATGGCGTCCTGAAGGGAGAGACACATGACGTTCCTGACCCTGGCCCTGCTGGCCATGCAGCCGGTCGCACCCGCTGCGGTTCCGCCCGCGCCGGCCGCCCCGCTGGCGAGCAAATGGCCAACCCGGGAAGGCGACGTCACGATTGGCGATTTCCGGTTCCGGACGGGCGAGATCATGCCGGCGGTCCGACTGCACTACACGACCCTGGGCACGCCGCATCGGGACGCGAAGGGCGAGATCGACAATGCGGTGATGGTGCTCCACGGCACCGGCGGCAGCGGCAGGCAGTTCCTGCAGCCGCAGTTCGCCGACGAGCTGTACGGGCCGGGGCAGCCGCTCGACATCAAGCGTTATTTCATCATCCTGCCCGACAATATCGGTCACGGCGCGTCGTCGAAGCCGAGCGACGGGCTGCGGATGAAATTCCCGCGATATGATTATGACGATATGGTCGAGCTGCAGCACCGCATGCTGACCGAGGGGCTCGGCATCAAGAAGCTGCGCCTGATCATGGGCACGTCGATGGGCTGCATGCACGGCTTTATCTGGGGCGAGACCTATCCCGATTTTGCGAAGGCGCTGATGCCGATGGCGTGTCAGCCGGTGCAGATCGCGGGGCAGAACCGGATGTGGCGCCAGTTGCTGGTCGATGCGATCAAGGCCGACCCCGCGTGGCTGGACGGCGAGTATAAGAGCCAGCCGGTGCAGGGGCTGCGCACCGCGGCGTCGCTGTCGATCGTCGCGGGCGGCGCGCCGCTCAACCTCCAGAAAAACTATCCCGAGCGCGATGCGGCGGCCGCCTTCGCGCGCCAGCGCGTCGCGGCCGATGTGGCGAGCCGCGACGCCAACGACATGATCTATCAGTTCGAATCGTCGCGGACCTATAATCCCTGGCCGAAGCTCGAGGCGATCACCGCGCCGATGACATGGATCAATTCGGCCGACGATTTCATCAACCCGCGGGGCCTCCCTTATCCCGAGCAGGCGGTGAAGCGGATGCCGAACGCGCGCTTCCGGCTGGTGCCCGAGAGTGACGAAACGCGCGGCCACGGGACGCACACATGGGCGGTCAACTGGAAGGCCGACCTGATCGATCTGATCGCGCGCAGCGGCGGCTAAGACGCGCTACTTAGCGGCAGACGCCACCGCCGGGTCGTAGGACGAGACATGGTTCATCGCGATCACCCAGCGGCCGCCCACTTTGCGGAACAGGCGGGTGTTGATCCCCTCCTGCGACCGCTCGGGCCGCGCGAGATTATAGTGGCTGATGAGCAGCGCTGCGTCGGGCGCCAATATATCGATCGTGATGTCATAGAAATGGAGCGTGCCGCGCCGTTCGGGTGAGCCGCCATAATCGCGGACATAATGGTCGAGCGTACCCTGCCACCCATCCTGGATCTTGCCGCCCGAGACGAAGGTCACGCCGGGGTTCCAGAAGCCCGCCATATAGCCGGTAAAATCGCTGCGGTTCCACGCGGCCTCCATATCGGCGACGACCTTCAGGATCGCAGCCTTCTCCGCTGCATCGTCGGCGCGGACCGGCACGGTGGTGCCGAACAGCAGCAGCGCCGCCAGCAGCAGCCTCATCCATTTGGCCATCACTCTCTCCTTCAGGGCTTGCGCAGGAACAGCGGATGTTCGGGCAGCGCCGCGCGATCGACAAGCTTCCCTCCCGCGATCACCACCTCGACCTTCTCGATATTGCGGATGTCGGCAAGCGGGTCGGCCGATAATAGCACGAGGTCGGCGATCTTTCCGGGTTCGATCGTGCCGAGGTCGGCGCTCATGCCCGCGGCGGCCGCACCATGTTTCGTGCCCGCGACGATCGCCTCCATCGGGGTCATGCCGACTTCGACCAGACCCTCGATCGCGCGGATCGTGCCGATCCCCGGCTCAGCCTCGTCACCCTTGGGCACGCGGCGGAATTCGGGCGCGTCGCCGTAAAAGCTGTCGGTCGCGGGGGTCACGCGGCACCCCGCCTTGATCAGCCGCTCGGCGTTGCGGCGCTGCACATCCTGATTATCGTCCATCATTTCGAGCCGCCGCCAGCGTTCGGCGCTGGTCGTCGCGGGCGGCATCTTCGCGATCTTCGCCTCCTGTTCGGCACGCTTGGCGAGATGCTTCTTGCGATAGTCGCCGGTGATATAATTGGACCGGATCCCGCAAAGCACGCCCTTCTTGACGATCAGCGCGATCAGCTCGTCGGGCAGGTCGCGACTTGTCAGTTCGGGATGCTGGATCAGGTCGATCCCCGCCTCGACCGCGAGCGTCAGCCCTTCCGAACTGGTGGCGTGGGTTTCGACCAGCTTGCCGCGCCTGTGCGCTTCCTCGACGATCACGGCCTGCTGGCGCGGCGAAAAGCCGATCAGCGACGGGCGGAGGAAATGGCTGGTGCCGCCATATTTGATGAAGTCGACCCCCTTGTCGAGATAGCGGTTCATCGCGATCCGCAACTCCTCGGGGGTCATGTCCATGATCTCCTCGCCCATGTCTTGCGCGAGCAGGTCGTTCCACTGCTCCTGGAACAGCGACAGGTCCGAATCCTTGGTGAGCGAAAAGGTCAGCGAGAAGGGACCGCCCCAGCCGAGGATGTTGCCCGCCGCCTTGATCCGCGCGCCGACCACCTCGCCGCGGGCGATCCGGTCGCGGACGATCAGGATCGGCGGCAGCACGCCATAGCTGTCGCGCAGCGTCGTCACGCCATAGGTCAGCGCGCGCTGTGCGAATTCGAGCGCGAGTTCCTCGCCGCGATCGGCATATTTGAGCGACGTATCGCGGCGCGCCGGCTGGCCATAGACCGAGACATGGACATTGCTGTCGATGAAACCCGGCAGCAGATAGCGCCCACGCCCGTCGATGATCTTGGCATCGGTCACGCGGCCCCCGCCCCTGACGATCGAAACGATCCGTCCGCCTTCGATGTGGACGGTCATGCCCCGCTTTGGCCCGGCGCCCGTGCCGTCGATCACCGTGACCCCGGTGATCGCGATCCGGTTGCTGGCGGGCGTCTCGGCGCGAGTCGCCGTCGAGGCGAAAAGCGCGGGAATCATCAGAAATATGCTCAAAAAAGCGGTTCTAAGACAGTTTGTTGCGGTCAAGCGGGCCTCCCGGGAAACTTGTGGCATTGACTCTTGGAAGATTGAGTATATCGTATTTCGTATACAGTAATAGCAAAAAGGGGCGCCGATGCTGTACCGCCTGGATTTCGCGACGCTTGGCGACACCGCCATTGCGCAGGCGGCGTTTCGCGCGTCGCCGTCGACCCGCGACTTCATCGATCACTGCCCCGCGCATGACGAAGGAAGCAACTTCGCCATGAAGCCACGCCCGCTCGGTCCGCAGCGGGCGAGGGCGCCAACCGCTCCGACATGATGGCCGTTCAGCCGGCCGGTTCGCCGCGCGAAATATCGCGCCCGTCCCGGCTCGAAAAAGGGGGCTGATCGGCAGCCGGAAGAAGAGTGCAGGAGAAACGACGTCGCCCGCCCACCGGCGGGTATCGAAATCAACGACAGGCCAAAGGCCGAATACAGGGAGTTTCCACATGTCATATGATCGAACCATTCGTCCGCAGACCCGTTTCCGCCGCGTGCTTCTTGCCACCAGCCTGTTGTCCACCGTCCTGCTACCCGCCGCCGCTGCGGCGCAGGATGTCGCGGTCGACGAAGCCGCCGAGAAGCCGACCGACATCGTCGTCACCGGATCGCGCCTGCAACGCACCGACCTGACCGCCCCCAGCCCGATCACGATCGTGGGGCAGGAAGATATCCAGCTGTCGGGCAACCTGACCCTCGAAAAGACGATGAACGAGTTCCCGCAGCTCGCCTCGGGCAACACCTCTACCGTCAACAACGGCGGCGGCGCCGGCGTGCTGACGGCGAACCTGCGCGGCCTCGGCGAAACCCGGACGCTGACTCTGGTCAACGGCCGCCGCTTCATTCCTGCCAATTCGAACGGCTCGGTCGACCTCACCAGCATCCCCGACGCGCTGATCAAGCGGGTCGAGGTGATCACCGGCGGCGCTTCGGCCGTCTATGGCTCCGACGCGATCGCCGGCGCCGTCAACTTCATCCTCGACGATAGTTTCGAAGGGCTTCAGGCGTCCGCGCAGGTCGGCATTACCGACCGCGGCGATGCCGCATCGAAGAAGATCGACCTCACCTTCGGCGCCGATCTGGGCGGCGGGCGCGGCAATGTCGCCATCTCGGGCGCCTGGGCCCGGCAGGACCCGATCACCCAGGCGGACCGCCCGTTCGGCAGGGTGCCGCTCGCCGAGATCAACGGCGCGCTGGTCTATTCGGGATCGGGCAACATCCCGGGCACGCGCGTGCCGCTCAGCCAGGCGCAGCGCAACGCGCTCGTCGGGGTCAACCTGACCCCGACCGGCCCCTGCACGTCGATCACCGGCATCCGCTTTGGCCAGGGCGGCACGGTGCGTCCCTATTGCCAGCCCGAAGACACCTATAACTATGCGCCATTCAACCTGCTCCAGCGCCCGCTCGAGCGCATCAACTTCTCGGCGCTGGCGCATTACGACGTCACCGATAACATAACCGCCTACGCCGAAGCCTTCTTCGTCAATGCGCGGAACAATTCGAAACTGGCCCCCGACAGCTTCGCGCCGGTGACGCCCGGCGCCCCGTCCTCGACGCTGCTCGTGCCCAACTATGCGACCAGCGCCAGCCTTTCGCCGGCCGTACGCGACTTCTTCGTGAACAACCGCGCGACCTTCGATCCCGATGGCGACGGCACCGCGGCGGTGGTCGGCGGCGGTCGCCGCGCCGACGAACTTGGCACGCGCGACAGCTTCTTCGAACGGCAATCCTATGCCATCACCACCGGGCTGCGCGGCGATTTCGACATCGGCAAGCAGAATTGGCGCTGGGACGTCTTCTACCAATATCTGCGCAACCGTACCGACACCCGCGCCGAAGGCGTGATCAACCAAACGCGCCTCAGCCTAGGTCTCGATTCGATCGTCAACGGCCAAGGACAGATCGTCTGCCGGTCGGGCGTCCCCGGCTGCGTCCCCGTCTCGATCTTCGGCATCGGTTCGATCACGCCGCAGGCGGGCGTTTATCTGACGCCGACGCGCGCGAGCAACGATATTTTCGAGCGCCAGGTCGCCGGCGCCTCGCTGAGCGGTACTTTGTTCGACCTTCCCGCCGGCCCCGTCGCGGTCGCGGTCGGCGTCGAATATCGCAAGGACAGCTATGAGTTCACGCCGAGCGCGATGGACATCAACAAGGAATATGGGGCGGCATCAACCAACGCGCTGGCCGGATCGTTCGACGTCAAGGAAATATTCGGCGAAATCCGTATCCCGATCCTTTCGGACACCCCCTTCTTCGATACGCTCGCGATCGAGGGTGCGGCGCGCTATTCGGACTATTCGACCGTCGGCGGCGTCTTTACCTGGAAGGCGGGCGGCGAATGGGCGCCGGTCAGCTGGGTCCGCATCCGCGGCGCCTATAACCGCGCGATCCGCGCGCCGAACATCAACGAGCTGTTTTCGGCGGTGGGCCAGGGCTTCACCGGCGGCACCGATCCGTGCGCGCGCCCGAATCTGACCGGCGCCGATCCGCGCAGCCAGGCGCTTCGCGATTTCTGCGTCGCGCAAGGCGTCCCCAGCGGGGATATCGCGAATTTCACGCAAGCGACGCTGGGGCTGACGCAGGAAACGGGCGGTAATCCCAATCTGGTCGAGGAAAAATCAAAGACCTATACGATCGGCGCCGTGATCTCGCCGCCGTTCATCCCGCGCCTCAATATCACCGTCGACTATTTCAACGTCGAGGTGAAGGGCGCGATCACGACGATCAACGCGCAGCAGACGCTGAACGATTGCTACACCGGCCTCAACGCCACCAGCCCGACCTGCCTGTCGGTGTTCCGCCTGGCGAGCGGCCAGATCGACTATGTCCGTACCAACCAGAATAATATCGGTGCGCTCAAGGTCCGCGGCCTCGACGTCCAAGGCGATTATACCCTCCCGCTTCCCGCCGTGCTGGAAGTCGGCGGGGAAGCCGCCACCCTGCGCCTGCAGGGGGTCGCGAGCTGGCTGTTCGAACGGTCGACGCAGGTGCTCAGCACCGTCGCGCCGCAGGACTGCGCGGGTTTCTATGGCGCGGGCTGTTCGTCGGGGTCGGGCGGTTTCATCATCCCCGACTTCAAGCTGAACCTGAGCGCAGCCTATAGCAGCGGCCCGATCAGCATCCGCGGCCAGGCCCGGATGATCGGGGGCCTCAAGGCATTCCCGACGGTGACCACGATCGTGAAGTCGGCCCCGGCGACCTGGTATTTCGACCTGACGAGCAGTTTCGAAATCAACGACAATTTCACCTTCTTCGCCGGCGTCGACAATCTGCTCGACAAAATGCCGCCGATCCTCGGCACGACCTTCGTCGGCGACGCCAATGTCGACGTGTCGCTCTATGACACGCTCGGCCGGCGCTATTTCGCCGGTGTCCGGATGAAGTTCTGAGGATCGCCCCGGCCGGCGGAGTATCCCTGCTCCGCCGGCCTTCTTTTTCTGCTTATTGAAGGCCGGATTCCATGACGTTCAAGCCGCGCCGTATCGCCGCCCTGCTGGCGGCCGCTTCCCTATTCGCAGCCCCGCTTGTCGCAGCCGCGCCCGCGCCTTCAGGCCAAGCGGCCGTCGATGTCATCCCGGCGCGTACCGAGGGCATCGGTCCTTTCAAGCGCGTCGTGCTGCGCAATGTCATCATGATCGACGGCACCGGCGCGCCCGCGCAGGGCCCGGTCGACATCGTGATCGAGAATGACCGCGTCGCACAGATCAAGTCGATCGGCGTCCCCGGCGCGATCGATCCCGCCGAGCGCGCCGCGCCGGGCGACCATGAAATCGATCTCACCGGCTATACTGTCATGCCGGGCTTCGTCGACGCGCACGTCCACCTCCATTCGCTCAGCGACGCGCAGGGCGTTCCGTCGGACTATATCCTCAAGCTCTGGATGGCGCACGGCATCACCTCGGTCCGCGACCTCGGCAGCGGCCACCCGATCGAATGGCTGGTCGACATCAAGAAGCGCAGCGAACGCAACGAGATCGTCGCGCCGCGCATCGACATCTATCCGATGTTCCACCAGATTCGCGGGCCGGTGAACGATGTCCCCACGGCGCGCGCGGCCATCCAGGAGGCCAAGAAACGCGGCGCCGACGGGGTCAAGTTCATCGGCGGGGCGCCCGAGGATGTCCTCTACGCCGCGATCGACGAGACGAAGAAGCTGGGGCTGCACAGCACGATGCACCACGCGCAGCAACTCGTCGCCTATGCCAATGTCGTGAACACGTCGGAGGCCGGGCTCGAAAGCATGGAGCATTGGTACGGGCTGCCCGAGGCGATGTTCACCGACAAGCGCATCCAGGCCTTCCCCACCGACTTCATCAACAACGACGAACAGATGCGCTTTGGCGAAGCCGGGAAGCTGTGGGCGCAAACCGCCGAGCCCGGGTCGGAGGCGTGGAACAAGGTGATGGACGTGTTGCTCGAGCGCAAGTTCGTGCTCGATCCAACCTTCACCGCTTATCTCACCAGCCGCGATTTCATGCGGATGAGCCGCGCGAGCTGGCACGACGAATATACGATGCCGGCGCTCTGGGACTTCTACCGCCCGAGCCGCGTCAACCACGGCGCCTATTGGTTCGACTGGACCACCGAGCACGAGATGGCGTGGAAGGACAATTACCGCCGCTGGATGCGTTTCGTGAACGATTACAAGAATCGCGGCGGCCGCGTCACCCTCGGCAGCGACGCCGGCTATATCTATAACCTCTACGGCTTCGGCTATATCCAGGAGATGGAGCTGATGCGCGAGGCGGGTTTCAGCCCGCTCGAGGTGATCCACGCCGCGACGCAGCAGGGCGCGCGGCTGCTTGGTCATGACGATCAGGTCGGGACGGTCCGCGTCGGACGCAAGGCCGACCTTGTTGTCGTGAAGGGCAACCCGATCGCGAATCTCAAGCTGCTGTTCGGCACCGGGACGGTGAAGCTGAACGATGCGACGGGCAAGGTCGAGCGTGTCGGCGGCATCGCCTACACGATCAAGGACGGCATCATCTACGACGCGGCAAAGCTGCGCGCCGAGGTTCGCGACATGGTGGCGAAATCGAAGGCCGAACGCGGTTTGCCGCCCGGCCCGATGGTGATCGAAAATGCCGACGCCGCGAACTGACGCTGACGATGGGCAAAGGGAGATGAACATGAACGGAGTTTCGGTGGCGCGCACGCTCGCACTGGCGCTGGCGGCTTTCGCCGGCCAGGCGGCGATCGCACAGGTGCCCACGTCGGGCAGCGCGGATGCGCGGCTGAAGGCGCTGTACGAACGCGAATGGGACTGGCGCCAGCAACAGGGGCTGCGCAGCGGTCGCGGCGGCGAAGGCGACGGCCCGACGCATCTGCCCCAGGTCGATGCGGCAACGCAGCAGGCGCGGCTCGCCTATTGGACGAAGGCGCTCGCCGAACTCGACGCGGTCCCGGAGGGCCAGCTGTCGCCCGAGGAAAAGATCAATGCCGCGGTGTTCCGCCAGTCGATCGAGACGATGGCGAACGACATCAAATACAAGACCTATGAGGCGCCGTTCAACGCCGACACCTTCTTCTGGTCGGGACTCAATCCGCGCAGCGGTGGTTTCGCGACCGCGCAGGCGTATCGCAACTATATCGCCCGGATGCGCGACATCCCGCGCTTCTTCGACGAGCAGACCGCCAATATGCGCGCCGGCCTTGCGCGCGGCTTCACCGTGCCGCAGATCGCGGTGCAGGGTCGCGACGTGACGATCAAGCCGTACCTGCCCGCCGACCAGACCAACAGCTTCTACGACGCGTTCAAGGAAATGCCCTCGACGATCCCGGCGGCCGAACAGGCGGCGCTGCGCGCCGAGGGCGAGCAGGTGATCCGCGAGACGGTCGCCCCCGCCTATGCCAGGCTCTACGCGTTCATCCGCGACGACTATATGAAGAAGGCGCGCACCACGCTGGCGGGGGAGAAGCAACCCGATGGCCCCGCCTTCTATCAGGCGCAGATCAAGGGTTTCACGACGCTCGACCTGACGCCCGAGCAGATCCACCAGATGGGTCTCAAGGAAGTCGCGCGGATCCGGGCCGAGATGGAGCAGGTGAAAGCCAGTACCGGTTTCAAGGGCGACATGCCCGCTTTCCTCAAGTTCCTGCGCACCGATCCGCAATTCTATCCCAAAACGGCGTACGAGCTGCTCGCCAAATCCTCCTATGTGGCGAAGCGGATGGATGCGAAACTTCCCGAGACGATCGGCTTCCTGCCGCGACGGCGCTTTGCGATCCTGCCGGTGCCGCCGGCGCTGGCGCCGATCTATACCGGCGGGCGCGGCGGCCTCGAAAGCTGCATGATGAACACCTATGACCTGCCGTCGCGCCCGCTCTACACGCTGACCGCGCTCACCATCCACGAATGCAACCCGGGGCACAGTTTCCAGTCGGCGGTCGCGCAGGAAGCGACGCGCCGTCCGGCGTTCCGCCGCGCCACCGGCTTTTCGGGCTATGGCGAGGGCTGGGCGCTCTATTGGGAATGGATGGGCAGCAAGCTCGGCATGTACGAGACGCCGTACGAGGATTTCGGCCGCCTCTCCTACGAGATGTGGCGCGCGTCGCGGCTGGTGATCGACACCGGCATCCACCATTATGGCTGGAGCCGCGAGCAGGCGCAGCAATATCTGCGCGACCACACCGCGCTTTCGGAGCATGAGATCACGACCGAGATCGACCGCTATATCGCGTGGCCGGGACAGGCGCTGGCCTACAAGCTTGGCGAGATGCTGATCCGCCGCAAGCGCGCCGAGGCCGAAGCGGCGCTGGGCGAGAAATTCGACCAGCGCCATTTCCACGACGCGATCCTCGCGCTGGGTTCGGTGCCGCTGCCGGTGCTCGAAGCACGGCTCGACCAGTTTATCGCCGATGGCGGGGTCAACCCGCCGGGGTTCAACCCCGCGCTGCCGGAGGTTGTGAGCGCGCCGTAGAGAATTTCCGAGATCCTGACGACTGGGGCGGCCGTAGCGATACGGTCGCCCTCTTTTTTGGGTTATTGGATGTCTGCTTTGGGGTGGGAAGCGGACGGTCCTTATTCGTCATCCCGGGCTTGACCCGGGACCCGCCTTCCTTCTTCCCAACCGAGAAAAGACAAGGCAGGCCCCGGGTCAAGCCCGGGGTGACGAGAA
>NZ_JAKFEM010000006.1:0-93153 GCF_036675685.1 Sphingopyxis sp.
GCGCTCGACACGAGGCCGCCGCCGCCGAACGGATAGGGCGGCGGGTCGAGATAGATCGAACTCGGCGCGGGATCGAACGGGATGAGCGCGCCGCTGAACGGCGCATAATTGCTCGTGAAGCGCCCGACGTCGGCCGCTTTCACCATGAAGCCCGTGCTTGTCATGCCGAGCGGGTCGAAGAGCCGCGCCTTCAGGAACGCATCGAACGCCTGCCCCGACACGACCTCGATCAGCCGCCCCATCAGGTCGAGGCCGATCGAATAGCTCCATTTCGTGCCGGGTTCATAGACGAGCGGCAGCGCGGCGAGCCGGTCGGCCATGACAGCAAGGCTGGGTGCGGGCGTCACCGGCGCAAAGCCCGGGATCGGCAGGCGGCTCGCCTGCCCGCCGACGATGCCGGCATCGTCATAGGCCTTTTTGATCGGGCCCTTCTGGACGATATTATAGCCGAGCCCCGCGGTGTGGGTGAGCAGGTGGCGCACCGTGATCGGCCCTTTCGCCGGGCGGACGTCGGTGATCGACCCGTCGGGCGTGTTTTGGACCTTCATGTTCGCGAACGCGGGCAGGAAGTCGGCGATCGGCTGGTCGAGCTTCATCTTGCCGTCTTCGATCAGCAGCATCGCGGCGATGCCGGTGACCGGCTTGGTCATCGAATAGAGGCGCCAGAGCGTGTCGGCGCCGACCGGCGTCCCCCGGTCGAGCGATTGCACCCCCGCGCCGAAAAAGTCGGCCGGCGCCTGCCCCTTGCCGATCGCGGCGAGCGCGCCGGCGAGCTCGCGGTGGTCGACGAAGCCTTTGATAAAGGCATCGGTCGCGGGATAGAGCGCCGAACCGTCGACTTTCCACGCGAGCGCGGCGCCCGGCAGCAGCGCGGCGGTTCCGCCCAGCGCCAGTCCGCCCAGCAGCGCCCGGCGCGAAACCATCATGTTCATGCGTCTCTCTCCAGCATCTTGTCGACCAGCTTGCGATAGAGCGTCGGTAGCCCCGCCGCGTCAAGGTCCGAGATCGGCCACCATTCGCCTTCCGCTGCGGCACCGGAGACTTCGGGGGGTGCTTCGCGGCGCGCCAGCCGCAGCGTCAGGTCGAAATGGGTGAAACCATGGTCGACGCTGACAATCCCCGACTCGGCCCATCCCGACTCAGGGGGGCGCTCATCGGTCCACTCGCCGCCGGGCAGCGCGCGCATCCCGCCGAGCATGCCCTTGTCGGGGCGGCGGACGAGCCAGACCCGGCCGCGCTCCTCGATCCAGTGCGCGAGGCCGTGGCGATGCGGCTTAGCCTTCTTGGGCGGCTTGACCGGCAGCCGTTCGATGTCCGGGCGGCCGCGCGCGCGGCAATCGGCCATCACCGGGCAAATCGCGCAGGCCGGGCCGCGCACAGTGCAGATGGTCGCACCGAGGTCCATCAGCGCCTGCGCGAAGTCGCCCGGTCGATCGGAGGAAACAAGCGGAGCCAGCGCCGCGCGAATCTCGCGCTTCGCCATCGGCAGCGGCGTTTCGATCAGCCGGTGGCGCGCGATCACCCGCTCGATATTGGCGTCGACGACAACTGCGCCGCGACCAAAGGCGATCGCCGCCACTGACGCGGCGGTATAATCGCCGATCCCGGGCAGCGCGCGCAACCCCGCCTCGCTGTCGGGAAAGCGCCCGCCATGATCGCGAACGACGGCGCGCGCGCAGGCGAGCAGGTTGCGCGCGCGCGCATAATAGCCGAGCCCCGCCCACGCCGCCATGACGTCGGCGTCATCGGCCGCCGCCAGATCGGCGACGGTCGGCCAGCGTTCGGTAAAGCGCGCGAAATAGCCCGCGACCGCGGCGACCGTCGTCTGCTGCAGCATGACTTCGGCCAGCCAGATGCGATATGGGTCGGGTTCGCCGCCGCTGTTCGGCGCGATGCGCCACGGCAGCACCCGCGCCGCGCGATCGTACCAGCCGAGCAGGCGGCCCGCGAAGTCGCCAACAATGTCGCCAATCATGCTGGAAGTCTGGACGCTCACCCCCTGCCTATGGCATGGCACCGGCTATGGCGAAAGACGCGGATGAGGATGGGCCGGCCAAAAAGGCAAAGCCGAAAGGCGCAGCGAAGGCGGGGGCGAAAACCGCCAAGCCACCCGCGCGCGTCTATGAACGCCCGCGCGGCGGCGAAGCGCGCATGATCTCCGACCTCGTCCCCGAAATCGGCCGTGCCGCCTTTCGCAAGTTCGGCTTTATCCAGAGCTCGGTCGTCAGCCGTTGGCGCGAGATTGTCGGCGATCGGCTCGCCGACGTCACCCAGCCCGCGATGATTCGCTTTCCCGCCGGGCAAAAGGCCGGCGGCACGCTGCACCTGACGATCAGCGGCGCGCACGCCCCGATGCTGCAGCATGTCGCGCCCGACATCGTCGAAGCGGTCAACCGCTTCTTCGGCTATGCCGCCGTCGCGCATGTGCGGATGACGCACGGGCAGGTCACCCCCGCCGCGCCCGTTCAGCCGCCGGCAATGCTGAAGCCCGTACCCGCCGAGCTGGGGGACAGTCTGCGCGACATCGGCGACCCGGAGCTTCGGACCGTGCTCGAACGCATGGCCGCCGGACTGGCCGCAGCGCCGAAACTCCCTCGCATAAGCTAAAGGAAAGACGGCCGACGATGTCCGCTTTTGACGACCCGCTTCTCGATCGCCGCGCGGCGGTGCTTGCGCTTTCGGGCGCCGCATTGACCTTGCTCGCCGCGACGCCAGCTAAACCCGTTGCCTGGTCACAAACGGTCACCACTAGCCCGATCGGCGCCCATGTCATCGGCAACCCCGCCGCAAAGGTGCGGCTGGTCGAATATTTCAGTTACACCTGCCACGTCTGCGCCGATTTCGCGAAGGCGAGCTCGCTGCCGCTGAAGGCACAATATGTCGATCGCGGGCTCATCCTGTTCGAATATCGCAACCTCGTGCGCGATCCCGTAGACATGACCGCGGCGCTGCTCGCGCGCTGCGGCGGTCCCAAGGCGTTCGCGGGCAATCATCAGGCGATCTTCGCCGCCTTCCCGACCTTTATGGCCAAGGTGACGAAAGCAACCGACGCGCAGAAAACGAACTGGTTCGAAGGCACCACCGGCGAGCGCGCGCGCAAGATAGCGACGGACACCGGCCTTGCGGCGCTGATGCGCGCGCGCGGCTATACCCAGGCGCAGCTCGACGCCGCGCTCGACAGCGAGGTCGCGCAGGCCGAACTGACCGGCATGACCAACATCGGCCGGGGCGCCGATCGCATCGGGGGCACGCCAAGCTTTTTCATCAACGGCCAAGGCGCCGAAGTCACCGCTTGGCCGGCGCTCAAATCGAAACTCGACCTCGCACTCAAAGCCTCGTAAAAGCGCCGCATTCCAGTATAGAAAGATCGATCATGACCCTGCTGCGTACTGTCCTCCTGACCTCGATGGGCGCGCTCGCCCTCGCCGCCTGCGGCGAAAGCAAGACCGACCCCGCCAAGGAACAGGATGTGGTCGCCAAGGTTGCGGCGCCCGCCGGCAAGAGCTGGTCGCAGGTCGTGCGCGTCGAAGGCGACGGCGTGGTGATGGGCAATCCCGACGCGCCGATCAAATTGGAAGAGTTCGGCGCCTTCACCTGCGGCCACTGCGCGCAGTTCGCCAAGGATTCGCACGAAGAGCTGAAGCGCGATTTTGTCGACACCGGCCGCGTGTCGTACAAGCTGACGCCGTTCATGCTCCACCCGGTCGACGCAATTTCGGGCGCGATCGTCAAATGCACCGGCCCCGACCGCTTCTTCCCGCTCGCCGACGCGACCTTCCTCGAGCATGAGGCGTTCATCGCGGGCGCGTCGAAGCCCCAGCCAGGGATCGAGGAAGCGATGAAACTGCCGCCCGCGCAGCGCTTTCTCGCGCTCGCCAAGGGCTGGGGCATCGATCAATTCTATCAGCAGCGCGGTGTCCCTGCCGCGACGATCCAGCAGTGCCTGAGCAAGGTCGAAAATGTCGAGGCGATCGAGAAAGGCACCAATGCGGGGGTCGAGAAATATCAGATCACCGGCACGCCGACCTTCGTCATCAACGGCCAGGTCGCCGAAGGCGTCGCCGCCTGGGGCCTGCTGCGCGACCGCCTGCGCACGATGGGCGCGCGCTGATCTTGCTTCGCCCTCTCCTTCAGGGGAGGGCAGCGAGACTTGGGAGCTTGCTGCCTATGTCGCAGCGGGTGGGGTCTATCGGCCTTGCGCTGCCTCGATAGCCCCTCCCCTTCAGGAGGGGCTATTTGCCTACCCCCTTGCGACTCCCCCGCCCGCGCGGCATGACAGCTTGCAGGGGGATATGTGACACCAAGGTTGCAACATCCGCGATTCGTTGAACTGCACGGGGCGTCCCCGTGCAGATAAAGCGGCTGCGCCTCACCGGTTTCAAATCCTTCGTCGAACCCACCGAACTGCGCATCGAACCCGGGCTGACCGGCGTCGTCGGCCCCAATGGCTGCGGCAAATCCAATTTGCTCGAGGCGATCCGCTGGGTGATGGGCGAATCCAGCGCCAAGTCGATGCGCGGCGGCGGGATGGAAGATGTCATCTTCGCCGGCACCTCGACGCGCCCGGCGCGCGATTTTGCCGAGGTCGCGCTGCATTGCGATACCGAAGGCGCGCTCGTCGCCGGCCTGTCGGATGGCGGCGACGGCGACGATCTGGAGGTCATTCGCCGCATAGAACGCGGCGCGGGGTCGGCCTATCGCGCCAACGGCCGCGATGTGCGCGCAAAAGACATCGCGCTGATCTTTGCCGACGCCGCGACCGGCGCGCACAGCCCGGCGCTCGTCAGCCAGGGCAAGATCGCCAACGTCATCGCCGCGAAACCGACCGACCGCCGCGCGATGCTCGAGGAAGCCGCGGGCATCGCCGGGCTGCATGTGCGTCGCAAGGACGCCGAGCAGAAGCTGCGCGCGACCGAAACCAACCTCACCCGCCTCTCCGAAATCGTCGCCGATATGGAGGTACGCGCCAATGCGTTGCGGCGGCAGGCGCGCGCCGCCGAACGCTACAAGAAGCTGAGCGACGAGATCCGCATCGCCGAGGGGCGGCTGATCTACGCGCGTTGGCGCGATGCCGCCGCCGCCGCCGATCAGGCGCGCCGCGATGCCGACGCCGCCGAAACAGCGGTCAAGACCGCGCAGGACGAACTCGAAACCGTCTCGAAAGCGCAGACCGAGGTCGCAACGCGCGTCGCCGCCGCGCGCGCCGACGCGCAGGCGCAGCGCGACGCGCTCGCCGAAGCGACCGCGACGCAGGTGCGGTTGCAGGGCGAGGAGCGCGCCGCGCTACAGCGGCTCGAGGATCTGGCGGCGCAGCAAGCACGGCTCGCGGGCGACCGCGAACGCGAGGGCGAATTCGCGCGCGAAGCCCATGCCGCGCTGACCGCGCTCGACACCGAAACCAAATCGCTGGCGCACGACATCGCCGGCCATGACGCGGGCAAGGCCGCGCTGTCCGACGCCAATCTCGCGGCGCAGACGCGGCTGCGCGACGCCGAAGTCGCGCTGGCGCAGGCCCGCGCCAAGGCGGCGAGCGAAGCCGCCGACCGGCGCATCGCGGTGTCGGCACGCGACAGCGCCGAGGCCGCCGTACGCCGCGTCGCCAATGACAAGGCGCGCGTCGACGCCGAAATCGCTGCGCTCGGCGACAGCGCCGCGCTCGCCGCGACGCACGCCGAAAGCGTGAAAGCCGCCGAAGCCGCCGAAGCCGCCATCGCCGCCGCCGAAGCCGCGCTGCACGAGGCCGAGGCCGACCGCGAGGCGGTCGCCGCCGACCTCACGGGCATCGAAGCGGGGCTCGCCGAAGCCCGCGCCGCGCTCGCCGCGCTCGACGGCGAGAGGGCGACGCTCGAACGCGCGCTCGCCGCGGCGCGGAGCGACGAAAGCCGCATCCTCGACCAGCTTCGTGTCGCGCCGGGTTATGAGGCCGCACTCGCCGCCGCGCTCGGCGACGATCTCGACGCGGGGACCGACACGGAGGCCGCGCGCAGCTGGATCGGCGCGGATACGGCGAAAAACGACCCCGCCCTCCCGTCCGGCACACGCCCGCTCGCCGAATTCGTCGAGGCGCCCACCGCGCTCGCGAGGCGTCTTGCACAGGTTGCCGTGGCCGATACCGACGCCGGGCAGCCGCTCGCGGTCGGCCAGCGCCTCGTCACGACCGACGGCGTGATGCGCCGCTGGGACGGCTTCGTCACGCGCGGCGACGGCGCGACCGCGACCGAACGGCTGCAACGCCAGAACCGCCTCGACGAACTCGCCGCACAGCGCCCGCAGGTCGAACTCGGCGTGCAGGATCTGCGCGACCGGCGCGATGCCGCCGCCGCAAAGGCGTCGGACCTGACCGCCGCCGCCGCCGCGGCGCGCAAGGCGCTGGCGCAGGCCGACGAAGCGCGGCGTAGCGCGCTGCGCGCCGCCGACCAGGCGCAAGCCGCGATCGACCGCCACCGCGATGCCGCCGCGCTGTTCGACCGCCGCCTCGCCGAAATCGCCGACGCGGCGAAAGAGGCGGCCGAGCAGCTTGCCGCGCAGGAAGCCGCACTCGCCGCGCTGCCCGACGACAGCATCGCGCGCGCCGCGCTCGAAGCCGAAGAGCAAGCCGCCGAACGAGCGCGCATCGATGCCGGCACCGCGCGCGACGCGCTGGCGGCGCACGAACGGACGCTCGCGGCGCTCAGCGAGCGGCAGGCGGTCGTCAGCGCCGAAATCAAGAGCTGGAAAGCGCGCGCGGGCGAAGCCGCGCGGCGGGTGACCGAGATGGACAAGCGCGCCGACGCGCTGGCGGCCGAGGCCGCGAAGCTCGCCGACCTCCCCGCGCGTCTCGCCGAACAACGCACCGCCGCCGAGGCGCAGCAAGCGGCGCTTCGCGAGAAGGTCGCCGCCGCCGAGGCGCAGGAGCGAGCCGCCGAAGCGGCATTGCGCGAGACCGAGACCGCGCTGGCGGCGATCCGCGAGCGTGTCGCCGCAGCGCGCGAAACGCGCGCCGGCGCCATCGCCCGCTCCGAAAATGCCGAGCTGCGGCGGATCGAGATGGGGCGCCTGTCGGGCGAACGTTTCGAATGCCCGCCCCCGCTTCTCCCGCAAAAGGCCGGGTTCGAAAGCGACACGGTAAGCGATGCGAACGCCGAATCGGCGCAGCATGAGCGGCTGATCGCCGATCGCGAGCGACTCGGCCCGGTCAATCTTGTCGCCGCCGACGAGCTCGCCGAACTCGATAGCGAGCGCGAAAAGAATGCGGCGGAGATCGAGGAGCTGGCACAGGCCGTCAACCGGCTGCGCGGATCGATCGGCAACCTCAACCGCGAAGGCCGCGTCCGGCTGCTCGCCGCCTTCGAGGCGGTGAACGGCCATTTCCAGCGGCTGTTTACCACCCTGTTCAACGGCGGCCAGGCGCATCTCGAGCTCGTCGATTCGGACGATCCGCTCGAAGCCGGCCTCGAAATCATGGCGCAGCCGCCGGGTAAGCGCCTCGGCACGCTCACCCTGCTGTCCGGCGGCGAACAGGCGCTGACCGCGGTCGCGCTGATCTTCGGCCTGTTCCTCACCAACCCCGCGCCGATCTGCGTCCTCGACGAAGTCGACGCGCCGCTCGACGACGCCAATATCGAGCGTTTCTGCGATCTCCTCGACCGGATGACGCGCGAGACCAACACACGCTACCTGATCGTCACCCACAATGCGGTGACGATGGCGCGCATGCACCGCCTGTTCGGGGTGACGATGATCGAAAAGGGAGTCAGCCGCCTCGTGTCGGTCGACCTCGGCGCCGCCGAAGAACTGCTCGCGGCGGAGTAGACGAAATCAAATAGGGACAGTCCCCATTTAACTAAGGCGCCATCCCCACCACCAGCATCGCGGCGAATACCAGCAGCCCCGCAAAGCGGTTGCTGCGGAATTTGGCGAGCGCGTCGGCGCCGTTGGCGGGGTCGAGCGTAACCAACTGCCCGGTCAAATGGAGTGCCGCGGGAAGCAAGGCGACAAACACCAGCGGATCGGGCCGGACCATCCACAGCGCGCCGCCCCAGCAGGCGAGCGCCGCCACATAGCAGACCGCGACGCCGCCGCGCACATGGCTGCCCATCGCCCGCGCGCTCGACTTCACGCCGATCAGCATGTCGTCCTCGATGTCCTGCAGCGCATAGATCGTATCATATCCGATCACCCACGCGATGCAGCCGGCATAAAGCAGAGGCAACGCGAGTCCTGCACTGCCGCCGACCGCGACCCAACCGACGAGCGCCCCCCAGCTGAACACGAGTCCCAGCCACGCCTGCGGCCACCAGGTGATGCGTTTCATGAAGGGGTAACCGGCGACGAGGAAGAGGCTCGCCAGCGCAACGATCTGCGCGGCGCGCGGCAACTGGAGCAGCACGAGCAGCCCGACCAGCGACAGGAGCGCCGCCCACAGCAGCGCACCCCGCACCGACACCGCGCCGCTCGCGACCGGGCGCGACGCGGTGCGCGCGACGCGTGCGTCGAGGTCGCGGTCGACGATGTCGTTATAGACGCAGCCCGCGCCGCGCATCGCGATCGCACCGAGCAGCATCCACCCGAACAGGGGCCAGTGGCTGATCGCCCCGCCGCCAAGCGCGAGTGCCCAGGCGCAGGGCCAATAGAGCAGCCACCAGCCGATCGGACGGTCGAACCGCGCGAGCAGCGCATAGGGCCGCGCCGCGGACGGCAGCAAAGCTATAAGACCACGAAGCTGGCTGTCGGGAGGATGGAGGGCAGTCATCGGCAGCGGCGGATGTAGCAGCCGCGGCGTCCGCGATAAATGCCTGATTGCGCGGCGCCGCGCGCCGCGATCAGGTGCAGAGCGAGGGGGTTGCCGCCGGCGCCGGATTAAAGATGCCGCTGTTGTTCTCGCCCTGCAGGTCGCGTCCCTCGCGGATGAGGAAGGCGGCCGTTTCGCGAATCCGCCTCGACTGGAACCATTTGCCCCAGAGCAGCGATTTATAGTCGTAGGTGACCTCGACGAGCATGATCGCGGTGCCGCTCGACGCGTTGACACCAACGCCGGGGAAGGTCGTTCCCGTGGCACCCGTGCCTTGCGGGCCATAGGCTGAATCGACGTCGAGATCGCCGTAACAGCGCTGCCAGTGAATCCATTGCCCGCCGTCGGGATTGCGTTCGACGCTCGACAGGATGACCCGGCCGTTCGCCTTGAAATTCATGCCCTTCGATTGTTCCTCGACACCGGCGAAGACCTCGTTGATGTCGATCTCGCGCACGCGCGGTTGCGACAAATTGCTGCCAAAGGCGATACGCGCCGCATTGTCCGCGGCGCTCAGGCCGATCTGGTTCACGCGCGTCCCCGACAGGAGCAGGTTCGCATATTCGATGCCGCCGCAGCCGATCAGCACGAGGATGGGGACGCAGAAGGCCACCTCGATCATGACCACCGCGTTCACATCGCGCGCCAGATGGGCGGCCGCGCGTGTCCGCCGGACGATCCGCGCGCAGGTTCGTTTCAAAAATTCGGTCATGAGCAGATCACCTGAGTCGTCGACGTCGCGGCGTTATACGGCTGGTTGCGCAGCACGGTGGTCGCGACGAGCGTGCTTTGGTCCGACTGGCCAAGAAACTTCCACACCGGCAGCACGCGCGCCATCTTGAGCGAGGCGGTATAGAGAACCACATCTTCGGCGCCGCCATTGCCCGTCCGACCGCGGTCGGCGTCCCAGTTGCTGTTGGCGTTGACGTCCTCGAAACACTCACCGTTATCGTACTGACCGTTGCTGTTCGCATCGGTAAAGGCTTCGGGATCGCCGACTTCGCCAAAGCTTTCATATGCCTTGCGGACAAAAGTGACCTCGCCTCGGGGAAAGACGTTCAGCACCTTGCGGCGCACTTCATTGTCGAGTGCGGCCTGGTTGAGCGCATAGCCTTCCAGCGTCGCGGCGCGCGCCGCGGCGTTGACCACGCCTTGCAACTCCAGCCTGGCATAATATTGCCACGAAAAATCCATGATCCCCAACACGATGATCAGGAACATCGGCGCTGTCAGCGCGAATTCGACGATCGCGTTGCCCCGCTGATCATGGCGCAGGCGGCGGAACATGGAGCGCCGTGTCATTGCGACAACCGCAGTTTGGAAATCTGCCGGGCGATCGCCTGGAAATTTTCGTTGAGCTGCGTCGCATTGTTCGCCTGATACGCCTTGCCCGGCGTCGCGCAGCTGTTGAGCTGGCTGTTCAGCGTCACGCCAAAGCCGACCACCCAGATGGTGATATTCTTGGCCTTTGCCCTTTCGCAAAGCTGCAGGAAGCGGTTGTTGTGGCGCGCCGCCAGGTCGCTGTCGCTGGTCCCGCCAACGCGCTTCATCAACCACTCATAGCCTTGGAACGACAAATTGCCCATGTTCGGCGCCATTTCGCCGTCGGTCATGAAGACGATGTGGCGGCTGATCGGACGCGTGTTCGGCGCGGTGGCATTCTCATCGGCGAACATGCCGTCGGGCGACAGCAGGCGCACGCCCCACACCATACCCGCGTCATGATAGGTGCCGCCGACGGGCTGGAGCGACTGGATATAGGTGTTGAAGCTTCCCCGGTCGCTGGTCGTCTGCGTCGTCAGCTTCATCGCCGCGACTGGACAGACGCCCCAGCCGTTCGACCAGTAGCGCGAATAATTCTGCCAGCTGCCGTTGGTGCTGCTGCTGCTCGAAACATTGCTGCTGCTGACGCTGACCGCCCCCGTCGTCGACGGCGTGGCGCCCGGACTGCTGGCACGCGGAAAGGCGATTTGCGGGATGAGCACTTTCCATTTCGTATCGTCGTCGCTGGTAGGCGCGCTGTCGACGTCCATGTCATGGGCATCGGCCGGGGCCGCCTGTGTCGACCCGAACGGTTCGGTGGCGCGCTCCATGACGCAGCCGCCCCACGTGTTCGACACGGTCGCGCCGGCGTCGCCGGTATCGGTTTCGATCGCCGATCCGCCCTTTGCCTGGCTGACATCGAAAACACGGTCCTGATAGGTATATTTATTGTCGAACGACTGGGTCGGGGTTTCGGTGACCGTGGTCGCATAGGTGCGCGTAAAGGTCGCAACGCGGCGCTGGAGGCGGCACCGGTCGTTCGACCAGCGGTAGCGATAGTTATAATAGGTATAGGTCTGGTTGGTGTCGTAAGTCGTAATGCGATTGCCATTGCCGTCGACATATTGCGCGGTCTGGTTCGAGTTGGGCGAACCGCTGGGCGTCGGCGACGTGTCGGCCGGCGCTTCGAGATTTTCGCAGCTCGTGCTGTCCTGCCCGTTGACCGTGCTGACGTTCGAATAATTGCCATAGGTCGTGTTGCCGTCGGTATATTCCGCCGACTGCTCGCTGGTCGCATTGCCCCAGGTCACCTTGAACACCGGCGTACGCGACGGCAGCAGCACATTGTCCGACAGCCAGGCCGGATTCTTGGCATAAAGGATCGCCCCGACATTCGCCGTCGAGCTGTATGGAACCACGCCGAAACGCAGGCGGCCATCGCCGACATCCGCCGTCGTCAGCGTGTCGAAAAAGTCCATCGTCGCACTTTTGAGCGCGGTGATGCGGTTGACCGAGTCGCCCGAATTGGTCTGCGCCATCGACCCGGTGACGTCGAGCACCATCATCACATCGGCATTGGAAATTTCGAGTTTCGCCGTGCAGTTGACCGCGAGGTCGAATTCCTGGAAGTTGAAGACCTGCATCAATGCGGTGGGCAGTTCGGCGGATGCCGTGCCCGAAACGCTCGATGTCCCCACCGCCGTCGACGCGAAAGTCACCCCGCTGCTGCCATAAGCGTTGCTGGTGAAGTTGAAGTTGAACATCTTGTTCGCTTCGGCCTTCGCCGCGTCGGTGTAGGTGGTGCCCGTCATCGCGCGGCGGCCGGCGAGCACGCCGGCGTCGCACGCCTGTTGCAGGCGCAGCTGCGCCATATAGGCGCGCCCAATGTCGATGCCCGACCCGAGAAGCCCGATGACTGGCAGGATCGCTGCCGCGGTCAGGAACATCGCGTTGCCGCGCTTGTCGCGCAAAAGCCTGTTGGCGCCCAGCCGCAGCCGGCCGAATACGGTCCCTCGCATGGTCTAACCCCTCTTGGTCCAGACACGCGGCCCACTACAGATGCGTGGCTGGCATCTCGCACTAGGGCGAAACTGCTTACCAAACTGCTAATCGCCGAAGCGGGGTTATGCGCCAAAAACGGCCATTTTGACCTGTATCGGGACAGTTCCTCGCGATGCAGGCAAGTGATGCGCAAAATATCCGATTCTGCTACCGGTCTGTCCCATGCCTGCAACACCCGCCTGGCCGCCCGCCAGCACGCCCCGCCTGTTTGTCGACCTGCCGCTCGGGCCCGATGCCGCGCCGATGATCGACGGGTCCGCCGCGCATTATGTGCTGGGCGTCATGCGGCTGAAGGCCGGCGATCCGATCCTGCTGTTCGACAATCGCAACGGCGAATGGCTGGGGATCGTCGACGAAGCAGCGAAGCGTTCGCTGACCGTTCGCATCGAGCGCCAGACCCGCGGCATCGAACAAGTTCCCGACCTCTGGCTCTGCTTTGCGCCGGTCAAGAAGGCGCGGCTCGACTGGATCATCGAGAAAGCGACCGAACTCGGCGTCGCGCGGCTGCAACCGGTGATTACCGAGCGGACGATCGTCGAACGCGTCAAGCGCGAGCGGATCGAGGCGCAGATTATCGAGGCGTGCGAGCAATGCGGGCGCACCGCGCTCCCGACGCTCGCCGAACCCGTCAAGCTGCCGCAGTTGCTCCGCGACTGGCCCGCCGGGCGCGCGCTGCTGTTCGCCGACGAGGCCGGCGGCGCGCCGCTGGCGGCTACCGACGCGCCGGCACCCGCCGCGATTCTCACCGGGCCCGAAGGCGGTTTTACGGAGCGCGAGCGAGCGATGCTGCTCGACACCCCCGCGGTCCGCCGCATCGCGCTCGGCCCACGTATCCTGCGCGCCGAAACCGCCGCGATCGCGGCGATCGGCCTGTGGATGGCACAGCATGGCGATTGGTCGGCGGGCGGCTGACTCCCGCCAAATCTGTCCCGGCGCCGCACACAATTGCTGCCAAGTCCCCGATTTTAACCCAATATTAGCTATGTGTCGGCAATAGCGGCGCCATGCAACGGCGGGACCAGAGCCGATATTGCTGGCATGGGGGCCAGTGTTTGCAGTCTGTGCGAGCATGTATCATGCTCGTTTGGCTGGCGTTGACGCTTGCCAGCAATCCCGCTGCCGCACAGACGACGACCACCTACAGCAACACGACGACCGGCACGATCAGCGAAACCGCGACCGCGTGCGCCAGCCCGATGGTGCGGGGTTTCACCGTCGCGGCCAACGCCCAGGTCACCGATGTGAATATCGGGGTCCAGCTCACGCACAGCTATCGCGGCGACCTTCGCGCGACGCTGGTTTCGCCGTCGGGCACCGTGGTCAACCTGATCACAAACGTCGGGACTTCGGCGGACAATCTGAATGTCCTGTTCGACGACAGCGCGGCGGCGAGCATCACGACGCACACGACGAACGACAGCACGGCCGCGGCGCCGCCCTATCAGCGCATTTTCCGCCCCGAGAGTTCGCTGGCGAGCCTCAATGGCCAGGGCTCGGCCGGAACCTGGCAGCTGACCATCTGCGACTCGCTCAACGGCGACAGCGGCGCCTTCACGCGCGCCGACCTGACGCTGACGACGGTGCCCATTACGCCTTATGCCGACCTGTCGCTGGACAAGTCGGTGAGCAACGCGGCGCCGGCGTTCGGGACCAGCATCAATTATATATTGAGCGTGACCAACGCGAGCGCATCGCCGCTGACGGCAACGGGCGTCACCGTACAGGACACGCTGCCCGCCGGTTTCTCCTTCACCTCGGCGTCGGGGTTCGGCAGCTATAACAGCACGACCGGTGTGTGGACGGTCGGCAGCATCCCGCCGGGAACGACGCGCACGCTGACGATCACCGGCACCGTCGCCGCAACATCGGGCGCAACCGTCACCAACAGCGCAGAGGTCAGCGCGTCGTCGGCGTTCGACATGGATTCGACCCCGGGCAATGGCGCAGCGGGCGAGGATGACTTCGATTCGGCCAGCTTTACCGTATCGGGATCGCGCACCGCGGGAACCCCGCCAACGCTCGTCTGCCCGGTCGGGACAACGGTTCACGACTGGGACAGCGCCGCCTGGGCGGCGGGCACAACCAGCGGCAATTATGCGCTGACCGCGATCGGCACGATGAATTTCAATATCGGCATCAGCGGCGGCGTGTTCCTGAACAACGCCACCTATGGCGGCCAGTCACCGACGCGCCAGAATGTCGTCACCGGCGGCTTTTCACCGACACAATATTCGATCTTCCAGATCGTCGACATGACCAGCCCGGCCGGCGCCGTCACGACGACGATGACGCTGCCGACCGCCGTACCGGGCGTGCAATTCCGCCTGTTCGATGTCGATTATGCCGCGGGCCAGTTCGCCGACCGGGTGACCGTGACGGGCAGCTTCAACGGATCGCCCGTATCACCGACGCTGACCAACGGGGTCAGCAACTATGTCATCGGCAACAGCGCCTATGGCGACGTCGCTTCGGCCGACAGCAGCGCGAACGGCAATGTCGTCGTCACTTTTGCCGCGCCGGTCGACACGATCGCCATCATCTATGGCAGCCACAGCCTCGCCCCGACCGATCCCGGCCAGCAGGGCATGGCGATCCACGACGTCAGCTTCTGCCGCCCGACCACCAATCTGACGATCGCCAAGACGAGCAGCGTCGTCAGCGATCCGGTGAACGGCACCACCAACCCCAAGGCGATCCCGGGCGCAAGGATGCGTTACTGCATCCTCGTCACCAACAACGGCAGCGGCACCGCGACCGGCATCAATGTCGCCGACGCGCTGCCCGCCGGCACGACCTTTGTCCCCGGCTCGCTGCGCAGCGGCACAAGCTGCGCGGGCGCGGCGACGGTCGAGGACGACGATGCCGCCGGCGCCGACGAGAGCGACCCGTTCGGCGCGGCGATCGGCGGCACGACGCTGTCGGCAGTGACGGCGACGCTCGCGCCAGTCGCGGCGATGGCGGTGACCTTCGACGCGACGGTCAACTAGGGCTCAGGCCCATTACTTACGGGTCCGATTGCATTCTGTACCGAACTGTCTAAATGCGCGACATGAGCACGCGAACCACCTCGGACAGCAACGATCCCATCGTCGAAAACCGCGACCAGCTCGCGGTCCCCATGATCAAGGGCGAGAAGCCCAAGGACCGCTGGCGCATCGGCACCGAGCACGAAAAATTCGTCTATCGCACCGCCGACCATCACGCGCCGGGCTATGACGAACCCGGCGGCATCCGCGACCTGCTCATGGCGCTCACCCGCTTCGGCTGGGAACCGGTGATCGAGGGCGGCAACGTCATCGCGCTCGCGGGCAGCGACGGCACCGTCAGCCTCGAACCTGCGGGACAATTGGAACTTTCCGGCGCCCCGCTCGAGAATCTCCACCAGACCTGCGCCGAAACCGGCCGCCATTTGAAGCAGGTGAAGGAAGTCGGCGCCGAACTCGGGCTCGGCTTCCTCGGCGTCGGCATGTGGCCCGACAAGACCCGCGCCGAACTGCCGATCATGCCCAAGGGGCGCTACAAGATCATGCTCGATCATATGCCGCGCGTCGGCAGCATGGGCCTCGACATGATGCTGCGCACCTGCACCGTCCAGACCAACCTCGATTACCAGAGCGAGGCCGACATGGTGCAGAAGTTCCGCGTTTCGCTCGCACTCCAGCCGTTCGCGACCGCGCTCTTCGCCAGTTCGCCCTTTACCGAGGGCAAGCCCAACGGCTTCATGTCGTACCGCAGCCATATCTGGACCGACACCGACCCCGCGCGCACCGGCATGCTGCCCTTCGTGTTCGAGGATGGCTTTGGGTATGAGCGCTACGTCGATTATATGCTCGACGTGCCGATGTACTTCGTCTTCCGCGACGGCAAATATATCGACGCCGCGGGGCAGAGCTTCCGCGATTTCCTGAAGGGCGAGCTGCCCGCACTCCCCGGCGAAAAGCCGCGGCTCTCCGACTGGAACGACCATCTCTCGACCGCCTTCCCCGAAGTGCGGCTGAAGAGTTTCCTCGAAATGCGCGGCGCCGACGGCGGCCCGTGGAACCGCATCTGCGCGCTCCCCGCGCTTTGGGTCGGCCTGCTCTACGACCAGGGCGCGCTCGACGCGGCGTGGGATCTCGTCAAAAACTGGAGCATCGAAGAGCAGCAGGCGCTGCGCGACGCGGTGCCCCGCGAAGGCCTCTGCGCCCCCGCGCCGGGCGGCGGCACCGTCGGCGAACTCGCGCACCGCGTGCTCGACATCGCGGCGGCGGGTCTCGCCGCGCGCGGCGAGGTCAATTCGATGGGCGACAATGAAGTCGGCTTCCTCGAACCCCTCCGCCGCATCGCCAAGAGCGGCAAGTCGCCCGCCCACGACCTGCTCGACCGCTACGAAGGGCCATGGGCCGGCGACCTGTCGAAAATCTACGACGAGCTGAGCTTCTGAGGCTGCCTTCGGCGCTGGATAAGCCGAAACCGATGTCCGCTATGGGGTAGGGAGCTGACCTAGCCCCATATCACGGTCATCCCGGCGAAGGCCGGGATGACGAGGGTTGGCCGTTAACCGCCTGCCTATGGCGCTACAAAGGTCAAGGTCGACACATGCGTGGTGCCGGCAACCGTCTTCCCCGAAAGAACGCGTTCGCCTTTGACCTCGTGCGTCGTCGACAGCAGGTAGCGGCCCTTGCCGCGCGCCGGGACGGTGACCACGCCCTTGTCGTCGGCGAGGTAGGACTTCGCCCAGCGATCGGGGTCGATGATCGTCAGCTTGGCGCCGGGGAGCGGATGGCCTTGCCAAAGGACCGCGAAGCTGTAGCCGCCCGCGGTCAGCGGCGCGATTTCCAGCTCGAGCGCGTGACGCGTCTCGGTGCGCCCGGCGCGGGCGTGGTACACGACGCCTTGCAGCTTGCCGTCCTCGCCGGCCCACGGCGCGAAAACATTGTCGTCGACCAGCCGGACGTCGCCCGGCGCGGAAACAGCCGCTTCGATATGATTGACGCGGCGGACGAGCGCGGCAGGGCGCTCGCGGCTCTCGGTGAACAGGACCGGGGCTTTCAGATTCGGAAATTCGGGATCGCCGCTTTCCGGGACCGCCTCGGCGGGCTCCCCCAGATAAATTCGCGCCGGAGAGGTGCCGTCGCGTTCGATCCACACCTCGTGCGCCGCGGCGGGCGCGGCAGCGGAACCCAGGACCAAAAGCGCGGCGAGCCATTTTTTCATGCGGATTTTCCTTTGCCGATAGATGAGCGGGCAATCATTGTGCCGCTACACGGGCGGTGAGACAGGTATGACCCTTGGCAAGCCGTGCGCGTTATTGCAAACGATTATTACTAGCGAAAATAGCGCCTCCGCCGATACCCGGCCCCGAAGGGGGAAACCGCCCGCGCGGGCGTTTGCCGCTCCCAAAAGTGCAGCAATTTCGCAACACTGCTGACACGAACGTCAGCGGGCATCGCTTCGGCGATTGATCGCGCGCGCCGGGAAAGCCAAAGAGCGACTGGTTTTTCGTACCTCTCCCATCGTCAACTCTGTTTCAGGAAGCTTGCCATGCGCCACTTTCCTTCCGCCACCGCTATAGCCTTTGCCCTCGCCGCCACGGGCTGGGCCGCCCCCGCCGCCGCGCAGGACGCCGCGCCCGCCGCCGAAGACAACGGCACGCTCGGCGAAATCATCGTCACCGCGCAGCGCCGCGAGGAAAATCTGCAGGACATCCCCGTCTCGGTCGACGTCGTCAGCGGCGCGAAGCTCGACGCGATCAACTCGGGCGGCGGCGATATTCGCGCTTTGGCTGGCCGCGTTCCCAGCCTCAACATCGAGTCGAGCTTCGGCCGCACCTTCCCGCGCTTCTACATCCGCGGGCTCGGCAACACCGATTTCGACCTCAACGCATCGCAGCCGGTCAGCCTCGTCTATGACGATGTCGTGCTCGAAAACCCGATTCTCAAAGGTTTCCCGATCTTCGACGTCGACCGCGTCGAAGTGCTGCGCGGGCCGCAGGGCACCTTGTTCGGCCGCAACACCCCCGCGGGCATCGTCAAGTTCGACAGCGTCCGCCCCGACCGCGACGGCGGCTATGTCAAGGCAAGCTATGGCCGCTTCAATTCGCTCAACCTCGAAGGCGCGGCGGGCGGGCATCTGTCCGACACCATCTCGGCGCGGCTTTCGGCGATGTACCAGCGCCGCAGCGACTGGGTCGACAATCTCGCGACCCCGGACAAGAACGACTTCGAAGGTTATGAGGATTTCGCGGTCCGCGGCCAGCTGCAGTTCGAGCCGACCGATGCGTTCAAGCTCCGCCTCACCGGCCAGTATCGCAATTTCGACGGCACCGCGCGCGTCTTCCGCGCCAACATCTTCCGCCCCGGCAGCAACGATCTGATCTTCTACCCCGGCGTCCAGAATCCGGGCCAGACCCCCGCCGCGCCGGTCGATTTCGATCGCAATGTCGTGCGCACCGACGGCATCAATTTCCAGAAGCTCGAGCTGTATAACGCCGCCGCGACGATGGAATATGACTTCGGCCCGGTCACGCTGACCTCGGTCACCGCCTATTGGAACGGCAATTACGACAGCCGCGGCGATATCGACGGCGGTTTCGGCGCGGCCTTCCTGCCGAATTCGGGGCCGGGGATCATCCCCTTCCCCGCGCAGTCGCAGGACACGGTGCCGAGCCTCGACCAGTTCAGCCAGGAAATCCGCATCGCCTCGAACGGCGGCGCGATCGATTATCAGGCGGGCCTCTTCTATTTCGACGAAGACATCGACATCGGGTCGATCAACTATGACAATCCGACCGACACGGTACCGAGCGTCGTCGCGATGCAGCGGCAGGAATCGCGCGCCTGGGGCGTGTTCGGGTCGGTCACCGTCCCCGTCACCGACCGGTTCAAGCTGACCGCCGGCGCGCGCTACAACAATGACAAGCGCGACATGGTGGTAAACCGCACCGGCTTCTTCGGCGCGATCGGCACCGGCACCGCGAGCGTCGACGACGAGAATCTGACCTGGGACCTCTCGGCGCGCTACGAAGCGTCGGACAGCGTCAACCTCTACGCCCGCGTCGCCAAAGGCTATCGCGCGCCGAGCATCCAGGGCCGCGCCTTGTTCGTCTTCACGCAGGTTCAGGACGCGATCAGCACCGCCGACTCCGAAACGATCATGTCGTACGAAGCCGGCATCAAGACCGAATTCGACCGCCGCGTGCGCTTCAACCTCTCGGGCTTCGTCTATGACCTCAAAAACGCGCAGCTCACCGCGGTCGGCGGCGCCAGCAACGCGGCGCGGCTGATCAATGTCGACAATGTCCATGGCTATGGTTTCGAGGCCGAACTCGACGCGCGCCCGATCGACAATATGACGCTCACTGCGGGCATCAGCTACAACAATGCCAGGATCGACGATCCGGGTGCCTTCATCACCGGCTGCGGCGGCGGCTGCACGGTCACCGATCCGGTTCGTCCCGGGTCGCCCGGCATCTATTCGATCGACGGCAACCAGCTGCCGCAGGCGCCCAAATGGTCGATCAACTGGACCGCGGGTTACGGCGTTCCGGTCGGCGACGGCGAAGTCTATGTCTTCACCGACTGGGCGTACCGGTCGAAGGTCAATTTCTTCCTCTATGAATCGGCCGAATTCAACGACGATCATATGCTCGAAGGCGGGCTGCGCGTCGGGTACCGCACCGACCGTTATGACATCGCCGCTTTCGCGCGCAACATCACCAATGATGTGTCGGCGGTCGGCGCGATCGACTTCAACAACCTGACCGGTTTCGTCAACGAACCCCGCATCTGGGGCGTCGAGGCGAGTTATAAATTCTAGGGACGGCTATCCGCGCGGGGTTCGCCCCGCGCGGGTTACGCCACCGGCCCGACGCGCTCGTCGGGTTCGAGGCGGATCAACGGGCGTTTGCGCCCCGTCAGCCGCGTGAACAGGCGCGGGACGAAGGCATTGTCCTGCGCCCAGTTCCAATAAGCGACATAGGCGGGATCGGCGAGGAGATGCTTCTCCTCGGTCTTCGCGCGCCAGTAATAAATGCCGCTGACGAGCCCGAGCAGCACGACGTTGCGCGCCCCCTCGACCCAGCCTCCCGAGACGGCGAGGAAGGGCAGCGAGCCGACCCACCAGCTCAGATTCTTTGACACATAGGCGGGATGCCGCGTGAACTTGTAGGGGCCATGCGTGATGACGCCGCGGTGGGTCAGGTTCGAAAAGCGGATACCGAACGCCATCGTCGCCCAGCTGTAGACGGCGGTGAGCAGCGCCAGCGCGGTGGCCCAGACGATCAGCAGGCCATTATGTCCCGCAAGCCAATACCCCCAGTCGGACCCGTTCACCTGATAGTCGAGCGGACCGCCGCTCATCAGGATGAAGGGCGGATAGCAGACCAGCGCCGCGACCCACGCCATGCCATAGGGGTTGGCGGTGCGGATATGCGCGTCGAGCGGCTTCAACGTCAGGATATAGCCGACGGTCGCGATATGGACGTCGATCAGATAAAGGAAATTGAGCGTCCAGATCCCGGTCATATAGGGGTTCGCGAGCACCTCGCTCATCGGCACCGTCACCAGCGCCGAGAAATTCCCCGGCACGATCGACAGCATGAAGGCGGTGAAAAACCCCTTCACCGCCCACGCCCGCAGGTGGTGGCCGATGGCCTTGGCATCGACGGGCTGGCCGGGCGCGATCAGCCAGCGGCCGAAAGCATAACAGCCGTCGCGCGGCTCGATCATGCGCCGGTCGAGCCACAGCATATAGGGCACCGACACGAGCAGCAGCCACGGCGCCACCCGTTCGAGCAAATCCATCGAAAAGGCATATTGGCCAAACCAGTAATAGCGCATCGTCGCATAGATCAGCGCGATCAGCCCCCACGTCGCCCAGAGGCCGGCGAGCTTGGTCAGGCTGATATCGACCGTCTCGCGCCACGGGCGGCGCTGCGCCCAATCGATTCCGGTCGATGGATTGCGGTGAACCTTGTCGACCAGCACCGACCACAGCACCATCGGGACGCCGCAGGCGAGCACGCTGGCGATCGCGGAGTTCGGGCCGCTCATCGGCCCGCGATTGCCCCAGTCAACGCCCAGGAATGCCGCAATTTCGGGTGCAAACCGGGCGATCAGCAAATAGCCGACGAGCCCCGCGAGTCCGACGATACCGACCCCCGCGCTGACCGCCGAACGCGGGCGCACACCCGCCGGCGCAGGCTGGTCGGTTGCCGCTTCACCGGCGCCGGATCGAGCAGTTTTGGCCATGATAATCACCCGCTTAGCCCTACCCAAAATTGGTAAGCAAGCCGTCAATATAAATGGCCGATTCGCGCGCCATTTCCTGCCAAAATGGCAGTATCCGCACCCATTGACACCGTTCACCGCGCGATGGTTTCGACTCAGCCCGAGTCGCCCTTCAAAGATTCGCGCCGCCACAATGCGCCTGCTAAAGCGCCCATCAATCGGGGCGGAGGGCTCCTATATATAACAAGATGGGGTCGCCACTTGTCTTCGAAATCAACGGGCCTGCGCGATTTGCGCCAGCGCTTTTCGGCGCTGTTTCAGGACCATGAAATCTTCGTTCGCACGCACGGACATGTTCGCTTCCTGCGTGTCAGCGCCGTCTGGCAAAAGCGCGTCGCGCTGATCGCCGGCGTCGTGCTGCTCGTCTGGGCGGGCGCCACGCTCACCGTACTTGTCAACCAGCTGCTCACCGCCGATGAGCGCGCGGCGGTCGCGGAGCAACAGGCGGCCGCCACGGCTTCCGAAGCGCGCATCGCCAAATATCGCGATCGCGTCGCCGAAACCGCCGCCGATCTTGAGGAGCGCCAGGCGCTGCTCGAAAATGTCGCCGAAACCCATTTCGGCATCCATCCCGAGGCCGTCGCCACCGAACCCGTCGCCAAGGGTGAAGCCGCGACGACGGTGCCGCTCAAGACGAGCGCGATCGACCCCAATTTGCCACCCGAAGCCCAGGCGCTCGCGCGGGTCGAGGCGCGACAGGAAAGCTTCGCGAGCCGCTTGCTCGCCGCGGTCAACGAACGCGCCGCCAATGCCGAGATGGCGGTCGCCAAGCTCGGACTCGATCCGAAAGCGCTCGTCCGCAGCGCCGCGACCGGTCGCGGTGGTCCGTTCATCCCCTATCAGGGCCGCATGGGCAAAGCGAAGGCGCTCGGCGCGTCGTTCGCCGCGCTCGAAGGCGCCTTGTTCCGCATGGAAGTGCTCGAACGCACGCTCGTCGCCGTCCCGTCGGGCAACCCCGCCGACGTGCTGATGATGTCGTCGGGTTTCGGCTATCGCAGCGACCCCTTCACCGGCGCGGGCGCGATGCACGCCGGTCTCGATTTCCGCGGACCCGTAGGCACCCCGATCCTTGCCGCCGCCCCCGGCCGCATCAGCTTCGTCGGGCAGAAGTCGGGTTACGGCAATGTCGTCGAGGTCGACCATGGCCAGGGCATCATGACCCGCTATGCCCACTTGTCGGGCTTTACGTCGAAGGTCGGCGCGCAGGTCGCCGCGGGCGAACAGATCGCCAAAATGGGCTCGACCGGGCGTTCGACCGGTAGCCACCTGCATTTCGAAGTCCGTCTGAACGGCGTCGCGGTCAACCCGCGCCGCTTCCTGGAGGCCAAAGCCGATGTTCTCGAAGTCAAAGACGATGCCCGACAGCGAGTCGGCGCCATCACTGCCAGTCGCGGTGCCCGCTAAGATGGCGACCGGCGCGCGCCACACGACCTTTTCGATCCTGGGCGCGGACGTCGTCGTCACCGGCAATGTTGCCGCCAGCGTCGACCTGCATGTCGATGGCAAGATCGACGGCGACCTGAAATGCGCCAATCTCGTCCAGGGCGAGGCGAGCGAGATCAAGGGCGCGGTCGCCGCCGAAACCGCGAAGATCGCCGGCCTGCTCGACGGATCGATCGAGGCGAAGACGCTGATCGTCCACGCAACCGCGCGGATCACCGGCGACGTGATCTATGAGACCATCACGATCGAAAATGGCGGCAAGGTCGAGGGTAAGCTGAGCCACCGCCGCCACGGCGCCGCCGCGGCCAAGGCCCCGCCGCCGCTCGAAGTCGTCGAGAACAAGGCGGTCGGCATCTGATCCGGGGGGCCGCTTTGCGCGGCCTTCAATTCGATACCGCAACCTCGCGACCCTGCGAACCTCCGGGCGCGTCATGGTGCCGCTGGACAACCACCTTGTTGCGCCCGCCGCGCTTCGCGTCGTAAAGCGCCTCGTCGGCAAGCCGGTATAGCTGCTGGAAATCGCAAGCGGGCCGCACCTCGGCGACGCCGACGCTGGCGGTGACCAACCTGTCGCCGACAACCTCGCTATGATCGCAGGCGGCGATTCCCCGCCGGATGCTTTCGGCGAAGCGGCCGAGGATGATCCCCTCCATCCCGATCGTCAGCAAACCGAATTCCTCACCGCCGAGCCGGGCAACGGTGCACATCGGTCCCTCCCAGCGCTCGATCCGGCGCGCGATGCCGCACAGCACCGCGTCACCCGCTTCATGGCCGTGAATGTCGTTGATCGACTTGAAGCGGTCGATGTCGACGAGCAACAGCGCGGCCGGAAGATTGTCGGCGCGCGCGTGTTCGAGGAGCGGCGTCACGCTATCGACGAAACCGCGGCGGTTGGGCAGGCCGGTCAGCGGATCGCGCCGCGCGAGTTGCTGCGCCTGTGCCTCGGCGGTGCGCGCATGATCGCGCTCGACGCGCAGATGTGCGAGCCGGCGCGTCGCCGCGGCGGCGAGCCACAGCGCCTGCCAGGTCGCGGCGACGAACACGAGCAGCTTCGATCCGCCGCCCCAGAAGCCGTCCTCGACATCGACGATATGGATGAAGGCGAGCATCGCCATCGGCAGGCCCCAGGCCGCGAGGAAATCGCGCGCCTCGACCGAACCGCGCCGCCACGCCCAGCCCAGATAAGCGGTGACGATCAGCAGGTCGGCGATGACCACCAGCCCCAATATGTCGGCGAGGGGTCCGAGGCTGCCGCTGCGTATCAGCGCGAGCGGGATACCGGCGATCCCGACCCCGAGACCAACGACGAGCGCCGCCCGCCTCAGCCGGTTCGGCACCGTGCCGCGATCGACCGCCGTCACCGCGCTTATCGTTGCCAAGGTGATGGCGAGACAGGCAAGGAACGTACAGATCTGCGTCGACACCGTCCCCGCCATTCCCGGGACGAGCGCGAGATGCACCTGCGACCAGAGGCTGCCCCAAAGCAACATCGTTCCCGACCAGGCGGCCTGCCACGCCAGATATTGGCGGCGCACCGCAAAGGCGAGCGAAAGGCTGTAGATGCAACTGACCAGCAACAATGTGAGCGCGGCGCCGACTGTCGCCGCCATGCCCGCCGACTGCATCCCGGCCTCGGCCTTCGGAATGAGTCTTGCGTGGAGGAGTTCGTGGCTCGCAAGCCCGTCGAACCGCATCGTCACCGCGGTCAGCGGCACGCCGCGGTCGGGCGCTTCGAACAATATCTGCCCGCCGGTGCGCCAATGCGACCCATAAGCGCCCGCGCGCACCTGCTGCCAGCGCGTCGTGCCGTCGACGTAGGAAAAGGCGACGGCGAGCCGGTCGAACCGCGACTGATGCACCATGAGCGCGACATCGCTGCGCTGCGCGCCGGGCCCATCGAGCGGGGCGCGAAGCCAGAGGCTTCCCCGTTGATAGCCCGACGGGGTTCCCGTGCAGGAGAAGCGACGCGCCGACAGACCGGCGTCGTTCACTTCCGCACCGCTCACCGAATGGCACAATGGTTGATTGACGTGGAGCGGCAGGGCTTTCGCCGGAGCGGCCCACAGGGCGAGCGCGAGGACGGCGAAGCCGAGCGCGAGCCGGCTGCACAGCTTTGCAAAAAGATCGCCCGCCGCAGTCATGCCGACCCTATCGCATCAATATGTTCGGAAATGTTTACCATCGCCAGAGAACCGCAGTTCAGCGCCGGTCGGGGCGACCGACCTGCATCCTGACTTCGATCCGGTCGCCAAGCCCGACCCGTTCGGATCTCTGGATCGCGACCTTGATCGGCAGCAGATAGGTTCCATCGCGGGGAAAGAGTGTGGTCGCAAATTCACTTTCGCCGACCTTCGCCACCACCGGCACGACGCCCCAACCATAGCTCTCGGTCATCGCGGCATAGCGGATGGCACCGACGTGCGCGTCCGGAATCGCGGCAAAGAGAAAGGGTGCGGGGCCGCGCCATTCGATGATCGCGGCTTCGAAGACGATCTCCTCCATCAGTTCCTCGGTGCCTGCCGCCGATAGCTCAGCGCCTCGGCGATATGGATGCGTCCGATGTCGAGCACGCCTGCCAGATCGGCGATCGTGCGCGCGACGCGCAGGATGCGCGTATAACCGCGCGCCGAGAGGCGCATCGCCTCCGCCGCCTGCGCGAGCAGCTTGCGGCCTGCTTCGTCGGGAGTGGCGACCGCTTCCAACAGCTCGCCGTCGATTTCGGCATTGGTCCGCGCCTTGTGGCCGGCATAGCGCGCGGTCTGGCGCTCGCGCGCCGCCGCGACGCGCGCCGCGACCTCGGCGCTGCCTTCGGCGGGGGGCGGCAGGACGAGATCGGCGGCGCTCACCGCCTGCACCTCGACATGCAGGTCGATGCGGTCGAGCAGCGGCCCCGAGAGCTTCGCCTGATAATCGGCGGCGCAGCGCGGCGCACGGCTGCACGCGAGCGACGCATCGCCGAGATGCCCGCAGCGGCACGGATTCATCGCCGCGATCAGCTGCACGCGCGCGGGGAAGGTCACATGCGCGTTGGCGCGCGCGACGCTGACCTCGCCCGTTTCGAGCGGCTGGCGGAGCGAATCGAGCACGCCGCGCTGGAATTCGGGAAGCTCGTCGAGGAAGAGCACGCCCAGATGCGCGAGGCTGACTTCACCCGGCCGCACCCGTAGCCCGCCGCCGACGAGCGCGGGCATCGACGCCGAATGATGCGGCGCGCGGAACGGCCGCGCGCGGACGAGCCGCCCGCCTTCGAGCTGCCCGGCGACCGAGGCGATCATCGACACCTCGAGCGCTTCGGCTGGGGTGAGGTCGGGCAGGATGCCGGGCATGCACGCCGCCATCAGCGACTTGCCCGCCCCCGGCGGCCCCGACATCATCAGATTGTGCGCGCCGGCGGCCGCAATTTCGAGCGCGCGCTTTGCGGTCTCCTGTCCTTTCACCTGGCTCAGGTCCACCGTTCGGACCGGCGCATCGACCTCGCCCGGCACCGGCGGCGCCAGGATCGCCATTCCCTTGAAATGATTGAGCAGCGACAGGAGATCGGGCGCGCCAAGCACCTCGACATTGCCCGCCCACGCCGCCTCGGGGCCCTGCGCGGCGGGACAGATCAGCCCGCGCTCGACGCTGCCCGCATGGATCGCGGCGAGCAGCACCCCCGGCGACGGCGCGACGCGCCCGTCGAGCCCGAGTTCGCCGACGACGACGTATGACGCCAGCGTTTCGGGATCGACCACCCCCATCGCGCCGAGCAGCGCGAGCGCGATCGGCAGGTCGTAGTGCGAGCCTTCCTTGGGCAGGTCGGCGGGCGAGAGATTGACGGTGATGACCTTGGGCGGGAGCGACAGGCCGATCGCGGCGATCGCGGCGCGCACCCGCTCACGGCTTTCGCCGACCGCCTTGTCGGGAAGGCCGACGACGACGAAGCGCGGCACCCCGGGCGTGACCTGGCACTGCACCTCGACCCCGCGCGCGTCGATGCCAAGATAGGCGACCGTAGATACGATGGCGACCATATTCCCCCCGGAACAGCACCGATGTGCCCCCTTTGTTCCAGCACCCTCTTTAGGGCAAGCGGCGGGAAGGTCGAGTCTTTTTCGGATGTTGGCGAAGGTGCCGCGCAGCGCAACGTGGATTGCACATTTGACAACATACCAACTAGTCGGTATGTCGATTCGCATGACGACGAATCAGCCCCCTTCGACTCCCCGGCGCGCCTCGCGCCCCGCCGCCGCCCGCGCTGTCCCCCCGGCGGGCGGCGGCACCCGCGCGACACGCGGCAGCGCGCGCGACAAGCTGATTGCCGCCGCGCATGCGACGGTGCGGCGAAAGGGTTATGCCGCGACGACGGTCGACGAGATTTGCGCGGTCGCCGGGGTCACCAAGGGCGCCTTCTTCCACCATTTCGCCTCGAAAGAAGCGCTGGCGGTCGCGGCCGCCGAGGGCTGGACCGAACGCGCGCGCCCGATGTTCGAGATGCTGCCGCACACCAAGCTGGCCGATCCGCTCGACCGCCTGCTCGGCCATATCGATTTCCGCTTTTCGATGCTCGACGGCCCGGTCGAGGATTTCACCTGCTTCGTCGGCACGATGGTGCAGGAAGCCTATGCGACGAATCCCGCGATCCGCGCCGCGTGCGAGGCGAGCATCAACGCCTATTGCGAGGCGCTGGCCCCCGACATCGAGGCGGCGATCGCGCGCCACGGCATTTCGCACGGCGTCGGCGCGATGAGCCTCGCGCGCCACGTGCAGGCGGTGCTGCAAGGCGCCTTCATCATGGCGAAAACCACCGACGACCCCGCGATCGCGCGGGATACCGTCACCCACCTGAAGCGTTACATCCTCATGCTGTTCGGCAGAGGCTGACGCATCCCCCCAAGAAGAGAGAAGAGAGAGGAGTCCCCCAATGTCCAAAATGATTTTCGTGAACCTTCCCGTCACCGACCTCGAAAAGTCGAAGGCTTTTTATGAAGCGGTCGGCGCGACCAACAACCCCGCCTTCACCGACGAGACGGCGGCGTGCATGGTGATTTCCGAAGGGACGATCCACGCGATGCTGCTGACCCATGCGAAGTGGGCGGATTTCACGTCGAAGGCGATCCCCGATGCGCGCACCACCGCGCAGGTCATGCTGTGCCTGTCGGCCGACAGCCGCGACGAGGTCGATGCGCAGGTCAAGAAGGCGACCGCGGCCGGCGGCAAGGCCGACCCGACCCCGACGCAGGATTTCGGCTTCATGTACGGCCGCAGCTACGAGGACCCCGACGGCCACATCTGGGAAGTGATGTGGATGGATCCCGCCGCCATCCCTGCCGGTGAACCCGCCGAAGCGATCGCCTGACACACATAAGGGAGGAGGAAGAGGATGACAGACCAGCACCCCACCAAGGGCCAGTTGATCGCCGGCCGCGTCTTGAGCGGCCTCGTGATCCTCTTCCTGCTCTTCGATGCCGGGCTCAAGCTCGTCGCGCCCGAGGTCGCGATCAAATACAGCCCGCCCAGCCTCGGATGGCCGCTCGACGTTCCGACGATGACGATGCTCGGCAGCCTGCTGTTGATCCCGACGCTGCTCCATATCTGGCCGCGCACGGCCATTCTCGGCGCGATCCTGATCACCGGCTATCTCGGCGGCGCGATCGCCACGCATACCCGCATCGGCAGCCCGTTGTTCAGCCACATCTTGTTCGGCGTCTATCTGGGCCTGATGCTGTGGGGCGGCCTGTGGCTGCGCGATCCCCGGCTGCGCGCGCTGATCCCGCTTCGGGCAGGAGCGAGCCAATGAGCTTTCAGGCCTATATCGACAATGTCCAAACCAAGACCGGCAAATCGGCCGACGAGCTGAAAGCCATCGCGATCGACAAGGGCCTCGCCGACGAAAGCGGCCTCGCGCCTGGCGTCAAGGCAGGCGCCGTCATCGACTGGCTGAATGCCGATTTCGACCTAGGCCACGGCCACGCGATGTCGATCGTCGCCTATATCAAAGGGAAGAGGAACTAGATCATGCTCCCCCACCGCTATCCCCATACCGCAATCATCCCCGCCCCTTCGACTGCCTTGCAGGCACTCACGGCATGTTTTGCCCTGCTGGCGAGCGCCACGGCGCTGACCGCGCCCGAAACGGCGCAGGCGCAGACGGCTCCTACAGCTGAGACGGCCACTCCGGCGAGCACCGCCAAGAGCGATTTCGTCGCGGTCGAGGGCGCGCGCATCCATTATCAGGTCCACGGCGACCTCGCCTCGGGCAAGACCCCGCTGCTCATCCTCCACGGCGCCTTCATGTCCGCCGATGCGATGAAGCCGTTGATCGACCCGTTCCTGGCTGCTCGCCCCGTCATCGCCATCGATGCCCGCGGCCATGGCCGGTCGGGAGGGGTCGACGGCAAGCTGAGCTATGACCGGATGGCCGACGATGCTGCCGCCGTACTCGCAAAGCTCGGCGTCAAGCAGGCTGATGTGCTCGGCTATTCGATGGGCGGATCGACCGCGGTCGCGCTCGCGGTCAAGCACCCCGGCAAGGTGGGCAAGCAGGTGATCCTGTCGGCGACCTCGCGGCTCGACGGCTGGTATCCAGAGGTGCTCGCGGGCATCGCCAAGCTGACCCCCGAAATCTTTGCCGGCAGCCCGATGGAGAGCGAGTATAAAAGGCTGTCGCCCGAACCGAACGGCTTCCCCAAGCTGGTCGAGAATATCAAGGCGATCGACGCCACGCCCTTTGTCTTTCCCGACGAAGCGATCCGCGCGATCCCGGGCAAGACGATGGTGATCATCGGCGATGCCGACGGCGTGACGCTCGACCATGCGATCCAGCTGTTCAAGCTGCGCGGCGGCGGCGATGTCGCGGCGGCGACGCAGGGTTTCCTGACCGCGGCGCCCAAGGCACGCCTCGCGATCCTGCCCGCAACCTCGCACATCGGCATCATGACCGAGGCGCCCGCGATCACCGCGATGGCGACGGCGTTCCTCGACGACAAGGTGCCGCCGATGCCCGCCGGTTTCTAGCCCGTCCCAACGACAAAGAGAGAGGAACGATCATGTCCATCAACCCCAATGCCGGCATCGAAGTCACCGCTTTCGACTGGGTGCCCGATTTCGCCCGCGGCTATGTCCGCGACCTGCGTCCGCGCTGGGCGTGCGAGGAAATCGGCCTCGATTATGCCGAGCATCTGATCAGCGCGATCAACCGCCCCGCCGACCATTTCCTGTTCCAGCCGTGGGGCCAGGTTCCCGTGCTGAACGACAATGGCATCCGGCTGTTCGAGAGCGGCGCGATCCTGCTCCACCTCGCCGAAAAGGATGCGCGGTTGATGCCGCGTGACCCGCAGGCGCGCGCGAGCACGCTCGCCTGGCTGTTCGCCGCCTATAACAGCGTCGAGCCGATGCTGTTCGAGCTGGGCAATGTCGACATCTTCGCCACCGAAGAGGAATGGGCGAAGCTGCGCCGGCCGAGCCTGATCGAGTTCATCCAGGGCCGGCTTGGCCGCCTCAACGATGCGATGGGCGACAAACAATATCTGGTCGATGACTTCACCGTCGCCGACATCGCGATGGCGACGGTGCTGCGCGAAGGCGTCGAAGCCGGGCTGATCGCCGAACAGCCGCGATTGCAGGCCTATCTCGACCGCTGCCTCGCGCGTCCGGCGTTCCAGAAAGCGCTGGCGGCGCAGCTCGCCGCCTTCAGCGAAGAAGCGGGCCCATCCGCCTGAAAACAACTCCAAACCCCCGAAGGAGAGAGAAGATGACCTATGTAGAAGGATTTGTCGCCGCGGTGCCCACCGCCAACAAGGACGTCTATTACAAGCATGCCGCCGAAGCGGCGCCGCTGTTCAAGGAATTCGGCGTGCGCCGCATGGTCGAATGCTGGGGCGACGACGTCCCCGACGGCAAGGTCAACGACCTGAAAGGCGCAGTGCAGGCGAAGCCCGACGAGACCGTCGTGTTCAGCTGGTTCGAATATCCCGACAAGGCGACGCGCGACGCCGCGAACCAGAAGATGATCAGCGACCCCCGGATGCAGAGCATGGGCGAAACCATGCCGTTCGATGCGAAGCGGATGATTGTCGGCGGCTTCGATTCGATCCTCGACGACGCCAAGGAAAGTGCGGGGGGCGAAGGCAAGACCGGCTATGTCGACGGCTATGTCGTACCCGTCCCCGGCGCCAACAAGGAAGCCTATCGCACGCTCGCCAAAAAAATGTCGGGCGTGTTCATCGACTATGGCGCGACGCGCGTCGTCGAAGCGTGGGCCGACGATGTCCCCGACGGCAAGGTCACCGACTATGCGAGGGCCGCGCACAAGAAGGACGGCGAGACCGTCGTCTACAGCTGGGTCGAATGGCCGAGCAAGGAAGCACGCACCGCCGGCTGGGAAAAAATGGCGGCCGACGAGCGGATGAAGCCCAGTTCCGAGGACACGCCGTTCGACGGCGCGCGCATGATCTATGGCGGTTTCGTCCCGATCGTCGAAGCCTGACGGCGCGCGAAACTGCGCGGGTGGAAAGCAGGAAGGACCGAAAAGATGATGAAACTCTACGGAACGCCCCCCACCCGCGCGCTGCGTGCGATGTGGTTGCTGAACGAACTCGACCTCGCCCATGAAATAATCCCGGTCGATCTGCGCGCCGGCGAGCAGCTGACGCCCGAATTTCTGGCGATCAATCCCGCCGCGAAACTGCCGGTTCTGGTCGACGGCGATGTAGTGGTGAGCGAATCGGCGGCCATCCAGCTCTATCTCGCCGACAAATATGGCGACCGCTTCCCCGGCGGCGGCCTGATTCCCGATACGCCCGAAGGCCGCGGCCAAATGTATCGCTGGCTGTTTTTCCTGATGACCGAGATCGAAGGGCCGCTGTGGCGGATCGCGTTGCACAGCTTCCTCTATGCGCCCGACGAGCAATCGGCCGGGGAAATTGCGCTGGCGAGGCGCGATTGCAAGCGGATGATCGCGGTATTCGAGCAGCATATGCAGGGGCGCGACTTTGTCGTGGGCGACCAGCTGACGGTCGCCGATTTCAACGCCGCCTATACGCTCGATTGGGCGAACCTCGAAGACATGCTGGACGATGCCCCCGCGCTGCAGGCCTATCTGACGTCGATTTACGCGCGTCCCAAGGCGCCGGTGACGATCGCCGAGGGCATGGCCGCGCTGGAAGCATGACCCGCAAAGCGGGCTAAGGAGAGAGAGATGGCCAGCAACGAAGAGCGCCGCGATCCAGACATAAGGCGCACCGCTTCGTGCCAATGCGGCGCGGTGACGCTGGAGATGGTCGGCAAGCCGATCGTCGCGGCGACCTGCTATTGCCATAGCTGCCAGAAGGCCGGGAAGGCGTTCGCCGCGCTTACCGGTGCTTCCGGAGTGGTGGGTGCCGACGGCGGCACGCCGTACCTGCTCGTCCGCAAGGACCGCATCGCCTGGCTGTCGGGATCGGACGAGCTCGAAGAACATCGATTGCAGCCCGACGCACCAACGCGGCGGTTCGTGTCGCGCTGCTGCAACTCTCCCATGTTCCTGGAGTTCACCAAGGGGCATTGGTTGAGCATCTATTCAGCGCGCATCCCCGAAGGCGAGCGCCCGCAGGCCGAGATGCGGACGATCGTCAAGGACCGGCCCGACGGGGTCGAGCTGGCCGATGACATACCCAATTATGCGACGCCATCGGGCAAGTTCATGTGGCGGCTGCTGACGGCGTGGGTCGCGATGGGCTTTCGCGCCCCGCCGCTCGAAGCGACGAAAGGATATGGGCGATGAGCAAGGACATCGAGCGCGTCGAGATGCACAATATCATGAGCCCCGGCCATGTGATGCGCGTCGACAAGGCCAAATATGACGCGATGAAGGACGCGATGCTGGCGGCGGTGCCAAAAACCGTGCCGGGGCAGACCGTCGCCGAGATCAAGGCGCGCGTCCTGCCGCTGCTGCCCGAGGATTTGTTCCCCGGCGGCGCCAAGGCCGGCTGGTGGCTGAAAGGCGTCCAGCTCGACCTCGAGGCCAAGGGCGTCATCGCACGCGAAAACAGCAAACCGATGCGGTTGCATCGCATGTGACACGCACTGCGCACGGGGGCTATACACGGTCGCCAGCGAGCGCCGGAACGAGAGAAACGGCAAATGGAACATCTGTCCTTCCCCAACGAAAGCGCCGATTATCGCGCCGCGCGGATCGCGCTGCTCGACGCCGAGATCGCGCTGCGGCGCCAGGTCGAGGCGGTCGCGGCGAAGCGCCGCGCGCTGCCGCCGGGCGGCGAGCTGCCCGAAGATTACAGCTTTGAACGGATCGGCGCATACCAGCGGCCCGGGGCGGTGAAGCTGTCCGGGCTGTTCGGCGATAAGCCGAGCGTCATCCTCTACAGCTTCATGTTCGGGGCGGAGCGCGAAGCGCCGTGCCCCGGCTGCACCCATATGCTCGACGCGATCGACGGCAGCGCGCGCCACGTCGGGCAGCGCGCGCCGCTCTATGTTGTCGCCAAGTCGCCGATCGCGCGGCTCGAGGCGTGGGCGAAGGAGCGCCGCTGGCCGCACCTGATCTTCCTGTCCGACATCGACGGGCGCTACTCGGCCGATTATTTCGGCGACACGCGCCGGATGACCGACGCCAAGCGCGCCGAACGCGGGATGAAGCCGGGCGAGGATTGGGACGAGACGATCTTCAACGTCTTTCGCAAGGATGGCGGAACGATCCGTCACGTCTGGGCGAGCGAGATGTCCTATGCGCCCGAGGATCCCGGCCAGCACCACCGCGCGGGCGATCTGGTCGATCCCTTGTGGGGGCTACTCGACATGACCCCCGAGGGGCGCGCCGACTTCTTCCCCAGCCTGACCTACTAAACCGGAACATCGAGGAGAGAGACGATGGCCAAGGCAGCGAATTTCATCTGGTACGAACTGATGACAAGCGATCCCGCGGGCGCCGCGGCCTTTTACGGCGCGGTCGTGGGCTGGAACATTCCCGCACAGGGCGAGGCGACCGCGGGCGGGATCGATTATCGCATGATCGGCCGCAGCGACGGCGGCAATGCTGGCGGGGTGCTCGCGCTAGGCGCCGACATGCTCGCGGGCGGCGCGCGGCCGGGCTGGCTTGGCTATCTCGAGGTCGATGATGTCGACGCGACGATCGATGCGATCAAGGCCGATGGCGGCGCAGTGCAGATGCCGGCGATCGACCTGCCTGTCGGGCGCATCGCGATGGTCACCGACCCGCAGGGCGCGCCCTTCTATATCATGGACCCGATCCCGCCCGAGGGTGCCGGCGAGGGCGAGAGCGACGTATTTTCGGTCACCGAAGCGCAGCGCGTCCGCTGGAACGAGCTGGCGACGAGCGACCCCGACGCCGCCATCGCCTTCTACAAAAAGCATTTCGGCTGGGGCCAGGAGGGCGAGATGGATATGGGCGCGCTCGGCGCGTACCGCTTCATCCAGCGCGGCGACGTGATGATCGGCGCGGTGATGCCGCTGATGGAAGGCTATCCGGTGCCGATGTGGTCCTATTATATCGGCGTCGACGACATCGACCGCGCGCTCGCCGCGGTGCGCGCCAATGGCGGCACCGTCACCAACGAACCGATGGAAATCCCCGGCGGCGAGTTCGCGATGAACGCGATCGATCCGCAGGGCGCCCCCGTCGGCTTCGTCGGCCCGCGCAAGGGCTGAATATCCCCACGGAAAGGAGAGAGACGATGGAAAACCAGGGCCCGACCTCGGGACTGACCCCCCACATTGCAATCGCCGACAAGCGCGCGAGCGAGGCAATCGACTTCTACAAAAAGGCGTTCGGCGCGACCGAGCAGGTGCGCATGCCCGCCGAGGATGGCGTGCGCCTGATGCACGCGCACCTGCTGGTCAACGGATCGTCGCTGATGATGCACGACGATTTCCCCGAATATTCGGGGAGCGCGATGGCCGCGCCGTCGGGCGTCACGCTGCACCTGCAGGTCGACGACACCGATGCCTGGTTCAAGCGCGCGGTCGACGCGGGCGCCACCGCGGTGATGGGTCCCGAGGATATGTTCTGGGGCGACCGCTACGGCCAGGTAAAAGACCCGTTCGGCCACCTCTGGTCGATCGGCACCCCCATCAAAGGAGAGACGAAATGAGCACCAACAAGAACCCCGTCAGCCTCTGCCTCTGGTACGACAAGGACGCCGGAGAAGCGGCCAAATTCTATGCCGCAACCTTTCCCGACAGCGCGGTCGGCGCCGTCTATCATGCGCCGAGCGATTTCCCCGGGGGCAAGGAAGGCGACCCGCTGACGATCGAGTTCACCGTCCTCGGCGTTCCGTGCATCGGCCTCAACGGCGGTCCCACCTTTCCGCAGAGCGAAGCCTTCTCCTTCCAGGTCCATACCGACACGCAGGAGGAAACCGACCGCTACTGGAACGCCATCGTCGGCAATGGCGGTGCCGAAAGCGCGTGCGGCTGGTGCAAGGACAAATGGGGCCTCAACTGGCAGATCACCCCGCGCGTGCTGACCGACGCGATGGCAAACCCCGACCCGGCGCTCCGTAAGCGGACATTCGAGGCGATGATGACGATGAAAAAGATCGACGTCGCCGCGATCGAAGCCGCGATCGGGGGCGAAGCCGTTGGCGCGGCGTAGCCCCGCACTCCTCGCCTGGGCCCTCTGCGGCACGCTCGACATCGCCTATGCGGCGGTGTCGAGCGTGGTGCAGGGCGGCACCGTCACCGGTATGCTGCATGCGGTCGCCAGCGGGCCGTTCGGCGCCGAAGCCGCCAAATGGGGCATCGGCGGTGCGCTCGCCGGGCTCGCGACCCATTATGCGATCATGGGCGCGATGGTCGCGGCGTGGTTCTTTGTCGCGCGGCGCTGGTCGACGCTGACGGCGTGGCCGTGGTGGCTCACCGGCACGATTTATGGCCTGATCCTCTATTACATCATGAACGGGATCGTCCTGCCGCTGCGTTTCGGGTCGCCCTTTCCGCCCACCGATCTCGTCAAGGGCGCGATCGCACTCTTCCCGCATATCTTTTTCGTCGGCTGGCCACTCGCCTGGCTCACCCGCAAAGGAACCCATTAATGCTGATTTTCTATGGCCACCCCTTTTCGAGCTACAGCTGGAAGGCGCAGATCGCGCTCTATGAAAAGGGCATCGATTTCGAATATCGCAATGTCGACCCCGAATTCCCGGAGCATGGCAAGGAACTGCACGCGCTCTGGCCCATCGGCAAATTCCCGCTGCTCGTCGATGGCGACCGGACGCTGTTCGAAACCTCGATCATCATCGAATATCTCGACCGCGTGCAGCCCGATCCGCGGCTGATTCCCGAGGATCCCGATGCGGCATTGCGGGTGCGGCAGATGGACCGCGTCTTCGACCTGCATGTGATGGCGGTGATGCAGGACATCGTCAACGACCGCATCCGCGGCCCCGAAGGCCATGCGCCGATGATCGTCGACAAGGCAAAGGCCGCGCTCGACACCATCTATGCGTGGCTCGACAAGGAGCTTGCGGGCGACGGCTGGGCGACGCCGGCGGGCTTCACCCTCGCCGATTGCGCGGCGGCGCCGTCGCTCTTCTACGCCGACTGGGTACACCAGATTCCGGTGCATCATGAAAATCTGCGCGCCTATCGCGCGCGCCTGCTCGCGCGGCCATCGGTTGCCCGCGCCGTCGATGGCGGGCGGCCTTATCGCGGCTATTTCCCCGGCGGCGCGCCCGACCGCGACTAAGCCCGCTTCGGAGCGGCGTCCCATATCGAGGTTAACGGCGCGCTGACCGCACCGCTTGACGCCTTGGTAGGCGCGCCCGCGCGAGGGCGGTGGCATGACCTTGCCGGCCGCCCTCGTCCGCACGCTTTTCGTCGCGCTTTGCGCGGCGGTGCTGGCCTTTGCCCCGGCGCATGCACAGCAGGTGGTCACGATCACCACGACGGTGACCTGGACCTATGACGAGGTCGAGGGCGACGGGGACAGCGCGGTCATCGACGAAGACGCGGCGCTGCTCGATGACGAGGCCCTGGCCGAGGACGCCGACTTCGCCCCCACCCGCCGCTACGCGACCGGCGCCACGCTCGCGACCCTCGGCCATGCAAAGGCAAATTTCGGCCCCTTCGCGGTCATCGATGCGACGACCGTCCGCATGGCGGGCGACGTCACCTCGGCAACCCCGCGCCAGTTCGCGGCGATGCTCGCCGCCTTTCCGGGTCTCAAACGGCTCGAGATGATCGATTGCCCCGGCAGCCTCGACGAGGAAGCGAATTTGATCCTCGCCCGCGCGATTCGCCGCGCGGGGATGGAAACGATCGTTCCGGCGGGCGGCTCGATCCGTTCGGGCGCGGTCGAACTCTGGCTCGCCGGCACCACCCGCCGCGCCGCGCCCGACGCCGAATTCGGGGTCCATAGCTGGGCCGACGAAACTGGGCGCGAGGCGAGCGACTATCCGGCGAACGATCCGGTCCACGCCGAATATCTCAGGCTTTACCGCGAAATGGGGCTGAACGACGCCAAGGCGCGCGAATTCTACGCGCTGACCAACAGCACCCCGTTCGACGAGGTCCGCTATCTGACGCGCGATGACATGGCGCGATTCGTGGCGCTCAACTGACCGCCTTCCCCCTTGATGGGGGAAGGATATGGAGCCTTATCGTGAAGCGATTAGGCGGAGTTGGATGGGGGTGATGGTGCAGCCTTGCGCCGTCGTTTCAGGTCGAGAGCGCACCCCGACCGCTGCGACTAGCGAACAAGTTCGCAAGTCTCGCTGCCTCCCCCATCAAGGGGGAGGTCTCAACGCGGTTGCAACCCGTCCTGTTCCACCCCACATCGCCCACCATGGCGAACCGCAGCCTTTACCAGCGATTGCGCACGAACCCGCGGGTGCGGACAGCGCTGTTCGTCCTTGGCGTGTTGCTGATGATCGCGGCGCCGCTGCTCGGCCCGCTGCCGGGGCCGGGCTTTGTCATCCTGTTTCCGGCGGGATTGATGCTGGCTTTGCAGAACAGCGAATGGGCGAAGCGCGTCTATGTCCGCTTCAAGCGGCGCCACCCGCGCTACGCCGGCTGGACCGACCGGTTGATGCGGCGCACCAGCGCGGCGCGGCGGCGCGAGCGCGAAGCGCTGGCGGCATCCGATAGCGAAACGTTGGAAAACGGCCCCAATGCCAATTGACTTTCCGCCGACTCTCGCTTATCCGCGCCTCCATCAGTGGCCGCCCACGTTTGGCGGCCCTTTTCTGTTAGAGCCTTTGAAGAGAATTTGGGGATACCGCGATGAAGCGTACCTTTCAACCGAGCCGCCTCGTGCGCAAGCGTCGCCACGGTTTCCGCGCCCGCAAGGCGACTGTCGGCGGCCGCAAGGTTCTCGCCAACCGCCGCGCGCAGGGCCGCAAGAAGCTGTCGGCCTGACCGCTGACGCTTCTGCACCGGCCCCGCTGGTGCGAACGCTTTCAAAACGTAGCGAATTCCTGGCCGCCAATCGCGGCCTTCGCTTTCCCATGCCCGGTTTTGTCCTGCTCGTCCGTCCCCGCGGTGACGATGAGGACGCGATGGGCATCGGCTATACCGTCAGCAAGAAGGTCGGCAACGCCGTCGCGCGCAACCGGATGAAACGCCGGCTGCGCGAGCTTTGCCGCACCGCGCTCCCCGAATCGGGAATCGCGGGCGCGGACCATGTTCTGATCGGCCGGCCGGGCGGCAATGACATCGTCTTTGCCGATCTGGGCGAGCAGCTCGATTCGGCGTTGCAGCGCGCCGCGAAGAAGATCGCAGCGAAGGCGCCATGATCGCCCGACTGCTGATCCTGATCGCGCGCGGCTGGCAAATCGGCCCTTCACGCATCCTTCCGCCCACTTGTCGTTACTCGCCGTCGTGCAGCGCCTATGCCATCACCGCGCTCCAGCGTTACGGTGCGATCAAGGGTGGCTGGTTGGCGACAAAGCGGCTATTGCGCTGCCATCCTTGGGGGGGCCACGGCCACGACCCCGTTCCCTGAACGGCATTTCCCCGACAATTGATATGAAGTGAGACAGAAGAGCGTGGACGACAACAAGCGTAACATGATCACGGCCATCCTGCTGTCGGTGGCGATCCTGATCGGCTGGAATTTCGTCGCGGCGGAATTTTTCCCCACGCCCGACAAGCCCGATGTGACCAGGACGGTCGCGGGCACGAACGGCGCGGCGCCCGCGGCGACGCCGGGCCAGCCGGCCGCGCTGCCCGCCCCCGGCATGCCCGCGCCCACCACGGCGCAGGCGATCCGCCCGATCGAAGCCGTGCTCGCCGAAGGCAACCGCATCCCGATCGACACCCCCGCGATCAAGGGGTCGATCAACCTTGTCGGCGCGCGCATCGACGACATCACGCTCAGCAAATATCGCCAGACGATCAAGAAGAACTCGCCCCCCGTGCGCCTGTTCGCGCCGGGCGGGACGAAAGCCGCCTATTTTGCGAGCATCGGCTGGTCGGCGCAGGGCATCGCGGTGCCGGGCGCGAACACCGTCTGGACCGCGACCGGCACGAAGCTGACCCCGACGACCCCGGTGACGCTGAGCTGGACGAACGCGACCGGCCAGACCTTTCGCATCGAGTACAGCATCGATGCCAATTACCTGATCACCGCGAAGCAGACGATCGCCAACATGGGCGCCGCGCCGGTGAACGCGAGCAGCTTTGCGCTGATCGACCGGTTGGGCATACCGACCGATCCGCACGAACAGGATAGCTACACGATCCACGTCGGCCCGACGGGTTTCCTCGACGGCAAGACGATAATCGACACCGATTATGACGATGTCGAGGAAGCGCCGAACCGCAGCGTCCGTTATAATTCGGGCGCCTGGCTCGGTTTCAGCGATAAATATTGGCTCGCGGCGGTTGTGCCCGCCAAGGGCGAGCGCATCACCGCCGCGATCAGTTCGCCCGCCGCGAACAATTACCAGACGCTGTTCGCGCGCGATTTCACGCAGGTCGCGCCGGGCAAGCAGGTCACCACGACCAGCCGCATCTTCGCCGGGGCCAAGGAAGTCTACACGCTCCAGCGCTATGAGAACGACCAGGGCATCACGCGTCTGTCGAACGCGATCGACTGGGGCTGGTTCGAATTTTTCGAAGTGCCGATCTTCAAATTGCTCGACTGGCTGTTCAAGCAGGTCAACAATTTCGGCGTCGCGATCATGGCGCTGACCTTGATCATCCGCTTGGCTATGTTCCCGATCGCGCAGCGCCAGTTCGGGTCGATGGCGCAGATGCGCCTCGTCCAGCCCAAGATGAAGGCGCTGCAGGACCGGTACAAGGACGACAAGCCCAAGATGCAGCAGGAGCTGATGAAGCTCTACAAGGACGAGAAGATCAACCCGCTCGCCGGCTGCCTGCCGATCCTGATCCAGATCCCGATCTTCTATGCGCTGTACAAGGTGCTGATGCTGACGATCGAAATGCGGCACCAGCCGTTCATCCTGTGGATCAAGGATCTGTCGGCGCCCGATCCGCTGCATATCCTCAACCTGTTCGGCCTGCTGCCCTTCACCCCGCCGTCGATCCTCAGCATCGGCGTGCTCGCGGTGATCCTGGGCATCACGATGTTCCTGCAGTTCCGCCTGAACCCGCAGGCGACCGACCCCGTGCAGCAGCAGGTGTTCAAGATCATGCCGTGGCTGTTCATGTTCATCATGGCGCCGTTCGCGGCGGGCCTGCTGCTTTATTGGATCACCAACAATATCCTGTCGATCGCGCAGCAGCAGTGGATGTACCGCAAATTCCCGCAGCTGAAGGCGGCACCGACGACGTGAGCGACAGCGAAGATCTTGATCCGGGGGCCGACCCCGAACGGGCAGAGCGCGCGCGCAAGCTGTTTTCAGGGCCGATCGCGTTCCTGAAATCGGCGCCCGCGCTCCAGCATCTGCCGCCGCCGAGCGTGCCCGAGATCGCGTTTGCGGGCCGCTCGAACGTCGGCAAGTCGTCGCTGCTCAACGCGCTGACCAACCGGGGCAACCTTGCGCGCACCTCGGTCACGCCGGGGCGGACGCAGGAGCTCAACTATTTCGACGTCGGCGAGGATCCGCTGATCTTCCGGCTGGTCGACATGCCGGGGTACGGCTTTGCCAAGGCGCCGAAGGATGTCGTCAAGAAATGGCGATACCTGATCAACGATTACCTCCGCGGGCGGCCGGTGCTCAAACGCACTTTGGTACTGATCGATAGCCGTCACGGCATGAAGGACGTCGACCGCGACGTGCTCGAAATGCTCGACGTCGCCGCGGTCAGCTATCGCCTCGTCCTCACCAAGGCCGACAAGATCAAGGCGACCGAACTCGCCGAGGTCCAGGCCGCGACCGAGGCCGAGGCGCGCAAACACCCCGCCGCGCACCCCGAAGTGATCGCGACGAGCAGCGAAAAGGGGCTGGGTATTGCCGAGCTGCGCACAGCGGTGCTGGAGGCGGTCGAGTCTTAATATCCTCTCCCCTTGAGGGAGAGGATGGTGCAGGTTGCGGACTTGTCCGCTACCGAAACCTGGAGAGGGGGCGGGCGCACGCAACCGTTGACACCCCCTCTCCCAGCTACGACTAGGCAGCAAGCAGCCAAGTCTACGCAACCCTCTCCCTCAAGGGGAGAGGGTCTCAAGGAGACCCCATGAAACTCTTCCTCGGCAACAAAGCCTATTCCAGCTGGAGCCTGCGCGGCTGGCTCGCGGTCAAGCATAGCGGCCTGCCGTTCGAGGAAGTCACCGTCCCGCTCTATGACGAGGATTGGTCGAACCGGCGCGAAGGCGACGAATTCGCGCCGTCGGGCGGCAAGGTGCCGATCCTGTGGGACGGCGACGACATCGTCGTGTGGGACAGCCTCGCGATCATCGACTATCTCAACGAAAAGACCGGCGGCACGCGCGGCTATTGGCCCGAGGATATGGCCGCGCGCGCGATGGCACGGTCGATGGCGGCCGAAATGCACTCGAGCTTTGCCGCGCTCCGCCGCAACCACAGCATGAACATCCGCCGCATCTATCCGCCGGCCGAGCTTTTGCCCGAAGTGCAGGCCGACGTGATCCGCATCCTGCAGATCTGGGCCGAGGCGCGCGCGCGTTTCGGCGGCGAGGGCGATTATCTGTTCGGCGACTGGTCGGCCGCCGACATCATGTTCGCGCCCGTCGTCACCCGTTTCATCACTTACTCGATCCCGCTACCGCGCTTCGCGCTTCCCTATTGCCAGGCGGTGATCAGCCACCCGTGCATGCAGGAATGGATCGGCGGCGCGCAGGCCGAGGACTGGATCATCGAGAAATTCGAGGGACCGGTCGAGGGTTAGGGGATGCGGCTCGTCGGATAGGGCGTGCCGTCCTTGTGAAAATAGCCGTCGGGCGTGAACAGCATGTCGATGTCCGAATAACCGCCGCCGGTGTCGTATTTCTTGCCGCCGCCTAATGCGACGAAAACACAGTCGCTGTCCGATTCGTTGACCAGATGATGACCATTGGTGCTGCCCTTGGGCCAGGCGGCGATGTCGCCCGCGCGCATCGGCCAGCGGCCGTCATCCTCGATCAGCACCGCCTCGCCCGAAATCATCACCAGCATCTCGTCCTCGCCGTCGTGCCAGTGGCGCTGCGACGACCAGGCGCCAGGTTTGAGCACGACGTGACTGGCGGCGAAATCGCTGAGGCCCGTGACGGGCGCGAGGCGGCGATACCAGCGGCCTTGCACGGGCTCGTGATAGGGCGCGGGATAGCCGGTGGTATTGGTCTGCGGAATCGTATCGAGATCGAGCTTGGGCATGGCAGTCCTCAAGATTTTGTTCCTTCTTTGTTTCGCACAAAGCCGGCGCGATGCAAAGCCTCGACTTGGGTATCGGCGAGGGGGTAAGGGAGCGGCATGACCATGACCGTCGACCCCATCGAGCTCGCCAAGGCGCTGATCGCCGCGCCGAGCGTCACCCCCGCCATGGGCGCCGTGTTCGACGCGCTCGAGGCGGCGCTCGTCCCGCTCGGCTTTACCGTCGAGCGCTTCATCGACGGCATCGAGCCCGACGGGCCGGTCGAAAACATGCTCGCGGTGCGCGAAGGCAAGGGACCCAAGCATTTCGGCTTTGCCGGGCACCTCGACGTCGTGCCGCCGGGCGTCGGCTGGACCGGCGACGCCTTCGCGCCCGAAATTCGCGGCGAGCTGCTCTATGGGCGCGGCGCGGTCGACATGAAGGGCGCGATCGCAGCGTTCGTGGCCGCCGCTGCCGCGACGCCGCAAGAGGCGGGAACGATCAGCCTGATCATCACCGGCGACGAGGAAGGCGCCGCGATCTTCGGCACCCGCGCTTTGATGGAACATATGGACGCGCGCGGTATCCGTCCCGACATGATCGTCGTCGGCGAACCGACCTCGGTGAACCGGCTCGGCGACATGGTGAAGATCGGCCGGCGCGGGTCGGTCAATATCTGGATCGACGTGCCCGGGACGCAGGGCCATGTCGCCTACCCCCACCTCGCCGACAATCCGATCCCGAAACTGGTCAAGATATTGGCGGCGATCGACGCGGTGGTGCTCGACGCCGGCAACGACTGGTTCCAGCCGTCGAACATCGAATTCACCGATGTCGAGGTCGGCAATGGCGCGACCAACGTCATCCCCGCGTCGGCGCGCGCGCGGCTGTCGATCCGCTTCAACGACCAGCATAAGGGCGCCGACCTCGTCGCGATGATCGAGCGCATCGCGCACGATGTCGAACCGAACGCCAGGATATTGGGCAAGATTTCGGGCGAGGCCTTCCTGACCCCGCCGGGCGACCTGTCGGAGCTGGTCGCCGAGGCGATCCATGCCGAAACCGATGTCACCCCGGACATGTCGACGACGGGGGGGACGTCGGACGCGCGCTTCCTCCATGCGCTCTGCCCCGTGGTCGAATTCGGGCTGACCAACGCGACGATGCACAAGCTGGACGAGGCGGTCGCGGTGGAGGATTTGCGCACGCTCAGCGCCATCTATCGCGGCATATTGATGCGCGCGCTGCTGGATTGATTGGCTCGCACAAAGCCACGAAGCCACAAAGAGATTTCCAACATCCGTTCGTGCTGAGCTTGTCGAAGCCCCCTTCGACTGCCTGCCAAGGCAGGCGCTCAGGACAGGCTTCGACAAGCTCAGGGCCAAACGGAGTGGGGGATGCCTTTGTGGTTTCGTGGCTTTGTGCGAGCTAATCTCGCGCCTGCTCCCGGCGGAGGATCACATAGACCGCCCCCGCCCCGCCGTGGCTGATATGTGCGGGTCGCAGCGCGACGATCTGGTCGGCGTAGGGCGAGTAAGCGAGCCAGTCGGGCAGCGAAGCGCGGATCGCGCCGCGCGGGCGCGGGTCGCCGTGCATCTGCGGCAAGCGGTCGGCGCCGGGACGCAGCCGCCCCGCGACGACGAGCAGCACCCGCGCGCCGCGCAGCAGCCCGCGGCCGATCGCCTCGTCGAGCAGCGCCTGCGCAGAGGCCAGCGTGTGACCGTGGAGGTCGATGCTGAGGTCGGGGCGCACGAGCCCCTTGCGCAAGCGGCGGTCCCAATGGCCGTCGAGCGTCGCAGTGCCATGCGTCCGGCGCGGCCGGGGAAGCGCGGCGGCGGGACGCGCAACGGCAGCGGCCGGTGCGGCGGTGCTGCGCGGGGTCGGCTTGGGCGGACTGATGGTAGGCGGGGCAACAGGAGCCAGCGGCGCTTGTGCTTTGGGCAGCGGCTTTACGGTCGCCGCGACCTTTTTCCACAGCGCGCTTTCGTCGGGGGCGAGCCGCCGCACCATGACGGCGTCACTGCGCCGGGATCAGCCGCGCGATGCTCGCGCGCGGCAGCAGCAGCATCGCCGAACCACGCGCCGCCATGCCGCCGGCGATTGCGCGCGCGTCGTCACCCGCGCCCCAGAAACTGTCGAAGCGGTTGGCGCCCTTGATCGCGCCGCCGGTGTCCTGCGCGATCCACAGCCCATTGGGCTCGGCGCGGTCGAGCGAGAGGATGACAGGGGCACCGAGCGGCACATATTTGGGATCGGCGGCGACGCTCGCGCGGCCGGTCACCGGGACGCCGAGCGCGCCCAGCGGCCCGGGGCCGGTGAGCTCGCGGAAGAAGACCCAGCTGGGATTCTCGTTCATCACCGCCACGCCGCGCACCGGGTCGGCGCGGAGATAATCGAGGATGCCCTGCATCGAAGCCTGACCGCGCTGAAGCTCGCCGCGGTCGAGCAGCAATTTGCCGATGCCGACATAATCGCGGCCATTTTGCGTATCATAGCCGATGCGCATGATGCCGCCGTCGGGCAGGCGGAGGCGCCCCGAACCCTGCACCTGCAGGAAGAAGAATTCGGCGGCGTCGGCGGCGTAAGCAATCTCTAGCCCGCGCCCTTCGAGTGCGCCGCTTTCGATCGCCGCGCGGTCGTAATAGCGCACGAAATTGCTGCCATCGACGCGGCCGCGAAGCTTGCGGCCCTTCAGATCGTCGGAAAACTGGCCGAGATCGACATCGACCAGATCGGCCGGCCGGCGATAGATCGGCACGTCATAGCCCGGCCGCTTCGTGCGCGAGCCAGCGATTTCGGGCTCATAATAGCCGGTGACGAAGGCGGTGCCCGCGCCGACCTGCACCGTGCCGAAATAGCGGGTGAAAAAGGCCGCAGCGTCGCTGTCGGCCCAGTTTTTTCCCGCGTTGCAGCTTTCGGTCCAGTCGGCATTCTGCGTGAGGCCGCTGGCATCGGCGCGGCGCTGGACCGACGGGCAGCTGATCCGGAACGCCGCGAGCGCCGCTGCTGCCTGCGCGTCCGTCACGCCGAGGGTCGCGAAATCGGGGCCGGCGAGCACGCCGCTGGCGGCCGCAGTCGTCGCGCCGGCCGGAACGGCGGCAGCGGGAAGCGGCGCGCGCGGCGTCGCGGGAATCGGCTTGGCAGCGGCGCCCGGCCGTTCCGAGGGGCGCGGCTGGTATGGCCGGGGCGCTGTGGTGGGCCGCGACGGGGCAGGGGCGGTCGCACCAGGGCGGCTGCTACCCGTGTCGGGAATGACCGAGGCGCAAGCCGAAAGCAGTGGCAGGACGGCGAGGAGCGCGAAACCGAAAGCGCGCGCGCGCGGCGCCCCCACCATCATGACCATGGGGTCAGGCTGCTTCGGCTTCGTCGAGCAGCCAGTTGGGATCGCTGCTGCCGATCGCGCGGCGGAAGGTCCACCGATCGTCGGTCTGCGACGCATCGCTCATCGATCCGGCGATCATCCGGCCTTCGGAATCGCGGGTCACCGCGCTGATGTCGGCATGATAATGGACCGTGACGCGCGCCTCATTGCGGTTCATCTCGACCTCGGTGATCTTGGCCGAATCGATGCGGACCAGCCGGTTGTCGAGCGTTTCGCCGCGCGCTTCGCGCGCCGTGATGGCGTCGGCAAAGGCTTCGTAGCTGTCATCGTCGCAAAGGTCGCGCAGCGTATCGCGATCGCCCGCCCAATAAGCCTCGAGGATCATGCGATAAGCGGCTTCGGCGCCTTCCATGAACCGCCCGGCGTCGAAGCTGCGGTCGGTCGCAAGCAGCTGGCGCAGCCCGGCTTCGGCAGCGGGTTCATAGACGAGACCCGAGGTATCGGCGGCCGCAGTGCTCGCGGCGGGCGGCGTTTCGCCCTCTTCCAGCCGCACGGGGGCAGGGGCGGCGCGCTCGTCGCGGCGCGGCGGCACGGGTTCCTGCTCATGCCCCGTGCGCTTGCCGAGGACCGAGTAGAGCCGCATGCCGAGGAAAGCGGCAATCATGGCGAGCAAGACGATCGAAAAAGCAGTCACGGGCAACAGTCCAATGCGGGCAATGGCAACATCTTGGCCAATACATAGGCCATACGAAGGCAGGTTTCAAATAGCCATGACCGCAGCGGGGCGACAGGTCAACGATTCACCCTCCCCATCCGCCCTTACGGCGCCCCCATTGTGCTGGGCGCCGGGCGCTGCTAAGCGCCGCCGCAACCGTCCGCCGCGGTCCCGACACGGTCTGCGGCCCGGATAATCGTTTCAATCTTTCCAGTGAAAGCATCTCTATCATGGCTGACGAGACCAGCGCCGACATCAACAATCCCGCCCTGCAGCCCAACGGCGAAGACACGAGCCCGGCGATCGGCCTGATTTCGCAATATGTGAAGGATCTGTCGTTCGAAAATCCGAACGCGCCCGCGGTTTACCAGTGGCAGGACGCGCCGCAGATCGACGTCCAGTTCAACATCGCCGCCGACAGCGTCGGCGACAATCTGTACGAAGTGTCGCTCAAGATCGACGTCACGTCGAAGACCGATCAGGGCACGAGCTTTGTGATCGACCTGAAATATGCCGGTCTCTTCGGCGTCCGCAATGTTCCCGACGACCAGCTGCAGCCCTTTTTCCTCGCCGAAGCGCCGCGCATCCTGTTCCCCTTTGCCCGCCGCGTCGTCGCCGATGCGGTCCGCGACGGCGGTTTCCCGCCGCTGCTGCTCGAACCGATCGATTTCCACGGCCTGTTCATGCAGCAGGCGCAGCAGATCGAGGCCGAACAGGCGGGCGACGTCGCGCCGGTTGGCCAGGCCTGACCCTGATCGACGGGACGGGCTGACGGGGTGAGCAGCCTGATCAAAAATGTCGGGACGATCGGCGGGCTGACGATGGTCAGCCGCGTCTTCGGTTTCGCCCGCGACATGCTGCTCGCGCGCGTGCTCGGCGCCGGCCTCGCCGCCGACGCCTTCCAGCTCGCCTTCACACTGCCCAACACCTTTCGCCGCCTGTTCGCCGAGGGCGCCTTCTCGGTCGCCTTCGTCCCCATGTACAGCCGCGCGCTGCATGGAGAGGGCGGCGAAGAGGAAGCGGCGAAATTCGCCGACGACGTGCTTTCGATCTTCCTGTGGGTGTTGCTCATCTTTTCGGCGATCATGATGATCGTCATGCCGGGGATCGTCTGGCTTCTCGCGCGCGATTTCCAGGAGGTGCCGGGCAAATTCGACCTCGCGGTCTTCTTGAGCCGGCTGACCTTTCCCTACCTCGGGCTGATCAGCCTCGTCGCGATGCTGTCGGGCCTGCTCAACGCGCGGTCGCGCTTTGCCCCCGGGGCGCTGGCGCCGGTGCTGCTCAATATCGTGCTGATCGCGGGGATCACCGTCGGCTGGTGGCTGCGCGGCGACAGCCATGACGACCGCATCGTCGCCACCGCGCTCGCGGTCTCGGTCAGCCTCGCGGGCGTGGCGCAGCTTGCCTATCTTATCCGGGCGGTGCGGCGCGCGGGGCTGCGGCTCCACTGGCGCTTGCCCAAGCTGACCCCCGAAGTGCGCAAGCTGGGGATGCTGATCCTGCCCGCGACCTTCGGCGCCGGAATCTACCAGATCAGCCAGTTCGTCGACACCTTCTTTGCGACCTCGCTGCCGCAGGGGTCGCTGACCTTGCTCAAGCTCGCCGACCGGCTGAACCAGATGCCGCTCGGCATCGTCGGAATCGCGCTCGGCACCGCGATCCTGCCGATGCTGTCGCGCCATATCCACAGCGGCGACGCCGCCGAAGCACAGCGGCTGCAGGGCAATGCCTTCGAGATCGCGACGCTGCTAACGCTGCCCGCCGCCGCCGCGCTCGCTATTTGCGCCCCCGCCTTTGTCACCGCATTCTTCGTCGGCGGACGCTTCACCGACGCCGACGGCGCGATCATGGCGCAGATCGTCGCCGCGCTCGTCGCGGGGCTTCCCGCCTATGTCATCGTCAAGATCCTGAACCCGGGCTTTTTCGCGCGCGAGGATATGCGCACCCCGGTGTGGACCGCGCTCGCCGCGCTGATCGTCAATATCGCGATCAACCTCTATGTCGTCGAGCGTTACGGCATCGTCGGGCTCGCCGGCGCGACCGCGGTGTCGGCCTCGCTCAACTGCATCCTGCTCTACGCCGTGCTCCACCGCCGCGGCTGGTTCCATTTCACCGCAAAGCTTGCCGGAAAGATCGCGCGCCAGCTCGTCGCCGTCGCCGCGATGTCGGCGCTGCTCTGGTGGATGATGCCGATGATGGCGCCCTGGTATGGCGGCGGCGTGTTCGACCGCATCTGGTCGCTCGCGGCGCTCGTCGGCGCAGGCGGCGCGGTGTTTTTCGCTGCCGCCTTCCTCGTCGGCGCGCTTGACAAGGATCTGGTCGCCATGCTCACGCGGCGGCGCGCCAAACCAGGCGCCACAGAGGAGTAAGACATGCGGACGCTATCGGGCATCCAGCCCACCGGAAATTTGCATCTCGGCAATTATCTGGGCGCGATCCGCAACTGGGTGCGCATGCAGGACGAGATGCCGGGCGAGAAACTCTATTTCCTCGCCGACCTCCACGCGATCACCGTCTATAACGACCCCGCCGAGCTGACCGCGAACACGCGCGAGATGGCGGCGGCGCTGATGGCGGCGGGGATCGACCCCGAAAAGGCGATCCTGTTCAACCAGGCGCGCGTCCCAGCGCACGCCGAGCTGGCGTGGCTGCTGTTCTGCACCGCGCGGATCGGCTGGCTGAACCGGATGACGCAGTTCAAGGAAAAATCGGGCAAGAACCGCGAGGGCGCGAGCGTCGGCCTGTTCGCCTATCCGGTGCTGCAGGCGGCCGACGTGCTGATTTATCAGACGACACACGTCCCCGTCGGCGACGACCAGAAACAGCATCTCGAACTCGCGCGCGACATCGCGACCAAGTTCAACCTCGACACCGGCACCGAAACCTTCACGCTGCCCGAGCCGACGATCCCGGCGGCCGCGGCGCGGATCATGAGCCTGCGCGACGGCAATGCGAAAATGTCGAAATCGGATCCGAGCGATGCGAGCCGCATCAACCTCGTCGACGATGCCGAGACGATCATGGCGAAGATCCGCAAGGCCAAGACCGACGCCGAGCCATTGCCGGCGGAAGCCACGGGCCTCGAAGGGCGCCCCGAAGCGCGCAACCTCGTCGCCATCTACGCCGCGATGGCCGACGAAAGCGTCGATCAGGTGCTCGCGCGCTTTGCCGGGCAGGGGTTCGGTGCGTTCAAGCCCGCGCTCGGCGAGCTGCTCGTCGAAACGCTGCGCCCGATCGCGACGCGCCTTGCCGAACTGAAAGCCGATCCGGCGGCGATCGACGCGGCGCTCGAGGCGGGCGCGGCGCGCGCGTCGGCGCTCGCGCGGCCGACGCTCGACGCCGCTTATGCCGCATTGGGATTGTGCCGCTAATAGACCGGAAGAACTTGCTTATCCGCGGCGGCACCCCATATTCAGTCGCGGAACGAAGGCGCGACGAACCGGGTTCAACCAAGGTTAAGTCGCATCGGCGTAGTCATGGTATAAGAGCGCGGGCTTATGCGCGCACCCCGAATTACGGAGCCAAGACGATGAGCAAGATGAACCTCCGGCGGCTGGGCCTGGCCGCCATGACGGGCGCGGCGCTGGCGCTGGCCGGCTGCGCGACCCCGTTCAAGGCCGATGTGGCGCGTTTCCAGACACAGCTTCCCGCCCCGCAGGGGCAAAGCTTCGTCGTCGAGGCGAGCAATCCCGCGCTGCAGGGTGGCATCGAGTTTGGCCACTATGCGAACCTCGTCGCGGGCGAGCTGACCCGCTACGGCTATCGCCCCGCGGCGCGCGGCGAGAATGCCGACCTCGTCGTCCGCATGGACTATGGCGTCGACAAGGGGCGCGAACGCGTCGTGTCGAGCCCCGGCTTCGGCGATCCCTGGTATGGCGGTTATGGCCGCGGCTTCTATCGCCCGGTGATCGTGAGCGGTCGCGGCGGGCGCCGCTATGTCTATGGCTATCGCGACCCGTTCCTGTGGGGCGGTTTCGGTCCGGGCTGGGGTTATAACGACGTCAGCAGCTACACCGTCTATACCAGCGGGCTGAACCTGCAGATCAACCGCGCCGCCGATGGCTCGCGGCTGTTCGAGGGCCATGCCGAGGCGCAGTCGCGCGACAATAATCTGCAGGCGCTCGTCCCGAACCTCGTCGAGGCGATGTTCACCGGCTTCCCCGGCAATTCGGGCGAGCGGGTACGGATCACCGTGGCGCCGCCCGAAAAGGGCTGAGCTGTCTCGCAAGCTGAAACAAAGGCCCGCCCTCCATCTGGAAGGCGGGCCTTTTGCTTTGGAGAGGAGCGATGTCGGCTTCCCGACCGGCAGGCGCCCTATCAATCATCGTCACCCCGGACTTGATCCGGGGCCTGCCTTCTTGAAGGAAAAGGCGGGCCCCGGATCAAGCCCGGGATGACGGAAGTGGATGATTGAAAGGCAGCTCCCCACCCCAAAGCCGACGCCGGCCTCACGGCCCTAAAACGATGTGGATAACCCCGGGGACAACCCCGGTATAACCTGTGGATCAGCCGTTCAAACTGCGCCGGATCGCGGCGATTTCGGCGTCGAGTTCGCTGTCGGCGACGCGCAGCGCCTCGACCGTGCGCACGGCATGGATCACCGTCGAATGGTCGCGCCCGCCAAAGCGCCGCCCGATCTCGGGATAGGAGCGCGGCGTCAATTCCTTCGCCAGGTACATCGCGACCTGCCGCGGGCGGGCGATCGCGCGGACGCGGCGCTTCGACGCCATTTCGGACTTGTCGAGCCGGTAATGCGCGCAGACCGCGCGCTGGATTTCGTCGATCGTGATGCGCGGGCGCGCGGTGCGGACATTTTCGGCCAGCCGATCCTCGGCGAGCGCGAGATCGACCGTCGTGCCGGTGAGCGCGGCATAGGCGAGCAGCTTGTTGAGCGCGCCCTCGAGCTCGCGGATGTTGCGGGTGAAATGCTTGACCAGATAGGCGACGACATTGCCGGGCACCTCGAGCATCGGCATCGCAAGCAGGCGCTGGCGGATGATGCGCTCGCGCAGATCGTCCTCGGGCGCCTCGATGTCGGCGACGAGACCGCCCGACAGGCGCGAAAGCAGCCGCGCCTCGACCCCGTCGAGCATCGCCGGCGGGCGGTCGGCGGTGACGACGAGGCGCTTGCCCGCGGTCATCAGGTCGTCGATCGTGTGGAGCAATTCCTCCTGCGTCGAATTCTTGCCGATCACGAATTGCAGATCGTCGAGCAGCAGCAGGTCGGCGGCGCGCAGCCGCGACTTGAATGCCATCATGTCGCCGCCGCGCATCGCGCCGACGAATTCGAGCATGAATTTTTCGGCCGACATCAGGATGATGTTCGCGGTCGGGTGCTCGGCCGCATAGGCCTGCGCGATCGCCTGGAGGAGGTGCGTCTTGCCCTGGCCGGTGCCCGAGCAGAGGAAGAGCGGGTTGAACTGCGGCCTCTCCGCCATTGCCATGCGGCGCGCGGCGTTGGCGGCAAGGATATTGCTGCGCGCGACGACGAAGCGGTCGAACGACAGGCGCGGGTCGAAAGGCGACGGGACGGCGAGTGCCGGCGCCGCGGACGTGTCGAAGGTCGGCAGCGGCGGGGTCGCAAGGATCGCGGCGCGCTCGCTTGCCGCCGCACCGCCGCGCACCGTGACGCCGCGGACCGCGGGCAGCTGCTGGCGCCACGCGAGTTCGAGCCGGTCGCCAAAGCGCTCGTTGATCCAGTTCGCCGAAAAGCGGCTGGCGGTTTCGAGCGTCACCACGCCCGAGAGCGCACAAAAGTCGGCAAAGCGCACGGGCCGCAGCCAATGGTCGAAGGTGCGGGCGCCAAGGTCGCGGCGCAGCCCTTCGGCGACGCGCGGCCAGAGCGTTGCGGCATCGCCGCTCATCGCTCCATTCCTTGCGCCATCCTCATGCCGATACCCGCTCTCTGTCACGCCGTGCCGCCCCCTTTGGTCCCCTCCGCCAGACCAGCGCGCGGCCGCTGCACACGCCGATCCGTCGCCTGCGCCGGGCGCAAGCATCCTTTCCGGGGTACACAGCCCGAAGAAGTGCGAATCATGTCGATGTGGCGGCCGCCAGCGAAGGCCGACGACCCCCCTGTCTAGTCAGGGCGCGGCGAGTCGATCAAGGGCAGCCATGTAAAAATACTGAAATAAAAATCTTGACTCGCCGGGGGTGCCGGAATCGCGCGAAAACCGTCTTTTATCTATGCTTTTCAAAAGCTTATTTATGACAATCCAGCGACAGATCAACGAATCGCCGTAAATCCGTCACTTACCGCGGTGCAACACTATTGCCATCGCCCGGTAACAATTGCGGGCACAAAAAAGGACCCGCGAGCCTGAAGCCAGCGGGTCCTTTTTGTTCCCTTTCGGGACGCGTCGAATCAGGCGATCGCGTTCACGCTTTTGGTCAGGCGCGAATATTTGCGCGCCACGGTGTTCTTGTGGAGCACACCCTTGGCAACGCCGCGCGCCATTTCGGGCTGGGCGGCCTTCAGCGCGGTCGCTGCAGCGTCCTTGTCACCGGCGGCGACGGCGTTCTCGACCTTCTTCACCAGCGTGCGGATGCGCGAAACGCGATTCTTGTTCACGACGGTGCGCGCCTGGTTGCGGCGGATGCGCTTTTTTGCCTGCGGCGTATTGGCCATAAATTCCTCGGTTTCCAAACGGTCTAAGTCAGTCGGAGCGCAGCGTCACCGGAGCAGCCGAATCGCGCAAACAGGCGAATCAATGTCCGGATACGGCCGGTTCCGGTACGACCGGACCCTGCTCGAAGGGTGCGCCCATAGCCAGACTGCCTCCGTCGGTCAATCATTTTTGCGGTGAATGTGCCGCATCATCGCTGGCATTTAGGGCAATAGAAGGTCGATCGCCCGCTCTGGACGATCCGCGCGATCGTCCCGCCGCATTCGCATGGATCGCCTTCGTGCCCGTAGACGCGCCAGTCCCTGGCGAAATAGCCGAGCTCACCGTCGGGCTGCCTGTAATCGCGCAGCGTCGAGCCGCCTGCGGCGATCGCGGCCTCGAGCACCGCCTTGATCGCAGGCACCAGCACCGCAAGCTTGGCGCGCGACACATCGGCCGCCGCGCGCGTCGGGGCGATTCGCGCCATGTTGAGCGCCTCGCATACATAGATATTGCCGAGCCCCGCGACGATCGCCTGGTCGAGCAGCATCGCCTTGATCGGCGCCCGCCGCCCGGCGAGCACGCGCGCCAGATAGGCGGCGTCGAAGGCGTCCGACAAGGGCTCGGGACCGAGCGTGACGAAAGCGGGAAAGCCGGTCAGCGGGTCGCCCGCGATCAGGTCGACCGACCCGAAGCGACGCGGATCGTGGAGCATCAGCCGCTGCCCCGCCGCGGTGTCGATCAAGAGATGGTCATGCTTGCCGGGTTCGCCCGCGCCGATCCGCCAGCTGCCCGACATGCCGAGGTGGAAGATCATGTGATCGTCGCGGTCGGTCGTAATGATCCCATATTTGGCGCGGCGCGACAGGCTGGTGACGATCGCACCGGTCAGCCGCTGCGCAAGATCGACCGGAAAGGGCCGGCGCAGGTCGGGGCGCAGCGTCGAGACGCGGACGAGACGCTGGCCCGTGAGGTGCGGCGCAAGACCGCGGACGGTGGTTTCAACTTCGGGAAGCTCGGGCATGATGAGCGGGGGCTACGCGCCATTTGCTTGCGCGACAAGGCCCCGCTAAAGGCGCATCTGACTATCGCTCTCCCCGCAAAGGCGCACATCCATGGCCACCCCCGAAACCGTCAGCTTTGGCTACGAACAGGTCGCGGCGACCGAAAAGACCGCGATGGTCGGCGAGGTGTTCAGCCGCGTCGCGCGCAAATATGACATCATGAACGATGCGATGTCGGGGGGCATGCACCGATTGTGGAAGGACCGTTTCGTGCGCCGGGTGAAGCCGCGCGAAGGCGAGACGATCCTCGACATGGCGGGCGGCACCGGCGATATCGCGTTTCGCATGGAGCCCTCGGGTGCCAGCATCACCGTCGCCGACATCAACCCCGACATGCTCGGCGTCGGCGTCGAACGCGCGGCGACACGCGGCATCGACAGCCTCGTGTGGAGCGAGCAGAATGCCGAGAAGCTCAGCTTCCCCGACCAGTTCTTCGACGCCTATACGATCGCCTTCGGCATCCGCAACGTCACCGATATTCCCGCCGCGCTCGCCGAAGCGCACCGCGTGTTGCGCTATGGCGGCCGCTTCTTCTGCCTCGAATTTTCGACCAACGAATGGCCGGGCTTCGCGCAGGCCTATGACGCCTATTCGCATCATCTGGTGCCCAAGCTCGGCAAGCTGATCGCCGACGATGAGGACAGCTATCGCTACCTGATCGAATCGATCCGCCGTTTTCCGCCGATGCCTGCGTTTGCGAAAATGATCCGCGAGGCGGGATTCAGCGCGGTGAAGGTCGAGCCGATCATGGGCGGGCTGGTGGCGATCCACAGCGGGTGGAAAGCGTGATGGCTGCTCCTTTCTTCTCCCCTCCCGCTTGCGGGAGGGGTCGGGGGAGGGCCTGTTTGCTAGGCCAATACCTCGACATGCCCTCCCCTAGCCCCTCCCGCAAGCGGGAGGGGGACCAAGCGTGACCCGGCCCGTCATCCATATTGCCCGCCTGCTGAAATGGGGCCGCATCCTCGCGCGCCACGGCGCGCTCCGCGGGATCGAAGCCGCGCCCGAAACGCCGCCCGGCGTCAAGCGACTGTGCCGGATCGCGCGGCTGGGCACGATCCAGCCGAAAATCCCCGACTATGCCGCCGCCTTCCAGGCGATCGGCCCCGCCGCGGTCAAGCTCGGCCAGACGCTCGCGACGCGCCCCGACCTTGTCGGCGAAGAGGCGGCGCGCAACCTGCTGATGCTGCAGGACGCGCTCGAGCCCGTGGCGTTCGATCGCATCAAACAGGAAATCGAGGCGACCTTCGAAGCGCCGCTCGAGACACTCTACGCCGAATTCGACCCCGAGCCCGTCGGGTCGGCGTCGATCGCACAGGTCCACCGCGCGGTGACGACCGAGGGGCGCCAGGTCGCGGTCAAGGTCCGCCGTCCCGGGATCGACAAGCAGTTCGCGCGCGACATCGACACCTATGAATGGGCCGCCGCGCATCTCGAGGCGCTCGGCGGCGAAGCGACGCGGCTGCGCCCGCGTCAGGTGATCGCCAATTTCCGCCGCTGGACGCTGCGCGAACTCGACCTCCGCCGCGAGGCCGCGTCGGCGTCCGAACTCGCCGACGCGATGGTCGGGGTTCCGACCTATCAGGTCCCTGCGATCGACTGGGACCGCACCGCAAGCCGCGTGATGACACTCGACTGGATTGACGGCATCAAGATTTCGCACCGCGACGCGCTGGTCGCGGCGGGGCACGACATGGAAGCGCTCTCGGCAAACCTCGTCAACGCCTTCCTGCGCCAGGCGATCGCCGAGGGTTTCTTCCACGCCGACATGCACCAGGGCAATTTGTTCGTGAAAGCCGACGGGACGATCGCCGCCGTGGACTTTGGCATCATGGGGCGGATCAACCGGCAGGCGCGCTACTGGCTCGCCGAAATCCTCTATGGGCTGACCACGGGCAATTACCGCCGCGTCGCCGAGATTCATTTCGAGGCGCAATATGTGCCCGATTATCACAATGTCGAAGAGTTCGCGACGGCGCTGCGCGCAGTCGGCGAACCGATGCGCGGCAAGCCGGTGAGCGAATTGTCGGTCGGCCAGATGCTCGACGGGCTGTTCGCGATCACGCGCGATTTTGACATGCAGACGCAGCCGCACCTGCTGCTGCTGCAAAAGACGATGGTGATGGTCGAGGGCGTCGCGACGATGCTCAACCCCAAGATCAACATGTGGGACGTGTCGGGCCCCTTCGTGAAGGAATGGATCCGCGACGAGCTCGGCCCCGAGGCGGCGCTCGCCGACGGCCTCCGCGAGCAGGGCAAGACGCTCGCGCTGATCCCCGACATCATCCGCCGCCTCGACGCGCAATTGCCCAAGAAGGGGGCCGCCCCGCCCGCGCCGCCGCTGCCCGAGATTCCGCTAATGTGGGACAAGGGCGAGAAGCGCCGCTGGTGGCGTTATGCGTTGACGGCATTGGTTGGCGCGGCGGTGGGGGCTGCAGCACTCAACTGGCTGGGTTGAATCGACCGGCAAATGCGCATACCTTATGCGCAAGGAGAATGGCGATGAACCGTCCCGCACGATTCGAAGGGCCCAAAAAGGCGACCAATGTGTCGCTGAGCGCCGAGCTAGTCGAAGAAGCCAAGCAGTTGGGCATCAACGTCAGCGAGGCTTGTCAGACGGGGCTTGCCGCCGAGGTCAAAAAGGCCCGCGAGGCAGCGTGGAAGGAAGAAAATCGCGCTGCTATCGAAAGCTGGAACGACTATACCCGCAAGAACGGCCTTCCGCTTGCCAAGTACCGGCAATTCTGATGGCGCAATTCGACGTGCATGAAAGCCGGCTGGGCGAAGAGCTGCTGCTCGATTGCCAGAGCGACCTGCTCGACCATTTTGGTACGCGTTTCGTCGTTCCTCTGTTGTCGGCGCAAACCGCCAGAACGCTTCCGCGCCTGCACCCACTGTTCATCATCGACGGCGAGCAGCATATTCTTGCGACGCAACTCGCATCGGCCGTCGACGTCGAAGATCTGGGTCGCAAGGTCGGCTCGCTTGCGGACCAGCGCTATGACATACTGAACGCACTCGACGTGTTGCTGACGGGGGTTTGATGATGACCAAGCCCCGCATCCTGCTCATCATCGGCGGCGGTATCGCCGCCTATAAATCGATCGAACTGGTCCGCCTGCTCAGGAAAGCGGGCTATGTCGTGCGCTGCGTCATCACGCGCGCGGGCGAACAGTTCGTGACCCCGCTGACGCTCGCAGCGCTCAGCGAAAACAAGGTCTATACCAACCTCTTCGACCTCAAGGACGAGGTCGAGATGGGCCATATCCAGCTAAGCCGCGAGGCCGACCTGGTCGTCGTCGCCCCCGCGACCGCCGACCTGCTCGCCAAGATGGCCGCCGGAATCGCCGACGATCTCGCAACCACCCTGCTGCTCGCGACCGACAAGCCCGTGCTCGCCGCGCCCGCGATGAACGTCCGCATGTGGCTCCACGCCGCGACACGGCGCAATGTCGCGACGCTGCGCGGCGACGGGGTGACGGTGATGGAGCCCGACGAGGGCGAGATGGCGTGCGGCGAATATGGCCCCGGCCGCCTGCCCGAGCCCGCGGCGATCAAGGCGGCGATCGATACGGCGCTGGCCAATGCCCCGGCGCCGGTCGCGCTGACCGCGCCGGCGACGCTCGCCGACCAGCCCGATTTCGCGCCCGCGAACCGGCGCCCGCTCTATGGCCGCCGGATCCTGATCACCGCGGGGCCGACGCACGAGCCGATCGACCCGGTGCGCTACATCGCCAACCGGTCGAGCGGGAAGCAGGGCTTTGCGATCGCCGCCGCCGCCGCCGAAGCCGGCGCCGAGGTGCTGCTGATCGCGGGCCCCGTCCCGCTGCCGACCCCGCCCGGCGTGATTCGTGTCGATGTCGAAACCGCGACCCAGATGGCGGCGGAGGTTGCCGAGGGCCTGCCCGTCGATGCCGCGATCATGGTCGCCGCGGTCGCCGACTGGCGCGCCGCCGACCCCGCGGGCCAGAAGATCAAGAAGGACGGCAGCGGGCAGGTTCCGCCGCTCGCGCTCGCCGAAAATCCCGACATCCTCGCGGGCCTTGCGAAGTCGCCCGAACGCCCGGCGCTGCTGATCGGCTTTGCCGCCGAAACCAACGACGTCATCGCGCACGCGCAGGCGAAGCTCGCACGCAAGGGGTGCGACTGGATCGTCGCCAACGACGTCGCCGCCGACCCGATGGGCGGCGAGAGCAACCGGGTACATATCGTTAGCAAAACCGGGGTAGACAGCTGGGACCGGCTGCCCAAGCAGGCCGTGGCCCGCAAATTGATGGAAAAGATCGCCGATGAGCTCGATACGCGTGTCCCCCCAGAATAACATTGGGAATCCGATTGAAATCGCCATCCAGCGCCTGCCCAACGGCGGCGGCCTGCCCCTGCCCGCCTATGCGTCGGGGGGCGCGGCGGGAATGGACGTCGTCGCGGCCGAGACGCTGACGCTGCGCCCCGGCGCGCGCCACGCGGTCGCCACCGGCTTCGCGATGGCGATCCCCGCCGGCTATGAGGTGCAGGTGCGCCCGCGCTCGGGCCTCGCATTGAAGCATGGCATCACCTGCCTCAACACGCCGGGGACGATCGACAGCGACTATCGCGGCGAAGTGAAGGTGATCCTCGCCAACCTGTCCGAGGATAATTTCGACATCAAGCGCGGCGACCGCATCGCGCAGCTCGTCCCCGCGCCGGTTCAGCGCGCGACGTTCGCCGAAGTGACGACGCTGGACGAAACCGAGCGCGGCGCAGGCGGCTTCGGATCGACCGGGGTCGAAAGCGACCCTGTCGACGAAACGGCGAACGCCGCCGGCCTCGCCTCGCTGTCGGGAATCCGGCTGCGGCGACCGGGCGAATAGTGCTCAGCGACGCCGAACTCGACCGTTATGCGCGCCAGATCATCCTGCCGGCGTTCGGCGGCGCGGGGCAGGCAAAGCTGAAGCGCGCGCATGTCGCGGTGATCGGCGCAGGCGGGATCGGATGCCCCGCGATCACCTATCTGGCAGCGGCGGGCGTGGGCCGGTTGACGATCATCGACCATGATGTCGTCGAACTCTCGAACCTCCAGCGCCAGCCCTTGTTCACCGACGCCGACATCGGCGCGCTGAAAGCCGAGGTTGCGGCGAACGCGGCGCGGCGGATCAACCCGCATGTCGAGGCGGTCGCGGTCGCCGAGCGTATCGATGACGGCAATGCGGAGGCGCTGCTCGCGGGCGCCAGCCTGATCCTCGACGGCTGCGACAATTTCGAAACCCGGCTCGCCGTCAACCGCGCCGCGGTCGCGCTGCACATTCCGCTGCTCAGCGCGGCGATCGGCGCGTTCGAGGGACAGGTCGCGCTTTACGAAGGCTGGCGTGAGGGCAGCGCGTGCTATGCCTGCCTCGTCGGCAGCGATCCTACCCAAGAAGGGATCAATTGCGCCGAAACCGGGGTGATGGGGGCGCTCGCGGGGATGATCGGGACGATGGCGGCGCTTGAGGCGGTCCGCGCGCTCACCGGCTGGGGCACGTCGCTTGCCGGGCGGCTCGCGATCGTCGATATGCTGGACCGCCGCTGGCGCGAGGTCGGTGTGCCCCAGGATCCGCTATGCCCGACATGCCGAGCCTGAACATCGTCGTTGCGGTCGCCGAAGGGCGGCGGCTGTACGCTGCGCTCGAAGCCGCGATGGCCGCCGCGGCGCTGGGACGCCCGGTGCGTCTCTTCCTGCAGGGCGAAGCCGTGGCGCTGCTGCGCGATCCGGTGTCCTTCGCGGGCGACGCGGCGCGCCAGGCGGCGGGCCAACCCGACCTCGCCTCGATGGTCGAGGAAGCGATCGCAATGGAAATCGAACTTTTCGCCTGCCAGTCGGGCATGGCGCTCATCGGCGTCGCGGCGACCGAACTGGTGCCGCACGTCAAAGCGGCGGGACTGGTCAGCTTCATGGCGAACATCGGCGGCGAGGACCGATTGGTCGTTTATTGAGCTGTTCCCCTCCCGCCTGCGGGAGGGGATTCACGGATTATCGCACACTTTGATCGCTTCGGAATCGGGGCGCGTCCCCTCGGGCACGAAGCGCGCGAGATAGCCGCCGGCGTGCTGCTTGTCGTCATAGGACACGAGCTTGTATCCCACCGCCTCGAACTCGCAGACGAGCAAACGAAACGGCGTGCCATGCTGTGCGATCGGGCGGTCGCCGTCGACGACGATCACCTGGCCGCCCTTGCGAAGCGCGGGACGCAGCCGCCACAGGAAGGCGTAGGGTTCGCCGATCTCGTGATACATATGGACCATGAACACGCGGTCGAAGCTGGCGGCGGGCAGGCGCGGATCGTCGACCGCGCCCAATTTCAGCGAGACATTGTCGAGCCGTTCGCGCGCGACACGGTCGGCGAGCCGTTCGATCACCTCGGGCATGATGTCCTGCGCGAGGACGCGGCCGCCCGCGCCGACCCGCTGCGCGAGGCGCACGGTGTAATAACCGTCGCCCGCGCCGATGTCGGCGACGGTCATGCCGGGGCGGACGTCGGCCGAGTCCATGACGTCGTCGGCTTCGTTGACGCGGTCGCGGGCTTCCTCGGTCGACCATTTGGTCGAGACGGTCGGCGCGACCGGCCGGTCGGCGGGCGGGAATTCGCGCGCGGTGGGGGCGCGGTCGCTGTCGTCGTCCCACGGCGCATCGTCGCAGCTGCCGAGCAGCGGCAACAGCGCCAGCGCGGCAAGGAGGGCCGCGCGCCGCATCAGTCGATGTCTTCCACGTCGACCTTTTCGCCGGTCACCTTCTGCGACAGCGCGGCGGCCATGAAGGGATCGAGCGCGCCGTCGAGCACGTCGCCGGGCGCGGTCGAGGTCACCCCGGTTCTGAGGTCCTTCACCAGCTGATACGGCTGGAGGACATAGGAGCGGATCTGGTGGCCCCAACCGATCTCGGTCTTCGCCTGATATTCGCCCGACGCCTCGGCCTCGCGCCGCTGCAGCTCGGCCTCGTACATCCGTGCCTTCAGCATCCCCATCGCGGTCGCGCGGTTCTTGTGCTGCGACCGGTCGTTCTGGCTGGCGACGACGATGCCCGTCGGAATATGCGTGATGCGCACCGCCGAATCGGTCGTGTTGACGTGCTGCCCGCCCGCGCCCGAAGCGCGATAGGTATCGATCTTGAGGTCGCCTTCGTTGATCTCGATGTCGATATTGTCGTCGATCACCGGATAGACCCAGACGCTGGAGAAGCTGGTATGGCGCCGCGCCGAACTGTCGTAGGGCGAGATGCGGACGAGGCGATGGACGCCGCTTTCGGTCTTGGCATAGCCATAGGCATTTTCGCCCTTCACGAGCAACGTCGCCGACTTGATGCCCGCCTGTTCACCCGCCTGATATTCGACCAATTCGACCTTCATCCGGCGCTTTTCGGCCCAGCGGCTATACATGCGCTGGAGCATCTCGGCCCAATCCTGGCTTTCGGTGCCGCCGGCGCCGGCATGGACTTCGATATAGCAGTCATTGGCGTCGGCTTCGCCCGCGAGCAGCGCCTTGATCTTGTCCTCTTCGGCGCGCGCGGCGAGCGCGGCGAGGCTCGCCACCGCCTCGTCGACCATCGCCTCGTCGCCTTCCATCTCGGCGAGCTCGATCAGTTCGGCGGTGTCGTCGCGCTCGGTCTCGATCGCGCGCGTCGCGCTGATCGCCTCGTCGAGGCGGCGGCGTTCGCGCATGACCTCCTGCGCCGCCCTGGGATCGTTCCACAGCGTCGGGTCCTCGACCTTCGCATTGAGTTCGTCGAGCCGGCGCACCGCGCGGTCCCAGTCGAGGAAACGCCGCAGCAGCGCCAGCGCGGCGCCAATCTTGTCGATATGATCCTGCGCTTCGGCGCGCATGTCCTTGCTCCTGAATCTAATGGCGTCCGGCCATAGTTGGACGAACACAGTCCCACAAGGCCGCATCCAGACGAGGCAAGCCTTCGAATTTCGTCCATCCTCGCCCGTTTGTCCTGGGGAGCCATTGAGCTTGTCGAAATGGCATCTCGAAGGACCTGAGGCTGTGCTCGGTCCTTCGAGACGGGGCTTCGACAGGCTCAGCCCCTCCTCAGGACGAACGGTTATCTGTGAAACGATGCGTCAGATGATGCCGCCGCGATCGTCGAGGAAGTCGCTGTCGGTGCGTCCCGCCTTGCCCTTCTGCGTCGGCGCGGCCTGCCGCCGCTGCGTCTTGATCGGCTTGATTTCCTCTTCGCGGATCGTCCGGCGCGGCTCGCTTTCGGGCTTGAACGCCTCCCAGATGATCGACGCCTTGGGGTCGGTCCCCGGCCAGCTGCCATAGACGCGGCGGCCCGACTGGCGGTCGATCCGCACCATGCGCACGCCCTTGGGCGCGGTGAACGGGATCGGCTGGCTGTCGGCGAGCGATTCGTCGAAGAATTGTTTGAAGATCGGCGCCGCCAGACTGCCGCCCTGCGCATAGCCGCCCATGTTTCGCGGCTGGTCATAGCCGATATAGACGCCCGCGACGACATCGGGCGTCCCGCCGACGAACCAGACGTCGTTCGGGCCGGTGGTCGTGCCGGTCTTGCCGAACAGCGGCACGCCGAGGTCGCGCAGGCGCACCGCGGTGCCGCGCTGGACGACGCCCTCGAGCATATGGACGACCTGATAGGCGGTCATCGGGTCCATCAGCTGCTTGCCCGATTTGGCGAAGCGCGGCATCGGCCGGCCGTCCCAGTCCTTCTTGTTGCAGCCTTCGCAGGCGCGCCAATTGGCCGGGAAGATCACCTTGCCGCGACGATCCTGCGCATAGTCGATCACCCGCGGCTTGAGTTCGCGGCCGTGGTTGGCGAGCATTGCGAAGGCATTGGTGATCTTTTCGACCGTCGTCGACCCGGCGCCGAGCGCGGTCGACAGATAGGGCTCATGCTTGCCGATGCCCATCGTCTGAATCGTCTCGACGATCGGTTCCATGCCGATCTGGCTCGCGGTCTTGACCGTCATCAGATTGCGTGACTGTTCGAGGCCCCAGCGCATCGTGTGCTCGCCGCTGCCGCCCGCGCCGCCGAAGTTGCGGAAGCATTTGTTGCCGAAGCGCGCACCCTGATAGACGCAGAAGGGCCCGTCGACGATCAAAGTCGCGGGGGTCATGCCATTGTCGAGCGCGGTCGCATAGACGAAGGGCTTGATCGTCGAGCCCGGCTGGCGTTCGGCCTGCGTCGCGCGGTTGAAGGGCGAGAGGCGGACGTCGAAACCGCCCTGCATCGCATAGATGCGCCCCGAATGCGGGCTTTCGGCCATGAAGCCGCCCGACACCTCGGGAATATTCTTGAGCGCGTAAGAACCGCCGCCGGTCGCTTTCACCGCGATCAGGTCGCCCGGGCGCATCGCCGAAAAGGCGCTGCCGCCGGTCTTGCGATAACCCAGGGTCGCGGCGCCCGCGGGCAGGGTGCCCGTCGTGCCGTCGGCAAAACCGATCTGCGCCGCGCCCGCCGATTTGGAAATCACCGCGGCGATCCGCCAGCCGTCATAATCGATGCCGATGAAGCTCGACGCGAGGCGGCTTGCCCACTGGTCGTCGGCCTCGATCGTCGCGATCGGCCCCGACCAGCCCTTGCCCGCGTCGTAGCGGAGAAGCCCGCGGCGCAGCGAATTGGCCGCCGCTGCCTGCATCTTGCCGTCATAGGCGGTGCGCACCCACAGGCCGCCGGCATAGACGCTGTGCGGGCCCTTGTCGGCGGTCTCGCCGAATTCGGCGATCAACTGGCGCCGTACTTCTTCCATATAATAGCCGCCGACCTGCGCGATCGCACGGTTGCCGCTGTCGGTCAGCCCGAGCGGCATCGCCTTGGCCGCGTCGCGCTGCGCCGCGGTGATCCAGTCGTTGCGGTACATTTCGTCGAGGACGAAATTGCGCCGGGCGATCGCCTTGTCGGCGTTGCGCGCGCGGCCATAGGTTTCGGGCGCCTTGGGCAGGATGGCGAGGAACGCCATTTCATGGAGCTGGAGCTGGTCGACATCCTTGTCGAAATAGGCGCGGCTCGCGGCCTGGACACCGAAGCTGCGGCGGCCGAGCGGGATCTCGTTGAGGTACAGCTCGAGGATCTGTTCCTTGGTCAGCGCGTCCTCGATCCGCATCGCGAGGATCGCCTCGCGAATCTTGCGGCGGTAGCTGACCTCGCCCGTCAGCAGCAGATTCTTCGCCACCTGCTGCGTGATCGTCGAGGCGCCGATCGGCCGGCCGCTGCTGCTGAGGTTGGTGATGATCGCGCTGACGATGCCCGGATAGTCGATGCCGCCATGGCTGAAGAAGGTGCGGTCCTCCGCCGCCAGATAGGCGCGGACGAGCAATTGCGGATATTCGCTATATTCAAGCTGGACGCGCCGTTCGCGGGCATAGCTGTGGACGGGCTTGCCCTCGGCATCGCGCACCATCGTCGGCAGCGGCGGTTCATAATCGCGCAGCTGGTCGACCGAAGGCAGGTTGCGCGCGAAGAGAACCCAGACCAGCGCGAGAAAAAGGACACCGGCAAGCGCGACATAGCCGAGCCAGCGGAACCAGCGCCGCGTCCACATATCGCGAAACCATGCGATGACGGCATTGCTGTCGCGGCGCAGGCGCAAGCGGAAATCGGGCGGACTGTCGGCGGCCATATGTCCCCGCCTCTAAAGCCTGTATCGTCGAAAGGGAAGCGTGCTTGCGGCGAGGCGCGCGACTACTCGTTTCCCGTCAGGTCGAGCAGCGCCGCGCGCAGCATCGCGGCGACTTCGGCAAGCACTATATCGGTCGAAACACGGTCCTCCTCGTAGAGCATTTCGTCGGCGGCGAAACCAAGCTCGACCGCCAGCCGCAGCCGCGACCACAGCGCGGCGCGATCGATCGCAGAGAGATGCGGCGCGCAAGCATCGGCAAGCCGGTCGGTCACGTGCCGATGCGATTCGAGCCGGATATGGACGAGCCGCGGCGAGGCGTGGAGCGCACGCAATATCCACACCGCCCCCGGCTCGGCGCGCGTCACCGCGGCGTTTTCGGCCAGGAGATCGCCGATATGGTCGGCCATGGCGGCGATCCCCGTGGGCGCATGGCGGGCGATCCAGCTTTCGAGCACTGCATTCTGACGCGCCATCAGCCGCCGCCCCAACGCCTCCAGGACCGCATATTTGTCGCCGAAATAGCGATAGAGCGCCGGGGGCGTCAGCCCGGCGCGCGCGGCGATCATATTCGTCGAAATCCGCTCGAGCCCGACCTCGGCCAGCAAATCGCCGGCAACGTCGAGCAGCCGGTCGCGGGTCTGGCGCGCGCGGTCCTGCTGCGGCGGGCGCCTGACAGCAGGGGGCGCAGCGACGGTCACCGCGCACGACCGCGTGCGCTGACCGGCCAGATACCGACCAGCGTATCGCCCGCGACGACATGGTAGGAATCATAGAGATTCACCGTCGGGTCGCAGTGCGGCACCGTCAGGCTGACCGGATCGCCGGGAGCGAGCTCAATCCCGATGTCGGGCGCGATCAGCGCCGCATGCTCGTCGCCCATGAAAGCAAAGAACGCCGTTTCGGGCGCGCCGCGCTGGACCACCGCGACGCCGCCATCGGTCGACAGCGATTTATACCCGGCGTCGATGGTGACGAGGCCGCTGTGGTTGGCGCTGACGACGCGCGAATCGACCGCCAGCGCGACCTCGAACGGCGGCTCGCCGCCATCGGCGATGTCGCAATCGAGATATTGCTTGTCCATGAAGATATAGCTGCCCGCCTGCAGCTCGGTGAAGACGCTGAGTTCGAGGTCGATGCGGTGGGTGCCGGTGCCCGACCCGGTGACGATGTCGGGCGCGAAGCCCGCGGCGGTCAGCGCCGCGATCACCTCCTGCAGATAGGCGGTGCGCTCGACGATCGCGGCGCGGCGTTCGGCGTAATTTTCGATATGCTGCTGCGACCCGCAGTAGAATTGCACGCCGCGATATTGGAGGTTGGGAGCGGCGGCGATGGCCTGCGCCAAGGCGACCGCGGCTTCGGCCGATGCAACACCGGTGCGCGCAATCCCGGGGTCGATGTCGATGATGACATCGAGCCGCGCTTCCGCCGCCGCGAGCGCCGCCTGCAATCGCGCCGTCACGCCCGGATGATCGACGACCGCCATCAACCCTTCGGCATGCATCGCAAGCTTCGCGAGGCGATCGAGCGCAGCGGGTGCGGCAACGGGCGAGGTGATGAGGATGCCCGCGATCCCGCCTTCGGCAAGGACCTCGGCCTCGCCGATCTTGGCGCAACAGACCCCCACCGCCCCGGCCTTTTTCTGGCGCCGCGCAATATCGACGCTCTTGTGCGTCTTGGCGTGCGGACGCAGTGCGACGCCGTGATGGACCGTCAGCGCAGCCATCCGCTGAATATTGCGGTCAAGCGCCTCGACATCGAGGACAAGCACCGGGGTGTTGAGGTCGGCGCGCGAGCCTTGCTGGCCGATCAGATGGTCGTGCAAATCACGGTCGGTCGTCATACGAACAATGTCTCCAGATGCGGGTTCAGGAACTTGCCTTGCGGGTCGGCGGCGGCGCGGACGGCGCGATAGCGACCGACCAGCGGATAGAGCGCATCGACGTCGGCGCGGCTCAGCCTGTGGCGCTTAGCCCAATGCGGCCGGCCGCCATGGGCGCGAAAGATCGTCTCGGCGTCGGCGAACAGCGCGCGCCACGGCATCTTCGCATATTGGTGCATCGAAATGGCGGCGACGGGTCCGGCGTTCATCGGGCTCATCCATATATCGTCACCCGCGACGACGCGATATTCGAAGGGAAAGGTGACGGGCAGGCGCCTGCGCCGGATCCAGCCGACGATTTCGTCCAGCGTTTCGAGCCCGGCGCCGCGCGGCATTTCATATTCCATCTCCTCGAACCGTATATTGCGGTCGGACGGAAAGATGCTGTGCGCCGGGCCGCGACGACGGCCTGAAATACCGCTTCGCATCATCAGGCGCTGAAGAAGCGGCGTGAGAAACGGCAAGCGCGCCGAGATGCCGAGGATACGGCGAAAGGTCGCTTCCTCGATGTCGGTCGTGGTCGGAGGCGGGTCGCACGGATCGCACAGGTCGAGCGTCTTCAGAATCACATCGTCGCTGTGCGGAAAGAACCAGAATTCGACATGGCGGTGCTGCCGGGTCAGTTCGTCATAGCTCTCGCGCACCTCGGCCCAGCGGCGCTTTTCGATCCGTTCGGCGAGATGGAAGGCGGGGACGACCGCGACGTCGATCTCGGTCGCGATGCCGAACAGGCCAAGCGACAGGCGCTGCGCCTGATAGAGGTCGGCGTTGGTGTCGACATCGCACCAATGCGCCTCGCCATCGGCGCCGACCAGCCGGAAACCGCGCGCAAAGGTCGACAGCGAGCCGAGCTCGTTTCCGGTGCCGTGGGTGCCCGTCGCCATCGCGCCGGCAAGCGACTGCGGGTTCACATCGCCCTGGTTGGCGAGCGCCAGCCCCTCCTCCCACAGCGCCGCGGTCAGCCGGCGGATGCTCCAGCCGGCGGGGATGCGTGCGGTGCGGCGGTCGGCGGCGATACGGATTTCGCCTGCCATATCCTCGAGGCTGAGGATCAGTTCGTCCGATTCGCACAAAGGCATGAAGCTGTGCCCGGCACCGGTCGCGCGCAGCCTGTGGGCGCTGCGAACGAGCATCGCCAGCTCGTCCTCGCTATGCGGGCGCGCGATCGAAGCGGCCGCGGTGACGCTGCCCGACCAGTTGCTCCAGCTCATGACCATCTCCCGAAGCCAGCCCGGTACGCTGTCCGCACCAGAAAAGTTAGTCAAGACTAACTTTTAAACTTCGTCATTCCGGCGAAAGATAGGGAGGCACGGTGTCAACGCGCCGCGACCCGCCGCGCGAAATGGATCTGCACCGCGTCGCGCACCCCGCGCGCGACCTTTTTCTGGCCCGCCGCCGAGGCGAGGAATTCGCTATCTTCCTTGTTCGAGATGAAGCCGGTTTCGAACAGGACCGACGGCGTATCGGGCGCCTTCAGCACCACGAACGACGCGAAGCGGTGCGCATTGGTGCGGAACTTGACCGTCTCGCTGGCCTCGCGCTGAAGCAGCCGGGCAAAGTCGGACGCGACATTCATCGTTTCGCGCAGGGTGAGGTCGAGCAGGATCGACGACACATCGCCGCTATGCGCCCCCAGGTCGACGCCGTTGATGATATTCGCCTTGTTCTCGCGCGCCGCGAGCCGCGCCGCCTCGCGGTCGGACGCGACTTCGGACAGCGTGTAGACCGACGCGCCGCTCGCGCTTTCATTTTCGGCCGCATCGGCGTGGACCGAAATGAACAGGTCGGCCTTCAGCCGCCGCGCGATGCCGAAGCGTTCCTCGAGCACCAGATAGCGGTCGTCGGCACGTGTCAGCGCGACGCGCACGCGGCCCGAGGCGAGCAGATCGGCGCGGATCGCGCGGGCGAGCGCGAGGGTGATGTCCTTCTCGCGCTTGCCGCTGTGCGGGCTAATCGCGCCGGGGTCATGCCCGCCGTGCCCGGCATCGATTACCACCAGCGGCAGACGGCTGTTGTCGGGGCCTTCGATGCGCGGAAGCTGCACCGCGGGCTTCGGTTTGCCGATCGGGACGGTCACGCTGTAGCGTTTTTCGGGCGGCTTGGCACGGAAGCCCGCGGGCGGCTGCAATAAAGTGCGCGGTCCGCGCGACGCACGCTCGAACTCGTTCGCCGAGACCGGACGCAACTGGAAGGTCAGGCTGCGGCCGTCGGCGGCGAAGCGCGCACCCGCCAGCACCGCCGGCTGCGCGAGGTCGAGCACGATGCGCGCGGTGCCGGGTCCCGGCTGGCCCTGGCGCACGGCGCGCACCAGCCCCGCGCGCGCATTGGCTGCTTGGGGCGAGCGCCCGGTCTCCGCCCCCGCAATGTCGAGCGCGATGCGGTCGGGCCCTGCAAGCAGAAAGGTCGAGGCGCCCGCAACCAGATCGTCGAAACGCAGGGTGATTTCGGAATCGCGGATTTCGATCGCGCCGATCTGGCCCGCCAGCGCCGCCGCGGGGTTCCAGATCATGGCCATCAGGACGAAGCACAGCCCCATGGCGCTTCTATGCCGCCATGGCCTGACGATGGTCCAGTGCTTATTCGAAAACATGAGGCCTCCGGCGGCGGAAAGTCGTGAACCATCCGTTAGCCATCGCCCGTCAAACCGCCGTCAACCGGCAAGGTTAACGGCTGATTCAATATCAGCCGCGCCATCGGCATAATTGCAACACGTCCGCGCCATCCTATCTTTGTGCGGTGGTTGTGGTTGCCGTCGGGGCATGCCGATGCTAGCACGCCATCACTGACGGTGTCGTTCCCGGTGCCGTCCGGCCTTTTGAGGGGAAGGCCTGCTCCGCAAATCCGCGGAACATGGCCGCCTTGGTGCCGGATATGCGGGGAAGGACGACCTGCCGTCAGTCCACCCGGTTGACCGGACAGTCGGGGCGATCGTCAGACGCCCGCCCTGCCCGCCCGCTCACCCCGTAACAGGTTGATGCCGCATGAGGCTTGCCATGCCCTCTTCATTCCGCGACGCGGGCGCTTTCGCCCCGGCTGTCGCCGGACATGAGGACCGCATGCGCGTCCAGGACCGGACGCAGGCCGCTCGCGGCAATAACGTCTTTTTTCTTTTCACCCGTATCCGCCGCGGCCGCCCTTTCGGGAGGTTTGCGGGATTTTTTGATGGCGCGCCAAGGCGCGCTTGGAGTGTTTATAATGACCACGCGCATGTTGATCGACGCGCGGCACCGGGAAGAAACCCGGGTCGCCGTCACCAAGGGAAACCGCATCGAGGAGTTTGATTTCGAGTCCGCCGAGCATAAGCAGCTCAAGGGCAATATCTATCTGGCCAAGGTAACCCGTGTCGAACCGTCGCTGCAGGCGGCGTTCGTCGAATATGGCGGCAACCGCCACGGTTTCCTCGCCTTTAGCGAAATCCACCCCGACTATTACCAGATTCCGAAGGAAGACCGCGAAGCCTTGCTCCGCGAAGAGGCCGAGCACGCCGCCGAAGCCGCGATGCGCGCCGAGGAAGACCTCGACGAGCTCGAAGGCGATGTCGCCGACGTCGAATATCACGACGAAGACGAGAATGGCGACAGCCGCGCCGATCGCGACGACGACCGTGATGATCGCGACGACCGTGATGACGGCGACGACAGGGGCGACGCCGAGAATGGCGAAGAGGGCGGCGAAGGCTCCGAGGAAGGCTCAGAAGGAGCCGGGGATGGCCGCGGCGACCGCCGGGGCCGTGGGCGCGGACGCGGCAACAACAACCGCAAGGGTGGCCGCGGACGTGGCCGCCGGGGCGACGACGAAGATGGCGAAAACCGCATGTCGCTGCGCCGCCGCTACAAGATCCAGGACGTCATCCGTCGCCGCCAGGTGATGCTGGTCCAGGTCGTCAAGGAAGAACGCGGCAACAAGGGCGCCGCGCTCACCACCTATCTGTCGCTCGCCGGCCGCTATTGCGTGCTGATGCCGAACACGATGCACGGCGGCGGCATCAGCCGGAAGATTTCGAACGGCGCCGATCGCCGCAAGCTGAAAGCGATGATCGACGAGCTCGCGCTGCCGCCGACGATGGGCTGCATCGTCCGCACCGCCGGGATGAGCCGCACCAAGGTCGAGATCAAGCGCGACTTCGACTATCTCGCCCGCCTGTGGGACGAAATTCGCCAAAAGACGCTCGAATCGAGCGCACCGGCGCTGGTCCATTCGGACAGCGACCTGGTGAAGCGCGCCATCCGCGATATTTATCATAAAGACATCGAGGAAGTGCTCGTCGAGGGCGACGAGGGCTACAAGGCCGCGAAGCAGTTCATGAAGCTGCTGATGCCGAGCCACGCGCGGCGCGTGAAGCAATATGCCGACCCGGTCTCGCTCTATCAGCGCTACGGCGTCGAAGACCAGCTTGCGGGGATGCTCAACCCCGTCGTCCAGCTGAAATCGGGCGGTTATCTGGTGATCAACCCGACCGAGGCGCTGGTGTCGATCGACATCAACTCGGGCCGCTCGACGCGCGAACATAATATCGAGCAGACCGCGCTCAGCACCAACCTCGAGGCGGCGCACGAAATCGCCCGCCAGCTGCGCCTGCGCGACATGGCGGGGCTGGTCGTGATCGACTTCATCGACATGGATCATGGCTCGAACGTCCGTAAGGTCGAACGCGCGATGAAGGATGCGCTGAAGAATGACCGCGCGCGCATCCAGGTCGGGCGCATCTCGGGCTTTGGCCTGATGGAGATGAGCCGCCAGCGCCTGCGCACCGGCGTGCTCGAGGCATCGACGCGTCCGTGCCCGCATTGCGAAGGCACCGGGCTTGTCCGCACCGCCTCGTCGGCGGGCCTGTCGGCGTTGCGCCTGATCGAAGAAGAAGCGGCACGCGGCAAGGGCAACAAGATCACCCTGCGCGCGAGCCAGGAAGCGACCTTCTACCTCCTCAACGAAAAGCGCCGCGAACTGCGCGAGATCGAGGAACTCTACGGCGTCACGGTCGAAATCCTGCCCGACGGCGAGACCGAGGGCGCGCGCATGGCGGTCGAGGTTAGCGGCCCGCCGCCGATCGCACGCCGCAGCTTTGCCCCGATCGCCCCGATCGAGGATGACGAGGACGACGACTTCCCCGAGGACGAGGAAGAGGAAGAGGCCGCGGAGGAAGCCGCCGAAGATCGTCCCGCGCGTCCGCGCGAACGCGCCCGCGAGGATGCCGATAGCGACACCGACGGCGAAGGCCGCAAGCGTCGCCGCCGCCGCCGTCGTGGCCGCCGCGGCCGCCGCGACGAGGAAGGCAATGAAATCCCCGAAAGCGCCGAAGATCAGGGCGCCGACGGCGAAGCGGCCGACGAGGGCGAAGGCGCGGCCGCGCCGGCCGAAGTCGAGAGCGAAGCCGTGGAGGCCGGGGAAACCGAAGCCAAGCCGCGTCGCCGCCGCGGTGGCCGTGGCCGCAAGCCCAAGATCGATGCCGCCGACAGCGTCGATGGCGAAATCGCCGAAGCCGAAGCGGTTGCACCGGTAGAGGCCGAAGCCGCCGAGCCGGTCGCCGAGGAAGCCCAGGCTGCCGAGGAAAAGCCGAAGCGCAAGCGCGCGCCGCGCAAGACCAAAGCTGCCGCCGAAGCCGAAGCCGCCGAAGCGGTGGTGGAAGCTGTCGAAGCAGCGCCCGTCGTTGAAGCCGCGGCTGAACCCGAAGCCGAAGCCGAGGCCGCCAAGCCGGCGCCCAAGAAGCGCGCGAGCCGCGCCAAAAAGGCCGTCGCCGCCGAAGCAGCGCCCGAAGCCGCCACGACGCGCGAGGCCGAACCGGTCGCCGCCAATGGCGACGAGGACGGCGTAGGTCCCGACGGCGAACCGCGTCGCGGCTGGTGGCAGCGCACGTTCGGCAATTGACCCGATCGCTTGCCCACGCGCGCCCGGACCCAGCCGAAGCCCTTCCGGCTTCAGTTGAGGTTCAGGCGCGCGGGGCAAGAAGCCCGGCGATGACCCCGTCGATTGCCTATCGGGCGGACGCCTGGCGTTCGCTTTTCCGTATCCTGCTGACATTGCTCGCGATGGTCGCCATCGCGATGCGCCCCGCGATGGCGCAATCGATCCTGCGCGACGCCGAGACCGAGGCGCTGTTCCAGGACATGATGGACCCGCTGCTCGTCGCGGCGGGACTCCAGCCGGGGCAGGTGCGCGTCCATCTGCTCGGCGATCGCAGCATCAACGCCTTTGTCGCCGGCAGCCAGGACATCTATGTGTTCAGCGGGCTGATCGAGGCCGCCGACAGCGCCGAAGAGGTGCAGGGCGTGCTCGCGCACGAACTCGGCCATGTGATGGGTGGCCACGCGATCCGCGTCAACGAAGGCGCCAAGGTGGCGACGGGGATCTCGCTACTCAGCCTGCTGCTCGGCGCCGCGGCGATTGCTGCGGGCGGCGGCGAAGCCGGAATGGGCATCATGATGGCCGGCCAGCAGGCCGCGCTTGGCAAGTTTCTGGCTTTCACGCGCGTGCAGGAATCGACCGCCGATGCCGCCGGCGCGCAATATCTGTCGAAGGCGGGGATCAGCGGCCGCGGCAGCCTGGCCTTTTTCAAGAAACTGCAGAATCTCGAATTCCGCTATGCGGTGAAGCAGGACGACGATCAGGCCTATGGCCGCACCCACCCGATGTCGGGCGATCGTATCCAGACACTGCGCGAGGTCTATGTCATCGATCCGGCGTGGAACAAACCCGCCGATCCCGCGATCGAAAAGCGGTTCCAGCGCATCAAGGCCAAGCTGTCGGGCTATATGACCGACCCCGAACGCACGCTGCGCAAATTCCCCGAAAGCAACACCAGCATTCCGGCGCGCTATGCGCGCGCCTATGCGTGGCACAAGAGCGCCTATCCGCAAAAAGCGCTGGCGGAGGTCGAAGGCCTGCTCGCCACCAATCCGAGCGATCCCTATTTCCTCGAACTCGAAGGCCAGGTGCTGCTCGAATCGGGGCGGCCCAAGGAAGCGATCCCGGCGCTCCGCAAGGCGGTGATCAACTCGCGCTCGCAGCCGCTGATCAGCGCGACGCTCGGCCATGCACTGATCGCGACCGAGGATCCGGCCAATTTTGCCGAGGCCGAAGAGGTGCTGAAAACCGCGGTCGCGCTCGACAACCAGAACCCTTTCGCCTGGTATCAGCTCGGCATCGTCTATGCGAACAAGGGCGATCAGGCGCGCGCCGCGCTCGCCTCGGCGGAACGCTACAGCCTGGAGGGTGGACAGTCGGCGCTCGCGCTGCGTAATGCCGAAATGGCGATGCAGGGCCTGACCCAAGGGTCGCCCGACTGGATCCGTGCACAGGATATTTCGCTGGTGGCTCGCGCCGAGGTGGAACGCGAGCGCAAACGGCGTTAGATTCGGGCTGACGAACTAGGGCACGCATCGCCAACATCGATGCGCAAGGGCAACAAGTGACTGATAAAAAAGACGACTATTACCAGCCATGGCTGCGCAATCCCGCGCCGACGCCGGACGCAGCCCCGCTGCCGTCCGCGACGCCCGACGAAGGACTGGCGAAACCGCGCGAAACGCCGCCCGTCGGCATCGACCTCTCGCGCTATTCGGCCGATGAAAAACCTGTACGCAAACCCGTGGTCACATCGGGCCAGCTGAAGGCGGGCGCCGCCGGGCTGTGGCAGGCGCTGCGCGACGGCGGCAGCGCCTTTGCCGAATGGACGATCCGCATCGGTGACCGCGCCGACATTCCCGCACGCGTGGAGGCGATGGAGATTCCCCGCCGCGCGAGCGAACTGGCAGCGAAGACGGGTGCGTTGACCGCGCGCGCCGCGCGCGCGGCCGGGCGCGGGTCGGCGCAGGCAGGCCGCGCTGCGGCAAAGGCGAGCGGCGAAGCGTGGGACAAGATGGCGCTCGGCGACAAGGCCCGGAAGCTGTCGAGCGAAGCCGGGCGCGGGCTCGGCGAAGTCGCCGACAAGACGAGGGCGGGCGTGGTCGACATCGCCAAGGCCGGCACGGGAAGCATCCGGGACAGCATCGGCGAAGCCGCAACCAAGCTGCGCCCCAGCCCGCGCGAGGAACCGACACCGCCGCCCTCGGGCCTCGAACAATTGCTCGCGCGCGAGGAAGCCGCCGCGCGGGCTACCGAACCGGCGGCGCCCGACCTGCCGCTGTTTGCGGGTGACGCAGCGATCCCGATGGCCGCCAAGCCGGCGGCGACAAGAGCAGCAGTAGAAGACGACGACCGCTCGCCGCTCGTCCAGCAGACGGCGAAAAAGCCCGCGGGCACCAAGGCCATGTCGGCAGGGCGGTTGCCGCAGGTGAAGGGGATGGGGATGGAGGGCGTGTCCACGCGCATATGGGCGATGGGCCTCGGCGGCATACTCCTGCTCGCGCTGATCTTCTGGCTCGGCGGCCGCTTCGGCGGCGGGATGAGCAAGAGCGAAGTCGAGACGATCGTTGCCGATTACATCAAGGCGAACCCGCAGATCATTCCCGAAGCGCTCGAAGCGCAGCGCAATGGCGAAATCGCCAAAGCGATCGACGCGATCCGCCCCGCGCTCGAAAAACCCTATGCCGGCGCGTGGGCGGGCAATGCCGACGGCGACGTCACGCTGGTCGTCTTCACCGATTATGCCTGCGGTTTCTGCCGCGCGAGCGTGCCCGACGTCGACCGGCTGATCCGCGAGGACCGGCGCGTCAAGGTTGTGTTCCGCGAACTGCCGATCATCGCACCGCAAAGCCGCGATGCCGCGCTGATGGCGCTCGCCGCGGCGCGGCAGGGCAAATATGACGCCTTCCACCACGCGATGTTTGCGGCGGGCTCGCTCGACAAGGCGGCAATCGCCGCCGCCGCCGCCAAGGTCGGCGTGGTCACCGACGGCACCGCCGATGCGACCGCGAACGAGGCGCTGTTCCAGCGCGAGCTCGACAGCAACCTCGCGATCGCGACCCAGTTACAGCTCAATGCCACCCCGACATGGATCGTCGGCAACCAGCTGTTCCAGGGCCAGATCGGCTACGACGGGTTGAAGCAGGCCGTTGCGAAGGCGCGGGCGGCGAAGAGCTGAACAGATGGCGAACTTTCCCTCCGTTCGTCCTGAGGAGGGACTGAGCCGAGGCGAAGGCCCGTCTCGAAGGATCAAGCGCCGCGCCAGCGTCCCCTTCGACTGCCTTGCAGGCGCTCAGGACAGGCTTCGAGACGCCATTTCGACTGCGCTCAATGGCTCCTCAAGGCGGACGAATGGGGAGGGCACGGCCCTTTTTCTCGCCAAATGACCACCACCGTCACCCATGATGAAGCGCTCGCCAACGCCCGCCGCCTGCTGAACGGAGAGCCGGGCGCGGCGCTGGCACAGGCGCAAGCGATCATCGAGGCAGTGCCGACATCGGCCGCCGCGCACCGGCTCGCCGCCCATGCCCTGCGCGCGATGGGCCGCGAAGCGGAGGCGCAAGCGGCCTCGCTCGCCGCCGTCGGCGCGACGATCCACGACAAAGGGATGATAGCGGCGGCGCTCGCGCTTGCCGAAGACCGCCTGCCCGACGCCGAAGCGGCGTTGCGCCAGCGGCTTCGCGAGGATGCCACCGACGTCGCGGCGATCCGCATGCTCGCCGAGGTTGCGGGGCGTATCGGCCGTTATGAGGATGCCGAGAAACTGCTGTCGCGCGCCTTGCAGATCGCGCCGGGTTTCGGCGCCGCGCGCGCCAATCTCGCGACCGTCTTTTACAAGCAGAACCGCTTCGCCGAGGCGGCCGAGACGCTCGATGCGGTGCTCGGTGACGATCCCGACAATCCCGCGCACGCGAACCTCAAGGCCGCGGCGCTCGGCCGCATCGGCGGTTATGACGAAGCGCTCGCGCTTTATGAAGAGCTGGCCCGCCGCTTCCCCGATCATGCCAAGCTGTGGATGAGCTATGGCCATATGCTGAAGACGGTCGGGCGGCAGGACGACAGCATCGCCGCCTATCGCCGCGCGCTCACCGCCGATCCGGGGCTCGGCGAAATCTGGTGGAGCCTCGCCAACCTCAAGACGATCCGCTTCGATGCCAGCGACCGCACGGCGATGGAAGCGGCGCTTGTCGCCGCCGAACCCCATGGCGAAGCGCACGCCGACGACCGGCTGCACCTGCACTTCGCGCTCGGCAAGGCGTATGACGATGCGGGCGAGCATGAGCCCGCCTTTCGCCATTATGCCGCGGGCAATAGCATCCGCTCCGGCCAACTCGGCTATCGTGCCGCCGAGACGAGCGCGACGGTCGACGCGATCATCGCTGCCTGCACCCCCGATTTCTTCGCAGCGCGCGCCGGCGCGGGCGACCCGGCACCCGATCCCATTTTCATCCTCGGCATGCCGCGCGCCGGATCGACGCTGATCGAACAGATCCTCGCCAGCCACTCGGGGATCGAGGGGACGATGGAGCTGCCCGACATTCCCGCGCTCGCGCTCGGCCTCGGCCGCGAGACGAAGGACGACGGGCGGCGCTGGATCGAAGCGCTGGCCGAAGCGCCGCCCGAACAACTTGCCGAGATGGGCAGAACCTTCCTTCGGCGCACCGCGGTGCAGCGCAAGACCGCCAAGCCCTTCTATATCGACAAGCTGCCGAACAACTGGCTCTACACCGCCTTCATCCGCCTGATTCTGCCGGGTGCCAAGATCATCGACGCACGGCGGCATCCGCTCGATTGCTGCTTTTCCAACTTTCGCCAGCATTATGCGAAGGGGCAGGCGTTCAGCTATGGCCTTGCCGACATCGGCGCCTATTACCGCGACTATGTCCGCCTGATGGCGCATATCGACACGGTGCAGCCGGGCCGCGTTCACCGCGTGATCCACGAGGCCTTGCTCGACGATCCCGAAGCCGAGGTGCGTGCGATGCTCGCTTTTCTGGACCAGCCGTTCGAGCAGGCGTGTCTGGCGTTCCACACCAACGCGCGCGCGGTGCGCACCGCGTCGAGCGAGCAGGTGCGCCGGCCGATCAATCGCGACGGCGTCGGGCAGTGGCAGCCGTATGGCGCATGGCTTGGGCCGCTCCGCGATGCGCTCGGCCCGGTGCTGGAGGCCTATCCGGGCGTTCCTGCCGATTTCGATTAAAGCGCCGGCGCAAATTCGTTGCCTTTGGGCAACAGCGTTCGACATTTTCGATCAACCGCCCTCCCGCGCCGACAACAAGACTTGCGCTTGCGCTACGCTGCGTCATTCTCGCGTCACATAGCTGTCATTTGAGGGGGATCTGATGCGCAAGTTGACCATGGTACTGGCAAAGGGCGGCGCGATGCTGCTGGGCAGTACGATCCTGTGCACGTCGGGGACGGCGCTCGCGCAGCAGACCAACACCGACGACGATCGCGACATCGTCGTCACCGCGTCGAAGCGCGAGGAAAATCTGCAGGATGTGCCGCTGGCGATCACCGCGATCGGGACCGAGCGGCTCAGCGAACTGCAGGTCAAGGAATTCCAGGACGTCGTCAAATTCCTGCCGTCGGTGACGATCCAGACGCTCGCGCCGGGGTTCAGCCAGGTCTATTTCCGCGGCGTCGCCTCAGGCGAGAACGCCAACCATTCGACCTCGCTGCCGACGGTCGGCACCTATCTCGACGAAATGCCGATCACGACGATCCAGGGCGCGCTCGACATCCACGCCTATGACCTGGCGCGCGTCGAGGCGCTCGCGGGACCGCAGGGCACGCTTTACGGCGCGAGCTCGATGGCGGGCACGATCAAGCTGATCACCAACAAGCCCGACACCAGCGGCACTTATGGTTCAGCGGGGCTCGAACTCAACAGCGTGTCGCGCGGCGGCATCGGCGGCGTCGCCGAAGGCTTCGTCAACGTGGCGCTCAGCGATCGCGCGGCGTTGCGCCTCGTCGGCTGGTATCGCCACGACGCGGGGTATATCGACAATATCGCGGGCAGCCGTACCTATCCTTCGAGCGGCATTACCCAGACCAACGACGATCTGGTCGAAAAGGATTATAACACCGTCGACACCTATGGCGCGCGCCTCGCGCTCGGCATCGAACTCGACGACAATTGGACGCTCCGCCCGACGCTGATGGGCCAGATCCAGAAAGCGAATGGCAGCTTCGCCCAGGAACGCTCGGCAGCCGTCACGCGCAGCCTGCAAACGGTACAATACAACCCCGAACGCAGCGACGACAAATGGATCCAGGCCGCGCTGACGATCGAAGGCAAGATCGGCAGCTGGGATCTGACGGTCACCGGCGGGCATTTGCGCCGCAAGACGCTGACCGACAGCGACTATTCGGACTATGCCTATTTCTATGACGCGCTCTATGGTTCGGGCGCCTATATCTATGACAATGATGGCGATCTCATCAGCCCGAACCAGTATATCCAGGGCATCGACCGCTATCGGCGCAGCTTCGGCGAAATCCGCGTCGCCTCGCCCGCCGATGCGCGCATCCGCTTTATCGGCGGACTGTTCTGGCAGCGCCAGTCGCACAATATCGAACAAAATTATATCATCGACGACCTGTCCGACGATCTGCAGGTGCCAGGCACTGTCGACGACATCTGGCTGACCAAGCAGCTGCGCGTCGACCGCGATTATGCGGCGTTCGGCGAACTCAGCTTCGACATCACCGACAGGCTGACGCTGACCGGCGGCGCCCGGGTGTACAAGTTCGACAACAGTCTTGTCGGCTTTTTCGGCTACAACAACCCCGGTTACAGCAGCAATCCGGTCTACGCCTGCCAGGGCCCGGCGATCGTCGACGGTTCGCCGTGCACCAACCTCGACAAACGGACCAAGAAGACCGACTTCATCCACAAGCTGAACCTGACCTACAAATTTACCGACGATGTCATGGTCTATGCGACCTGGTCGCGCGGTTTCCGGCCCGGCGGCATCAACCGGCGCGGGTCGCTGCCGCCCTATGGATCCGACACGCTCGACAATTATGAACTGGGGTGGAAGACCAGTTTTGGCCCGGTTCGCTTCAACGGTGCGGTCTATCAGGAGGATTGGAAGAATATCCAGCTGTCCTTCCTGGGGGCCAACGGGCTCAGCGAAGTCCGCAACGCGGGCATTGCTCGCATCCGCGGGATCGAGGCCGACCTCAGCTATCGTTCGGGCGGCTTCTCGCTCGGCATGGGCGCCAGCTACAACGACGCGACGATCCGGCGTGACTTCTGCGCCGTCGCGACCCCCGATTTCGATTGCACGACGCCGGGCAACAGCTTGCTTGCTCCGTCGGGGTCGCGTCTGCCCGTCACCGCGAAGTTCAAGGGCAATGCCGTCGCGCGCTATGAATTCCCGATCGGCGGGGTGGACGGTCATGTCCAGTTCGCGGTCAACCACATCGGCAAGCGGCGGTCCGACCTTCGGCCGTTCGAAAATGACATCGTCGGCAACTTCAAGGCCTATACGACCGCCGATTTCAGCGTTGGCGTCAAGGGCGAGGGCTGGGATGCCGAACTGTTCGCGACGAACCTGTTCAACAGCCGCGGCGTGATCAACAGCGCGGTCCAGTGCGGCGAAGCGATCTGCGGCGACGCCGGCGGCGGCACCACCAACGGCGGTGTCTTCTACGACAATGTCATCCGACCGCGCCTGATCGGGGTCAAGGTGAGCAAGGATTTCTGACCTCGCCGATGACATGAGCGGCAGCGAAAGGCTGGGCGGCAAGCTCGGCCTTTCGATGGGCATCGCGCTCGTCATGGGCAATATGATCGGCTCGGGGGTGTTCCTGCTCCCCGCGAGTCTCGCGCCCTTCGGCTGGAACGGCGTTGCGGGCTGGGCGATCACCATCGCCGGCGCGCTCGCGCTCGCCTTCGTCATCGCGCGGCTCACCGTTGCCTTTCCGCACGCAAGCGGGCCGACCGGCTTCGTCCAGCTCGCCTTCGGCAGCATCCCCAGCTTCATGATCGGCTGGGCCTATTGGGTGTCGGTGTGGACCGCGAACGTCACGCTGGCGGTCGCGAGCGTCTCCTTCCTCAGCCTCTTCGTGCCCGCGCTCGGCGAGCATATGGCGATCTCGACCATCGCGCTGATCTGGCTGGTCACCGCGATCAACTGGCGCGGCGCACGCGCGGCGGGTCGCTTCCAGGTCGTGACGCTGCTGATCAAGCTGATCCCGCTGCTGACCGTCGTCATCCTGATTCCGATCGCCTTCGGCCGCGGCGAACCGGTCACGGTCACACCCTTCCCCACCGAGGGCCTGTCGCTGGCGGCGGTCAGCGGATCGGCGATCCTGACGCTCTGGGCGCTGCTTGGTTTTGAATCGGCGAGCGTCGCCGCCGACAAGGTCGACAATCCGACCACCACCATCCCGCGCGCGACGATCATCGGCACGCTCGCGACGGGCATCCTTTATCTGATCGTCTGCTCGGCAATCGCACTGATGCTGCCCGCGGCCGAGGTCGCGACGTCGGAAGCGCCCTTCTCGCTGTTCGTCGAAACCTATTGGGGCCACGGCCCGGCGGTGTGGATCGCAGCCTTCGCCGCGGTCAGCGCGCTTGGCGCGCTCAATGGCTGGACGCTCATCCAGGCCGAGCAGCCGGCGCGACTTGCGCAGCAAGGGCTGCTGCCCGCCTGGTTCGCGCGCGAGAACAGCCATGGCACGCCGATCGCCGCGCTGCTGTTGTCGAGCGTGATCGCGACCGCCTGCGTCATCCTCAACAACAACAAATCGACCAGCGAAATGTTCACCTTCATGGCGGTGCTGTCGACCTCGGTGACGCTGTGGCTCTATCTCGCCTGCGCCGCCGCCGCGCTGCGGCTGCGCGTCGCGGTTCCGGTGGCGCTGCTCGGGCTTGCCTACGCCATCTGGACTTTGTGGGGCGCCGGGATCGGGGTCAGCGCGCTAAGCCTGATCCTGATGGTCGCGGGATTGCCGCTCTATGCCTGGACGCGGTTCAGCGCCAACGCGGCGCAAAGAAGCCCCGGTCGCGCAGGATGACCTCGGCCGCATTATGTCCCGGCGCGCCGGTGACCCCGCCGCCGGGATGCGTGCCCGCCCCGCACATATAGAGGCCTTTCAACGGCCCGCGATAACCGCCATTGCCGAGCACGGGGCGCGCGGACCACAGCTGGTCGAGGCTCATATTGCCGTGCATGATGTCGCCGCCGACAAGGCCGAACTTGCGTTCGAGCCCTTTGGGCGAGAGACGCGTCTGGGCGATGATGCTGGCGCGGAATCCCGGCGCATGCTTCTCGACCGTGTCGATGATGCAGTCGGCGGCGGCGCCTTCCTCGTCATCCCAATCCCTGCCATCGGGCAGTTCGGGCGCAAATTGCTGGCAGAAGAGGCTCGCGACGTGACAACCCGGGGGTGCAAGGCTGTCGTCGACCGTCGAGGGGATCAGCATCTCGACGATCGGCGCCCTCGACCAGCCATGCTGCTTCGCGTCGAGGAAAGCGCGGTCCATATAGTCGAGCGTCGGCGCGAGGATGATCCCCGACTGGTGATGCTCGCCCGGTTCGGGGAGGCAAGTGAACTTCGGCAGTTCCGACAGCGCGACATTCATGCGGAAAGTTCCGCTCCCCGCCTTGAAACCCTTGATCCGGCGCTGGAAATCGGCGGGGAGGTCGGCGGCATCCATCATCCGTTCGTAGAGCAATTTCGGCCCGACATTGGCGATGACGCGCGCCGCGGCAATCTCCTCGCCGCCGACGAGCTTGACCCCGACCGCCTTGCCGCCGTCGACGAGCACCTTCTCGACCGGGCTTTCGAGGCTGATCTCGACCCCGAGGTCGCGGCACACCTTCGCCATGATCTCGGTGATCTTGCCCATGCCGCCGACGCTGTGGCCCCACGCGCCCTTCTTGCCGTTCACCTCGCCGAAGACGTGATGCAGGAGGACATAGGCGCTGCCGGGCGTGTCGGGGCTGGCATAATTGCCGACGACCGCGTCGAAGCCGAAGGCGGCCTTGACCGCCTCGCTCTCGAACCAGGCGTCGAGCATCGTTCGCGCCGATTTGGTGAACAGGTCGAGCACGTCGCGCTGTTGTTCGAGGCTGAGGCCCGCAAAGCGCCGCCCCTGTCGCGCGCCGTCGATCAGCGTGCGCAGCCCTTCGCCGACGTTGGGCGGGACGCGTAGCGCAAGATCGCGGAGCAGTTCGGCGACATTTTCGAGCGCGTCATAATATTGCGGCAGCACCTCGGCATCGCGGTTCGAGAATTTGCGGAACTCGGCCTGCGTGCGTTCGAGCCCGCCGCCGAGCTTCAAATAACCGCCATCCTCCTGCGGCAGGAAATTGCTGATCGGCCGCTCGATCACGCGATAGCCATGATCGGCGAGCTTCATGTCGGCGATCACCTTGGGCTGGAGCAGGCTGACGGTGTAGCTCGCGACCGAATTTCGGAAACCGGGGTGAAATTCCTCGGTCACCGCGGCGCCGCCAACGACGTCACGCGCCTCGACGATCCGCACCTTCAGCCCCGCCTTGGCGAGATAGAAGGCGCAGACAAGGCCGTTGTGGCCGGCGCCGATAATCAGGGCGTCATAGGCTTTGGTCATTGAAACTCTTTCGCAAGCTGGGATTGGACATGCTGGCGGCCGAAGCCGAGGCCGAGGATGCGGCCCGGGATACGGCGAAGCAGCGGGATATGGTTGAGCAATCGGACCGCGAGCGGGACGCGGGTGATTTCGCCGCGCAGCATCGGTTCGATGATATTCTGATGCGCGAAGCGCTGGAGCCCCTGCATCCGCGTCGTCGGTTTCCAGCGGCGCTCCTGCACCTTGCCGAGCAGCGGGTCGGGGTCGGCTCCGGCGGCGAGCGGCCCAGCGAGAATGTTGGCGGTGGCGACGGCATCCTGCACCGCGAGGTTGATGCCGACCCCGCCGACCGGCGACATCGCGTGCGCCGCGTCGCCAATCGCGAGCAGCCCGGGACGCGACCAGCGCGTCAGCCGGTCGAGCGCGACCGAAAGCAGCTTGACGTCATCGAAGCTCTGGATCGCGTCGATCCCGGCGGCAAGGCCGGGCGCGATCTCGACGATCCGGTCGCGAAAGGCCGCAATGCCGCGCGCTTCGATCGGCGCGAAGCCCCCCTTTTCGATGATCTGCGCGCACTGCCAATAATCGCCGCGCGGGATCGCGACGACCATGCCGCCCTTGTCGATCGTGCCGAGCGCGACTTCGGACATGTTGACGCCCGCGGGAACGGGGATGCGGAACCACAGTACGTCCATCGGCGCGCCGAGATCCTCCAGCGGCAGTTCGGCGGCATCGCGCAGCACCGATCGGCGCCCGTCAGCGGCGATCACGAGCCGCGCGGGCAAAGTCTCACCGCTTGCGAGAGTCACGCCGCTAACCCGGTTCGCGGCGTCATAGGTGAGCCCGGTCGCCTCGGTCGACATGCGGAGGTCAAAGGTCGGATATTTCCGGCCCTGCCCCGCGATAAAATCGAGCAAGTCCCATTGCGGCATCATCGCGACAAAGCGCGCCGCGACGGGCAGATGCTTCATTGTCGCGATCGTATATTGCCCGCCGAGCAGGTTGAGCGTCATCGTGTCGATCGCGGCGTGCGGTTCTTTCAGCAGCTCGTCGAGCAGCCCGATTTCGTGGAAAAGCTCGAGCGTCGAGGGATGCACGGTATCGCCGCGGAAATCGCGGAGGAAATCGGCATGCTTTTCGAGCACGGTGACGGGCACGCCGGCGCGCGCCAGCAGCAGGCCGGCGACCATGCCGGCGGGGCCGCCGCCGACGATGATGACTGGATCGCTCATCCTTCTCCCCTCCCGCTTGCGGGACGGGCCGGGGGGGCCTGTCCCGCTGACAATCGACCGGGAGGAAACAGGCCCTCCCCTAACCCCTCCCGCAAACGGGAGGGGGACTTTACCTGCTCCACCCCGGCGGCGGCGCCTGTTCCAGCCGTGCCTCCGGAATCAGATCGCGCATCCGCGAACAGAAATGCTTGAGGCAGACCTCCTTGTCGCTGAGCGGCCCCATGGTGAAGCTCTTCGACTGCATCCCCTGCTGGACGCGCGTGATCAGCAACGTGTCCTCGGCATTGACCTGCCGGTTGATGCGCCAGTTCAGATAGCGCGCGGCCTTCATCTCGCGGCGCTCATCGGGGAGCACGTATGAAATCTCGCGGATCAGGCAGGTCGTCGGCCCGGTCGGTAGCCACTGCATGAAATCGACCTGGTCGGGATAGATGTCGAAGGCGACGTTGGGCCAGAGCTTGAAATAGAGCCAGTGGCGCTGCTTGTCCGCGGGCAGGTGCGGCACCGGCGGCAGCAGCCGCTGGTACATGCGTTCGGACCAGTTCACCGATGGCCGGTCGATCAGGTCGCCCCACATGCGGTCGACATTGTCCTCGGCCTCGACGCCATAGCTTTTGCCGAACAGGCGCGTGAGGCCGGGGTGCGCGACGGGGATGTGGAGCCCGTCCGAATAATTGTCGCCGACATTCTTCCAGTTCACATCGCGCGGGCGGAGCGTGACGCGGCCGAGCGCGCCGAGCTCCTCGAAACGATAGGGCGCGACCTGCGCTTCATAGGGCGCCATCATGCTCGCCACCGACGGGCCGCCGTCATCCTCGAGCCGCACGAACCAGAAGCCGCGCCATTGTTCGAGGTCGACAGACACCAGCCCCGCCTTGCCCTTGTCGAGCGTCGGATAGCTCGCGCTGTCGGGCACCCCGGTCAGCCGGCCGTCGAGTTCGTAGGTCCAGGCATGATAGGGGCAGACGAGCTTTTTCGCGCAGCCGACCACGCCGTCGACGAGGCGCGAACCTCGGTGGCGGCACACATTGGTGAAGGCGCGCACATTGCGGTCGGTGCCGCGCACCAGAATCACGCTCTCGCCGCAATAATCGATGCTGTGCCAGTCGCCGACGTTCGGAATATCGCTGTCATGACAGACGACCTGCCAACTCGGACGGAAGATATGTTCCATTTCAGCAGCGTAGAAATCGGGGTCGCTATAGGTCCAGGCGGGAAGCGACCAGCCGTCGAGTGGGTCGATGTTGTCGAAAGTGTCGCGCAGCGTTGCCATTGTCCCGTCCTTATTGTACAAGCGTATAACAGCATGCAACCCGTTCGCCAAGCCTTTACGCGCGAAAGCGCCGATGCCCGCCGGGCAGACCTGATCGAGGCGACTGCTGCGTGCCTTGCCGAGCATGGCCTTGCGGGGACGAATGTTCGCGCCATCTGCGCGAAAGCGGGCGTGTCGCCGGGGTTGCTGCGCCATTATTTCGGCGGGATCGACGATCTGGTCGCGGCAACTTATGAAGCGACGAGCGACCGGATGGACGCGATTTTCGCGGCCGCAGTTGCGAATGCCGCGCCCGACCCGCGCGCGCGTCTGTCGGCCTATCTGACCGCCAGCTTCCGTCCGCCGGTGACCGATCCCGAACTTCTCGGCGCATGGACCGCCTTCTGGGCAATGGCCCGCAGCGATGCGCGCATGGCGGCGATCCACGCGGAAAGTTACGCAGGCTATCGCGCCCGGCTGGGCGAACTGCTCGTCGCGTGCGGCGCGGCCGACGCCGAGCGGCTGGCGATCATGCTGACCGCGATGGTCGACGGGCTGTGGCTCGAACTGTCGCTCGACGCCGATAGTTTCGGCGCCGAGGCGGCGGTCGCGATGGTCGAGCGGGCAGTCGGCGCGCTGGTTTAGCCGTCGCCCCCGCGGAGGCGGGGGCCGTTATCGACGTAGTGCAAGGTTGCCAGCGGCCCCCGCCTTCGCAGGGGCGACGTTCTTTATTTCAGCCTTACTTCGACAAATCCCTCAGCAAACTGTCCCAATGCGCCAGCGCCGGGGCGATCGCATCGACCGGGGCGCGCTCGTTGAGCCCATGCGCAAAGCTGTCGCTCGCCTTGCTGAACAGGCCCGCGACGCCATAGCTCGGTACACCGGCGATGCGGAAATGGTAGCTGTCGGTTGCGCCGGCGCTCATCGACGGGATGATCGGCAGGCCCGGCGCGCGCGCATGCACCGCCTTCGTCACCGCCGCCATGACGTCGGGCCGGAGCGGCGAGGCGTCGCTCGCGCTGGCATCGGGATCGGTCTTTACCACCACCGCGGGGTCGGCGATGATTTTTTCGAGTTCGGCGCGCACCGTTTCGACCGGGACGCCGGGGAAGATCCGGCAGTTGATGTTCGCGGTGGCGCGCTGCGGCAGCGCGTTTTCGGCATGGCCACCCTTGACCAGCGTCGGCACACAGGTCGTGCCGATCTGGCCGACATATTCGGGATCGGCGCGGATCGCCGCGATCGCCTTGGCGTCGGCGGGGTTGGCGGCAAAGGCCTTGAGCGCGGCGCCGATGTCGCCGCCGACCTGGTCGGCAACGATCGGCATGCCGATCTTCGTCAACTCATTCTGCTGCGGCGTGAAGCGATAGGCGCCGACCTTGGCGAGCGCGGTCGACAGCTGGACGATGGCGTTGGTGTCCGAGGGGCGCGAGCTGTGTCCGCCGGGGTTGGTGACTTCGAGCGTGAAGTCGGCATAGCTCTTTTCGCCCGCCTGCAGCCCGTAATATTTGGGTTTGCCGTCCTCGCCGATCAGCCCGCCGCCGCCGTCGCCGTTGAGAGCGAATTCGGCGCCCTTATATTTGGCTGCGAGCGCGCGCGTCGTCATCATCGAGGTTTCTTCGTCGCCCGAGAGCAGAAGGATGATCGAGCGCTTCGGCTTGAACCCGTCCTTCTTGAGCTGCGCCATCGTCGCGACCATCATCGAGACGTCGAACTTGTTGTCCTCCGACCCGCGGCCGAAAATATAGCCGTCCTCCTCGACCGGCACGAAGGGATCGCGCGTCCAGTCCTTGGGGTCGGCCTCGACCACGTCCATATGGCCGAGCAGCACGATCGGCTTGCCCTTGCCCGTTCCGGCGAGCGTCGCGGCGAAGGTTGCGGTTTCGCCGATGGGCGTGATGACGATGTCGCTGTCGGCATAGCCCGCCGCCTTGAGCACGCTCGCATAATAAGCGGCGAGCTCGGGCACCTTGCCGCGCCCCGCAACCGTCGGGATTGCGATGCTGTCCTTCAATATCTTCTTCGCGGTATCGGTGTCGGCGGGTTTGGCATGGACGGGCGCGGCGGCGAGCAAGGCGGCGGAAGCAAGGAAAATGGAAACAAGACGCATGTCGTCGACCCCTTTTGGAATGTTTTTCAATCCGTTCGGGCTGAGCTTGTCGAAGCCCTGCCCTTCTTCTCGCATGCTGAAGGAAGAACGGCCCTTCGACAATCCCGGATCACGTCCGGGACAGGGCGAACGGATTTTTTAAGCAGCCGCCTTCTTCGCTTTCGGCGTGGGAGTCTTCGGCTTGAACCGGCAGAGATCGCTCACAGGACAGCGCCAGCATTCGGGCGTGCGCGCCTTGCAGATATAGCGCCCGTGGAGGATCAGCCAGTGATGCGCGCCGACACGAAACGGCCCGGGTGTATTCTTCTCGAGGCTCTTTTCGACCGCGAGCACCGTCTTGCCCGGCGCGAGCCCCGTGCGGTTGCCGACGCGGAAGATATGCGTGTCGACGGCAAAGGTCTCCGCCCCGAACGCGCAGTTCATCACGACATTGGCGGTCTTCCGCCCGACGCCGGGCAGTTCGACGAGCGTGTCGCGGTCACCCGGCACCTCGCCGCCGAAATCGCGGACGAGGATTTCGCTGAGGGCGATGACATTCTTCGCCTTGGCGTTGAACAGCCCGATCGTCTTGATGTGCTGCTTCAGCCCCGCTTCGCCGAGATCGACCATTTGCTGCGGGGTCTTCACCTCGGCGAATAATTTGCGCGTCGCCTTGTTCACCCCGACATCGGTCGCCTGCGCCGAGAGCACGACCGCGACGAGCAACTGGTAGGTGTTGCCATATTCGAGCTCGGTCTCGGGATCGGGATTGAGTTCGGCGAGCCGGCGGTAAAATTCGAAGATGTCGGCTTTTTTCATCGGCCGTCATGGTCCTTGCCTGTGGCAGCCCCGGAAACGGCCGCGCGGATTCCCGCCGTGCGGGCATGCCAGATCGCTTAACCGGGATGAAGGCAGAAGGCCACGGTCCGTGGCCGCAAGAAGGCCCCCGACGCGAACGCCGGGGGCCTTCCCATGCAGCGCCGTTCGGTCGTTAGAGGAAACGGTCGGCGGAGAAGCGCGTCGAAGCCGCCTTGGTCACCGCCGCGGTCACCGCGTCGCCCTGCCGTTTCGAGCGTTCGAGATCGGCCGAAAAGGCCTTTGCCCCGACCGCCATGCCCTTGGCCATCGCATCGGCGACCTGTTTGTCGTCGACCGTTTCGCTCTTTTCGGCCAAACCATAGCTGAGTTCGAGCATCTGTTTGGTGATCCCGCCGACGACATAGGTTTCGAACGCCTCCCAGTTCGGCACCGCCAGTTCGGGCGGCAGCTTTTCGATCGCGCGAATGTCGAGCGGCAGAAATTCGCGCCAAACCGGAAAATGCGGGAGGATCCAGCTATAGAGCGTACAGCGCGATGCGCGGCGGCCGATCGCGTCGCGCGCAAAGCCGCCCAATTCCCAGATCGGCAGGCGCGGGCTGACCAGTTCGGCGAGCGGATAGCGGATGACGAAACCCCATGTCGCGCGCATGAACATGCAATTCTGCTTGGCGGGGGCGCCAAGCCATTTGGCGACATTGAGGAAATAATCCTTGATCCGCGCATAATGCGCCCGGCCGACATCGGTATGTTCGAACCCGAACGCCTTGGGATCGTCGTCGGGAACCGGATCGACCTGATCGCCCGAACGCGGACGCCCGATCAGATTGACGTCCATCCAATGATGCCAGGTCGAATCGACAATCACCCGTCCGACATTGCCCTGATGGCCGTCATAGGCGCCGATCGCCCCGAACTCCTTGCCCGTCGCCGGCCCCTTGTTGCGATCGTTGCCCGGTTGGCCGCCCCGGCCCTCTGTATGATCGCCCTGGACCCGCGCCCAGGCGACGATGTCGGGGGTTTCGCGGTGCCCGTTCACTTCGGGATATTCGGCTTTGCCCGTGTATGAGCCGAATCCAAAGGTCGCGGTGGTATTCGATGGCTCGATCACCTCGCCCTCGTGCGGATGGTCGGGCAAAATGTCGATGACCCCGTCCTTGCCGCAGAGCACCGGATGCGGCGCCCAGCGCCGCTGGAAGATGGCCGACGACCAAAGCGGATAGCGCCGCACCCGCGTGCGCATCGGGATATCGTCCGATTCGTCGTTGAAGGTGTAGAAATTGTCATGCCCGCGAACGAGCGTATCGTGGCGGTTCAGCCCGAAGTTCTGCGGCGGGTTTTGCGCCACCGACCATTTGCGCATCGTCGCGACGCGCGGAATGCGGCCGCACAGCGAAGCGCCGAGGTCATAATGATCGCCCACGGCAAAAACCCCGCCCTGCCGTTCGTCCATCCAGCGCGCGATGATTTCCAGTTCCTGATCGTTCAGGCGCTGGCTGTCGTTGATATTCTGCCGCGCGCCAAAGAACCAGATCTGGTCATAGTCGTTGATGTTGAACCCGGCCTGGGTAAAGCGGAAGCCATTCATGTCGGCGGCGCCCAGCGGATCATTCTGTCGATGCGCCTTGGTCAGATCGAACTTGATCCACCAGTCGGGGCTGTTTTCGAGCAGGTCGCAAAGCGCCGACAGGCTGAAATACAGCCGGCCGAAGGTGATGTTGACGAAACCGCCGTCATATCCATCGACGACCATCAGGATTTTCATCCGGCACGGTCGCAGCGCCCAGGGCAGCAGGACATCGCCGCGATCGATCGCGTCGAATCGCAGCCGGTTGACGTCGCGAAGCGCCACACGTTCGACAATATTTTTTGCAAGTTCAGGCATGTCAGTCTCCAATCGATTGTTCGAATTTTGGAAACGACCCAAGCTGCCGATATGCACCCCTCCACGTTACTTGGATTGGACTGAAACGACAGAATATATTTCTATGGAAATCGATTAGAAAAGCATATTTTTCTTTGATTACAGTTATTTAACTGGCGGCGGCGGTGTATATCCATCCGCGGCGGTTCGGCCGATCGTCAGAGCCCCAGCACCTGCGGCATCGTGTAGCGCCCGGGCTTCTGGCCGGTCAGCCACAGCGCCGCGCGCACCGCACCGCGTGCGAAGATCATGCGGTTTTCGGCGCGGTGCGACAGCGTGATCATTTCCTCGGGGCCCGCGAAGATCACATCATGATCGCCCGCGACGGTGCCGCCGCGCAAGCTCGCGAAGCCGATCTTGCCATGGCCGCGCGCGCCGGTGACGCCGTCGCGGCCGCGTTCGGAACAGGTAGCAAGGTCGATGCCGCGCCCCTCGGCCGCCGCTTGCCCGAGCAACAGCGCGGTGCCGCTCGGCGCGTCGATCTTCATCCGGTGGTGCATTTCGACGATCTCGATATCATATTCGGGGTCGAGCCGCGCCGCCGCCTCGCGCACCAGATGCGCAAGCAAGGTCACCCCCAGCGAGGTGTTGCCGGTCTGGAGCACGGCGATTTCGCCCGCGGCATGATCGATCAGATAATGATGGCGTTCCTCGAGCCCGGTCGTGCCGATGACGATCGGCGTTTTGGCCGCGATACAGGCGTCGAGGGTCGCCTCGAGCGCCTTGGGCGAGGAGAAATCGACGAGCACGTCGCTCTCGGTCGCGAGCTTCACGACATTGCCGCCCTTGTCGACGCCGCAGCCGCGCTGCCCCGCCTCGGATATCGCGGCGGCGAGCGCAACGCCCATCCGCCCTTCGCTGCCGATAATGCCGATGCTGGTCATGACCCCATTCCCCATTTGCCCTGACCCCGGATCTGGTCCGGGGGAAGGGCTGTCCTTGCTAAACCGACGCTTTGAAGGAAGAACGGTCCTTCGACAAGCTCAGGACAAACGGAGTAGGAATGGCGCGCCCGATCGAGAATATCGTCATCCTGACCGGCGCGGGCGTTTCAGCCGAAAGCGGCATCGACACGTTCCGCGACGCCGGGGGCCTGTGGGAACAGCACCGCGTCGAGGATGTCGCGACCCCCGAAGCCTTCGCGCGCGATCCCGACCTCGTGCTGCGCTTTTACGACATGCGGCGCGAGGCAATCCAGACCAAGGCACCCAACGCGGCGCATCAGGCGCTGGCGCGGCTCGACGCGGCATGGCCGGGCGAACTGCTGATCGTCACCCAGAATGTCGACGACCTGCACGAGCGCGCGGGGGCAAAGCGGCTGATCCATATGCACGGCGAGCATCTGGGCGCCTGGTGCACCGCGTGCGATGCGCGAATCGCATGGACCGGGCCGCTGCTCGACCGGCCAGCCTGCTCGGCGTGCGCCACGGTGGGCATGCTTCGCCCCGACATCGTCTGGTTCGGCGAAATGCCGTACCGGATGGACGAGATTTATCATGCGCTGAACCGCGCCGACCTGTTCGTGTCGATCGGCACCTCGGGCGCGGTCTATCCGGCCGCGGGGTTCGTGCGCGAGGCGCGCGCAAGCGGCGCGCGGACGTTGGAGCTCAATATGGAACCGAGTCAGGGGTCGCACTGGTTCGACGAAGCACGGTACGGACCGGCGAGCGTGCTGGTACCGGCGTGGGTGGAGGAGATTTTGGCATGACCGGGGGAGTGATTGGGCGCTGTCATTGCGGCGCGGTGTCGATCGCGGTGCCGACACCGCCGCGCGAGGTGCCGCAGTGCAATTGCAGCCTGTGCATGGCGACCGGCTTCCTCGGCAGCTATTACGACCCCGCCGACGTCCGCATCACCGGCGGCGAAGCGTGCGATGCTTATATCTGGGGCGACCGGATGATCGCGAGCTGGCATTGCCGGACGTGCGGGGTCGGCACCCACTGGACGCCGCTCCCGGGAACGCCGCCCAATCGCATGGGGGTCAATATCCGGATGTTCGCACCCGAAATCTGGGAAAACCTGCCCGTTCGCAGCGTCGATGGGCGATCCTTCTAACGCCGCGCGGCGAAAAAATCCCTGAGCAGCGCCGCCGCCTCGCCCGCGCCGATGCCGTCATAGATTTCGGGGCGGTGGTGGATCGTCGGCTGCGCGAAGATACGCGGACCGTGGACGATCGCACCGCCCTTGGGATCGTCGGCGCCATAATAGAGCCGCGCGATGCGGGCGTGGGCGATCGCGCCGGCGCACATCGCGCAGGGTTCGAGCGTGACATAGAGGTCGCAGCCGTCGAGGCGTTCATTTCCGAGCTTTGCCGCCGCGGCGCGAATCGCGACGATTTCGGCGTGCGCGGTCGGGTCGTGCGATTCGCGGGGGCGGTTGTGACCCTCGGAGACGACGGCCCCATCCTTGACGATCACCGCGCCGACGGGCACTTCGCCCCACTCCGCCGCGATTTTGGCGAGGTCGAGCGCGCGGCGCATCGGTTCGGGCAGCGGGAAATGGGCCATTTCCTCCCGCTAATCGCTTGACGAATCTTCGGCAAGCCGATAAGCGCGCGCCTTTCCCGGCTCACTCCGGTCCTGCGTTCCCCGATTTGTCGGGAAGCACCCGGACGCCGACCCGAAATTTTTGAACGAGGAAGACCATCATGTCGCGCATCTGCGAACTGACCGGCAAGGGCCGCCAGGTTGGCCACAATGTGAGCCACGCCAACAACAAGACCAAGCGCACCTTCCTGCCCAACCTGCAGAATGTGACGTTGCTGTCGGA
>NZ_JAKFEM010000009.1:0-93055 GCF_036675685.1 Sphingopyxis sp.
GCGCGGGAGAGCGTGAGGGCAGGGCAACCGGCGCCTCACCACCGAAGGAGCAACCGCCCCGGAAACTCTCAGGTCAGCAGGACCGCGCAGGCTGGAACGGACACTCTGGAAAGCGTTCCGGCCAACACCGGAACCACCGAAGGGGTAACTCCATCATAGATGGAGGAAAACTCTCAGGTTCCCGTGACAGAGGGGGCATGGCGACAAGGCGCGGCGATGGGCCGCGCAAACGCTATGCAACCGCGGGAGACTGGCATGACCGACACGGAATTTACAGGCGACGAAGCGGCCATCGAGACCGCGACGCTGCCGCTCGACGCCTGGCACCGCGCGCGCGGCGGCCGGATGGTCGAGTTCGCGGGCTATTGGATGCCGATCCAGTATGAAGGCATCATGGCCGAACATCTGTGGGTCCGCGAAAACGCCGGCCTGTTCGACGTCAGCCATATGGGGCAGTTGGCTCTGTCGGGCGACAAGGTCGCCGAAGCGCTCGAAACGCTCGTTCCCGGCGATATTTCGGCGCTGAAACCCGGGCGGATGCGCTATTCGCTGCTGCTTGACGAAGATGGCGGCATCCTCGACGACCTGATGATCACCAACGAAGGCGACCAGTTCGGCATCGTCGTCAACGGCGCGGTGAAGTGGGAAGATATTGGCCATTTGCGCGAGAATCTCCCCGACGACATCACGCTCAACCATAATGAAGATTATGGCCTGCTCGCGCTGCAGGGGCCGAAGGCGGTCGACGCGTTGGCGCGGCTGGTGCCCGAAGCCGTGGGCCTTGTCTTCATGCAGGCGACCGCGGCGACTTGGCAGGGCCACGCCATCGGTCTCAGCCGCTCGGGCTATACCGGCGAGGACGGGTTCGAGATTTCGCTGCCGAACGAAGCGCTGACCGCCTTTGCCGATGCGCTCTGCGCCATGGACGAAGTGAAGCCGATCGGCCTTGGTGCGCGCGATTCGCTGCGGCTCGAGGCAGGCCTGCCGCTCTACGGCCACGACCTGACCCCCGCGATCGATCCCGCCGAAGCCGACCTTGGCTTTGCCGTCAGCAAGCGCCGCCGCGAGGAGGAGAATTTCCCCGGCGCGGCGCGCATCCTCGGCCATCTTGAGGACGGTCCGCCACGCAAGCGCGTGGGCCTGCTTGTCGACGGCAAGTTGCCTGTCCGCGAAGGCGCCAAGCTGTTTGACGGCGAGGACGAGATCGGCGTCGTGACCTCGGGCGGTTTCGCCCCCAGCGTCGGCGCGCCGATCGCGATGGGCTATGTCCCGACGGGCCTGTCGGCGCCCGGTACCGCGATTGCCGCCGAGGTGCGCGGCAAGCTGGTGCATTGCACCGTCGCCGCGATGCCCTTTGTTCCGCATAATTATGTCAGAAAAGCAGGAGGTTGACTGATGCCGCGTTACTACACCGAAGAGCATGAGTGGATCGATGTCGACGGCGACGTCGCGACGGTCGGCATCACCGATTTCGCGCAGGGCCAGCTCGGCGACATCGTCTTCGTCGAGGTTCCCGATACCGGCGCCGAACTCAGCCAGGGCGGCGACGCTGCGGTGGTCGAATCGGTGAAGGCGGCGAGCGACGTCTATGCCCCCGTCGACGGCATTGTGACCGAGGGCAATGGGCAGCTCGAAGAAGATCCGGCGCTCGTCAATTCGGACCCCGAAGGCGAAGGCTGGTTCTTCCGCATGACGCTGGGCGACAAAAGCCAGCTCGAAGGCCTGATGGATGCGAAGGCATATAAAGCTTTCTGCGACGCGCTTTGACCCATTTCCCCCTCTCCTTCAGGGGAGGGGTAGCGAGACTTGCGAGCTTGCTCGCTAGTCGCAGCGGGGTGGGACCATCGGCCCAGCTGTATGCCGCGAAACCCCACCCCAACCCAGTGGCAGGGTCGATCATGCCCCCGGCATGATCTAAACTGTCCGGGGGACAGTTTACCCGCCACTCCTGAAGGGGAGGGGTTTTGGAGATAAAGTGACGACCGTCGACGCCGCCCTTGCCAACTGCCGCCTGATGGTGGCGACGCCCATCTATGAAGGGGCGCAGGGCACCTATGTCCGTGCGGCGCTCGACCTGGCGCTGCGCGCGCAGGCGATCGGCATGCCGGTGCGTTTCGAATTCATCCTTTACCAGCCGTCGATCACGCGCGCGCGCAACATGCTCACCGCCATGTTCCTCGCGAGCGACTGCACCCACCTGTTGTTCGTCGATGCCGACATCGACTTCTCGCCCGGCGATGTTTTTTCGCTGGTCGAGGTCATGGAGGCGCATCCCGAATGCGCGGTCCTCGGCGGTGCCTATCCGCGGCGGATGATCAACTGGCGCAATGTCGCGCGCGCGGTCGAGATGGGGCTGGCGAAGGATAATCCGGCCGATCTCGCGCGTTTCTCGGGCGATTTTGCGCTGCATTTCCTCCACGCCGACCAAAGCTTCAAGATGACCGACCTTGTCGAGCTGACGCGCCTCGGCACCGCGATGATGCTGATCCGCCGCGACGTGCTCGAAGGCATGCGAACCGCGATGCCCGACCTTGTTTTCCGCCCCGATCCGGCCGAGCGGCAGGCGCATGGCGTCGGTGATCTCGAACCCGCTTTCTTCTGTCCGCTGATCGATCCCGAAACGCAGGCGCTGCTGTCGGACGACTATGCCTTCTGCCAGCGCGTCCGCGACGCAGGTTACCGCATCTGGCTCGCGCCCTGGATCCGCACGACGCACGCCGGCCCTGCGGTCTTCGCCGGCGCCTTGGCCGACACCGCACAGCTTTTTTCCGCAAAACCAGATTCTTCTCCGGAGTAGTTCATGCGTTATCTCCCCCTTACGTCCGATGATCGCGCCGCGATGCTCGCCACGATCGGTGCATCGTCGATCGACGATCTGTTCGTCGACGTGCCTGCCGAGGCACAGCTCGACGGCCCGATTGCCGGCCTGCCGATGCACGCCAGCGAGCTGGCCGTCGAACGCCATATGGCAGCCCTGTCACGCCAGAATCGCGCCGCGGGCGACGGTCCTTTCTTCCTCGGCGCGGGCGCCTATCGCCATCATGTGCCGGCGAGTGTCGATCATCTGATCCAGCGTGGCGAATTTCTGACCGCCTACACGCCGTACCAGCCCGAGATCGCGCAAGGCACGCTGCAGATGCTGTTCGAATTCCAGTCGCAGGTTGCGCGGCTGCTCGGCACCGACGTCGCCAATGCGTCGATGTACGACGGTTCGACCGCATGCTGGGAAGCGATCGTGATGGCGCGGCGTATCACCAAGCGCGCGAAGGCGCTGCTCTCGACCGGGCTTCATCCGCATTACCGCAGCGTCGCACGCACGATGGCGAAATATACCGGCGACCTGCTCGTTGACGGCGATCCCAGCCTCGAAGCCGGGACCGACTGGGCGGCGCTCGCGTCGGCGATCGACAAGGATACAAGCTGCGTCGTCGTGCAGTATCCCGACATTCTCGGCCGCATCGACGATATGGCCGCGCTGGCGGCGGCATGCCAGGCGGCGGGCGCGCTACTGATCGCGGTGGTCACCGAGCCGGTGGCGCTGGGCCTGATCAAGGCGCCCGGCGAGATGGGCGCCGACATCGTGGTGGGCGAGGGCCAATCGATCGGCGTTGGGCTGCAGTTTGGCGGGCCGTACGTCGGCCTCTTCGCCTGCAAGACCAAATATGTCCGCCAGATGCCGGGGCGCCTGTGCGGCGAAACGGTCGATGCCAACGGCAAGCGCGGCTTCGTTCTGACCCTGTCGACGCGCGAACAGCATATTCGCCGCGAAAAGGCGACGAGCAATATTTGCACCAATTCAGGTCTTTGTGCGCTGGCTTTCAGTATTCATATGACTTTGCTGGGAGAGGCTGGCCTGCGCCAGCTTGCGGCGATCAACCATGCCCGCGCCAAGGCAGCGGCTGCCGAATTGGCGAAGATCCCCGGCGTTTCGGTGCTCAACAATAGCTATTTCAACGAATTCACCTTGCTGCTGCCGACCGAGGCGCGGCCGGTAATTCACAAGCTCGCCGAACGCGACATATTGGGCGGGGTCTCGCTCGGCCGCCTTTATCCGGACAACGCGGGGCTTGCGAACGGCCTCGTTGTCGCCGTCACCGAAACCGTCACCGAAGCGGATATTTCCGCCTTCGCTGCTGCCCTGAAGGAGGTGCTGGCATGACCGCGCTCAACCCCGCCGGCTGGCGCCCCGAAATGAACGTTGCGGGCGGCGTCGATGACACCACCACTTTCACCGGAAATCGTGCGCTGATGCTCGAGGAGGCGCTGATCTTCGAGATCGGCTCGACCGAAACCACGGGTGTCGATTTCGACGAAGCGGTGCCCGCCGGCGACTTCGGCGCGCTCGCGCGCTCGGCGCCGATTGGCTTGCCGGGCCTCAGCGAATCCGAAACGGTGCGCCACTACACGCGCCTCTCGCGCCAGAATTACGCGATCGATCTCGGCCTCTTCCCGCTCGGCAGTTGCACGATGAAGCACAACCCGCGCCTCAACGAAAAGGTCGCGCGGATGCCCGGCTTCGCCGACGCACACCCGTTGCAGCCGCAGGAAACGGTGCAGGGCGCCTATGCGGTGATCCACGAGCTCGCCGAATGGCTCATCACGCTGACCGGCATGCACAGCGTCGCAATGTCGCCCAAGGCGGGCGCGCACGGCGAGCTTTGCGGCATCCTGTGCATCAAGGCGGCGCTTGAGGCGCGCGGCGAGGACCGCCGCGTAATTCTTGTCCCCGAAAGCGCGCACGGCACCAACCCCGCGACCGCGGCGTTCGCGGGCTTCACCGTCGAGGATATTCCCGCAACCGAGGCGGGCCGCGTCAACCTTGCGGCGCTCAAGGCGCGGCTCGGCCCCGACGTCGCCGGGGTGATGATCACCAATCCCAACACCTGCGGCCTGTTCGAGCGCGAGATGAAGGCGATTTCGGACGCGGTCCACGCGGTGGGTGGTTATGTCTATTGCGACGGCGCCAATTTCAACGCGATCGTCGGCCGCGTGCGCCCCGGCGATCTTGGCGTCGACGCGATGCACATCAACCTCCACAAGACCTTCTCGACCCCGCACGGCGGCGGCGGCCCCGGCTCGGGCCCGGTTGTGTTGTCGGCGGCGCTCGCGCCCTTCGCTCCCTTGCCCTTCGTCACCAAGCAGGCCGACGGCTTCCGTCTGATCGAGGAAGAAAACGCGGGCGAGGATCATCCGCAGACCTTTGGCCGCATGACCGCTTTCCACGGCCAGATGGGCATGTTCACCCGCGCGCTGACCTATATCCTCAGCCACGGCGCCGACGGGCTGAAGCAGGTCGCCGAGGACGCGGTGCTCAACGCGAACTATGTGCTGCGCAGCCTGGAGGGCGTGCTCGATGCGCCCTTCGCCGCGTCGGGCCCGTGCATGCACGAAGCGCTGTTCAGCGACAAGGGCCTCGCCGAGGGCTTCTCGACGCTCGACATCGCCAAGGGGCTGATCGACGAAGGCTATCACCCGATGACGGTCTATTTTCCGCTCGTTGTCCACGGCGCGATGCTCGTCGAGCCGACCGAGACCGAGAGCAAGGCGGCGCTCGACCAGTTCATCGGGGCGCTGCGCAGCATCGCGCTTCGCGCGAAGAACGGCGATCCGGCGCTCAAGTCGGCGCCGCATTTCGCGCCGCGTGCGCGGCTCGACGAGACGCTCGCGGCGCGCAAACCCGTGCTCGCCTGGGAGGGGTGATGGTCGAACCGGCGCCCGGCCCCGAGACGCCTGCCGCGCGCCCGCGCGGGCCGGGGTGCTTGGTGGTCGGCGCGGCCTTTGCCGTCACGCTGATCATCGGCTGGCTCCTTGCCATCACGGCGTACGGTCTTGTCGTCGAGCAATGGGAATGGATCCGCGTCCGGCGCGAGTTCAGCTATGACTGGGCCTTTCTTTACGCGCCGCTCTTTGCCATCGGCTGCGGCATGGCCGTCGCCTTCTGGGCATCGCGGCGCGCCTCGGCCGCACGCCTGACGCTGCTGATCGTCGTTGCCGGCGTGATCGCGCTTGTCGGTGGGGTGGCGCTGCTGGGGCTGGGCGGATTGATTTGATGCGATCGGGGAGGGGATGACATGAGCTGGAACAATTTGTTTCTGCTGGCCAATTACTGGGCGCTCGCAGGGTGGATCGCGCTCGCCTTCCTGCCGCGGAATCCTAAAATCCTTGCGTTCATCCTTTATGCGGGCGTAGCGCTGCTCTGCCTCGCCTACACAATCATGATTATCGGTTTCCTGACCGGCAGCATCGATGCGGGTGGTCCCGGTGGCGGCGATTTCACGACGCTCGCGGGGGTGATGAAGCTGTTCGATACGCCGGGCGGGGCGACGCTTGGCTGGACGCATTATCTTGCCTTCGACCTGTTCGTCGGCCTGTGGATCGCGCGCGACGCCGACAACAAAGGGTTCGGCCGCTTCGTGCAAGTCCCCTTCCTGTTCCTGACGCTGATGGTCGGGCCGGTCGGCCTGCTCGCCTGGCTGATCGTCCGCGAACGCCGTGCGCGGGCGCAGGCCAAGGGCAAGTGATGCCGCAGCCGTGGATGCCGGGCGACGGTGCCGCCGCCGCCAAGCGCCACGCCCCAGCGACGCTGCGCAATCGCGACGCGATCGCCGCGGTTCTTGCCGACTGGCTGCCCGGTTCCGGAGCGGTGCTGGAGGTCGCGAGCGGATCGGGTGAGCATGTCGTCCACTTTGCCGCCGCCTTTCCGCAGCTTCACTGGCTGCCCAGCGATCCCGACCCCGCCGGCCTGACCTCGGTCGCAGCATATCGCGCCGAAGCCGGGTTGCCCAATATCGCCCCGCCGCGCGCGCTCGACGCGGCAGGCGAATGGCCGGTTGAGCGCGTCGACGCGATCCTCTGCATCAACATGGTCCATATCAGCCCGTGGGAGGCGGCGCTGGGCCTGTTCGCGGGCGCGGCGCGGTTGCTCGCCCCCGGCGCGCCGCTGATCCTTTATGGCCCCTATATCGAACCCGATGTGCCCACGGCCGACAGCAATCTCGCGTTCGACGCCAGCCTGCGCGCGCGCAATCCCGCGTGGGGCCTGCGCGACACCGATGCGGTCAAGGAGGCGGCCGTCGGTGCCGGATTGGCCTTTGCCGAACGCCGCGCGATGCCGGCGAACAATCTGATGCTGCTGTTCCGCCGCACCTGACGGACCTGACAGGGTCGTCGATCGGCGCTTTACGTCGCGCCGGCAGCCGCTAGCCTCGCCGCAATTGCACGAAATAGATGCGATTCGAGGAGAGAGAGCCGATGGGCCGCGATGTTTCGGAGCTTTTCACATTCGACGAATTCCTGACCCACTGGGCGGCCGAGCGTCCCGACCGGGTCGCGATGCGCGAGGAAGATCGCGTTTACACCTATGCAAGTCTCGACGACCATACGGCGCGGGCGGCTTCGGCCTTGCTCGCGGCGGGGCTGACGAAGGGCGACCGCATCGCGTGGATCGGCAAGAACAGCGACCTTTATTTCACCCTCTTTTATGGCGCGGCGCGCGCGGGGATCGTGATGGCGCCGATAGGCTGGCGTTTGTCGCCTGCCGAATGGGCCTTCGTCGTCAACGACACGCAGGCGAAAATGGTGTTTGCCGGGCCGGGTTTCGAAACGCTGGCCGACCAGCTTTCCGGAAAATTGCAGCACGATCCGGCGATCGTCACCGCGGCCGAAGCATGCGCGGTGATCGATGCGGCGACGCGCACGCCGTTTGAGCCGTCGGGCGCCAATGACGCGGTGCTCCAGCTCTATACCTCGGGCACGACGGGCAATCCCAAGGGCGCGGTGCTCTCGAACCACAATCTGTTCGCGCTGCGCAAACATTCGAGCAGCCTCGATCTGCCCTATACCAAATGGGAGGACGACGAAGCGGTGCTGGTCGCGATGCCCTGCGCGCATATCGGCGGTACCGGGCTCGGCATCATGGCGCTTGCCGCGGGGCTCCCGGGCGTCGTCCTTGCCGAATTCAACCCCGATGGTGTGTTCGACGCAGTCGAGCAGCATGGCGTGACGCGTTTCTTCATGGTGCCCGCGGCGCTCCAGATGCTGCTCATGCACCCGCGCTGCGCCAGCGTCGATTACAGCCGGCTCAAATATATCCTCTATGGCGCCGCGCCGATCCCGCTCGAACTGCTGCGCCAGTGCATCAAGGTCTTCGGCGCCCAGTTCATCCAAGCCTATGGCATGACCGAAACCACCGGCACCATTTCGATGCTGCCGCCCGAGGATCATGATCCCGAGGGCAACGCGCGGATGCGTTCGGCGGGCAAGCCGCTGCCAGGGGTCGAAATCCGCGTCGTCGATGCCGAGGGCGCCGCGCTGCCGCAGGGCGAGGTGGGGGAGGTCATGACCCGTTCGTCGAACAATATGCTCGGTTACTGGAACCTGCCCGATGCGACCGCGCGGACGATGACCGACGACGGCTGGATCCGTACCGGCGATGCGGGCTATCTCGACGAGGACGGCTATCTTTATATCCACGACCGGATGAAGGACATGATCATCACCGGCGGCGAGAATGTCTATCCGGCCGAGGTCGAAAGCGCGATCTTCGGCCATCCCGCGGTGCAGGAAGTGGCGGTGTTCGGCATTCCCGACGAGAAATGGGGCGAGACGGTGAAGGCCGTATGCGTGGCCAAACCGGGCATGACGGTCGAGGAAGCCGACATCATCGCCTGGGCGCGCGACCGCATCGCCGCCTTCAAATGTCCGCGCAGTATCGACGTGATCGACGCGCTGCCGCGCAACGCGAGCGGCAAGATCCTGCGCAAGGACCTGCGCGCGCCCTATTGGGAGGGCTATGAGCGGATGGTGAACTGAGGGTGTTGTGCCTCTTTGGGACGTCATCCTGCCCCGGGATCAGGCAATTTAACCAAGCCTTAAGCGCAAGATAATAGGTGGTTTCAGATGCTCGCAATGTCGTGGGGGCAAGAGCATCTGGGGCCATCAATGATCAACGTCGCGCTGTGCATTGCTGTCGAGCATAACCCCTGGCTGGTGCTGCTCGCTGTATTCATCTGTTGCTGCGGGGCGTTCGCCATCGTTCACATGTTCGAACGCGCGCAGCAGACCTTGGGCCTGCAACGTGTCGGCTGGGTATTTCTGACCGCGGTCGGGGCGGGGGCGACCATCTGGTGCACCCACTTCGTGGCGATGCTCGCCTATGAGGCGCGGGTTCCCGTCACACTCGATCCGGTGCTGACGATCGCATCGTTGATCATCGCCATCGTCGGCACCTGCCTTGGATTTGCGGTAGCGCTCTATCGGCGCCATGTGGCTTTCCACATTCTGGGCGGCATCATTGTCGGCGCGGCAATTTCCGCCATGCACTACAGCGGCATGGCGGCTTATCGCGTCGACGGCATCATCGAATGGCGCTGGCCCTACGTGTTCGCGTCGCTTGTCTGCGCTGCGCTATTCTCGGGCGCCGCGCTCGGCATATTGGGGGCAGGGCATAAGATCAAACATCGCCGGGTCATCGGCGCCACATTGCTCGTTGTCGCCATCGCGACCCTGCATTTCGTCGCCATGACAGCGCTCAGGATTACTCCGCTCGCGCTCAGCGAGACCCCGCTCGACATGACTGAGCTCTATGCGCTCGGCCTGGCAACTTCGCTGGTCGGGCTGGTGGTGATCGCCGCTGGCTTGTCTGCTGCGTTTATCGACAGCCAGACGCGGTCGGATGCGATGGAGCAGCTGCATCACATGGCGATGAACGATGCGCTGACCGGGCTGCCCAACCGCATAAGCTTTCAGCGCGAACTGGACCGCCAGCTTGAGGTCGCGCGCGCAACCCGCACCGAACTGGCCGTGATTGCGCTCGACCTCGATCGTTTCAAGGAAGTCAACGACGTCCATGGTCACAAGGCCGGCGACGATGTGCTTGTCGCATTTGCGCGGCGGATGCGACAGGAAGTGGGCGAGCAGGGATTCGTCGGCAGGCTGGGCGGCGACGAGTTTGTCGCGCTGCGGCGCTATAGCGAACGCGACGAGCTTGCGACGCTGGTCGCGCGGCTCGACGCGGTCCTGAAAGCGCCGCTGCGCCTTGGCACCTTCGAGGCGCATCTGAGCGCCAGCATCGGCGTCGCAATCTATCCCGAAAGCGCGACGACGCCCGAAGCGCTTACCAATAACGCAGACCTTGCCATGTACCGGGCCAAGAGCCTGCGCACCTTTGGTCCTTGCTATTATGATCCCGAACAGGATGACGCCGTCCGCGACCGGCGCGAACTGGCGAACGATCTGCGCCACGCGATCGATACCGATCAGCTGGAAGTCCATTATCAGGTGCAGGCTTCGGTGGTTACCGGCGAAGTGACGGGATATGAGGCGCTGTTGCGCTGGTCCCATCCCAAGCGCGGCGATGTTCTGCCCGAAGTGTTCGTCGCGATCGCCGAGGAAAATGGGCTGATCCTGCTGCTTGGCGAATGGGTGCTGCGCCGGGCATGCGCCGATGCCGTCGGCTGGGATCATCAAACCAAGGTCGCGGTCAACGTGTCGCCGATGCAGCTGGCCCATGCCGGCCTGCCGCAATTATTCCATCAGGTGATGCTCGATACCGGATTGCCGCCGCGCCGCCTCGAAATCGAGCTCACCGAAACCGCCATCATGGCGGACCGCGACCGCGCGCTCCATGTGCTGCGCCAGATCAAGGCACTGGGCGTCGGTGTGGCGCTTGACGATTTCGGCACCGGCTATTCGTCGCTGGAGACGTTGCGGGCCTTTCCGTTCGACAAGATCAAGATCGACCGGATCTTTGCGTCCGAACTGGAAACCTCGGCCGAAGCGACCGCGATCGTCCGCGCGGTGCTGGCGCTCGGCAAGAGCCTTTCGATCCCGGTGCTGGCCGAGGGTATCGAGACCGATCAGCAGCTGGAGGTTTTGCAACGCGAAGGTTGCGACGAGGCGCAAGGCTATCTGCTCGGCTATCCGGCGATCGGCCCGGTGTCGGGGCAATCGCCGTTCGGCGCCGGGGCGCCCCCCGCCATGCCGCTGCGCCTACAATCGGTCTAGCGGCGGCTTCCTCGCGTTTCAGTCGTCGTCGTCATCGTCGCGCGACCAACGGCGGTCGTCGTCGCGAGAACGCCGCCTGTCGTCGCCGCGATAGCCGCGCCGGCCGTCGCGATAGACGCTGCGCCGTTCGTAGCGCTGGCAGTAGCCATCCTCGCAATAGCGATCGACGATCCGTTCGCGCGTGACGCCATTGTTCGAAGAACTGTTGGAACTGGTGTTCGACGACTGATTGGCCGCGTGCGCGGTGGCCGTGGTCAGCAGTGCGGCGGTGGCAAGCAGAATATATCGGGTCATCGCTGTTTCTCCAAAGCCGTGAGGTGGACATTCTCGTCCCTCGAAGCGAGATGCAGGATGAATGCGGCGTCTGTCACACGCCGTTTCGCCGCTGCGCTGGGGCGGCTCGTCGTAACGGTGGTCAGGTAACGGGTAATATCTGCCGTTCGCGCGCCTGTATGAACCCGTCGCGCGCCGTACAACGCCCCAGCCACGCCTGCGTCGCATCGCCCATCGCATCGCTCGCGCCGAGCGTCGAGGCGAGGAACGCCGCATAGCCGATCACGATATCGGCAATCGTAAACCGCCCCGCGACGAGCCATTCGCGCCCGTCACCCAGTGCCGCCTCGATGCTCCTCGCCCGGCCGCCGAAGAAGGCTTTGTAATCCTCGACTGCTTGGCGCAACCGCCGTTCCTCGGGTTCGACACGCGTGTAGCGGATCATGATCGCGAGCGGGAAGGTCAGCGTCGCGTCGCTGCGGTGCAGCCAGTTGCGGGCATCCCAATAATCGGCCTCGTCGCGGCGCACCTCAAGCGGGGTGCCCTCGGCGATCCGTTCGCAGATCGCGGCCGATTCGGTCATCAGCCGCCCGTCCTCGACCCAGCCGGGCACCGTCATCAGCGGGTTCACCGCGCGATATTCGGGGGCAAAGGCGCGCGGCGGGAAGGGCAGGACGCGTAGGTCGACGTCGATCCCCGCCTCTTCGACCGCCCACAGGCAGCGCAGCGAACGGGCGTCGGGGCAGTGGTAGAGGATCGGCCGGGGGTCGCTATCTGTCATGCCGTGATGTCCTTCGTGCGCTCGATATGCAGGCGATGCTCGCGCCAGGCGATGAAGAGGCCGCTGGCGATGATCAATGGCGCGCCGATCCATGTCGTGTCGGCGGGCAGGGTGCCGAAGAACCACCAGCCGCAAGCGATCGACCAGAGCAGCGCCGAATAATCCATCGGGATGACGACGGCCACCGGGGCGAGCCGAAGCGCGCCTGTAAGCGACATCTGCACCACCGCGCCCGAAAAGCCGAGCCCGAGTAGCAAAAGCCATTCATAATCGTCGTGCGGGGTGATGACGAAGGGCAGGGCGATTCCCAGCGGGAGCATCGACAGCAGGCTGAACCAGAAGACGATCGTCGTCGCATTTTCGGTGCGGCCAAGGTCGCGGACGGCAATGGTGATGAGCGCGGTCATGATCGCCCCCGAAAGCGCGATCAGCGTTCCGATGCCATGTTCGCCGCTGAACCCGCCGGTGAAATTGGCCGCGGGGTTGAGCACGGCGAGCACCCCCAGGAAGCCGACGATCACCGCGCTCCACCGCTGCCACCCCGTCGGTTCGCGCAGCAACAGCGCGGCAAAGATCACCGCGAAGATCGGCACCGACAGGTTGATCGTCGTTGCCTCGGCCATCGGCAGGAAGATCATGCCGCCGAAATTGCACGCCATGCCAACAAGGCCCATCATCGCCCGGCGCGCATGGGCGCCGAGCCGGTGGGTTTTCAGCGAACGGGCGCCGCCGTGCGACAGCGCCCAGGCAAAAACGATGGGGATCACCAGCGCCTGCCGCCAGAACAGGCTTTCGAGGATATGGATGCCCGATTCCGCGATCAGCTTTACCAGCACGAACATCAGCGACAGGCTGGCCATCGCGAGCAGCCGCAGTGCAATTCCGCCGAGGTAATTTTGCGGGGCTGCCGCGGAAGGGGCTGGGGAAGCGGCGGAGGTCATGCGAAATTGCGCATATCAGCCCGGCCGGCCCGCGCAACCCGTCATCCCTCTTGCCCCGTCTCCTCAATCCGGCTAGTGGCGCACTCCGGCCTAGGGGTATAGCTCAGTTGGTAGAGCATCGGTCTCCAAAACCGAGGGTCGTAGGTTCGAGTCCTACTGCCCCTGCCAGGCCGGCGTCCCAGAGGGTCCCAGACGGACCCAGGACGTTCCCCGAAAACCAAGGAAAACAGCGGGTTACAGATGATCGATGTCCCAGGACGTCCGATGTGCCCCCCTTGCAGCCCGGCGCCGTTTTTGACACTTTGTTGGTAGGAAAATCGTTCCTACCAACAAATTTCGCGCATCCGGATTCGAACCGGGATCGGTGCGCGGGGAAGTCGAAAAACCATGCTCACCAACGTCGCGCTGAAAGCGCTGAAGCCTGCCGCGAAACCCTATAAGAAAGCCGATGGCGGCGGCCTCTTCATACTCGTCGAAACCAATGGATCGAAACTTTGGCGTCTCGCCTATCGCTACCAGGGCAAACAGAGGCTGCTCTCGGGCGGCCGCTTCCCGCAGGTCTCGCTGGTAGCGGCCCGAGCGTGGCGCGAGACGACAAAGCACCAACTGGCGCTCGGCTTGGATCCGGCCCGGGAACGGCAAATGGAAGCGGCCACAGCTTCAGCTGAAATCGGGAACAGCTTCGAAGAGGTCGCCCGCGAATGGCTTGCCGCACGGATGCTTTCCTGGGTTCCGAAATATGCCTCGCATATCGTGAGGCGCCTCGAAGGCGATGTCTTTCCCGCGGTCGGTCACCTCGACATCGGCGAAATCACTCCGCGCGAGATGCTCGATATCTTCCGTACGATCCAGGCGCGCGGCTCGCTCGAGATGGCGCACCGGATCAAGAATTATTGCAGCGAGGTCTTCCGCTACGCGATCCCTGACGGGCGCTGCGACAGCGATCCCTGCCGCGACCTCAGTCCGGCGATGGCGAAGAAGAAGCCCGTCCGGCACCGGTCCAAGATCGCCGCCAAGGACCTCCCCGACTTCTACGTGAAATTCAACGCCGACACCGGCGAGCGCCTCAGCCACCTCGCGCTGCGCTGGACGATGATGACGATGGTGCGCACATCGGAAACCCGGTTCGCGGAGTTTGACGAATTCGAGGGGTTGGACGGGGACGACCCCTTGTGGCGGCTCTCGCCCGAGCGGATGAAGGTGCGTTCCGAGCATCTCGTCCCGTTGCCGCGGCAGGCAGTCAGTCTCTTTCATGAGATCCGCGAGCTCAACGTCTATCGCGCGGCGGGGAATATGCGGCTCGGTCGCTACCTTTTTCCCGTTCCCATCGCGAAGACGCTGGTGATCAGCGAAAACCGGATGCTCGATATCATGTACCGCATGGGCTTTCGCGGGAAGGCGACTGTCCATGGCTTCCGTTCGCTTGCGAGCACCGTGCTCAACGAAAGCGGCTTGTTCGAGCCTGACTGGATCGAAATGCAGCTCGCGCACCAGCCGCAAGGCGTGCGCGGTGTCTATAATTCAGCGCGCTATCTCGCGCATCGCCGGCCAATGATGCGGTGGTGGGCTGACTATCTTGAAAGCGCCGAAGCGAAGGGAATGGCTGAACACGAGTCGAGTTGCCAAATTCGACCGGAATCGGCTTCGACCCGTTTCGCGACTGGATCACATATGCGTCTATAGAGCGAGCATCTTTGGCGGTTGCACCTTATGGTGAAGGGCATCACACCAATCCGGGTCGCCCTTCGGGGGCGGCCCACCTCTGGAGACTGATCTCCGCCAGCGCCTCGAATACAGCCGGCGAGCGTTCCAGGCGGGCGATCGTTCGCGCGCCTTCGAGGGCGGCTACTAATGCGGCTGCGGCAGAGGATGCGCGTGCGGGGGCGAAACCACACGTCATGAAATGCTCCGCTACGATCTCGGTCGAATCGGCAAATCCGCGCGCCACCCGTTCGGTCAGCTCCGCGTCGAGTGCAGGCAATTCGTTTGCGAGATTTTGCATGAGACATCCATATTGGAAATCAGAGGCGATCATCTCGGCGGCGAATGTGTCGCAAATCTGCTGAACGAATCTAAGAGCATCCCCTGTCGTATCCGCCGAGATATTGCGCAATACGGCCATTCTGCTCGCAACATATCGGTCGATTGCTTCTTCCGCGAGCTGCGTCTTGCCGCGCGGAAAGTGAAAGTAGAACGAACCTTTGGGCGCGCCGCTTTCTGCGAGGATCTGTGTCAATCCGGTCGCAGTGTAGCCTTGGATACGAAACAGTCGTTCGGCGGCGGCGATCGCGCGGGCGCGGGCATCAGTCTTACGTGGCATGCCGTCACCTTACCATATTTCGATTGACGCGACTATGGCGATCGACATACTATGGTGATCGCCATAGAAGGAGTCCGACGATGCCCCTCGACCCAACCAAGTCCTTAGCGTCTCGACGAGCCATCTTGGCAACGGGCGCCGCCGGCCTGCTCGTGGCTTCACTTCGACCGGGACGCGCAAATCTCCGAGGAGGAATTGATTTGACCACATCGTCATATGGCCGGGGAACGCTTCCGAAGGGGGTTCGCTCGCGCATGATCCATGGGGTCAACGGCCTCGACGTCCATATTCTCGAAGCCGGTTACGAACGCCCCGGCCGGCCGCTCGCGCTGCTTTTGCACGGCTTTCCGGATCTGGCATATGGCTGGCGGCACCTGATCCCTATTCTGGCCGACGCCGGATACCATGTCGTGGCTCCCGACCAGCGGGGTTATGGCCGCACCACCGGTTGGGTGAACGGCTATGACGCCCCTCTGGAGTCCTTCAGCCTTCTGACTATGACGCGCGACGCCATCGGGCTGGTTTCGGCCTTGGGGCATCGGCATACGGCGATGCTCGTTGGCCACGACTTCGGCTCACCCGTGGCAGCCTATTGTGCGCTGGCTCGGCCTGACGTCTTTCCGTCGGTGGTGCTGATGAGCGCACCATTCCCCGGTCCGCCGGCGTTACCGTTCAACACCGCGGAAAGCGAAGCATCGTTGATGCAGCCGAACGCTGAATACAAAAAACTAGCAGCCGCGCTGGCGGCGCTCGATCCGCCCCGAAAGCATTACCTGCAATATTTAAGCACGCGAGAGGCGAACGGCGACATGTGGCACCCCTCTCAAGGCTTGCACCAGTTTCTTCGTGCATTTTTTCACGTGAAGAGCGCAGACTGGTCGGGCAACAAGCCGCACCCATTGAAGGCGCGAACCGCCATGGAACTTGCACAGATGCCCACCTACTACATCATGGATCACGGCAAGACGATGGCCGAGACCGTCGCTCCCTTCGAGCCTTCCGCCGCCGAAGTTCAGGGCCGCGAATGGCTCACCGAGCCGGAGCTTGGAGTGTATACGGAGGAGTATGGCCGCACCGGGTTTCAAGGCGGACTGCAGGCATATCGCGTCCATGCCGATCCTCACCTAAATGCTGAGTTGCGTCTGTTTTCGGGCAAGACGATCGATGTCCCGTCGCTCTTCATCGGCGGCAAGAGCGATTGGGCCACCTATTCGGCTCCGGGTGCGATCGATCTCATGAAGGCGAAGGCGACGACGAGGATGGCTGGCATCGAGCTGATCGATGGCGCCGGCCACTGGATCCAACAGGAGCAGCCGGTCGGTCTCAGCAGGCTCCTCATAGCCTTCGTTAAAGAGGTGCGAAGGTCGGATCCAAGCAGTGGGGTGCCATAAAAGTCTAACACACTCAGCGGTTGCATGCATCCATATCGTCGCGTTCAGCTGTCCGGCTGGATTGTTTCCGCACCACCGATGTGCGGGATTTCGTACTCATCGCCTGACTTTGGCCGCCCCATGTTCGGGGTCTCGGCGGACCTCACGTCCGCCAAAACCCGAGACGGCGAAACAAGGATTGCACAATATGACCAGATTGAATGGAAAGACCGCCGTCATCACCGGCGGCGCTACCGGCATCGGCCTGCTGCTGCAAAGCGCTTCATCGAGGAAGGCGCCTTTGTCTTCATCTTCGGCCGCCGGCATGTCAAACTGGACGACCAGTAAGCGAGAGAGAACAGCATGATCATCGATCTGACCGGCCGCAAGGCCATAGTTACCGGTTCCACCGCCGGCATCGGCCGCGCCACAGCGGAAGGACTGGCACGCACCGGCGCCGCTGTCGTCGTCAATGGCCGCACCGACGCCCGCGTCGAGGATGCCGTGCGACAGATTCGCCAGACAGTGCCCAAAGCCAACATCACTGGCGTCGCCGCGGACATGGCGACGGCCGAAGGCGTAGCGGCGCTGATCGCCGCGGCGCCTGACGCTGACATCCTCGTCAACAACGTCGGGACCGCTCATATCCGCGAGTATCACGGCGTCGACGATATCGCCGCCATTCCCGACGAGGACTGGCTGGGTCTGTTTCAGCTCAACGTTATGAGCGGGGTGCGCGCGACGCGGCACTATCTGCCCCGAATGGCAGGCCGGGGCTGGGGCCGCGTCGTGTTCGTCAGCAGCGAATCGGCAGTCAACATTCCCAAGGAGATGCTCGACTACGGCATGACCAAGACCGCGCAGCTCGCGGTATCGCGCGGGTTCGCGGAGGCCGTGGCGGGCACCGGCGTGACGGTCAACGCCGTCCTGCCCGGTCCGACCCGCTCCGAGATCCTCGGTGACTTCATGGCGAAACAGGCGGAGGCGCAAGGCATGACGCAGGATGAGGCCGAACGCGGCTTCCTCACGGCGATGCGCCCGACCAGCCTGCTCGGCCGCTTCGCGACGACCGACGAGGTCGCCAACATGATCGTCTACGCTTGTTCAGAACAGGCATCGGCGACGAGCGGCGCGGCTTTGCGGGTGGACGGCGGTGTGGTGCGCTTCGTCGGCTGATCGACCGGCACCACGCCGCGGCGACGAATTATCACAACACAGCAAACGTCAGCTCCCGCTGAAAACCAACGCTTATTTGTTGTCCCGCCAGATCCCTGTGTTTGTCTTTGACGAAGTGGCTAGTACTGAAACCGTGTCGGCATCGAACGTCGGCTTTTGCACCTCTCCAACAAAGGGCGGCCGGTCAGGGGGACGGCGATGCGGTTGAGCGCCCGGAGAGATCAGCCGAATCTATGTGATAAGTTTATCGGGTTATGCGGGCGGGGCGTACGATCGACGCCTGACTCAGATTTTCAGCACTGCGCGTGGAACAACAATCGACACGATTAATCCGTTCGGCCGCCAATCGCGGTCGACCGACGCTTTGAGCGTCGCTGCGATTCCTTTTTCGAGGCGCGTGCCGAACCCTTCGGCTTCCGGCCGGGTTTCGCCCCCGCTGGCAGTTGGCTGGGGGCCGCCGCTCTCCTCCCAGCGAAGAAGGATGTCGCTGCCGCCGCTCTCGACGCGAACCGCAAGCCGGCCTTCGGGCACGGACAGCGAGCCGTATTTTGCGGCATTTGTCGCAAGTTCGTGCAGCAGCAGTGCGATATGCGTGACGGATCGCCCGCCGAGAAGAAGTTCGGGCCCGTCGACGGTGATCCGATTGTCGGCTGAATAGGGGGCGATAATGGCATCGATCAGCGTCAGAAGATCGGTTTGCGGCGCCTCCATTGCGTCGCTTGGGTCCGTCATCGTCAACTCGTGCGCGCGCGCCAGTGCTTGTAACCGGGCCTGGATCATTTCAACGACATCATCCAGGCTTCCGGCCGATCGCGAACTGATCGTGACGATCGCATTGGCGAGAGCGAACAGGTTTTTCACCCGGTGCCGCATTTCTCCCATCAGAAGCCGTTGTTGCTCCTGGGCCATCCGCCGTTCGGTGATGTCGCGCGCGATTTTCGAGGCGCCGACGATGTTTCCCTGGGCATTGTGGATCGGTGAAACGGTCAGGGAAATGTCGACAAGCTCGCCATCCTTTCGCAAGCGCTGGGTCTCGAAAGGCAGAATGCGCCGGCCGCGCTGAATCTCGGCGAGAATGCGCGGTTCTTCGTCCAATCGGTCCTGCGGAATCAAAATCGTGATGGATTTTCCGATAATCTCTTCGGGCGCGTAGCCGAAAAGTCGGGTTGCTCCCTCGTTCCAGCTTTGGATGCTGCCATGCAGATCCTTGCTGATGATCGCATCGCCGGAACCGTCGATGATCGCAGCAAGCCATGCGTGCGGATCGGGGGCATCGTCCCGCCCGAAGCCGGCGGTGCTTGCCCCCAAAAGTCGGGGCGGCGGTACGACGGAAAGCGCCTCGAACAGCGAATGCGAGCGGGCGGAATTCAATCCCGCCGGGGCGCCGCCGTTGGTATCCGCCATAAGCGCTCCTTGAAAATAGTTGGGGCGTATCATATCGCCTTTGGCCGACGATGCGCGTTTCCGGCGCACATGACAAGTCGCTGTGAAGCCGATTGGTCCCCCTGGCGATAGCATGGCATAGCCAAACAGCGGGCGCCGAGATGAGCGAAGTCATCATGATCGAAGGACCTTGGCAGACCAGAGCCGAGCGATTTGCCGCGAGGCATTGGCGCTCTTGTTCGTCGGGACTGTCAGCCGCGCGCATCGTATCACGGGCCAGCGCAATCAGGACTGTATCCGGATAGAATTGGAACTCCCGGCCTGCTATCACATTGTGATTATCATCTGCCGCGGACAGCGACCCCGATTTGGCAGATTGCCTCGTTGCATCGCTGCACGAGGCCGGAAAGGCTCCGCCCCACCACGGCGGAGCCTTTTTGGGACCGTTTGCAACACAGGATAAGAACCTCCAGTCGATTTACGTATGATCAGCATCCACGAGGAAACTTCCTGCCTCCCCCCGTTGTGAGAACGAAGGACAAATAATGAAGCGGGACGAATCAGACTCCATGTACTTGGCACGGCAGGCGGCCAAGTTCAGGGCAACCGGAGATTATCAACGCGCTGCCGCGTGGGATGCGATTTGCTCGAGAAGCGTTCGGCTTCTCCGCCGACCGAGACACTCGAATATGCTTCCGCTCGCCGACGCATCTTTCGAACTGTTGCCGCGCAGTTAGCGTATTAGGACCGGATCCGAGACTATCATATTGACCTTCGGACCTTGTATTATGTCTATTTTTTGCGACGTGCCCTCTGTAAGGCGGAATTCGATCGCGCACCCCGCTTCTCGCAACGACCATCCTGATGGCCGCAATCGGCCAAACTTGCTCTAATCTTGGGTGTTCCACTTGATTGACTGCACCCAAAAGCGCATGCCGTGGCCAGACTTAGCTACTTAGTCGCAGATCGCATTGTCGACACTTGGATTGGTATCGCTGCCGATTGGCCGACAGAACAGCACTTTCTCGTCAGGGCCTATCCCGAGAAAAATCTTCAAGCGTTCTGAAAAACCCTTGTCTGCATCGATCGGCAATTCGTGCAAATCGAGCGGCGCCGAAAATCTGCCATCGGACGGCGAGAGCCTGAGGTCATCGTCGATTTTCGGTGCCGGATTGCCCAATCGGCAATATGGTCGATGACGGACTGGGCAAGCGCCAGGCTGCATCAACATATCTCAAAACTCTGGCCTCGATAGGATTGCTTGAAGAGCGCAAGGTGGGGCGGGAAGCCCTGTTCTTCAATCTGGCGCTACTTACTCTCCTGATGAGTGACGACAGCTACACAACAGTGTTCTCTGGCCGACGCGTCCCCGAGAATTCGGGCCGTTATTGAGAGTTGGAGTCTCGGCTGATTAATGCGTGGAAAGAGCGATGAACGGTATGTAAAGCGCAGACATTGTGCGAGGGGAGGGCGCTGGTCGAGCGTGGAGCGCGACGACCATACGGGCCCGCTCTACATCCACGAATGCCGCCGATGTAAGTCGTGCCTCCGCGGTAAGTTCAATCTCTACCAACAAACCTCTCGTCGCCGTCAGCGATCAACGGCCCAGCCTCGGCAGAATGTTTCGACGGCCAGTTCGATGTCGGAGATTGTCTGGACATCGCGTTGTTGCGAACAGACATTCATGATCGCAAACTGATACGAGCCGGCTTGGCAGAGCGCCGCGAATTGCCGTGCGGCAGCCAGCGGCTCGCCGCGTCGCAGTTCGCCCTTATCCATTGCTCGCGCCAGATAAATAGCGAGGCGCGCCATTCCGCGGCGCGGTCCACGCTCGTAGAAAAGCTCGGCAAGGTGAGGAAAGCGCCTGGCCTCCCCGATGACGAGGCGGTGCAGGTTCAAGATGGGCTCGGACAGGAGCGTTGCCATCAACACTTTGCCGAAACGCCTCAATACCAGCACAATATCCTCGTCCTCCGGAAGCTCGACCGAGAGCGCCTGCCCGTGGCGCTCGATGACATCATCCACCACTGCGGCGAACAGCGCCTCCTTCGAAGGGAAATAGCTCCAAAGCGTCGTCTTGGACCCGCCTACGACGGCCGCGATCGACGACATCGTTGTCTCGCCATAGCCATTGGCAAAAAAGGCCTCGGCCGCTGCTGCCACGAAAATATGCCGGCGTTTGCTGCCGGCAGCATCGAGGACTTCCGGTATGTCGATTTTCATCGACCGACTCGATCAGCGGCAGAGGGACGTACTACTGTCAAAGGTCCAGCCTTGTTGGCGAAGCCGCTGGTGGCGTTGGCAGCGAGCGGATCATCGCGCCGGTCGAAAAGTGCGAGCATCGCTGAGCGGCTCGCGACGAGGTCAGCCAGGGAATAGCCGTCGAGGACCTCCAGAAACGCCGACAGCGCCTTGTTGAGCGCCCCGGTCAGTCCGCAAGCCGGGGCGATGATGCAGCTGTCGCAATCGACCAGATCGAACCCGTCCTCGGTATGCCGGATCACCTCCCCGACAATAATTTCACTCGCGGGCCGCGCAAGGCGAATGCCGCCGAACCGGCCACGAACGCTCGAAAGATATCCGGCATTCACCAAGTCGTTGACGACCTTCATCAAGTGATTCTGCGAGATGCTGTGCGCGCGAGCGATGCTGGCGATCGAGCAGAGATCGTCAGGTCGCACCGCCAGGAATAGCAGCACGCGCATCGCATAATCCGAATAGCGCGTCAGACGCACGGGACCTCCCTGCAGCCGCTATGCAGGAGCGGCTAAAAATACATGTATTATCATTGCATGTTTTGGGTAACGGCGATAGATGCATTTCTAGTGCATGTTTATGGAGCCGACTCGTGACGACCGTTTTGACAGGTTTGGAAAGCGCGCTGGACCGGTTGATTCCGCAATTTTACGAAAGGATTTGCGCCGACGCGATACTTGGCCCGATCTTCACCGACGCCGTGGCGGACTGGCCCGCTCATCATGCCCAGCTCATCGATTTCTGGTCGTCGGTCATGCTCACAACCGGGCGCTACAAAGGCAATCCGGTCGCGGTTCACGCGCGGCATCGCGATCGCATTACTCCCGCGATGTTCGACCGATGGCTCGCCATCTGGGAGCAGGCGACCGAGGAAATGATGCCGCCGGCTGACGCCCGTGCGTTGCAGGCGAAGGCAGCGCGCATCGCCGAAAGCCTCAAGCTGGCGCTCTTTTTCAAGCTTCCTCCCCACCAATCCGAGGCCTCGAACAAATGACAGGAGCTTTTTGAATGCACGCTGCACCCATGCCATCCCGCGCATATCGCAGAGATTTGGTCGACGGCGAGTCATGAGCGATCGGCCGTACAAGGTGACGCCCGTCTTCGATGAGGTGACACTCCCCAAAGCGCTTCGCGCCGCGCACAATACCAAAGCAGGCGTGTGGGGCGTGATCCGGGTTCTCGACGGAGCCCTGCATTATTTCGTGGGGGGCAAAGCTGAGAAGGGGCTGCTTCTCACCCCGGACCGTCCGGGTCTGATTGAACCGGAGCAAGTGCATCGGGTCGAACCGCATGGATCGATGCGGATGCAGGTCGAATTCTACGACCATCTCCCCATCCTTCCCGACTGACCTTCATCAAAGGAAATTGAAATGACCAATCCGTTAAGTGCGGAAACCATCGCGCTCGTCAAAGCCAGCGTCCCGGCGCTCTCGGAACATGGGGCTGCCATCACGGCGCGGATGTATGAGCGGCTTTTCGAGGATGACCATATCCGCGGTCTCTTCAATCAAGCCAATCAGGGTGAGGGCGGGGCGCAGGTGCACGCCCTTGCCGCCGCCATCCTCGGCTATGCGCAGAATATCGAGAATCTCGGGGCACTCGCGCCGGTGGTCGAGAGGATCGCGCAGAAGCATATCGGCTATCATATTCTGCCCGAGCATTATCCCTACGTCGCAGCCGCACTACTCGGTGCGATCGGCGACGTGCTGGGAGAGGCGGCGACTCCCGACCTCCTGGCAGCATGGGGCGAGGCCTATTGGTTCCTCGCCAACATCCTGCAGGCGCGCGAAGCGCGCATTCGCGGCGGCATCGAACAGACTCCTGGCGGATGGCATGGCTGGCGCCGTTTTCGCGTCGCGCAGAAGATCCAGGAAAGCGCCGTCATCACCTCCTTCATCCTATGCCCGATCGATCGGGGTCTCGTTGTGCCGCACAAGCCTGGTCAATATCTGACCTTGCGGCTTCCCGTCCCCGGTCAGCCCGAACTGAAGCGCAACTATTCCATCAGTTGTGCTCCCAACGCGGATTATTATCGCATCTCGGTAAAACGCGAAGCCGATGGTCAGGGCGGCTCGCGCTTCCTCCATGACGCGGTCCAGGTCGGCGCCGTGCTCGAGGTCACGCCGCCCGCCGGCGATTTCTTCCTGCCGGACGATCCGCGGCGGCCCGTCGTCCTGCTTTCAGGCGGCGTCGGTCTCACGCCTATGGTCAGCATGATCGAGACGATCGCCGAGCGCCATCCCGACCTTGAGACATTCTACGTCCATGGCACGCTGAGCAGCGCGACCCACGCGATGGACGAACATATCCGCGCTCTAGCGCGCCGCCATGGCCGGATTGCAGTGACGACCTTTTACAACGAACCGCAGGCGGTCGATCGCGCGGGCGAGACTTTCGACCATGCCGGGATCATCTCGACCGACTGGCTGCAGCGCAATCTGCCGTTCGATCGCGCCGATTTCTATCTCTGCGGTCCCAAGCCCTTCCTGCGCGCCTTCGTCAGCGAGCTCTCGCTTGCCGGCGTGGAGGCTGACCGGATCCACTATGAATTCTTCGGCCCCGCAGACGAGTTGCTGGCCGCTTGAATTTAGGCTGATAAGAAACCGCTGTATCGATAACCGGCTCGGGGCGAAATTCTGGCCGCATGCCCCAAGCTTTGCATTTGCCGACAGTTGGAGAGACCGGTGTCGCGATCGGTACGGCCTCCCGTCCTGCGTCTTGATGAACTCGTCGCCATCCTCCTAGGACGGAGGACAGGCTGCCGGGAGGACGATGTCCCGCCGAAATGTGCTTGTGTCCGTGGCGCAAGAAAACTCTCCCGCCAAGATGCGGCAGGTGCGCACCACGCCGCTGGTGGAGGCTATGCCTTCAGCGACATCAGTTCGCAAGCTTGCGGGTCAATCTTCTGATGGCTCCGACAAGCAGAAGAGCGAACGTGAACCAGATGCTCGCATCCTGCATCATCCGGGGGTGCGGACAAGCGCCAGCGCAGCCGGTTGGTCGGACTTAAGGCGGCGCTGTGCTGTCCACGCTGCAAGTCCGAGAGCGGCCATCAGGGCCATGAGCAGATAGACCAGCGATCCGACCTCATCGTACAGGGCTCCGCCGAGGAGTGTCGCGCATCCCATGACCAGCCCGGAAGAAAAAGCCGCGTTCACCTGCTGCGCAGCCGAGGCACTCCCCCGCGGCGTCATACGATCGATGAGCTGCAGCGCCGCGATGAATGGCGCCGAAAGCGTAAGAGCGTGCAAGGCTTGCAAAAGCCAGAGTGCCCAAAGCGGTGGCGCCATCGCGAGGAGGAGCCAGCGCACAATCGACGCGGCCGCGGCCACCATCAGCATTCGCTCCGGTCCGATTTTTCGGCGCCATGGTTCACCAAACCAGAGAAACGCGACCTCGCACGCTACCCCCAGTCCCCACAGCAACCCGATCGTTCCGCTACCGACCCCTTGTGCGCGCGAGATCAGCGTCGAGAAGCTAAAGTAAAAGGCATTCGCGCCCTGAATGAGTCCGGCGGCGAGGATTATCAACATCAGGCGTCGATCGGAAAATAAAGCCCGAAACGCCGCCGTGCGTTCGCGCAACCCGGGAGCGTCACCTTCATGCACCGCGTCGGCCGGGAGGAGCAGGCGTACTGCCACAGCCGAGAGTAGCGCCGCGGCCGCGGAACCTATGACAGCGATTGCCGCTCCATATGGGACGAGCAACAATCCAACTCCGACATTCCCGGCGACATAGGCGGCCGAGCCGATGCCGCGTGGAACCGCGTAGGTAAACCGCTCGCCAGCGGCGCGTCGCAATACGACGACATCGATGAGAGGCGAAACGCCGCTGATAGACGTCGCGGCAACGAACCAGAGGAAGGCGACGACAGGAACGCTGGACGCGGGCAGGAGGAGTGTGAACGCTGCGGCAGCTGTAAGAAGAAGCAGGAGGATCGGCGTCCGCCGCTCTCGAAAGCCATCGGCCCACAACGCGATCAGCGGACCGGTGACGATGCGACCCAGCATAGGCAGGGCCAGCACGACACCAATCTGCATGCCGTCGAGACCGTTCGAACGAAACCATGTCGGCATGTAGGGCGTAGCGATGCCGGTCCCGAGATACACCGCCGCATAGACCGCGCCATAGCGGATCGACCCTCCATGAGTTGAAACAGGCACAGCTTTTCTCCCGACCTGCCTCAGCTGCGAGCCGTGATCGATAATTTCACGACGGGGTCGCCGCCCGTGGGCTCATGCGCGCCGCGAGAGAAGACGCAGCTCCTCCGCGTATAGTTCGGGTGCCTCCCACGCGGGAAAGTGACCGCCCTTCGGCATAACCGTGTAACGCTGGACGTTGTACAGACGCTCGGCGAGTTCACGCGGCGCGAGAGCAAGGTCGCACGGCCACATCGCGACGCCCGTAGGTGCGCGCACGAAGTCTTCGGCTTTTAGCGCCGGGCGAAGCCTTGCCGCCTCATAATAATAGCGGATCGAGGACCCGATGGTATTCGTCATCCAGTAGATCATAATGGTGTCGATCAGGGTTTCGCGCGGCCAGACCGACAGGACATCGCCATCGCAGTCCGACCATGTGCGGTATTTCTCGAGTATCCATGAGGCGAGTCCGACCGGACTATCTGCGAGCGCGAACGCGAGGGTCTGCGGACGCGAGCTTTGGATAGCTTGGTAGCCGCCCTCGTCGCGTTGCCACCGCGCCAGTCGCACGTCATAGGCCAACTCCTCCGCGGTTCGGGGTTCATTGCCCGAAGCGCGGGGTTTGGGCGCAACGGCTGAAATGTGAGCGGCGAGCACACGATCGGGGTGCTGCAGCGCAATTCTGGTGGCCGTGCCTGACCCGATATCGGTCCCGGCTGCGACAAATTGATCATAGCCAAGAAGGGTCATCAATTTGGAGAAAAGATGGACCGGCTCCAACTCGTAGGGCTTGGTGGGGCGATCCGAGAAGCCAAAGCCCGGCATCGTCGGGATCACGACGTCGAAAGCCGGGGAGCCGGATGTGAGCAGGGGCGCCAGTCGCTGATATTCGGCGAAGCTCGATGGCCAGCCGTTCATGAGCAGCAGCGGGATCGATTCCGGGACGCCAGAACGGTAATGCAGGAAGTGCATGCCATGCCCATCGATGGCCGCGTGATAGTGAGGAAGTTTGTTGAGGAGCTTGACGCGTGCGGCCCAATCATAATGATCTCGCCAATAGCGAACGAATTGCTCAAGGAAACGACGCTCGGTCCCCATCGACCAATCCTCGGTAACAGCGTCGGCCCAGCGCGTGTTATCGAGCCTGCGCTGCAGGTTTTCCACCATCGCTGCATCGAAAGGAATCTGGAAGGGAGTGACCACGGATATTTCCTTTGAAAAGCCGGCTCTGCCGAGCGGGGATGTAGCCACGGCGGCCAGGAGCTGCCTCCGGTTCATTAGCATCGGCATCGGCCCTTGTTTTTCGATTCTTAGTAACCAGCTAACTTATATTGACGGTAACATCAAGAGGTGACGAGTGCCCGAACATCGTGAGGGGACGCCCGAGTGGCTCAGCGACCTGGAATCTTTCCTTTGGTGGGATTTCGATGAGCCGGAACTGTGGCGCAACTGGACTGCGAAGCGCGGCTGGACCGCAGCACAAACCAGCTTTGAAGAGGCCTTGAGCCTTCAGAAGATGCTGCGGGACCTTGAACGTGTGAATAACGGCATGGAGGCTGCGCCGACGCAGGTCGAGCGGCTCAATCAGGCCATCGAGGCGCATGCACTGCGCCCAGATGTTTCAAACGGCGGCGAGGTGACGATCCGCCCGTCCGGTGCCGACGACCCCGTCGGACATGTCTTGGCCCTCGTCGTACGTGCGATGCACGACGGCGTCTGGAAGCGCTTTAAATTGTGCAGGGACGAAGTCTGCCGGGCCTCCTATTTCGATGCGACGAAAAACGGCGCCAAGACCTGGTGCTCGATGGAGACCTGCGGTAGCCGGAACAAGATGCGCCGTTTCCGTGCAAAGGGCGCGTAAGCGCTGTCGCAAGATTTGACACGTATTCGCCGAGGCGGCCATGACGTGGTGGCGATCGACCGATGGTCGCCGAACAGACCTCCAGCGTGACAGTCACCGATCGAACGATGGATGCGTAGTAGCTCGTAACTCTCTTCGCGCGCACGCAACGCCTTCAACAGCGCGCCGCGCGTCGGCGACACAGTTGCCAGCTCCATAGTCCCGTCCGTTGACCGAATTATCTAATCAAGATATTAATGTCTTGTTCGGATTATATTTCTCCATACGGCAGCGGCAAAGGCTGGAGAGGGGGCAACAATCAAGGCAAGGGGAAACGCTATGGGGATACGCTCATGGATCGCGACAGCGATGGCGGTATTTATCGCAGTAACCGCAGGGATCGCATGGGCGCAGGCTCCCTCGCTTAAACCTGATCCCGATGCGCCGCCTGCCTCGACGGGGCTGGTGGCAGCGGCGCCTCCGGCCATCGCCGGCGGCCATGACCTGAACACGGAAGACGTCGATGCTTGGCTTGATGGCTACATGCCCTATGCCTTGCGTAGCGGGGATATCGCCGGCGCTGTTGTCACCGTCGTAAAGGACGGACGCGTCATTGCGGCCAAGGGCTATGGTTATGCCGATGTTGTCCAGCGTAGGCCGGTGGATCCCGCGAGAACCTTGTTCCGGCCGGGCTCGGTTTCCAAATTGATGACCTGGACTGCCGTGATGCAGCTCGTCGGCGCGGGAAAGATCGATCTCGACGCCGACGTCAACAAATATCTGGACTTCCAAATCCCGCCGCGCGGCGGAAGGCCAGTGACCATGCGCCAGATTATGACGCATACTGCGGGATTCGAAGAGACGGTGAAGGACCTCATCGCATATAATCCCAAGAGTGCAATGCCGCTCGGGCAATATCTCAAGCGTTGGGTGCCGCGCCGCATCTTCGATCCCGGTACGACCCCCGCTTATTCGAACTGGGCGACGACGGTCGCGGGATATGTCGTCGAGCGCGTGTCCGGCGAGACTTTCGAGAATTATGTCGAAAAGCATATCTTTATACCGCTCGACATGCGCACAGCGAGCTTTCGCCAGCCTCTCCCGGCCGCATTGGTCCCGCTCGTCGCAACAGGTTATCCTCGGGCGTCGGCGCCCGCCAAGGGCTTCGAATTCGTCATTCCGGCGCCTGCCGGAGGGCTCTCGGCTTCGGGCCTAGACATGGCCAAGTTCATGGCCGCGCATCTCAAGGGCGGCAAAGGCGTGCTCGAGCCCGCCAGCGCCGGCATGATGCATAATAGTCCGTTGAACCGGGTCGATCCGATGTCGTTGATCCCGCCGCTCAATCGCATGGAGCTCGGTTTCTTCGAGACCGGGGTCAACGGCCGGGACGTCATCGGCCACCTCGGCGACACCGAAAATTTCCACACGTCGCTATACCTGTTCATGAAGGAAGGCGTCGGTTTTTACGTCTCGTTCAACAGCGCGGGACGCGAGGGCGGAGCGCGTGTCCTGCGCCGGCAGTTGCTGCAAGATTTCGCCGACCGGTATTTTCCCGCGACGGACCGCGATGGACAGGTCGACGCCGTCACCGCCGCCCGGCATGCAAAGGCGATGGTCGGACTGTGGATCAGCAGCCGCCGTAGTGAATCAAGCTTTCTCGGCGTCCTCAACCTGTTCGGTCAGACACGCATTTCGATCGACGCGAAGGGCGGCCTTGTTGTCGATTCCCTCAAAGGTCCCGGCGGCGCGGTGCGACAGTGGGACGAGATCTCGCCCTTTGTCTGGCGCGCCCGCTACGGGTCCGAGCGGTTGGCCGCGAAAGTCGTGGACGGGCAAGTTGTGCGATGGAGTTCGGACGGCTTTTCACCCTTCATGATGTTCGATCGCGTCCCGGCATCGATTTCGTCAGCCTGGCTGCTGCCGGCAATCTGCTTCAGCCTGAGCGTGCTTGTCCTAACGTTCCTCTACTGGCCGGCGACGTGGTTCATTCGCCGCCGCTACGCGTCGCCACTCAAGGTCGGCGGGGCCGCGCTCAACGCCTATCGGGCGACCCGCATCATGTCGCTTTTGGTTCTGATCGTGGCCAGTGGATGGGCCTGGTTCATCGTCTCGGCATTCAGCGACCTCGATAGGCTGAGCAGCAACTCGGACTGGATATTGTGGCTGCTGCAGATTGCGGGCGCGATCATTTTCGTCGGCGCCGTTGGCATTGCGGGATGGAATGCATGGCTGACGTGGCGCGGCGGACGGCGCTGGGCGGCCAGAATTTGGAGCATCCTCATCTTCTTGTCCGCCAGCGTCGCGCTCTATACTGCCGCTGAATTCGGGCTGCTCTCAATGACGGTGAATTACTGATGGCGCGCCGTCTAATCGAGGCCGGGACCCTTCGGGGGGCGGAACTGTTTCGGATTCAATCACCCGATCGGTAGCTCGTGAGGGTAATGGCGTCGCCGCCCCCGGTCATTTGGCGCCGGTGCCCGGCTGCCACACACGCCGCGGCTGTGGGGCAAGGCAGCTCGCGCCACCGCCATCGTCCCGCTGTTTACGCGATGTCGGCCGGTCTGGCGGCCAGCGGCGGCATTTTGGAACTTGACCACAGACCGTGGTTCTAACGAGCGACCGTCAGCGCTTCCAAATCGCTATTTGGACCACTCCCAATCGCGCGCGTTAGCTCGGCAGCCGCCCGACGTTGCCGCACGACCGCGGACAATTCGCCCGGTGCCCGCTCCTGTCGGTTTCCCGTCGCGCAAGGCAAAATCACCGTTCACAAGCACATCGATCACGCCGGTCGATAATACCGCCGACTGCTCATAGGTCGCGTGATCCTGGATCGTGGCAGGGTTGAACACCACGATGTCAGCAAAATGCCCCTTCTTGAGACGCCCTCGGTCGCGGAGAGCGAGGTTGTCCGCAGGCAGACTGGTGAGTCGCCGAACCGCGTCGGCCAGGGTGATGTCTTTCGTGTCACGAACATAGTGACCTAGAAGGCGCGCGAAATTGCCGTAGGCACGAGGGTGATTTTTGGCGAGCAGGAACGCGCCCTCCGGCGCGGGAGCCGCTTCATCGGAGCCGAAGCTCATCCACGGCTGACGAATGGCTTTGCGGACATTGTCCTCGCTCATTAGAAAATAGGCCACACCGACGCGCGTCCCGTCTTCGACAACGAGGTCCATGGCCGTTTCTTCCGGGCTCTTGCCGCGCATCTTCGCCACTTCCGCAAGCGTCTTTCCCGTGAGCGGCTTGAGCGCGGGGTTTTTGAAGGCGAGCAGGAGCATCCCGTCCGGGCCAGCACCGGCATAAAGATTCTCCCACGTCTCGGGATGCGGGTTCTCCATTTCGGTTTTAACCCGGGCTCGTATGGCCGGATCCGTGAGCCGCGCGATCCACGCCTGGGTTCCGCCCGCTTGCACCCAGGACGGCATCGCCGCATCGAGCCCGGTCGCGCCAGCTGTATAGGTGTACATGTTCGCACTGATACGCGTCCCGCTCTCCCGCGCCGCGTTGATCATCCCGATGACCGCATCGATCTTTCCCCAATTGTCGCGCCCGGCCTGCTTGAAATGATAGATTTCGGCAGGGGCGCCCGACGCTTTGGCAATCTCTATGGTTTCGCGCACCGCCTCTTCCAGACGGTCGCCTTCGCTGCGCATGTGCACCGTATATATCCCGCCGCATTGGGCTGATACCTTTGCCAGCGCGATGAGCTCGGGTGTTTTGGCAAAGGTCGCAGGGGTATAGATCAACGCGTCCGTCAGCCCGAGCGCGCCCTGTTCCATGGCTTCCCGCGTCAGTTTCTGCATCTCGACGAGCTGCTCCGGCGTTGGCTGGACGTCGTTCGATCCGAGAACATATTGGCGTATCGTGCTGGCACCGACGAACGTCGCGACATTGGGAGCGATCTTACGCTGCCCGAGCTTGTCGAGATATTCGCCCAGCGTCGTCCAGTCGATCGGGATATGAACATCGCCTTGTTGATCGAGGAATTCACGCTTCATGGCAGGACTGAGAGGACCCATCGAAATCTCGCCCATCACCTCCAGTGTGACGCCCTGTGTTAAGTCCGACAGCGCGCGGCCGTCGACCAGCAAGCTCTCTTCAGGGTGCGCCAGCATGTTGATGAAACCCGGCGAAACGGCCTTGTCGCGAGCATCGATCTCGCTCGTACCAGTGCCGGACACATGCGGCCCGATCGCTACGATCCTGTCCCCCCTGACTGCAACGTCGCCAACATAGGGCCTGCCGCCCGACCCGTCGTAAATCGTCCCGCCACGGATGACGATATCATATTGCGCTGGAGCCGCTGCACCGAGAAGACCAAGTGCCAGAAGCGGCAATACCAGTTTTTTCATTTCGCGGTCTCCGTTGTGAATAAGGGGGGCTCTTGATTAAAGCTGCAATGGGTGTGCATTGGCTCGACGGGGACCTCCGCGACTTGGCTCGTCGCGGCGGGAGGCAGGCGGACACAAAATTCGCGCACCCAGGCTCGCACAAATGTGTCACCCGATATTCGCCGACGCACCGCTCGTCTTTCCAGTCGCGCAGCCCAAAGGCGGTCTTGGCAGGACCAAATGCGGTCGTGTCGCCCGGAAACAACAGGCAGAGCGAAGAAGGCGCGAGGTCTTGGGGCTCCGACATAGAATCGCATCATCGTGTTCAACGTCAGAATTCGGCACCAAGCGTGATGCCGATGGTCCGCGGTCGGATGACCCCAACGCCAACGGCGTCGTTCGGATAGCCGCCGGCTGGCGCTGCACTTGTCCGGCCTGCGGCATTCGTCAGGTTCTTCACATAGGCTTCAAACGAGAACCGCCCGATATCAACGCCCGCGCGAAGGTCGACGACATTGTAGGAGGGCAGCATCATCTGGTGCCCATATGTTGCGAAATAGGCGGGATTATAATTGCCCGACTGCTTGCCCAGAAGCCGGATCGAGCCTCCGACATAGGCACTGGCGTCCCCTCCCAGCGTCCATTGATAGTCGGCATTCATATTGGCGCTCCATTTCGGCGAGAACGGCAATGCGTCGCCGTCGCGTCCGCCGACCAGCTGCGGGTCGGTAGGCGCGGTAAGACGAGCATCGGTATAAGCGCCGTTCACAGAGACCACAAAGCCCCGCGCGGGACGCAAGGTCGCGGTAAACTCGAGGCCGTCGCTGCGTGCGGATCCGCCATTGGTATTTACGCCGAAATTGTTGATCACTGCGAGCAACTGGACGTCGGTCCAGTCGATATGGAACGCCGCGATGTCGATGGTAAAGCTGCGATCGGCGGTCTCGCCCTTGAAGCCCGCCTCATAGCTGATCAATGAGTCCGAATCGTAGGAGGCAGGCGTTCCTACCGGCGCCGATGGCGGAATGATATTGGGGCCACCCGGTCGGAAGCCCTTGGCGATGCGCGCATACAAGCTCGCGGACGAGCTAAACTTGTACTGCGGCGCGACCGACCAGGTGAACACGCTCTCGTTCGACTTGCCCGACAGCGCAGGCGGGGCCAATTGCCCCCCGCCGCCCTGATCTGCGGTCTGCTTGTTATAGCTGTAGCGTCCACCGAACGTCAGGTCGAACTGTTTACCCAGATGAAGCGTGCCATTTGCGAAGCCGGCAATTTCTTCGTATCGCGAGCGCAGGAAAATGTCGGCGAGCAGCGGAAAGCCAGCGGTCGGCGTCAGCGTACCCACATCAAACGCATCCAGCCGCTGTAGAATCGCGCCCTTCTCGTTCGTGTAATAGCCGCCGACCAGCCAGTCGAGCACGCCCTTGCCGTTCGACGACAGCCGCAGTTCCTGGGTAAACTTCGTGAGGTTCGTCTGTTGCGTTAGACCAAGGTCAACCACTGGGCCGGTTACGGGATCGTAGAGGCCTAATAGGCTACCATATTCGAGGGTGTAATCGTCGAGCAACCCTTCCTTCAGCGTGCTGTAACTGGTCGATGAAACGAGGTCGGCAAAACCCAGCTCGCCCGAGACCGTACCATTATAGAGCCGATAGCGGATATTGGTTTCGACCGGCACAAATTGCGACTGGGTTTCCCTCCCATATAAGGTTCGCAGCGTCAGGGGGTCGCTTTCGACCACATTGCCAGCCCCGGTGTTCAGGTCCTGCAGTATGGCGGTGAGCCGAACCGAGAATGTGTCGCTCGGTTTGAGCATCGCCGAGACGCGGCCGCCATAGCTTTTTGAATCATTGATATTGCTGGCCACGTCCGAGCCACCCGTACCAATCGAGTCGATATAGCCGGTGTAACTGCGATAGAATCCGGACCCCCGGATGGCGACCTTGTCGGAGACTGGCAGATTGAGCACCGCCGAACCCATATAGGACAAGTCGCCGCCATCGACGGCCTCGACGCTGCCGCGCGCGCGGGCGACGATACGCGTGGCGTCCGGCTCGGCGGTCACGAACTTGATCACGCCACCCAGCGAGCTCGCGCCGTAGAGCGTGCCTTGGGGTCCGCGAAGCACCTCCAGACGAGCAACGTCGAACGTGTCGAACTCGCCCGCAAGGATCGCCCCGTTGACCTGTCCGCTCGACGAACCGAACGGTGTCTCGTCGACATAGGTGGCGACCGTGGCTGCGACACCGCCAGTGTTGATGCCGCGCAGCACCAGCCGCGCTTCACCCGGATTGCTCTGCGACAATTGCAGGCCCGGAATCAACTTCGCATAGTCCTGAAAACTTGTGGCCTGATTGCGCTCGAGCGTCGCGCCACTGACCACCGAAACCGACTGCGGCACGTCGATCAGTGTCTGCCGGAATTTCTGTGCCGTGACGATAATGTCGCTGTTGTCGCTGCCCCTGTCGACCATCGCGGGCTTATCGACCGTCGTGGTCTCGTCGCTGGGGCCGCCCGCCGACTGTCCCCAAGCGAGCGAAGGCATGAGCAGTGCCGTCATGCTGCAGGCAAGCGATAAAGTGATCCGCAACCTATTCATCGTCAGTTCCCCCCATTTTATCCGTCTGGTGATGTGGCTCAATCAGGACCTAATTATCATATTAGATAATATTCGTCTCATATAGAAAATTGTCAACTTTATTCGCTCGGTACTTGAGTGATCGACATCGAGCGAGATTTCCGGGCGCAGGGGCGTCAACAAGATGCAAAGCGGTGGGCTTGAAGACGCGCGTCCGAGGCCAGCCGGCATATGCAGAACTCGCGGCTGTTCCGAATTGCGAAACAGCGCGAGCCACGCCTATTGCCCGATTGTAGCGGGCGCACATGGCGGTCGGCCCTTTTGCCCGATCCTGATCAGGCGACACTTTCCCGCAGCAAATCCTTGCGGCGTACGTCGTCGTCGCCCAGGAAGATGCTGACACGTTCGATCGACAAACGGATCATGGCGTGAAGGGTGTCGATTGTCACACCTGCCGCATGCGGGGTCAGGATCACATTCGGGACATCGGCCCAGCGAGCAGCGGGTGTGGGTTCGGTCTCAAATACGTCGAGCGCGGCGCCGCCCAAGCGCCCCGCCTTCAATGCGTCAATCAGCGCCGTTTCGTCGATTACTGAGCCGCGGGAGACATTGACCAAAATTCCATCGGATCCCAGAGTATCGATGACGGTCCTGTCGACCAGCCCTTTCGAGGAATCGTCGGCGCGGCAACAGACGACCAGCAACCGCACCCCTGATGCCAGGTCGTGAAGGCTCGCCGCACGGGGAAGGCCGGTACCCGGGTGGGCTCGCGGTCCCCACCAGCGCACGTCCATCCCGAGTGCCGCAAGGCGGTCGGCGACGGCCCGACCGACGGATCCCAGGCCGACGATGCCTGCGGGCGCGTTCCGCATCGAATGACGTTGCGGCAACCGGTTCGAGGCCAGCCAGCCGCCGCCGCGTATCATTCGATCGTCCGCCGCAATGCCGCGCCAAGCGGCGATCGACAGCCCCAAAGCATGATCGGCGACATCGTCGGCATTGGCGCCCACTGCCGCGAGCACGGCGATGCCGCGCGCGTTGCAATGCGCGACGTCGACCCCGTCGAAACCAGACCCGACGCAGACGATGAGACCCAATCGGGAAAGGCGTTCGACCAGCGCGGGCTCGACCTTATTCTCGCCCGCGGTCACGATCACGCCTATCTGAGAACCTTTGGCTTTCAGGAAGGCATCGGCGTCGCCAACGTCCCATAGGCAATGCACCTCGTGCGCGGCACCGAGGGCCGGTAGGATGGGCCGCATATTTTCGTGGATCAGCAGCACGTCGCTGCCGTGCGTCGTCAACGTCATGCCATTAATCCTTGTAGGACGGGTCTATGCGGTCCAGCTTGCGGACCATCGCGTCGAAGACCAACCGTTCGACTGACGACATGTCATTCGCGGGTGCGTCCTTTACGGTTTTCCGCAGGGCTGATTTGTGGGCATTGCGTATGTCGGCTGGAATTTCGATCAGCGCCCCGCCGCCCGACTGCGCGGCCAATTGAATTTCGCAGGCGCGCTGCAGCGTCAATATCGCGCTGAACGCAGCCGCCACCGAAGAGCCACAGGCAAGCAGCCCATGGTTGCGCAGGATCATGTGGTTTTTAACACCCAGATTCTCGACCAAGCGGACTTTTTCCCCTTCGGTCACCACCGAGCCTTCGAAGTCATGGTAGGCGAGATGGTCGAAGAGCATCGCCGAATAGAAGCTCGTCGGGATCAATCCGTTCTGTTGCTGCGCGACGCCCATGCCGGCGGTCGTATGGGTATGGATCACGCAGTGCGCGTCGTCCCGCGCATCGTGGATCGCGCTGTGGATGGTGAAACCGGCCTGGTTCACCGGCCATTCGCTCTTGCCGACGACATGGCCGTCGATATCGATCCGCACAAGGTCGGACGCGCAGACCTCTTCATACAGGAGCCCGAACGGATTGATCAGGAAATGCTTTTCCGGTCCCGGCAGGCGAAGCGAAATATGGGTGAAGATATATTCGTCCCAGCCCAGCAGGGCGACGATACGATAGAAGGCGGCAAGGTCGGTGCGAAGCTGCCGTTCGCTCTCGCTTGTCGCCCGCGCGATATGCGTTGTGCTGGCCATGTCAATCTCCCTGAGAAGGCGAGGCGCGCCGAGCTCCTGCGCCATGGCCTCCTCATAAGAGGCGCGCGGCCCGGTTTCGGACCGGGAGGCGCAAGAGGTTCCGTCTCACCGCAAGATAGTCGCGCTCGCGTCCGGCGCCGCCCGCCGCCGCCAGGTGGCCGGTACGGGGAGGAGCTCGAAGCGGCAGGCCTTGGCCCCCGAGATGCCGCGCACCGGCAGCGAAGAAGGCCAGGACTTCGAGATCGACCGCGTTCTGGGCAAGCGAGCGCGGTGATGCTGCGGCCGGTCCGGCGCGAAAGTCCGCTCGGATGCATTCCATATAAAGTGCATTCGCTACGGGGGCAGCACATGTGCTTGCTGCTGTCATTCTTCGTCTCCGACGGAAGCAGGGGCCGTAGGGTGCGATAAGCGCCATCAATAGCAGCAACCTGGTCCGCCGCTGGAAGTGGAGCGCTGGCTTCCTTGGGCGGGCTGCCGCGCGTAAGTCGAAGACGCCGAACCCGCCAAGGCATGTAAGGATTTACGACATGACGACCGCTCTTTATCCGTCCCGCAGAAAGCTTCTTTGCTTTGGAGCCGGAGTGATCGCGGCAATGCCCTTTTTGGCGGCACAAGCAGGTGCGGTTCCGCGAGCCGCGATACGTACCCTTGGGTTGATCGTGCCGCCGGCAGGCGACATCCTCCCTCCAGAACCTCAGCAAATGTACCCGGAGGGGTTTCGTTTCATTTCGAAAGGTTTGGGCCTCGAGCGGCTTACTGTACAAGGCTATTCGTCGGTAATTGATCGTGTCGCCGAACTTTCATCGGGCCTGGCGGCGGAGGGTGCCGAGGCGATCGTGCTGATGGGGACATCATTGAGCTTCTTCCGCGGGGCGGCCTTCGACGCGGAGTTGATCGCGACGATGCAAAAGGCCTCTGGTCGGCCCGCGATCACGATGAGCCGCGCGGTTGTCGAAGCTCTTCGCGAAGTTGGCGCGCGTCGATTAGCTGTCGGAACCGCTTATGTCGACGAAGTGAACGCCAAACTCGTAGCCTATATGACCGAAAGCGGGTTCGAGGTGCAGGGCCTGCGTTCATTGCAGCTTGGCGATGTTGCAAGCGTTCTCAAGGCCCAGCCGCAAGATGTCATGAATGTCGGCCTGGAAGCTGCTGCCGCTTCGCCGTCGGCCGATGCGCTCTTTATCTCCTGTGGCGGCCTGCGCACTTTGAATTTGCTGGCACGGCTCGAGAAAGCCACAAAACTTCCGGTGGTTTCAAGCGCTACGGCCGGGGCGTGGGGCGGGGTAAGGCTCGTGGGTCACAGTGGAAATGTGGAAGGCTATGGTTGCCAACTTTCCGAGGCGGACCGGTGCGGGATCGATGGCGCTTAGCAGGATGTCCTCGATGCGACGCCTGCATCGAAATCTGAGGATGTTGATAGAGCAGCCCGCTTGCGCGAGGGCCGGGTCTTTTTCCTGTTAGAACGCGGGCAGGGCCGATCCGCCAGCGCAAGAGGTGTGAGGCGGTTGGGCATTCCCCGATCCCCTGCGCTCCGCATGAAGCGGGTTCACTGCATGGGCAGCTTCCCGCTGTGATTCTGTCAGGAAAGAGGTTCTGGCGGCAGCCGGACTTCGAAAAGTCGAAGGCCGGAAGAGGACAGCTGCAACGATAATAAAGGGTGTGACCATGAAAGCGATATCGATCCTGCTAACGAGTGCGGGAGCTGCAACTCTCTGCCCGGGTCCGGTCCAAGCCCAGGAGGCGCCTCTGGACAGCGGAGAAATCGTCGTTACCGCGCAAAAGCGGTCGGAAAATATAAACGATGTCGGTATTTCGATCACCGCGCTTTCCGGTGAGGCGATGGCGACCCAGAACATCACCCAGGTTTCGGATTTCGTAAAGGTCGTCCCCGGGCTGAACTATACCCGCAGCAACTATGGTACGCCCATATTCACGATCCGCGGCATCGGTTTCAATGAAACGAGCCTCAGCGCGGCGCCGACGGTGACGCTATATCTGGACGAGGTTCCACTTCCAGTCCCGGCGATGTCATCCGGGGTCATGCTCGATCTCGAGCGGGTCGAAGTGCTCAAGGGGCCGCAGGGAACGCTGTTTGGGCAAAATTCCACCGGCGGCGCGATCAATTTCATCGCGAACAAGCCGACACGCGAGCTCGAGGCGGGGTTCAGCCTGACAGTAGGACGCTACGATCAAGTCGATACTGAAGCCTATGTCAGCGGGCCCATCGCCGACACCCTTCTCGCGCGGGTGGCCGTGCGAAAGGAATATTCGGGGCCATGGCAGAAGAGCAATTCTCGCGACGATCGGCTGGGCAAGGTCGATCGCGTCAGCGGCCGTCTGCTCCTGCAATGGCAACCGATCGAGACGCTTCGTCTCAACTTCAATGTCAATGGCTGGCAGGACCGGTCGGACACGCAGGCAGGCCAGTTCCTCACCGTCATCAACCCGTCACCCAGTGTGCCCGCAGTCCTGCGCGAAACGCCCCCGTCTCCCGAACGACCGCGGGCCGCCGATTGGGATCCGGACGGGGATTTTTTCACGCATGACGATTTCTATCAGCTTTCGTTGCGCGCTGATTATGACATCGCCGACGAAATTACGCTGACGTCGATCAGCGCGCATCAAAGGCTCGATCGCCGCAACCGGACCGACACCGAGGGGTCGCCCTTCCAGGCGTTCACCGTTTTGAACGCCGGGTCGGCAGAGACGTTTTCGCAGGAACTCCGCCTCGCGGGTCGCCTCGGCCAGGACATCCGCTGGGTGCTGGGCGGCAACTATCAACGCGACAGCATAAACGACACGACGCAGCCGCAGACGAGAACATCGAGCTTCCCTTTTCCGGGGGTGGAGGCCCGCAGCGCCAACAAAATCCGCACCTATGCGGCATTCGGCAACATAGACTGGGAAGTGGTTCCCGATGTCACGGTGCAGGCAGGTGCTCGATATTCGGACCAGCATCGCGCCTATGAAGGATGCACCTATGACCTGGGCGATGGGGGCGTGAGTGCAGTTTTCGGATCGATCGCATCGGCCCGGCGCGGCGAGACCGTGACCATTGCCCCCGGGTCATGTGTAACGCTGGGCCCCGATTTCCTGCCCGCCGTCTACCGCGACAATTTGAACGAAGACAATCTGTCCTGGCGGCTTGGCGTGAACTGGAAGCTCGACGCGTCCGCTTTGCTCTATGCGAACGTCAGTCGCGGGTATAAAAATGGCAGCTTCGTGACCAGCGGCGCTACCTTTTCCGGGCAGCTTTTTCCCGCGACGCAGGAATCCGTCCTCGCTTATGAAGCGGGCTTCAAACTCGGCCTGTTCGACCGGGCGGTCCAACTCAACGGCGCCGGATTCTTTTATGAATATGATGACAAACAGGTTCGCGGACGGGTGCTCGATCCCACCTTCGGCTTGCAGAATCGCCTGATCAACCTCCCTCGCTCCAGAGTACAGGGCGGAGAACTGCAACTCGTCGTCGCGCCGGTTCCTGCCCTTCGATTCAATCTTGCTGCCTCCTATGTCGATTCGAAAATCCTCGGCTCATTCAACAACATCAGCGCGCTGGGACGGGAAAAGGACCTTGGCGGCGAGAACTTTCCGCTCACCCCCAAATGGCAGCTGAACGGCGACGTCCAATATGATATCGAGGTCGGAAAGGCGACGCTGCTCTATTTCGGCGTTGGCGCGACCTACCAGAGCCAGACGAACGCGGCGCTCGGGCAAGAAGCCTTGCTTCGCATGAAATCCTACGCTCTGGTCGATTTGCGGGCGGGCGTGCGAGACATCGACGACAGGTGGCGGATCAGCGGATTCGTGCGCAATCTTGCGAACACTTACTATTATACGAATGTGGTGTTGCCGGGCCCCGATACGGCGGCGCGCTATGCTGGACGCGGTCGCTCCTATGGGGTCACATTGGCGTATCAATATCGCTGATATTCGAACGGGCAGGTCACCCCGTCCTGCCAAGTTGCCGACATGCAGGTCCGGGCACCGGTGCAATCCGGTGTTCGGACCGAGGCGAGCGGTCCTTTTTAACGGGGAGCCGCTCGGGAGGCGGGCCTAGTCGGTGTCGCGGCGAAAAACCTGAACGGGAATGCCCTGCACGACCGATCCGGCCGACGGCACGTCGATCATCTGCTCATCGACAAGCAGGTTGAAATTTTCGCCCGGCAGAGCCGCCGCGACGCCGAGGCGCATACCCTCGTCCCGGTGGCCCCACCCATGCGGCAGGCAGACGACACCCGGCATGATCTCTTCGCTTGCCTGCACTGCGATCACCATCTCGCCGGTTTCCGATCGGAGGCGAATTTCTTCTCCCTCGCAAACCCCGCGCGTGGCCATGTCGCGGGGGTGCATCTGCAGATAGTGATCGGGCCGCCGCGCCATGAGCCGCGGACTGTTGTGCATCCAGCTGTTGTTCGATCGCGCGCTTCGCCGACCGATCAGCAACAAGGAGTCGCCGGCATCCCGCTCGGCCCGCAGACGTTCGAGATCCTTCAATATGATGGTCGGAGCAACGTTGATGCGGCCGTTGGCGGTCAAAAGACGCTCTGGCAAAGACGGGGTCAGAGGGCCGAGGTCGATGCCGTCCGGCTCGGCCAGAAGCGCCTCGAACGTGAGGCCGGGATGCCAGCCAGAAGCAAGTTCCTCGGCCAGCACATCCTCGGGAGACCGTCGCACGGGCGGCGTCGATCCTGAAAGCGCGGCAAGTCTTCGCGTAAGCTCGTCGAGAATCTGCCAGTCGGGTAGCACGTTCCCGCTGGGCTCGAACACCGGCGGAGAGTAATTCGCAAAGTTGCGCACGGCGAAAGTGGCCGAGAATGTCGGATAGTGGCCACGCTCGAGCGGAGAGGTTGAGGGCAGAAAGATATGGGCGTGGCGGGCGGTCTCGTTCAGGTAAATGTCGATCGACACAAGACATTCGAGAGAGCTGAGGGCCCTGTTCACCTTTGCGGTGTTAGCCAGCGACGAGGCCGGGTTACCGGCAAAGACGATCAGCGCGCGCAACTGGCCGGGCCCGGGCGCGAGGATCTCATCGGCGAGGGCTGCGACCGGAAGGGCTCCGCCAATCCCGGGGAGTCGGCCGACACGGCTGTGCTGGCGGGGCCACGCCGCTGCCAACTCCGGACGCAGGAGGCGCGCGACCGCAGGTTTCGCAAGCAAGGTCCCGCCGATTCGATCCAGGTTGCCGGTGAGCAGGTTGAGGAGTTGAATAGCCCAGTGCGCCAAGGTGCCGAACTTCTGAACGGAAATGCCAATGCGGCCATAACAGGCGGCCGTGGCGGACCGGGCGAAATCCGTCGCGAGCGCCACAATGACATCGCGCCCGACGCCTGTGATTTTCGCGGCCCGTTCGGGCGTGAACGGCACAATCGCTGCCTCCACGTCGTCCAATCCGTCGATGAGTTTCGACAGGTGCCCGGGCTTGACCAGCTTGTCGCGAAAAAGCACGTGGATCATTGCCAGAAGCAACTCGGCGTCGGTTCCCGGAACAATGAAATGATGCGCGTCCGCCATCTTCGCGGTTTCGGTCTTGCGCGGATCGATGACGATGAAGCGTCCGCCGCGCGCCCGAAGCGCGCGCGCATGACGGGCAAAGCCCGGCGCCGTCATGAGACTGCCGTTTGAGACCAGCGGATTCGCACCCAGCATCAACAGAAAATCCGTCCGTTCCAGATCAGGAACGGGGTGCATGAACTGATGCCCGTACATCAGCAGGGAGACGAGCATGTTCGGAAAAATGTCGATCGACGCCGAGGAATAGACCTGCCGCGTACCCAGTTCCGCGAGCAACGGCCTGAAGTGCGATGCCGAACCGATATTGTGGGCCGAGGGGTTGCCGCTGTAGATACCAACGGCATCGCGGCCGCGCTTGCGCCGGATTGCATCGAGCCGTTCGGCGGCAAGATCAAGCGCGGCGTCCCACGTAACCGGTTCCCAGTTCCGGCCTGTCCTGATCATGGGTTCGCGTATGCGGTCGGGGTCGCCGTGCAGGTCCTGCAGCGCAACGCCCTTTGGACAGATATGACCCCGGCTATGGCGATCATTTGGATTGCCCGCGATCGACACGATGCGGGTATCTTCGGTCTCGATCAGAAGGCCGCAGGCTGCCTCGCAAAGCGGGCAGACCTGGTGGCGAATAGTCCGACTGGGGGACACGGCACTATGCCGCCCGCGGAAAGAAACGGTCGCGATGTTCGGTGAGCCAGTTGGCCAACGTCGTCGGCTTTCGCCCGATAATCATTTCCACGACATCCGACCGGCGCCATGTGACCTCGTTCGCGCGCTCATACTCGAACACGTCGACCATATAGTCAGGCGCCCGCTCATGCCCCATCACCGTCCGGTAACGATCGCCAAGCTCGCGCAGAAACCGCTCCTTTGAACCGTCGTATCCGATTGTCACCCCGAAAATCTGCGTCATCAGGGCTGCGACCTCGGAAAAGCGCAGCACATCGTGTCCGTTGTCAAGATGATAGATCTGGCCGATATGCCGGTGATTGTCGGTAAGCAGGAGGCACGCCGCCACGGCGCCTACGTCGCGCGGATCGATGAAGGCATTCAGGCGGTCTACCGGGACGATCAATTCATGCTGCTCGCGCAGCATCTGCGCCGGCGTCGCCAGGAAATTGTCCATCATATAGGCAGCGCAATTGATGTAGGTCATGGGCAGGCCGGATTGGCTCAGGATGGTTTTGGCGAGCAGGTGCTGCGTCGCAGGGCCGTGCGGCCTGAAATCCCTGATGCTCGCCGGTACGCGATCAAGCGTCATCCCGGGGGGATCGCCCAGCAGACGGACGACGTGCGAAACGGATCTCGCCGCGATCGCGGCACGGGCGAAGATGGGCATCGCGCGTTCTTCGTCGAGAAAATTGGGCGTCACGAGAAAAACACCATCCGAACCATCGAGTGCCGCCGTCATCGATGACTCGTCGAGAAAATTGGCGACCATGATCTGGGCATCGGGGAAAGCGCCTTCGAGTTCCGCCCCCTTTTTTGGCGAGCTGGATATCAGGCGGAGCTTCACAGCGGGCGCGTGCGCCCTCACATGTCGCGCCAACGGACCACCCAGGCGCCCGCTGGCGCCGAAAATCGTGATCAATCCGGGTTTTGGCTTGCGGTTGTCTGGCACGGCATACTCCTATGCGGTCAAGCAAGGGAAAGCTGACGGCGCGCGCGGCCTTCCGCTAGCCGTTGATCGCAGCAACTATTGCCTCAGCGCCATAAGTCTGGATGCCGCTTGTCGGTCAGGCGACGCTTTGTTCCAGCAAGTCTTGGCGACGTCTCCGGTTGTTTCCCGGAAAGATGGCTGCCCGCTCGATCGATAGGCGGATCATGGCATGGAGCGGCCCGTCGCTGCTAGGTGGCCGGTACGGGAACGAGTTCGAAGCGGCAGGCCTTGGCTCCCGCGGCGGCGCAGCACCGCTCATGCGCGACCATGCCCCGCCCGAAAGCGATCGATGCCGCCGCCTGCAGCATCCCGGCGACCGGGGCGCAGACGCCATGGCCTGCATCGCCGAACCCCGCCGCGAATGGGCTGTTCTCGACGGTGATGGCGATCGCCTCGCCGCTTCGATCGACGCTCCAGCTGCCCCAGCCGAGCTGCGGCGCGCCGGCGGCGACGAGGGCGAGTACATCGGGGTCGCCCGCGTGCCGGGACTGATGATAACGGCGGGCGGATCGTCCGCCGAAGCGGGCGACCGCGTATTGAAAAGCAGCAAACGCCGCTGGCCGGTCGGCCGGCGCCAAACCGTGAAACAGCCCCATGAGGGCATCGGCGCGGATCAGCACATAGCGCGCCGGGCCGTCGGTTATCGTCCCGGCGTCGCTATCCCATGCCAGGCGGTCCTTGAACAGATCCACGGCGATGTCCTTCCCATCCTGCAATGCCTTGCGGCAGGATAGGGCGAGCGGGCGCGGCCGTTTGCCGCTCACCGCACTGCCGGTCTTGATAGCGCAAGAAGCGGCGTCGCAATGCGGTTCGCACATTGGCTTGTACCCCGCGCCATTGCTACGCGAGCCGCACCGGAGCGCCTCTCAGCCGGCTGGAGCAACTCGTGCCGCATCCCGACTACCGCGATATTGTGCTGACCACACCGGTGTCCGTTCCCTATGAACGGCACTCGCAGCGCCCGGCGCACTGGTGGCTGGGTCGGGCGCTGCGCGATCTGATCGTTGGCGCCGGTCTCGACAAGGGTGCAATCGACGGGCTCGCCGCGGCGTCATTTTCGCTCGCTCCCGACCCCGTGGTGGCGCTGACCCGCCAGTTCGGGCTCCAGACCCGCTGGCTCGAATCGGTCCCGCTGGGCGGCGCGTCGGGGATCGTCATGCTGCGCCGCGCGGCGCGCGCGGTCGAGGCGGGCGATGCGACCATCATCGCCTGCATCGCGGGCGGAACCCATCGCCCCGGGCTTCTTCGGGAAGTGGTCCGCGATTTCAGCACCGCGTCGCAGGACGCCGTCTACCCCTATGCAAGCGGCGGTCCCAACGGCAATTTCGCGCTGATCACCGACCATTATATGCGGCGGACGGGCGCGCAGCGCAGCGATTTTGGCAAGCTGTGCGTCGCACAGCGCGACAACGCACTTCGCTTCCCCCACGCGCTGATGAAGACCCCGCTCGACCTTGCGGCGTATCTTGCAGCGCCTTCGGTCGCGCCGCCGCTCGGCCTATATGATTGCGTCATGCCATGCGCGGGGGCAGAGGCGTTTTTGGTCATGCACGCGGATACCGCGCGCGCCGCGGGTCTGCCCGCCGCGCATCTGGTCGCCGCCTTCGAGCGCCACAATGGCTTTCCCGATGACCCCGTCCAGGACCGCCTCGGCATCGCGCACGACGCCGAAGCGCTGTGGGCGGCGGCGGGGGTCGCGCCCGCTGATGTCGATTTCGTCCAGACCTATGACGACTATCCGGTAATATCGATGCTGCAGTTCGAGGCGCTCGGCCTGTGCGGGCGCGGGGAAGCCCCCGAATTCGTCCGCCATCACGACCTGCGGATAGGCGGATCCCTCCCGCATAACACGTCAGGCGGCCAGCTTTCGGTCGGGCAGGCGGATGCTGGCGGCGGCAGCCTCGGGCTGGTCGAGGCGATCCGGCAACTGACCTTCTCGGCGCTCGGAGGGCAGGTTCGCGGCGCCCGTGCGGGGCTGGTCAGCGGCTTCGGCATGATCGCGTACGACCGGGGGCTCAGCACCGCCGCCGCTGTGCTGGCCAGCACATGACGGCGCCGGGCCTGCTCCCGCCCGCCGCCCGCAGCAGGGCGGCGCTGCGCCTAGCTGTCGCGGCGCTCGAGGAAGAGTTTTCGCTTCCAGTCTGTCGAGGCTGCGGCCTTATGTCCTATCCACCCGCTGATATCTGCAGCGGCTGCCTCGGCGACGATCTGGACTGGCAGCGCGTGGACCCAGGCGGCGAGATCGTCGCGGCGACGGCGATCGAGCGGCCGATCGAGACCTATTTCCGCATGAACGCCCCGCTGCGCCTGGGGCTCATCCGGCTTGCACCGGGCGCGATGCTGTTTGCCTTTCTCGCGCCGGATATCGCGCCGCACGGCAGGACAAGGGTCGCGTTGCGGCTGAACGCGGCGGGATCGGCGGTTCTCGTCGCCGGAGCCGATGCGGCGCTCCCGCTTCCCGGTTTGTCGGCTCGCCGCGGGACGGCGTGTTTTCTGGCGAGCCCCGACCCGGCGGCCGCCGCCGACCGGCTCGCGTCGGCGCTCGCGAATGATAGCATAGCGCATCACATGGAGGCCGGCGCCGGTACATGGGTTCTCGCGGCGCAGATCGGTGGCCGATGGCATTCCGTCACGATCGGCCCAGAGGCGGTGGCCGCGTGACGAGCCCGTCGATCCTCGCCGCCCAATTCGCGCCCGCCGACCGGAGTTTACCGCAGTTGCTGCAGCGGCGGGCCGGCGCCAGTGACAGGCTTCTGCTCGTGTGCGAGGAGGCGGCATGGACCGCGGCCGAGACTGCCGACCAAGCCGCCCGCTTCGCGCATCGCCTTGCCGCCGCGGGGGTTGGACGAGGCGACCGGGTGGCGATGATATGCGGCAACCGGATCGAATTTTTTCAGGTCTTTCTGGGGTGCGCCTGGCTCGGTGCCATCGCGGTGCCGATCAACACCGCCTCGCGCGGTTTTCAGCTCCAGCATATTCTCGATACGGCAGCGCCGCGCCTGATCGTCGTAGAGACCGACGGCCTCGCGGCACTGGACACGGTGGATCTCGCCGCCGTCGGCATTGGCGGGGTGATGGTTATTGGTGCCTGCGAGACCGCCACCGTCGCGGGGCGGCCCGCCGAGCCTCTTTGCGCCGGCGACGAGGCCATCGTGCCCGCCACGCTCGCCGCCGGGGATCCGCTCGCCATCCTGTTCACATCGGGCACGACCGGCCTGTCGAAAGGGGTGATCTGTCCGCATGGTCAGTTTTTCTGGTACGGCATCTATTGCGGCATCGCGCTCCAGATCAGGGCGGCGGACGTGCTGCATACGACGCTGCCGCTGTTTCACATCAACGCGCTGTGCGGTTTCATGCAGGCGCTGATCCATGATGCGACGCTGGTCGTCGAGCCGCGGTTTTCGGTGTCGCGATATTGGCAAGGCGTGCGCGCGTCGGGCGCCACCGTCGTTTCTTTGCTGGGGGCCATGGTCCCGATGCTCCTGTCCCGCCCCCCATCGCCCGACGAACGCGATCACCGCGTTCGGCTGGCCTCGGGACCGGGCGTACCGGAGAAGCTCCATGCTGAATTTCTGCACCGCACGGGCATCGCGCTGTCCGAAGGCTATGCAAGTACCGAAAGCAATGTCGTCATCGCATCGTTGCCGACCGACCCCAGGCCGGGGACGATGGGCTTTCTGCTCGAGGATTTCGACGCGCTCGTCGCCGATAGCGACGATCAACCGCTTCCCGACGGGCAGGCGGGCGAACTGCTGCTGCGCGCCCGCGAACCCTTTGCCATGGCGCTCGGCTATTATGGCATGCCCGACGAGACGGTGAAGGCCTGGCGCAACCTCTGGCTGCACACCGGCGACCGCGTGATTCGCGAGGCCGACGGCTGCTTTCGTTTCGTCGACAGGTTGAAGGATGTCATCCGGCGGCGCGGCGAGAATATCTCGTCCTTTGAGGTCGAGCAGGTCTTGATCCGCCATCCTGCGGTGACTCTCGCAGCGGTCTTTCCGGTCGCATCGGAGCTTGCCGGCGACGAGGTAATGGCGGCGATCGTTCCCGCCGCGGGAGAGGCGCTGAGCGCAGAGGCGCTCGTGCGCTTCTGCGCTGAGCATATGCCCTATTTCTGTGTCCCGCGCTTCATCGACTTCGTGTCCGACCTTCCCCGCACCGACAACCGAAAGGTGCAGAAATACAGGTTGCGCGAGCGCGGCGTCACCGCCTCGACGTGGGACCGCGAGCGCGCCGGAATTATCGTTAGACGATAGGAAGATTATGCGACAAATCATTGAAATAGAATGCATCGGTGACGCCGATGTGCTTGAATTCGTAGACCGCCCCGATTGCCCGCCGCCCGCGGCGCAGGAGGTGCTGGTCGACGTGCGGGCGATCGGCGTAAACCGGGCCGACGTTGCCTTCCGGTCGGGACATTATCTGGTGCAGCCCAGCCCGCCGTGCGGATTGGGGATCGAGGGCGCCGGGGTGGTGCGGGCGGTCGGTGCGGGTGTCACCCGTTTTACCGCCGGGCAGCGGGTCTGCATCCTCCCCGGCTTTCTGCAAGGCGGAGCCTATGCGACCTATGCGACCGCGGGCCTGTTCCCGGCCGCGAGCCTGATCGAAACGCCCGGCGGGCTCGACGACCGGCAAGCGGCCGCGCTGTGGGTGTCGGCGCTCACCGCCTGGGGCGCGCTGGTCGAGTTGGCCCGCCTCGCTCCCGGAGATTTTGCGCTCATCTCGGCCGCGTCGAGCAGTGTCGGCCTCGCGGCGATCGAGGTCGCGCGGGCCGTCGGCGCCATTCCCATCGCGACGACGCGCAATCCGGCCAAGGTGGCCGAGCTGTTGGCCGCAGGGGCAACCGAGGTCGTCGTTGGCGATCATTCGGCAGTCGCCGGACCGATAAGCGACATCACCGGCCCTGCGGGGCTTCGCATTGCCTTCGATCCCATCGCCGGCCGCTTCGCCGAAGCGTTAGTGCCGTGCATGGGCGAGGAGGGGATCATCTTCATCTACGGGGGCCTGTCCGACGAGCCCACCCGGTTCGACCGGCGCGCGATGATTGCAAAGGGCATCAGCCTGACCGGATATATGCTGGGACAAGTCCTGCGGCGGCCTGAGCGGCTGGAACGCGGGCGCGGTTTCGTGCTCGATCATCTGGAAAAGGGGACCCTGACGCCGCGTATCGACCGAAGCTTCCCGCTGGCCTCCGCCGCCGAGGCGCATCGCTACATGGAATCGAACGCGCAGTTGGGGAAGATCGTCCTCACGGTCTGAAACCGCGCTGGTCGGCGCGAGCGGTGCATTTGGTTGCGCTGGGCGCAAACCCGCTTCCTTCCGCGATCTATCCCGGGCAGCGAAATAGGCCGACTAGGGACCAAATCCTGGAACTGGAGAGCATTGTGACCGAAATAACATCGATTCCCGTTGGAAAATATTTCACCAGCCGCGAGGGGCACCGTCTTCATTATCATGAGGCAGGAACCCCCGTCGCAGGCAAGCCCAGCGTGCTGATGCTCCACGGCAGCGGTCCGGGGGCGAGCGGCTACACGAATTTCAAGGGCAATTTCCCGGTCTTTGCGGATCATGGCTATCATGTCATCGTGCCCGACTATCTTGGCTATGGGCTGTCGTCGAAGCCGGCCGATTTCCAATATAAGGTCGATGCGCAAGTCGAGCTGCTGCGCGAACTGGTCTCGCATACCGGTGCGCAGACGCTGGCGATCGTCGGCAATTCGCTGGGCGGCTGGTTCGCTATTCACCACGCCATCCACTATCCGGCCGAGGTTGCGAAGCTGATCGTCATGGCGCCGGGCGGGCTCGAATCGCCCGAAAAATTTGTCCCCGAGATGGAAGGGCTGCGCGAACTCTTCCGTATCCCGACCGAGCGCGACTTCAGCATCGCGTCGATGCGGAACCTGTTCAATCTCTTCATGAACGAACGGGCCGACATCTCCGACACGGTCCTGTCCGAACGCCTCGAGATCGCGCGGCAGCAGCCGGTTGAAGTCTATACGACGATGGGCGGGACCGTCACCACGCCGCGCCTGGGCGAACTTGTAGCGCCGATGCTGGCGCTGTGGGGCTATCGCGACAAGTTCATTCCCTATCGCCACGCACAGATATTGCTCGACCATGTGCCCGACGTGCACCTCATCACCTCGAACCGCGCGGGCCACTGGTTCATGATCGAGGAACCGGAACTCTTCAACCAGGCCTGCCTCAAATTTCTGGACCGCTAGGCGCCAGCTCGCGCGGGGTCAGATGAAACCGGGCGGCGCAGGGCCGCCGAGGAGAAGCTGCCCCGCCTGTTCGTAAACGGCGGGCGACAGGAAGGCGTGCTGGCCCACCACCAGAGCATCGCGCAAATGCCGCGACACATTTTTGCGCGCGGCGGCATCATCGGGGTCGGTGGCCGCAAGCGCGGCGTGGCACGCCGCGATCGCAGCCTCGGCCGCGCTCTTTGCGGCCATGCGCAGCAGTCCTTGATCCCGCGCCGGAACCGGCTGGCCGCTTTGCACATGTGCCCAGACATGCTCGGTCTGACGGTAGATCAGCGCGCGCGCCGCGAGCAGTCTCGCGGTCGCTGCCGCGAGCGATGCCGCGCTGCGTTCGCTTGCCGGTGCCGCGCCCGCTTCGTTCAGCGCTCCCAGTGCGCAACCGACGCCGACGATCGCATGGTTGAGGGCCGAGAAGGGAATGACGGGAAAATGATAAATGGGCTCGGTCCGTGTTGTCCCACCGCCGCGCACGAAGGACCAGTCCGCCTCGATCGCGACATCCGTCAACACCAGGTCGTAGCTGCCGGTGCCGGCAAGCCCGAGGACTTTCCAGTCCGCGATCAACTGCGCTTGGGCACGCGGGAAAATGATCACGCGCGGCTTGGCCGACTGGCCTTCGTCATCGATGACGATCCCCGCGCCAAGCCAGTCCGCCCCCGAGCATCCGCTCGCGAATTTCCAGCGCCCGCTGAGGATGAGCTTGTCGCCTTGCCGTCGCACCGGCTGGACCGGGAACAGGCCGGCCGCAAAGGCGACGTCGGGGCCATCGGCATAAAATTGTTCGAACCGGTGCGGCGGCAGGCCGGCGAGATAGACGACGGCGCCGGCAAAGCTGGCGACCCAGCCGACCGAGCCGTCGGCCGCCGATAGGCTTTCGACCAGCCGCAGAAAGTCGGCTGGACTGCGCTCGTCGCCCCCTAGCGCGCGCGGGGCGAGCGCGCGATAGAGGCCGAGATCCTTCATCGACGCCGCAATATCGTCGGGCAGGCGGCAAAGCGCCTCAATTTCGTCCCGGCGCATGCGGAGCGTCGCAAGAAATGCCTCAAGCGCCCCGGTCCCGGTCTCCTGCCAGACCTTGACATGTGCATCGATGATTGCGGCGAGCATCATATTCTCTCTTCCAACAAGCCCGCACCAAGAAAAGACGATCGGAGGCCGGCCTGCATCGCAATGAGGGAAGCCATTGTTTCAGTACCGCAAGCAAATGCACGGGGTGTGACGGCGCTTTGGGCTGATCCGGGACAGCAGGGCTGCCGAGATGATTGCGCTCTGCGTCCATATCTTGCCGCATGACGATAGGACGCCGGGATTTTCCTGCCTAGCCAGAGCGGAAGCAGGCCGGGAGCAGGACATGAGTGCGACGATGGAAAATGTTGCGGCGGCAGACCGCCAATGGCCCAATGCGGGCGGCACGGCGGTGCCCTACAGCGTGTTCACCGATCAGGCGGTGTTCGACCGCGAACAGGAGCGGATCTTTCGTGGCCGTACCTGGTCCTTCCTCGGCCTCAGCGCCGAAATTCCCGAAGCGGGGGATTTCAAATCAACCTACATCGGCGATACGCCCGTCGTTCTCGTGCGCGAAAAGAACGGGCAAGCCGCGGCCTGGGTGAACCGCTGCATCCATCGCGGCGCGAAAGTGTGTCGGCACAATCGCGGCAAGGTGCGAAACTTCACCTGCGTCTATCACCAGTGGCAATATGGCCTGGACGGTAAACTGCTCGGCGTTCCCTTCCGCAAGGGGCTAAAAGGCATGAGCGGAATGCCCGACGGCTTTGACATGGGGGAGCACCGCCTGCCGCCGATCCGGGTCGAAAACCATGGCGCGCTGATCTTCGGCACCTTTCGCGACGATACGCCGCCGCTGGCAGAATATCTCGGTCCCGACATGCTGCCGTGGCTCGACCGCGTGTTCCACAAGCCCGTCATATTCCTCGGCACGCTGCGCCAGCGGATGAAATCCAACTGGAAGCTCTATTTCGAGAATGTGAAAGACCCCTATCACGGGCACCTTCTCCACCTCTTCCACAACAGCTTCAACATCGGTCGGCCGAACATGGACGTGGCGAGCGCGCTCGATGAGCGCACCGGTCTGCATTCGGCGATCGTCGCGGTCAAAACCGAAAAGAGCGATGATACGTCGATCTATCAGGAAAACCGGGTCACGACATTCCGCGACGATGCCAAATTGCAGGATCCCGAAGTCATCCGGATGCGCGAGGAATTCGAGCTTCCGGTGACCAACCAGATCCAGTCGATCTTTCCGTCGCTGGTCGTGCAGCAGATTCACAACTCGCTGGCGGCCCGCCAGATCATCCCCAAGTCGCCGGGCGAGTTCGAACTCGTCTTCCACCTCTTCGGCTACGAGGATGACGATGAGGAATTGCGCGACATGCGATTGCTCCAGGCCAATCTGATCGGGCCAGCGGGCTATATTTCGATGGAGGATGGCGAGGCGACGGAACTTGTCCAAGCCGCCGTTTCGCCAGTGGGGACCGATGCCTCCTCGATGATGTTGATGGGCGAGGGCGCGCCCGAAGGCCACAAGTCGCTGATCACCGAAGAGTTGCTGCGGGCTTTCTGGCGCGGTTATCGCGGCATCATGGAGGATTGACAGTGTCGCTTGCACCGCGCCTTCACGATCGCCTCCTGGTCGAGGAATTTCACGCCGACTATGTCGCCTGTCTCAACGAGCTGCGCCTAGAAGAATGGCCCGACTTCTTTGTCGAGAATGGTCAATATGGGCTGTGGGCCCGCGAAAACTGGGACGCGGGCCTACCCGCACCGATGTTTCTGTGCCGCAACCGGCGGCAGATGAAGGACCGGGTCACGGCCTATCGCGAAGCCAATATCTATCCCGATCACTGGAACCGCCATTTGATCAGCGCGACGCGAATCGTCGAATCTTCGGAAGACGCCATTGTCGCGGCGAGCAACTATGCGGTGCTCCAGACTCGGCAGGACGGCGAAAGTTTCGTTTATCAAGCTGGTCGCTGCTACGATCGCTTTCAGCGCGAGATCGACCGGTTGCTGCTGCGCGAACGCACGATCGTCTATGACACGCTGGCCGTCCGAACGCTCTTCGTGCTGCCTGTCTAGGTGGTTCCAACGTCGGGTCGCAAGGCGATCCGCGGTTCATTGAAAGACCTGAAGAGTTGGCCCAGTTGCTTCTCCACAATATGCGCATATTCGACGGTCGTTCCGAGGAACTGATCGAGGGGCAGGCGCTGCTGATCGAGGATGAGGTCATCCGCGACATCGGCGATATAGGCTCGATGCCGCAGAATGCCGACCGGATGGACCTGCAGGGACAGACGCTCCTGCCCGGGTTCATCGACGCGCATTTTCACGCTTATGGTTTCGAACTTGACCTGGGCGCGATCGACCGCGTCTCGCCCGTGCGCCGCGGGCTTCATGCAAAGCGTATTTTGGAAGCAGCGCTGCGGCGTGGTTTCACGACGGTTCGCGACGCCGCGGGCGGCGATATCGACCTCGCATTGGCATTGAAATCGGGGCTGATCGACGGCCCCCGGTTTTTCTACCCCGGGCTGGCGCTCAGTCAGACCGGCGGTCATGGCGATTTTCGTTCGCCCGAACATCATGAGGCCTGCACCTGTCATCGAAGCAGCGCGCTGGCCATGCTGGTTGACGGCGCGGACGAGATGCGCCGGGCGGTGCGCGACCAGCTTCGCAAGGGTGCCAGCCAGATCAAATTGTTCGTCTCCGGCGGTGTCCTCTCGCCCGTCGACCCGATCTGGATGAACCAGTTCAACGACGAGGAGATCCGCGTAGCGGTCGAGGAGGCGGCCTCGAAAAGAGCCTATGTCATGGCGCATTGTCACACTAACGAGGCTGCGCTGCGTTGCATCCGGGCTGGCGTGCGGTCGATCGAACATGCGACGTTGATGGAAGCGGACGGCGTGCGCGCGCTTGTCGAGCATGACGCCTTTGCCGTGCCGACCTTCGCGATCGGCGAAGGAATGCGTATCCATGCCGAAGCGGCAGGTATGCCCGCTGTGATGATCGCCAAGGCCCGCGAACTCGGCGATGCCGCATATGCCTCGCTCGACCTGCTCCGCCAGGCCAAGGCGAGGATCGGGTTCGGGACCGATGTGCTTGGGCCGGTCATGGCGATGCAGTCCCATGAATTCACCCTGCGCACGCGCGTCTGCACGCCGTTGGAAGTCCTGAGGCAAGCTACCTCGGTCAACGCCGCGCTGCTTCGGATGGACGGGCGGCTGGGCACGGTCGCGCCGGGCGCGTTCGCCGATCTGGTCGCAGTGCATGGCAACCCCCTCAAAGATATTTCGGTGCTCGAACAGCATGACCGCATGGGACTGATCGTTCGCGACGGAAAAATCGTCAGCTATCGCCCGCACTAGCCATCTTGTGCAGGCCCTCTTCGACCGATGCATATTTCATCAAGCGGGTTCGCCAGGCGGATAGTCAGCAGTCGCCGCCGCGACTATCGATGATGCCATGACAAAGAATGGAGAGGCATCGCTCCCGCCATCGGCCGACACGGTCGGCGCAGCCTTGGCGCGTGCGGCGCGAAAATATCGCGATCGGCCGGCGCTTTTTTTCGAAACCCGGACATGGACGTTCGACGAGCTCGACCGGGGCGCCAGCAATGTCGGCCGGGCACTCCTCGCCGCCGGCCTCCGCCCGGGCGACCGCGTCGCCGCCTTTGGCCGCAATTCCGACGCCTATCTGCTTGCCTGGCTTGGCTGCTGCCGCGCGGGTCTCGTGCATGTGCCGGTCAATTTCGGCCTGTCGGGGGACGAACTATCCTATATCATCGAACAGGCCGGTGCCCGCGCGGCGCTCTGCGATGCTGCAGGGATGGATGCCCTCGCGCAGCTCTCCGCCGCGGCCGGGCTCGACCTGATCGGCAGCTTTACCGGAGGGAGCAGCTTCGACATTCTGGCGGCGGCGCGCGACGGAGTGGGGATGCCTCCGCAGGTGTCGATCGATGGCGGCGACCTCGCGCAGATTCAATATACCTCCGGCACGACGTCGGCGCCCAAGGGTGCGATGATGATCAACCGGGCGGTGCTCGCCGAATATGCGTCCTGCATTCACGACCTCGATTATGACGAGAGCGACCGCTGCCTCGCGGCGCTTCCGCTGTATCACACGGCGCAGATGCATGCTTTCACCATGCCCCAGCTGATCGCCGGGGCGACAACTTGGCTGATCGATGCGCCGGCGCCGGGGGTCGTGCTGCGCATGATCGAGGAGCACCGTATCACGTCCTTCTTCGCGCCGCCGACGGTCTGGATCAGCCTCTTGCGCGATCCGGCGTTCGAGCGGCACGATCTCGGCTCGCTCACCAAGCTCTATTATGGGGCGTCGATCATGCCCGGCCCGGTGCTCGCCGAGATACGCGAACGACTGCCCAATGCGGGTCCCTATAATGTCTATGGCCAAAGCGAGATCGGACCGGTCGCGACCGTGCTGACGCCCGCAGAACATCGCGACCGCCCGACCTCGGCCGGGCGGCCCGTGCTGCACGTCGAAACCCGCATCGTCGATGCCGACATGCGCGACGTCGCGGCTGGAGAGCGCGGCGAGATCGTCCATCGTTCGCCGCAATTGCTCATAGGCTATTGGGAAAAGCCCGAAGAGACCGAAGCCGTATTCCAGGGCGGCTGGTTTCATTCGGGCGATGTGGGCGTGATGGACGATGCGGGGTATATCTATATCGTCGACCGTGTGCGCGACGTGATCAACACGGGCGGCGTTCTCGTCGCGGGACGCGAGGTCGAGGATGCGCTGTTCACCCATCCCGCCGTGCAGGAAGTGGCCGTTATCGGTCTGCCTGACCCCAAGTGGATCGAAGCGGTGACGGCGGTTGTGGTGCTACGCGCGGGCATGGAGGTCGATCCGGGCACCCTGATCGATCATGCTCGCGGGGGGCTCGCGGCCCATAAGGTGCCAAAGCGGGTCCTGTTCGTCGACGAGCTTCCCCGCAATGCATCGGGCAAGGTCTTGAAGCGCGAACTGCGCGCGCAATTCACCGCGGATTCGGACGCGCAATGCAGCCCTGACGAAAAGGCTGCGCCCGCAAGCTAGCGCCGGCAGGGGGGGCCGCATAGGCTGGCCCCCGTCAGCGGATTGGAGAGCTTGTGGAAATTGCAGTCATTGGTGGTGGTCATGGAGCCTATGCCGCCGCAGCCGACCTGTCCGAGGCAGGTCACGATATCCGATTGTGGCGCCGCGATGCGGCAGCGCTGGGGCCGCTGCTCGAGACGCGCGCACTTCAGCTCAAGGACGGTCGCGGCGATCGATCGATCGGCCTGCAGCTGGTCACGACCGATCTTGGCGAAGCGGTGCGCGGCGCCCGGGTGGTGTTGGTCCCGCTGCCTGCGACCGCGCACGAAAATCTGGCCGTGCACCTCGCGCCGCTGCTCGAAGACGGCCAGATCTTGCTGCTCACGCCCGGCTGTCTTGGCAGCCTGATTTTTGCGCGCGCGCTTCGCGATGCAGGAAACGACGCGAATATCATTATCGCCGAAACCCCCACCTTGCCCTGGCTGGCGCGCAAGCATGGACCAGCGACCGTCTCCATCACGACGCGGACGACCATCCTCCCGACCGGCGTGTTCCCGGCGAGCGCGACCGAGGCCGCCATGCCGGTGATCCGGCAGGTTCTGCCCGAGGCGGTGCCCGCCCAGGATGTCCTCGATGTCGCGCTGCTAAACGGCGGGCCGATGATCCATCCTCCGCTGATCCTGATGAATGCGGGCCCAATCGAGCATTGCGATCGCTGGGATATTCACAAGGAAGGAACGCAGCCTTCCACGCGCGCCGTGCAGGATGCGCTTGATGCCGAGCGGATCGCTGCCAGGGAAGCGCTGGGGTATGAAGAACCACATTGGCGGCTGGCCGATCATTATGGCGTCGGCGGCAAGACGTCGATGTACGGCGATCTGGCGCATGATCGTCTGACGGCGAGCGGCGACTGGTCGGAGAAACTCGACCTGCAGGATCATCGTTATATGCGCGAGGATATCCAGCTCGGACTGGTTCTGATCGCATCGCTTGGCGCGGCCGCGGGGGTCGCCATGCCGGTCGCAGATGGTCTGCTCGCGCTCGCCGGGGCAGTCGTGGGCGAGGATATACGGGCACAGGGCCGCACGACGGACAGGCTGGGCATCGGCGCTCTTGGCGCCGCCGATTTGCGGTCGCTTGTCCGCGAGGGATATCGCCGGTGACGCTGCCGCAGATCGCAGTGGTCGGCCCGGGCCGCATCAACCGCGGAATTGCGCAGGCCTTTCTATGGGCGGGCCATCCCGTCGCGGTGGTCGATTTAAAGCCGCGCACCGGCGATGAGGCTGTGCGCGTCGAGGCGGTGGTGCGCGACGAAATCTCCCAGGGGTTCGGAGTGCTGGCGCGCCTCGGGCGGATTGGGGATGCGGATGCCCAGGCGGCCACGGCCCGACTGACCTTTTGTGGCGCAGGCGATGCTGAGGGGGCCCTTGCCGTCTCGTCGCTGATTATCGAGGGCGTCCCCGAAAATCTGGTCGCCAAGGAAGAGGTGCTGCGAACGATCGCCAAACTGGCCCCCGACGCGATTATCGCGTCGGCCACCTCGACGATCATGGCCGATGATCTTGCAGCCTTCGTCGATCGGCCCGAACGCTTTCTCAATGCGCATTTCCTCAACCCGGCCTGGTTGATTCCGCTCGTAGAGGTCAGTCCGGGATCGAGAACATCTCCCGCGACGCTCGAACGCACTGAAGCGCTGCTTCGCGGGGCCGGCAAGACGCCGGTCCGCTGCGCAGCTTCGCCAGGCTTCATCGTCCCGCGGGTCCAGATGTTGGCGGGGGGCGAAGCCATCCGGCTGTTGCAGGAAGGCGTGGCGAGCGCCGCGGATATCGATCAGGCGCTGCGAATAGGTTTTGCGCTTCGTTTTGCCATTCTGGGCTTTCTGGAATTTTCTGACTGGGGCGGGCTCGATATTGCACAAGCCGCGGGGGACTATCTGGCCGATCATCTTCACGGCGAACATTATCGCGCGCCGCCGATCGTCGCCGAAAAGCTCGCGCGGGGCGAAACGGGCATGTACGCGGGCCGCGGCTTTTTCGAATATGAGAACCGCGATCTCACCGCCTATCGGCAGGGCGTGATGGAACGCCTTCTCGATCTCGTTGACCATATGGGCTTGTTCCCGAAGGCAAATTGCGCGCAAGGGCCAACCGCTTGAGCGGCAACTGGGCCAGTTTCGCACGCGAAAGCAAAGCGGGCGGATGGCGGGCGCTGATATGCGCCGCAGTCGGTTACGGCCTCGGCGTCAGCGTTCTGCCCTACTACACGCTCGGAGCATTTGTTCGTCCGCTCGAAGCAAGTTTCGGATGGTCGCGCGCGGAAGTTCAGGGTTGCATGGTCTCCGTCATCGCCGGTACCTTGCTCGCGGCTTCGATATGGGGCTGGCTCACCGATCGATATGGTGTGCGCAAGGTGGGGATTGTTTCCCAAATCGGGCTGGCGGCGACCTTGCTGCTGCTTGGGCTGAACCCCGGCCACCTCTGGTACTGGTATGGCGGCTGGTTCGTCATGACGGTGCTTGGGCTTGGCACCAGCCCGGTCACCTGGACGCGCAGCGTCGTGACCTGGTTTAACGAGGGGCGGGGCTTCGCGCTTGCGATCGCGCTTTGCGGTAGCGGGGTATCGTCGGTCATCATGCCGACCGCGGCGGCGTTCGCCATCGAACATATCGGTTGGCGGCTGGCCTATGCGATGCTCGCAGGATCGGTCCTCCTGATCGCGCTGCCTGTCACGATCTGGGTGCTCCCGCGCGATGACCCAAGCGAGCGCACCGCATCTTCCACGCGAACCGAAATTCTCGAAGGCCTGACCGTTGTCGAGGCAATGAAAGGCGTGCGTTTCTGGATGCTCACCCTTTCGCTGATGATGGTCGGCTTTGCGGTTTCGGGCCTGATCCCGAACATCGTGCCGATGATGATCGGGCGGGGGATTGAGGCGACCACCGCCGCCACGCTCATGGGCGTTCTCGGCATGTCGATCATCGCGGGGCGGCTGGTAACCGGCGCCGCGCTCGATCGCTTCTGGGCGCCGCTGGTCGCCCTCGTCCTTCTTCCCTTGCCCGCCATGGCCTGTCTGGTTCTCGAAACAGGGATCAGCGACTATCTGGCTGCTGCGGCCTGCATCGCCCTGATCGGGATCGCGACCGGCGCCGAGTTCGATCTCGCGCCCTATATGGTGACCCGCTATTTCGGGACGCGGAGCTATAGCCAGATATATGCCCTGCAATGGATCGCTTTTACCGTGGCGGCGGGAGCCGCGCCGTTGCTATACGGCTATCTCTACGATCTGTCCGGCAGCTATTCGGTTCCGCTTTATGTGAGCGCCGCGCTTTTCCTGCTGGCGCCATTCGTTTTGTTGGGATTGGGGCGCTACCCTGTGTTCGGTCGTGTCGGCGCTGCCGAGACTCCGCTCAGCCCCGCCGCAGCGTGACCGACGGCGGCTCGCCAAAACGGGCCTTATATTCACTCGAAAAGCGGCTGAGGTGGAAGAAGCCCACCGCTGTCGCAACGTCGGTGACCGACGTACCGGTGCGCGCCGCGCTGCGCAGGGCCTCGCGCGCGACATCGAGGCGCAGCTTCTTGAGATAGGCCATGGGTGTCGTATCGCGCCACCGGCGGAAACCGTAGAATAACGACCGCGTGCTGACGCCTGTCACCCGCGCGAGATCTTCGATCGTAACATCTTCGCGCAAACGCTCGCGCAGATATTCCTCCGCCTTGCGCACATAATAGGGGGCGACCATCGATGTCGCACGCCGCAGAAGTTCGGAATAATTGTTCGGGAAACATTGCAGCGCGGCGAGATGGACGAGCCGTTCAAACTGCCGTCCAAGGCGCCATGTTCCAAAAACGCTTGCGCCGTCGGCATCGCGACGGAGCAGGTCGACCAGCGCGGAAACGGGGCGCGACGCCTCGGCGCTCACCGCGATGGAGGCAAAGCGGATCGGATCATTGATCTCGATATCGAGTTCTTCGGACAAAGTCTGTTCAAGCGCGTTGCGATCCATGCGGATCATGACCTGTTCGCAAAGGCCATTCCACAAGACCTTGAGCGCCCCGAACGGATTGACGACCGATGCTTCGCCTTCGCTGACGACGGTGACTTCGTCGCCCATGGTCAGTTCGCAGCGGCCCGAAAGGATGAGTTTCAGATAATAATAATCGAACTCGTCGGGCTGATCGACGCGAAATTCCCGGTCGCAGCGGAGCTGGACAAAATCGACCTGGCTGCTTCCCATCTTGACGCTGCGATGGGCGAGCTCGACGTCGGACGCGCCCATCGCGATCCGCAAACGGAAACCCTTCATCGTTTCGTCGAAATAGTCGCGGCAACGATCATAGCTCACGATGGAATGAACGGACTCTCCATCGTCCCAATGGTCGCGGCTGATCTCCTCAAAGCCATCCATGGCAGACAATATGGGCGTCCCGGCGGGGAGAGTCACGCCTTCAATCTTTTCTGTCAGTGCCGGCATCAGTGCGCCCGCCGCATCGTTGCGGACGGGCTTTCGCCGAACCGCTGCTTATAGTCCCGCGAGAAGCGGCTGAGATGATCGTAGCCGATGTTCATCGCGATATGCGTCACCCGCTCGCCATGGCTCTGGGCGTTTCGCAGTTCGTCATGGGCAACGGTGAGGCGCAGATTGCGAAGAAAGCTCATGGGGGTCGTTCCGCGCCATCGCCGGAAACCATAATAGAGCGATCGGGAACTCACGCCCGAGACGGCGACCAGATCCTCGATCCCGATCGGTTCGCGCAGGTTGGAGCGGATATAATCTTCGGCGCGCCGCACATAATAAGGCGCCACCGCCGACTTCGGAGCAAGCAGCTCTGCGCTGTAATTGTGCGTCAGATAGCCCAGGCACGCCATGAGCAGGCTGCGTTCAAGCGATTGCGCCAGCCGCCACTGCTCGACTTGATCCAGAAGGCTGACGTCCTGCCAGATGGAAAGGACGAGCGAGCGAAGGGCCAGGCCGGCGCGGCTGTCCTGGACCCGGTTTTCGAACCGGATCGGGGCGCGGCAGTCGCGCTCGAGTTCCGAGGAAAGCACTTGGGTCAGCGCCTGCCGGTCGACGCGAATCATCAATTGCCGGCAACCGCCGATCCACTTTTTCCGCGCATCCTCGCCCGAGTTGAGCGCGAAGGCCTGGCCCGGCTCGGCATAACCTTTGAAAGTCCCGATTTCGATTTCGCAAACTCCGCTGATGGGAAGCTGGAAATAATAATGGGAGGCCTCGCCGGTCTTTTCGGTGCGAAACTCCTGTCCGCAGGTCAGTTCGACCAGATCGAGCTGCACATGATCGAGCGACAGGCCCCAGTGCCGGAGCGTCACGGGGGAGGTTTTGCGGGTCGGGCAAAGCATGTGCCGGCTCGTCTCGCTTACATAGTGCATGCCCTCGGCCAGGTCCGACGTCTCGAACGTCGTGCGACCTTGGAGAAGCGCAATATTGTCTTGAGCTTGCATTTGCATTTGCAGTGATCCCAGTTTGTTTCGGACGGCGTTCCCCGGTGCGTCGCTTTTTTTGCATGATGACGCGGGCGGCGGGAAAGCCATTCTCCCGGGCCGCACCGATTTGACGCAGGCCGCAGTTGAATCCTGCTCTTGCGACGAGAATCGCGCGATTGAAGCCAAAATGCAACATTCTGCGGCTTGGCAGGGTTTGCCGGAACATCTCGGTTCCGGAAAGGTCGCCGCACGCCATTGGCGATGCTGGCACTCACCGGACAGCCCTTGCACGGGGCGGGTAGTGGCCTTCTTTCAGCCTGACCTAAAAGCTTTCCTGCAGCGCCTGCGACAATGCGCCGCGCATCCAGATTTCGCAAAAAGCCAAGGGTTATAGCGCAGTGAAAAGAACAGACAGGATTCAGCCCGGACCGCGAGTTGAGCTTGATACATTGCTCGGCATCATTCGCGAACGGCGCGGCGATATCGAGGCGCAGCGACGGGTGCCGCGCGACCTCGTGCAGGGGCTGCGCGATGCCGGCATCTATCGCGCCGCGGTGCCCAAGAGCCTCGGCGGAGACGGCGCCCCCCTGGGCGATGTATTCCGCCTGATCGAGCGCATTTCCGAGGCCGATGCCTCGGTCGGATGGGTCGCGAGTTTTGCGCCGCAGGGCGCCAATTATTTCGGCGCGCTGCCTGCTCACCGCCTCAAGGAAATCTATGCGAATGGGCCCGACGTTGTCGGAGCGGGCGGTCTTTTCCCCCTTCAGCCGGCGGAGCGGGTGAACGGACGCCTCCGCGTCAACGGCCGCTGGAAATTCGGCAGCGGGTCGACCGGAGCCGACTGGATCTCCGTCGGGATCGTCATTCCCGGTGACGACGGCAAGGGACCGCCGCCGCCGCGGCTTATCGTCCTGCCGGCGGAGAAGGTCGAGATCGTCGAAAACTGGGAGGTCGTTGGCCTCAACGGCACGGGCAGTCACGACCTCGTCGTGAAAGATGTTGTCGTGGACGAGGATTGGTCGTTCATCCGCGGCGGGCCGGTCTTGCTCGACGAACCCATTTGTCACTTCCCGGCGATGTCGCTCGCGGCACTATCTTTCGCGGTTGTAGGGCTGGGCGCCGCGCGCGCGTCGCTCAATGCGATCTGCGAGCTAGCGGCGGGCAAGATGTCGATCACCGGGGCGCCGCGTTTGGGAGATCGTGTCTACGCCCAGACGGGAATCGCAAAAGCCGAGGTTCAGCTTCAGGCGGCGCGCGCGTTCCTTTATGATCAGGTCGATCTCGCCTGGAGCCGCGTCGCGGCAGGGGATCAGGTCGATATCGAAGCCCGCGCGATGCTCCGTCTCGCCGCCAATCACGCCTCGCGAGCTGCGGTCGACGTCACCGAAACCTGTTTCTCGCTCGCCGGAACCACGGCGATTTTCCTCGACAATCCGATGCAGCGTTTCCTGCGCGATGCGCTGGTGGTCAATCAGCACGCCTTCCTGGGCGACGGGCATTTCGAAAGCGCCGGCCGGGTCCTGCTCGGAATGCAGCCCGCACCAGGTTTTCCCTGATTTTCCCGATTTTGCCCAACATGGAGATATTGCATGTCCACGCCTTCCAATCCGCCTATCCGCGTCCTGTTCTGCATCGGGATCAGCCAGAGCTTTTTCGATCTTCCGGTCGATCGGATTCCCGAAGTCTTTACCGCTTTCAAGACCGCGTTCGGCAACCTGGAGCAACGCTTCGGTATCACCGTGCTCGGCACGCTCGACGATGACCGGGTGCAGGTCGGCCAGTCTTCGGCCGGATGGCCGTTCACCTCCTATATCATGGCAGACGTCCCCGATCTCGACACGGTGGTGAAGGTTTGCGACCAGCTGCGCACCACGCCGGTGGGGGACGGCCTGCTGTGGCGCTACGCGCGCATCGATACCCGAATCGGCCGGCCGGTGTTCCCCGAGGAAGGCGCCAGTGCCTGACGCAGCGCATGCCCTCCGACTTGCTGGCCTGGAGGCCGAAGCGGCCGTCCGGCGCCTCGCGGCCCGCTACATGGCCTTGTGCGACGAGCCGCCGACGGCGGCGCCCGGACCGGGTTTCGAAGATTTGTTCACCGCTGATCTTGTCTGGGAGGGCGTGGGGCCGAAGGCGAGCGGAGAATTCGCGCGGGTCGAGGGGCGGGACAAGTTACTCGCCTGGTTCGATTCGCTTCGCGACCCGCCCAAATATGCTTTGAATGTTCATTTTCTGACCTCCGAAGCGATCGTGGTGGAAGACGATGAAGACGATGCGGCGACCGGAAACTGGGTGATGTTTCAGGTCGCGGCGCGCCGATCGGGTGAGGGCGAACTGCGCGCGGCCCGCATTACCATGCATTGCCGCCGGGATGCCGGCATATGGCGGATCGCCCATTTCCAGACTGAAAGCCTGCTGCGCTTCGATGCCGGGGCGGCGCAGACGGCGTCGCTGCTGGAAGGTCTGAAGGCATGACGACTTTCGTCGAACGGCTGGATATCGGCGGCGATGGGCTCCGCGTTGCGATCAAGGACGTCATCGACATTGCCGGCGTCCCCACCCGCTGCGGCTCGGCGGCACTCGCGGACGCACCGCGTGCCCCCGCCCATGCGGTCGTCGTCGATCGCCTGCTCGATGCCGGATGTCGCATCGTCGGCAAGGTGGTGCTGCACGAGCTGGCCTTCGGCGTGACCGGGATCAACAACGGGAGTGGAACGCCGATCAACCCCGCGTATCCAGACTATATTCCCGGTGGCTCCTCGAGTGGGTCGGCGGTTGCCGTGGCGGCCGGCGAGGCCGATATCGCGCTTGGAACCGATACCGGCGGGTCTATCCGCGTTCCCGCGACTTGTTGCGGTATCATCGGCATCAAGCCGAGCTTTGGCTTGTTGGACCGAACAGGGGCCTCGCCCGCCGAAACGTCACTGGATTGTATCGGCCCCTTTGCCCGTAAAATGGCCGACATAGAATTTGCGATGAAGGCCCTGGCTCCCGATTTCGTTTCCGAAGGCCCAGCCGATTGGCGTGTCGGCCGGCTTGCCGTGACGGCAGATCCCGCGATCGATGGCGCCATCGATGCCGCGCTTGCGCTTTCGGGGTTAGAGGTCGCGTTGGCAGGGGCGCCGGGCATGGCGGCGGCGTTCGATGCCGGACTGGCCATCATCAACCGCGAGACCTTCATGGCCTTTGGCCATTTGCTTCCGTCGGGCCTGATCGGCGAAGACGTTGCCGAGCGCCTGACGGCGGCCGCACGCACCACGGACGGGCAGGTGGAGGCGGCGGAGCTGGTCCGCACCCGTTTCCAGGCCGAGATCGATGCGTTGCTCGACCGGTTCGATGTGCTCGCACTACCAACACTTCCTACCTTCCCGCCGCGCCTAGAGGGCGCTGGAGCGGACCTGTCGGCGGTGTCGTTGACGGCACTTGTCCGTCCTTTCAACCTTTCGGGCCATCCGGCGCTGAGCCTGCCGGTCCGCGCGGCCGAGGGCCTGCCCGCGGGGCTTCAGCTCGTTGCCCGGCGGGGACGCGACGCCTTGTTATGTGCCGTTGGCACGCATCTGGAACGGGCGATTGCGTCGGCCCGCTCCGAAGGAGAGACAAATTATGCTTGATACCTCGCTGGAGCAGGCGTCGGTGCCCAACGCCAGGCCGCTGGAAGACATGTTCGACGGAGAGCGCTTTCATTCGGATCTCTATACCGATCCCGGGATTTTCGATCTGGAGATCGAACGCATCTACCACCGCACATGGATATGGGTCGCGCACGAAAGCGAAATTCCCAATGCGGGGGACTTCAAGACCACGCATGTCGGCCGCACGCCAGTAATCGTTACGCGCGGCAAGGACGGCGCGGTGCATGTTCTTCTCAATCGCTGCCGACATCGCGGCGCCACCGTTTGCGACCGCAACCAGGGCAACGCCCGCGCCTTCACCTGTCCCTACCATGCGTGGAGCTATGGCCTCGACGGCCGCTTGATCGGCGTGCCTTTCGAGGAGGGCTACAAAGGCATATTGGACAAGAAGAATTATCCGCTCGTCTCGCTGAAGGTCGGGCTGTACTGCGGGCTGGTCTTCGCGTCGATGAACGAAGACATCGAACCGCTCGAGGATTTCCTGGGCGATGCGAAACCCTGGATCGATCTGTTCTTGCGCCAGGGGGGCGGCTTTCCGGTCAAGGTCGCGGGCGCCCACAAATTCCGCTTCACCGGCAACTGGAAGATCCAGCTCGAAAACACGACCGACGGATATCACTTCCCCTTCGTGCATCGCACGTTCGTCGACTCGTTGCCGCAGGAAATGGCGAAGGGCTTCACCGCCTTCATGCGCGAGGAGGGGCCGTTCGTTCGCGCGCTCGGCAATGGACACAGCGTTGCGGTTTTCTTTCCCGACCAGGTCGATCTCTCGCAGGATGACGATAAACCGATACCGCCACAGTTCGAGGAACTCGCCGCCCAATTGTCGAGGGATTATCCGCCCGAGCGGGTCCGATGGATCATTCGCGCGATCAACGGTGTTGGCTTCAACCTTAACCTGTTTCCGAACATCGGCCTCTCGGCGGCCTTCCTGCGCGAACTGAAGCCGCTGGCGGTCGACCGGACCGAAATCCGCCACATGGCGCTGGTGATGGACGGCGGGCCGGAAGAGGCGAACCGCGCACGTCTGCGCATCCATGAAAAATTCCAGGGGGCCGGCGGCTTTGGCAGCCCCGACGACATGGCAGCGTGGGAACGTGTGCAGATCGGCGCCGGCGCGCGGCGCGACGATGTGTGGATCATGCTCAATCGCGGCCTCAATCGCGAGGCGCGGGACGGCGAAGGTCATTTGCAGGCGCATGTCACCGACGAGACGGGGATGCGCGAAGGATATGCGATGTGGAAGAGGATGATGGTCCAGTGACATTTTCTCCCTTTGACCCAAACCGGCTCGACGAGCTCGCCCTGGCGCGCGCCTTCATCGACCATGAGGCCGATCTGCTCGACCGGCTCGCCTATGAGGAATGGCTGCAATTATGGGACGCGAGCGGTCACTATATCCTGCCGATCGATCGGGACACGGACGATTATGCGGACCGACTCAATCATATCTATGACGATGCGTCGATGCGCGAACAGCGGGTCGTGCGGCTGCTGAGCGGCCATGCGCCCTCGGCCACGCCGATCATGCGCACGGTCCGCACCGTCGGTCGCGTCCGCTTGCTGGATTCCGATACGAAAACGCTGATCGTCGCCTCGTCGCTCTTGATCATCAGTTTCAAGCGCCAGGTGCAGACCCTGATCGCGGCCGATGTCAGGCACCGACTGAGGCGCGACGGCGATGGGCTGAAGATCGCCGAAAAACATGTTTTGTTGATCAATTCCGACGAGCCCCTTGCCGAGATGAGCTTTCTACCGTGAACGCGGCAGGACACGCCGATGTCGCGCTGGTTACCGGCGCGGCGCGCGGGCTCGGCGCTGCGATCGCGCGAGCCTTGCATCGCGATGGGATGCGTATTTTGGTGGCGGACGTCGCGATCGACGCCGCCGTGGATATCGCCGCTGAGCTCGATCCCTCGGGCGCGACTGCGCGGCCCCTCCTTCTCGATGTGCGGGACAAGCAGGGCTTTGTCGACGCTTTGGCTGCAGCGGCGGATTGGAAGGGCATCGACGTGCTCGTCAACAATGCGGCGCTCGCCTTTACAACCCCGGCGATGGAAATCGGCGGCGATGAATTCGATGCGGTGATGGCGGTTAATCTGCGCGGACCATTTTATGCCTCGCAGGTGATCGGCGCGCATCTGCGCGGCAAAGGATATGGGCGTATCGTCAACATCGCCTCGCAAGCGGGCCAGATGGGAGGCACGGTGACCGGCGGACACTATGCGGCATCGAAAGCCGGTTTGATCGGCCTGACCAAATATTTCGCGCGGGAATTTTCGGGAACCGGGGTGACGGTCAATGCCGTGTCGCCCGGTCCCATCGACCTGCCGACCGTGCGGGCGGGGGTCCCGGCGGAAAAACTCGCCGCATTGGAAGCGTCGATGCCCGTTCGCCGATTGGGCGAGGCGCAGGAAATCGCCGATGCGGTGGCGCTGCTTGCGTCGCGCCGCATGGGCTATGTCACCGGCGCGACCTGGGATCTGAATGGCGGCACCTTGATGCGGTGAAGCGAGGTTTGCGCACCCGGTCAAGGCACTGCGCCCTGTGCATTGAAATGACCGGCGGGGTTGCGATGATGGCTTAGCAGCGAGGCGGAATGATGCAGGGAATAGCGGACAAGACAATCATCGTGTCGGGCGCCGGGGCGAGCATTGGCGCCCAGATCGCGAAGGTTTTCGCGGCCCATGGCGCGGCTGTGGTGATCGCCGATATCGACCGCGATGCGGCGATGGCGATCGCTGCAGAGCTTGGCGAGCCTGCCCATGCGGTCGCGACCGACCTGTCGTCCGATGACGATATCCGGATGTGCGTCGATGCCGCCATCGACCGGTTCGGCCGGATCGATTTCGTCGTCAATGCCGCCGCCCTCTATCAGGATGAAGGCGCTGCGAGCGACAGGTCGTGCTGGACCCGAAGTTTCGACGTAAATGTCATCGGTCCGGCGATGCTCGTGCTCGCCGCCCGGCCGCACCTTGCCGCCACGAAGGGCGCGGTGGTCAACATCGGCAGCATCAGCGCCGGCGTGGCTCAGGCAGGGCGCTGGACCTATCCGGCAAGCAAGGCGGCGCTGGCGCAGGCCACCCGCAGCATGGCGCTCGATCTTTCGCACGACGGCATCCGGGTCAACAGCGTGTCGCCGGGGTGGACTTGGTCGGCGGGCATGGAAAAGCTCGGCCTGACGCGCGAGGCTGTCGATCGGGTCGCGGCGCCCTTTCATTTTCCGGGGCGGGCCGGCGACCGTAGCGAGGTGGCTGAGGCCGTCCTCTTCCTGTGCTCCGACCACGCCCGGTTCATCAGCGGCGCGGACCTGCCTGTCGATGGCGGCTACCGCGCGATGGGGCCTGAAGGGCGGGCGTCCGCCTTCGCTGCATTGATGGAAGCGATACCGGCACGATGACCATTGCCCCCTATATGGCCGTTGGTCTGATACCTGTGGTCCGCGGCGTTCATGCGCGGGAAGAAATTTCCACCAATCTCGATCCGCTCGAGGATTTGTTCGCCTTCGGTTGCCAGATGGCCGGGCTCGACATGCCGGTGCGGCTGGTCGCGATCCCGGAGGGCGCGCTGCAAGGGTTCAGCGACGAAGCCGAAGATCTCGATCACCGTGATTATGCCCGCGATGTCGCGATCGATATTCCCGGCCCGGAAACCGACCGCATCGCAAGCTGGGCGCGGCGGTTCGGTGTCTATGTGATCGCGCAAGCCAAGGCCCGGCATCCCGAAATCCCCGATCGCTATTTCAATATCGGATTCGTGATTGATCCCGATGGCGCCATCATCCTGCAGCATCACAAGCTGACGCCGCTCTATCCGATCGAACATTCGATGACGCCGCACGACATATTCGACTGGTGGATCGAACGCTATGGTCGCTCGCTGGATGCCTTCTGGCCGGTCGTCGACACGCCGATCGGGCGGATCGGCATCATGATGGCGAATGAGGCCTCCTACCCTGAAAATGCCCGTGCGCTGGCCCTCAACGGCTGCGAAATTGCGTATCGCAGCGCCTTCCCGCATGCCGGCACGACAAGCGGCATGGGTGAAATCCAGAACCGTGCGCGCGCGCTCGACAACAATATGTATGTGCTCGCGCCGAACTGCGCCGCTTATTATCCGGCGGTGACCGCCCCGATGCCGATCGATGCCTTCGGCGGACGCTCGATGATGGTCGATCATCGCGGATCCGTTATCGGTCAGGTGCCCCACGGAGGCGTCGCCACGACGGTGTCGGCTATCGTCGACATCGCGGCGCTGCGCCATCACCGCCTGTCCTCGCCCTGGACGAACTGGGTCAAGGATTTGCGAACAGAGCTTTACCAGATCGCTTATGAGCAGCCGATCTATCCGAAGAACCTCTACGCTGACCGCGCGCCGTTCAACCATCATGACTATGCGGAGCAGGTCACCCGGCGCCAGATCGATTTGATGCGCGCACGCGGCATATGGAAAGATATCTGATCGATCGATTGCGCCGCCCTTTCAGCGGCTGCACTCCTGAGATAGCCGCTTTAGTGGGTGCGGATCATGGATGACCTCCTTGCTGGAGAAGATCGTGACCGGAAATTTTGATTCTATCGCCGAACAATTGCGGGCTGCTTATCGCGGAGGTCCCATCGCTCCCTTGGTGGATACGCTCGATGCGGTCGATGCCGCCGGTGCCTATGCCATTCAGGACCTCAACACCCGGCATTGGGTTGGCCAGGGAAGGCGGATCGTCGGCCGGAAAGTCGGCCTGACCGCCAAAAGCGTTCAGCAGCAGCTTGGCGTCGACCAGCCCGATTACGGCATTCTGTTCGCCGATATGGACGTGCCCGACGGCGGCTTTCTCAGCCCCTCCCGGACCCTTCAATCCAAAGCGGAAGTCGAGGTGGCGCTGGTGCTGGAGCGCGACATAGACGATCCGCGTGCGGCGGCAAACGATGTCGCGCGGGCGGTGGCCTATGCGATCCCGGCGCTTGAAATCGTCGACAGCCGGATCGCGGATTGGAAGATACGCTTCGCCGACACGGTCGCGGACAATGGATCTTCGGCCTTTTTCGTCCTGGGGCGCGAGCCGCGTAGCTTGTCGGGGCTGGACCTTTGGTCGTGCGGCGGCGTGCTGGAGTTCAACGGCGAGATTCGCTCGACCGGCGTCGGAGCAGCCTGTCTCGGGGGGCCGCTCCATGCGGCGGCATGGCTCGCCCGTACGCTGGCAGGATTGGGCGACGGGCTGAAGGCCGGTGACGTGGTGCTGACCGGGGCAATCGCTCCGATGGTGTCGCTGACGCCGGGCGACGTCGTTCGAGGAACGATCGGCGGTCTTGGCAGCGTTGGATTCACCTTCGGGGACGAGGAGTCATGACGGTCAAGGTGGCGATTATCGGATCGGGCAATATCGGTACCGATCTCATGATAAAGATCATGCGCCTCTCCAAAACTCTGGAGATGGGCGCGTTCGTGGGCATCGACCCCGACAGCGACGGACTGAAGCGCGCCGAACGGATGGGCGTATCGATAACGGCAGCCGGAATTGAGGGTCTCGTCGCGATGCCGGAATTTGCGGATATCGAGATCATATTCGACGCGACATCGGCGGGCGCGCACGCGCGGCACAGCGAACTGATGCTGGCGCATGGCAAACGGGTCATCGACCTGACGCCCGCCGCGATCGGACCCTACACCATACCGCCCGTCAACGGCGAGGCGCACCTCGACGCCCCGAATGTAAACATGGTGACATGTGGCGGGCAGGCAACCATCCCGATCGTCGCTGCGATCAACCGCGTTTCAAAGGTTCACTACGGAGAGATCGTGGCGTCGATTGCCTCGAAATCGGCTGGTCCCGGCACGCGCGCCAATATCGACGAATTTACGGAGACGACCAGCCGCGCGATTGTCGAGGTCGGCGGCGCCGCGCATGGCAAGGCCATCATCATTCTCAATCCCGCCGAGCCACCGCTCATCATGCGCGATACGGTCTATTGCCTGTGCGACGACGCGGATCGCGAGGCGATCGCGCGGTCGGTCGATGCGATGGTTGCTGAAGTTCAATCCTATGTCCCGGGTTACCGGCTGAAGCAGGCGGTGCAGTTCGAAAGTATCGGCGGCAACGCCCCCCTGCGCATTCCGGAGTTGGACGGAAGTTTCACAGGCTTGAAGGTCACGGTCTTTCTCGAGGTCGAAGGCGCGGCGCACTATCTGCCGGCCTATGCGGGCAATCTCGATATCATGACGTCCGCCGCGCTTCGTACCGCGGAGCGTATCGCGCAACGAATGGAGCAGGGGGTCGCAGCATGACGTTCGATCCGGCAGCGACCAAGCTTTATATTCAGGATGTAACCCTTCGCGACGGCATGCACGCCATCCGGCACCAATATGGTCTCGACCATGTCCGGGCGATCGCCCGGGCGCTCGACGCGGCCAAGGTGGACGCGATCGAGGTCGCCCATGGCGATGGCCTTCGTGGGTCCAGCTTCAATTATGGCTTTGGCGCCCACACCGATTGGGACTGGATCGGCGCGGTCGCCGAAGTGCTTGAGCACAGCATACTGACGACGCTGCTGCTGCCCGGCATTGGTACGGTCCACGATCTGAAGCACGCCTATGAAATGGGCGTGCGGTCGGTACGCATTGCGACCCATTGCACCGAAGCCGATGTTGCAAAACAGCATATCGAAGCGGCGCGCGGCCTCGGCATGGACGTATCGGGCTTCCTGATGATGAGCCATATGGCCGAACCCGAACCGCTCGCCCAGCAGGCCCAATTGATGGAAAGCTATGGGGCGCATTGCGTCTATGTGACCGACAGCGGCGGCGCGATGAACATGGACCAATATGCTGCACGGTTGCAGGCCTATGATAAGGTTCTGAAGCCCGAAACGCAGCGCGGCGTCCATGCGCATCACAATCTCAGCCTCGGCGTCGCGAATTCGATTGTCGCGGTTCAGAACGGCGCGATCCGGGTCGATGCCAGTCTTGCCGGCATGGGGGCGGGGGCGGGAAATGCGCCGCTGGAGGTGTTCGTGGCTACGGCCGATGCGATGGGATGGGACCATGGCTGCGATCTTTTCGCGTTGATGGATGCGGCGGAGGACTTGGTTCGGCCGCTGCAGGATCGCCCGGTCCGGGTCGATCGCGAAACTCTGAGCCTCGGTTATGCGGGCGTTTATTCCTCATTTTTGCGACATGCGGAAAAAGCCGCGACCGACTACGGCCTCGATACGCGCACCATTTTGATCGAACTCGGCCGACGCAAGATGGTCGGCGGTCAGGAAGACATGATCGTCGACGTCGCGCTCGATCTCGCGAACCAAAAGGACGCGAATTGACCCGCGTTGCGCTCGTTACGGGGGCGTCGCGCGGCATCGGCCGGGCGATCGCGCTTCGCCTGGCGGCCGACGGATTTCATGTCGCGGTCAATTATGTGCAGGACGAAGCGGCTGCAGCCACGCTGGTGGAAGAAATCGGACGAGGCGGTGGAACCGCTACGTCTTTCCGCGCCGACATCGCCGATCTTGACGCCAACCGCCGCCTTTTCGACGCCGTCACGGCCCGTTTCGGCGGACTCGATGTGTTGGTGAACAATGCCGGCATCGCGGAACTCGGGTCCTTCGATGCGATCGGGGCGGACGCTTATGACCGGCTGTTCGGTATCACCCGCGGTACCTATTTCGCGATGCAGAACGGCATGCGCCGACTTCGCGATGACGGCAGGATCGTCAATCTCTCGACCGGGCTGACGCGAAACTGGGCGCCGTTGGCCGCCGCCTATGCGGGGTCGAAGGCGGCGATCGAGCAATTTACTCGTTCGCTGTCGAAGGAGGCAGGCACCCGTGGAATCACCGTAAACGCCGTCCTTCCAGGCGTCACGCGCACGGACATTCTGGATTGGGCGACGGCCGAACAACTGGAGGCCGCGCGGTTGCAGACGAGCTTCGGCCGATTGGGCGAGCCGCAAGATATCGCCGACGTCGTTGCCTTTTTGGCCAGCGAACCGGCGCGCTGGATTACGGGCCAGCTGATCGTCGCCAATGGCGGCAGCACGGCCTGAGCATGGAAGCCTGTCATGAAAACAAGCGCCGATAACAACACAGACCCCGCCATGTTCCGCCGGGTGTTGGGTCATTATCCGACGGGGGTGTGCCTCATCACCGCGATCGGCGAAGACGGCCGTCCCCTCGGTCTGGTCGTTGGTTCCTTTACATCGGCTTCGCTGGATCCGCCGCTCGTTGCCTTTTTTCCCGATCGGCGCTCGCTGAGTTGGCAGAAAATCGCCGCAGCCGGACGCTTTTGCGTCAACGTTCTGGCCGAGCATCAGGAGCATCTATGCCGGCGGTTCACCGCCCCGGTCGCGGACCGCTTCGAAGGCGCTGCCTACCGACTGTCACAAAGCGGCCTGCCTATTCTCGACGACGTCGTCGCGTGGATCGAATGCGATCTTCACTCGGTGCATGATGCGGGCGATCATTTTGTCGCCCTCGGCCAAGTCCGCTCGCTCGACGTCGAGCATCCGCGCCCGCCGCTCCTCTTTTTCAAGGGCGGCTACGGGCAGTTCGCGGCTTCTTCGTCGGTCATTTCGTAGGAGACCAATCGCGGGTCTGGCCTATCGACCACCCCGTGTCGCGCTCTGCTGCTGATCTTTGACTTGGGCGATCATCGCTTGCGCATCCTCGCCGCTCTCGATCCATGGGAAGAAATTGCGCGGCGTCATCACATTTCCTCCGAGGATGCCGTCGGCGATGCGCGGGTCGCCTGCCGCAGCCTGAAGCAAGGCGGCGAGGCCCGGCGTGTCGCTTTCCAGGAACATGTTGTTGAAGCGGTAGGCGTGGCGCCCGCGGCTTTCCCAATATCGTTCCCACATATCCGCCGCCCATGCCGCGTCGAACGGCATGATGTTGCGAGCGATGATTTCGTCGGCGAGATGGCGTGCGTGATGGCTGGCGTTGTTGCCGCCATGTCCGCCGATCGGATCGAAGGTGATGGCACTGTCGCCCACGGGTACGACCAGCGCACCCGAGGGCAGGCGGCCGTAGCCGGCGCGCACCGTCGGCGGAAAGGCACCGACCAGCCATCCGAGGTCGTCGCCCTCGACGTAGCGCATGGCGCCGACATTCTCCTCGTCCCACGGGGCATGTTCGCGCACCAGGGCGCGCAGCGTCTCGACGACCTCCGGTCCCGATGCCAGGTTTCCGAAACGGTCGAGGGGGCCGCCGGGGATCGCCTCGACGATGAACGACCAGGATGGCCCCGCCGTTTTGTGGGTAAAGGGAACCCAGAAAATCTCGCCCGAGGGGAGCTTGGAATATTTCACGCCGGTCATCCCCGAGCGGCTTTCCCAGCCCGTCACATGCGTCACGATACCCATCGCCAGCCGCCTTGCAGGCTGCTCATACAGGCTGCGGGCGGCGTCGCGCGGGACGACGCGGCCCAGCTCGCCCTTGCCGACGGCGAGCACGGTCAAATCGGACTGCGCGGCAATCCGCTCGGCGGCTGCGATGTCGACCGCCTCGATCACGATCCGTCCGCCCAGATCCTCCAGATCGTTCATCCATCGGTGAAATTTCATGCGCTGATCGACCGCGCCGCCCGGTCGCGGCGTTCGCGCGACGAGCGACATCAGATTGCCGTCGGGCAGGGGCATCTCCACATGCATGCCCTGGCCTTTGTGCATCGTGTTCGACCAGTGATCGATGCCGATATCGCGCTCGATCTGCAGGCTCTCGTCGAAGAGATAGGCCGTCCCGGTCGGGCGTGATTGATGCAGCCATTCGTCGGCCGTCTTGTCGGAGTAGAGTGTCACGTCGTAATCGCGTCGGATCAGGGCGTGAGCCAATATCAGGCCGGCCTGGCCCGAGCCGATAATCGAGATCCGTCGCATGGGACATCCTTTTTCCGTTGATTGGCAACCTATCTCACGCTCCCCCATGGAAACTCTAGACAACGGGCGTCAGAGTTGTGCGCTGAGTGCCAAATTGGGCGGCGCTTGTGATCAGCCGCGACGACCGAGCCACGCCTTCTCGATATGCCTGTTGCGCGCCGAGGCGGGCATCTCCCACCGGCTCAGCGCGAGGGCGTTATCTATCGCGGCTGCCGGAATCGCGGCGAAGCTCTCAACCGTATGACCAATGGCGTGCGGGGTCAGGATCGCGTTGGAAAGGGCGCGAAGCGGGCTGCCGTTTGGCAGCGGCTCCGTCTCGAAAACGTCGAGTGCCGCCATGGATAGCCGACCGTCGGCGAGGCGTCCGGCGAGGGCCGCCTCGTCGACGATTCCCCCGCGCGCGATATTGACCAGGACCGCGCCCTTTTTCATCCGGTCCAGCGCCGCAGCATCGATGATGCCTCGGCTGTCCTCGTTCAAACTGGCGAGCAGGATCAGGGCGTCGCTCCGCTCCAGCAGGGCGGCGAGAGAAACGAAATGCACCCGTTCGTCTGTACCGGTATCGCCCCGGCGATGGACAATCAGATCGGCGCCCCATCCCTGCAGCCTTGTAATCATCGCTTTTGCGATATTGCCATATCCCAGAAGGCCGACGGTCTTGCCCTTCAACATGCGGGGCGGCGTGCGCCGCCGGCCTTGCGCGCGCAGTTCGGCTTGCGCGCCGGGCAAGTCATAAAGCGCCGCGAGCAGGAGGAGGATGGCGGCCTCTGCCATGCTTTCCTGGTTTTCCGGCACGGCGCCGTTCACGACCAGGATGCCGCGCGAGCTGGCTGCGGCTTCGTCGATCCACTCATAGCCGATCGTCGGCGATACGATGCCGAGCAACATGGGCGCTCTCTGGAGTTGCGGTGGCCCGCACGGGAGGCCGTAACACACCAATATTTCAACGTCGGTCCAGCACGTCGGCGCGATGCAGTCCAGACTTTCGCCGTAGAATCGGCTGATGCTCCACCCCTCCGCCGACAGCGCTGTAGCGATTGGATCGAGCAATATTTCGCTTCCGGGCGATCCGGCGACAATGGCCTTCATGCTGGCGCCTCAATCCCTGAAATTCGGCGCAATACGCTCGGCAAGGCGCAGCATCGCCGTCCATTCGCGCTCTCCGATGACACCGGAGGCCACCGTCTCCTGCGTCGATCGGATCGCCTCGGCCGAAACCAGTCGCAAGGTCGATCCGGCGGAAAGGGCATGAATCTGTGCCCGGCAAGCCAACTCGAGGGTCAGCATCAGGCTCAGCGCTTCACCGGTCGACCGGCCGGCCGTCAGCAAGCCGTGATTGTTAAGGATCATCACATGCCGTGCGCCCAGATCTGCGATCAGGCGCTCCTGCTCGTTCAGATGAACGGAGATCCCCTCGAAATCATGATAGGCCAGATCTCCGATCAGCGCTGCCGCCTGCAGGCTCATTGGTAGCAGCCCCTGCGCCTGCGCCGAAACGGCGATGCCCGCGGGCGTATGCGTATGGAGCACGCAATGGACGTCGTGCCGCGCAGCATGGATTGCCCCATGGATCACGAAAGCAGCCGGGTTGATGCCGAAGCCGGTGGCGTCGGCGAGGATATTGCCCTCCACGTCGACCTTGACGAGGCATGACGCGGTAATTTCATCGTGCATCACGCCAAAAGGATTGACTAGAAATGCGTTATCCTCGTCCGGTACCCGCACCGAAATATGGGTATATATCCGGTCCTGAAGACCATAGTGGGCGACGACCCGGTAGCAGGCGGCCAATTCCATGCGGGCTTGTCGTTCCGCGGCCGAAATGACCGCGGTGCCGACCGCTTCGGAAGTATCTACCTGACGCATGACCGCCTCTCCCGTTGTCAGAATTTGAGCGTCAGTTCGACGCCTCCTTCGCGGCCCCGGTTGACCGCGATGAAGTTGATGAAGCCTCCGATACGTGTGGCGATGCTCTTGCGGATCGTGTTGGTGAGATTGCGGCCATAGAGTTTGACTGACCAGGTGACACCGCTGGTCTCGCGTTCATAGCCGAGCGACGTGTCAAGGAAGCCGCCCGCTTCGACATGGCCCGCCGGATCGTTGGTCACGAGCAATTCGGTCTCGTCGATCAACCGGTATCTTGCCCCGACGCTGACTTCGCCGCCGGCGGCGGCAAAGCTGTAGTCCGCGCTCGTCGTTACCGTGAACTGCGGTGCGCGGCGCAATTTGAGGGCGGAGTTATCGGTGACGCCTAGGCCGGAGATGTTGCCGACGAAATTGCGATATTTGGCGTCCAGATATCCGAAAGACGCCGTGGCCGTCAGGCCTGAGGTCGGGACCGCCGTGGCCTCGATCTCGATGCCCTGGATTCGGGCAGCGGAGGCGTTGGTGATCGTCGTGCCGAAATAGGGCGGCACGGTCGTCGCGCGGCTGACCTCTTCCTGCTTGTCGTTATAATCATTCCGGAAGGCCGCGACATTCAGGCGCAATGTCCGATCGAGCAACTCGGTCTTGAGCCCGATTTCATAGGAGTCGACCGTTTCGGGATTGTAGGGACCCACTGTGGAAATATCGGGCGCCCGGCCGCTGTAACCGCCAGCGTTATAGCCCCGGGTGAAGGACGCATAGGCCAGCGTGTCGGGCGAGAACTGATATTTCAGCGCGACACGCGGTGTGAATTTTGACCAGCTCGCGCTCGTCTGTATCGACTGGGGCACTAGCGCGCCCTGCGCCGGACCCACGACGGACCCGTCGGGGTTGAGCAGTTCGTAGAGAATATTCTTTCGGTCGTGCGTATAACGGCCGCCGAGCGTCAGGGTCAGATCATCGATGAATTCGACGTCGAGTTGCGCAAACGCGGCATAGGATTTGGCGACGTGATCGATATTCGTCATGCCGGTGATGGGCGCGCTGGGAAAGAACTGGCTGTAAACGCCAATGAGGCCCGGAACGCCGCGGATATAACCAAGGTCCTGGATGCGCGAGAGCCGCGAGTCATAATGGCCGCGATAATAGAAGCCGCCGGCAACGAAATTCACCCGGTCGCCGATGGTCCCCTCGAGCCGGAGTTCCTGGCTGAATTGCTGGAAATTATCCTCTGGACGCTGCGTCTGGAAGATCAGCAATTCGGTTGCATCGAAATCGGTGACGATATTCTCCTGTGATTTCCGCCACCCCGTTACGGATACCAGCTTGATGTCGTCCGACACGTCGAGGCGGGCATTCAGCGTGATAGCGTCGAGGTCGTTATGCGCGATGCCAGAACCGTTAATGCGGCTGCCCTTCGTATCGAGCGGCGGGCAAAAGCCGAAGACGCGGCACGGCGTTTCGCCCTGAACGACGACCGCCGGGGTTGTGGGCAGAGTCGTCGGTCCGGCCTGATAAATTGCCAGAACCGGCGTCGATTCACTCCGATCCTTGACATGATCGTAGGTCAGCAGCGCCTCGAAAGAGGTGCTTGGGGTGAAGAGCAGCGTTCCAGACGCACTCCAATAACGCCGGTCGCCATCGCGGCGGCCAGGAAAGACGACATTGCGAAACCCGTCCACATGTTCATAGAAAAAGGCCGCCTTGCCCGCTAGCACATCCTCGACGATCGGGAAATTCACCACCGCGCGTAATTCGCGGCGATCGAAGGTCCCGAGCGTCCCGGCGATCCGGGCGCCGAACTGGCCGGTGGGGCGGGTGCGGATGGCATTGATCGCTCCGCCCGTCGTATTCTTCCCGAACAAAGTTCCCTGGGGACCGCGCAGCACTTCGACCCGCTCGAGGTCAAAGGTCTGGAGCAGGCCGCCCTGGGCTGTGCCCGAGAAGATGCCGTCGATGACGACGCCAATGGGCGGTTCGATGGTTTTCTCATTCTCCGCATATTGAATGCCCCGGATAGCGAAGGAAATGATCGAGGAGCCGCCGGGGGTGGGTTCACCGATGATGACGTTGGGGATCGATCCGCTGAGATCGGAGATGTCGCTCGATGCATAGCGATCAAATGTGCTGGCCGTAACCGCGGAGACCGCGAGCGGGACTTTCTGCAAATTTTCCTCACGTTTTTGCGCCGTGACGACAATCTCTTCGAGACCGCCCTGCGTGCCGGTTTCCGCTTCCTGTGCCGTGGCTGCCTGACTCCAGGCCAGACACAGCGCGAGTGCGCCTAACGGGTGTGTCGAATGATATCGCATGTCCCTGTTTTCCCCATCGTTGTTATCCGCTCATGCTGGCAGAGTGACGAACAGCGGCTACGCGATTCCTGCAAATCTTTGGCTGTGCCTGCCAAATTATCGACATTTTCCGCGGTCTTTGCAGGGGGCGACGCGGGGCCGGGCCGTTTTCGGTGCCGGGAGCCCGACGCCGCCGGGTCCGCGTTTCGCGAAACGTGCCGGATGCTGCACGCGGGGCAAAGCTGCTGCGCGGAAGAGATAGCTGGACGACAACTTTAAGCGTCTCATCGGCCGCTATAAAAAAGGTTATGGAGTTTTACAGATGGCATTGCGACTGGCATATTGCGGATTGGGACTGTCTGACGTTGATGCCTGGTCCCGGTTCGGCATCGGCGCGCTGGGTATGATGGCCGATGACCGTGGCGATCTGCGCCGGTTGCGCATCGATGACCGCGCCTGGCGGTTCGCGCTTCATCCGGGGAGCGAGGATGATATCCGTTATGCCGGATTCGAATGCGAGGATCTTGCCGAACTCGCGAGCCGGCGCGACACGCTGGTGGCTGCCGGTATTATCTGTACCGACCTCGAAGAGGCGGAGCGGGCGGAGCGCCAGATCGAAGCGGGATTTCGCCTCTGCGATCCCGACGGCCTGCGCATCGAACTGGTGGTCGGCCACGAAGCGGCTGCCGCGCAGTTTCACTCGGATTTGACACAAGGCTTCTGCACGGGCGACCAAGGGCTTGGCCATATCGTGCTGACAATCGTCGATCTTGACCGCGGAATCCAATTCTATGAAAAGCTGGGATTCGCGCTCAGTGATTTCATCACCGTGCCGATGGGGCCCGCGTCGCTTCGCATCGCCTTCATGCATTGCAACGCCCGACATCACAGCCTTGCGATTGCGGCGCTCCCCGGCGGAAAGCGCCTGAATCACATCATGGTGGAAGTGGAGCAGGTCGACGAAGTGCTGCTCGGCCATCGGCGCTGTGTCGAACAGGGGTATACGACAGGCGGGATTGGCCGCCACCCCAACGATCAGATGCTGTCTTTCTATGTCCAGACGCCGGCAGGCTTCGATGTCGAATATGGCTGGGGAGGACGCGAAATTCACGGCGAATGGGACGTTGCCGAATATGATCATATCAGCATCTGGGGACACGAGCGGGCGGCCTGAGGTGGAGCGGAAAATGATCAGAGAAGAACGGGTCTCCATCGCATCGCACGACGGCGCGGCCTTGGGCGGCTTTCTGACGGTGCCCGAAGAGGGAAGGGGGCCGGGGATTCTCCTTCTCCAGGAAATATTCGGCGTAAACGAGGCGATGCGCGCCGCGGCCAGGCTGTTTGCCGAAGAGGGGTATTGCGTACTCGTGCCCGATCTCTTCTGGCGCATGCAACCCGGTGTCGAGCTTGGCTACGACGCAGAGGACAGCGCTCGCGCCTATGCCTTCTATCAGGATCTCGATCGGGATATGGCGATGCGTGATATCGGTGCCGCGCTCGCCGATCTACGCGCTCGGCCGGAATGCGACGGACAGGCGGCGATTGTTGGGTTTTGCCTCGGCGGAACGCTTGCGCTGCGCGCGGGCACGGAACTGGCACCCGACGCGGTCGTGGCATTCTATCCCGTGGCCGTACTGGATTATCCGGTTGGCGCGATCAGGCCCCGATGCCCGACGCAGATTCATCTCGGGGGCGCAGATCCCATGTGCCCGCCAGAGGTCGCGGAGCAGATCACCGAGCGTTTTAATGGCGACCCGCTCGTCAAGATCTATTCCTACGCCGGGGCCGGGCATGCTTTCTTCAACCCCTTCCGCGAAGAGCATGACCGCTTGGCGAGCGAGCATGCACTGACCCATGCGCTGGAGCTGCTTCGTCCCTTGATGGGGCCGCACTATGATCTGGTCGCGATGTGGGAACGTCATGCCTATTTCGAATTCGGGCTGCGCGACGCCGATCAGACGATCGAAACGATGGTCGATGTGCCCTATGTCAACCATGTCCCGGCGATGACGGGAGGCACGGGTCGCGAGGAATTACGGCATTTCTACAAAAATTATTTCGTCGATGTACATCCCGAGGATTATTCCGCCACCTCTATCTCGCGTACAGTGGGAGTGAACCGGATCGTCGACGAAATGCTGATTTCCTTCACGCACGACCGTTTGATGGATTATGTCCTGCCCGGCATCCAGCCGACCGGACGAAAACTCACCATCGCGGTTTGCGGCGTCGTGACTTTCCGGGGACCCAAGCTGCGGCACGAACATCTTTATTATGACAGCGCGTCGCTCCTGGTACAGGCAGGCATCCTCGACCCGGCGCGATATCCGGTCACCGGAGCGGAGCAGGCGAGAAAGGTCATTGACCCTCATGGCCTCCCGTCCAACGGACTGATGACAAGCTGGATACCGGCGGGTTGAGACCTTCGTTTCATACGGGCTGCCGGCGCGAGCGCTGTGACGCGTGCGGGGCCGATAGCTAGGCCTCGCCGCGGCGGATTTTCGGGCGACACGACATTCTCGGGATGCTTGCGGTCACCGTACATCGCTTGCAGCGGCATTGTAGTCGATCGTACTCGGGCGTGTTCCAACCATCACGATCGGAATGGCGATCCCCGAAGGTCACGGAGATCTTGAGGATCCCGGGGCCGCAATAAACAGGGAGCCATCCAGTCGCGGGATTACTTGCGACATGGAAGGGGTACGCAATGGAAAGTCGCTCTAGAAGCACGCGCTATAAACTTCGTCTAACAGCGGCCATAACTGCGCTTGCCTGGACGGCGGGAGGCGGATTTTCGGCGCATGCCCAGAGCGCGCCCGATGAAGCCGAAAAGCCGGGACCGATGACAGAGATCATCGTGACGGCACAAAAGCGCGAGGAATCGGCGCAACGAGTCCCGATTACGATCCAGGCGCTAAGCGGCAACCAGCTCAAGCAGATGGGCCTTAACAACACGAACGATCTGACGCTCGCCGTTCCGGGTTTCCAGGTCAGCTCGTCGGCATCCAACCAGCTCTACTATTTGCGCGGTGTCGGATCGCAGCAGGTCGGCACCGGCGCGTCTCCCGCAGTCGCGACCTTCGTCGACGGCGTCTATATGCCTTTTGCCACCGCTGCGCTGCAGGGATTCAACAACGTTGCGAGCATTGAGGTCGACAAAGGTCCGCAAGGCACGCTTTTCGGCAGAAATTCGACTGGCGGCGTTGTCCAGATCAACACCAAGGACCCCGAACAGGAATTTGGCGGCGACATCAGCGTCGGTTATGGAAGCTATAACCACCCAGTCGGTTCGGTCTATCTGAACGGCGGGATCGCCGATGGCGTGGCGGCCAGCATCGCGCTCCTGGCGGATGACCAGATGGACGGCTTTGGCAAGAGCCAGGCGACCGGGAGGGATGCGTTCAAGCGAAGCATCTATTCGATCCGCACGAAATGGCTGTTCAACCTGTCCGATACGACCCAATTCCGTTTCGGCGCGAATTATGATCGGGTCAAAGGCGATGCGGGCGGGGCGATCCGCCCGGCAAAGGGCGTGGGCCTGTGGAACCAGGTCACCAACACCCAGCAGGTGATTCCCGGATTCTACGATACAAACCAGAATACCAACGCGTTCCACACCAACCGATCGTTTACGGTCAGCGGTAAGCTGACCAGCGATTTCGATTGGGCTCAATTCATGAGTATCACGGCCTATCAGGGATACCGCAACAGCACGAATGTCGACTTTGACGGGGCGCCGGAAACCTTCCTGCCGGTGGTGGTGGAGAGTAAAGAGCGCGTGTTCACGCAGGAACTGCAATTGTCATCACCCAGCGATTCCGCGCTGGTCTGGACCGTTGGCGCCTTTTTCCTGAAACAAGACGGACGCACCTTTCCGTTTCAGTTCGGCTCGCCCTTTGCAACGGTCGCGCTTCCGTTCGGCATCCCGCTTGGCGATACCTATGAACTCTATTCAAAGACATCGACGACCTCGATCGCCGGATATGCGCAGGCCACAGCAACGATCTTCGACGATACCCATCTGACGGGCGGTTTTCGGTATACGCGTGACGAGAAGACCATCGAGGGATATGGCCAGATATCGGGGCCGGTGGCACCCGCGCCGTTCATTCTTCCTCCCACGGTCGGCCACCAGAAGGCGACGTTCAGCAAACCGACTTTCCGTATCGCGCTGGACCATGATTTTACGAAGCACGTAAAAGTCTATGCGTCTTTCAATCGCGGCTTCCAGTCGGGCGGCTTCAACAGCAACAATGCCTCGGGCTACTCGCCTGCGGCCAACCCGCCGCTGGACCCGGAAAATATCGACGCTTATGAAGTCGGTCTAAAAAGCGAGTTGTTCGACCGTCGTTTGCGCCTGAACGTTGCGGGCTTCTGGTACGACTACTCCAATCTCCAACAGCAGATCTATGTGAACGGTACGCTGCGTACGCTCAATGCCGGCGCCGCACGGATAAAGGGCCTCGACTTCGAACTGGTCTATCAGCCGACGTCCGACCTGGTCATCGGGTTGGTCGGCGAAGTGCTGGATGCCAAATTCACCGACTATGTGAATGCGCCCGGCTATACCTATCCCCAGGGCTTTGGCGTCGGGCCATTGGTGCCAACTCCGGTTCCGAATGCAAAAGGCAATTATCTCCTCTTCGCACCGAAATATACGGGCACGCTTTATGCCAATCATACGCTGGACACCGATATCGGCACATTCACAACCAGCGCGAACATGGCGTATAATGACGGCTATTATGCGGACCCCGGCAATCTGTACAAGGAACCGCCCTTTCTTGTCGTCAATATGAGCGAGGAATGGTCGCCCGACGACAGGTTCAGTGTCCAGCTTTGGGTCCGAAATCTGTTCGACCGCAAATATGATCAGAGCGTCGCCGCGGTCGGCACGGTAGGTTTCGTCGGAAACACGCCGGGCGCGCCGCGAGAGATCGGTTTTACGGCGCGCTATAAATTCTGACGCCGCGTGCGCCGAGCGCATCGACGGGGCGATCTTAGGATCGCCCCGTCTTTCTTGTCGACGTGGATGAACTCGCCAGCGGGCGGCCGGGATCAGCCGATTGTGCTGACGGTCTTCAATGCCTCCACAAAACGCGGAACGTCGCGCAGCGACAGACCGGCGAGGTTCACGCGTCCCGATCCCGCCATGAAAATGGCATGGTCGCGTCGCAGCGCTTCGATCTGCGCCGGTGTGAGCGACAGTTGCGAGAACATGCCTTTCTGCTCACCGAGTTTGACGAGGGCGGGTTCGCGCGCGATCGCGGAGCGGACGGCGCTCAGGCGATTCCGCATCGTGGCAAGTTCGACATGCCATTGGTCGATCAGATCCTCATTCCCGAGGATTTCGTGAACGACCGCGGCGCCGTGATCAGGCGGCATCGACCAGATCATCCGGCCGAGCAGGAACATCGTCGATGCGACAGCCTGGTTCTTGGCTGGTGATCCGGTGCGGACGAACAGGGCGCCGACCCGTTCGCGATAAAGGCCGAAATTCTTGCTACAGGAATAGGCGAGCAGCAGTTGGGGCACCGAGGCCAGCGCACGTAGCACTTCGAGGTCCGCGTCCAGACCGTCGCCCAGGCCGTGGTAGGCGAGGTCGATGAACGGAATGAGGCCGCGGCGGATGATGACTTCGGCAAGTTTTTGCCATTGCTCGGCGCTGGGGTCCGCTCCGCTCGGGTTGTGACAACATCCATGGAGCAGGACGATATCGCCTGGGAGCGCCGTTTCGAGCTTTTCGAGCAGATCGTCGAGCAGCAGTTGCTGGCTGACGGGATCGAAATGCCGGTAGCTGAGCGTCTGGAGACCTGCTGCTTGGCTGAGCGGGACGTGGACGGGCCAGCTTGGTTCGCCGATCCATATCCGCGCATGGGGCGAGGATGCGTTGATCAGTTCGGCGGCCAGCCGGATCGCGCCGGTTCCGCCCGGTGTTTGCATCGCAACCAGGTCATCGCCGCCCCCGCGTTGGAAGAGGAGGCTTTTCAGGCTGGCGAGATAGGCTCCGTTGCCCTCGACGCCGATGTAGGCTTTTGTCGACTGGGCTTCGACGAGCCGGGCTTCGGCCGCCTTGACTGCTCCGAGGATCGGCGTCTTTCCCTGCTCGTCACGATAGACGCCGACGCCCAGATCGATCTTGGTTGGGCGCGGGTCCGCCTGGAACGCCGCGATGATCGACAGCAAGGGGTCGGCCGGTTGAACGGAGAGCCCGTCAAAGAAATTCTCGGTCCCGACGATGTCGGGAACTTCGGTCATTGTCATAATGTGCCTCTCCGCAATCTGTTGGCTGGACACGATCGTGGGATCGGGTCCAGGTCGCCAGATCGGCGATCAGCAGCGAGGGCGCTGATGGGAGAGTGCAAAGGCGGACAACGGGATGCAATATTCGCCCGTGACGTGCCGCAGGCTGCGGGCGAACTTGCCGAGGCCAGGGCGAACCGGGATCAGTTTTGACGCAATGTGTCCGACGGCCGCTCCCCGAACCGCGCCTTATAATCGCACGAGAAATGGTTGAGATGGTGATAGCCGACGCGAAGCGCGATGTTGGTGACACTGGTTTCGCCAGCGAGCGATGCCTGCATGAGTTCGGCGCGTGCGCGCTCCAGACGCGCCGCCTTTAAATAGCCCATCGGGGTCGTCTGGCGCCAACGGCGAAAGCCATAGTAGAGCGACCGGCTGCTCGCCCCCGCCGCCGCGACAATATCGTCGATCGAAATCTCTTCGCCCAGATGGCCGTGAATGAAGCTTTCTGCGTTGCGGATATAGAAAGGCGCAATCTCGTCGTGCGTATGATCGAGGTCGCCGGAGTAATTGTTGGGAACGGACATCAACATCGAGGCGAGCAGGGCATTTTCAAGGTGCGAAACGACCCGCGCATGAGGGGGTGTCGTCGCTGCATCGAGATCCATCCACAGGAGCTGCACCGACCGGATGAATTGATCGCTGGGCGACCCCTGATGCGGTCGCAAATCGAACTCCAGCGGTTCGCGCAACGGTCGCGCCAACTCCTTGGCCAGAAATGCCTCGAGGCGATCTTGCGGCACGGTCAGGATAATCTGTGAATAGGGGCCGATGAAGCGCTTTCGAATATTCTCCACTGGATTGGTTGCGAACAGGTGGCCGGGCAGGGCAACCTGCTTCCTACCTTCCACGCGATATTCGGATACGCCTTCGAGTGGGATCTTGAAGGTATAGAAGCCCAACTGCTCCACCTGAATGACTTCGAAGCTGGAGCCGCAGTCGATCTGGACCATGTCGATCATGACTTGCCCCAGCCGCAGGCGTTTGTGGGAAAGCTGGAATCGTTCCACCTTTCCGGGAGAAAGCAGTTCGTTCCCAAAGGACGCGCGCCTGACATATTGATGGCCTTCAAAAGCACTCAACGTGTGAAAGTCATGCGGCTGATTCCGCGCGAGGATGATCGCTCCGTACTGCATGGTCATGACGTCCTGTGATTGAGTGCAATGCCTATTATCATGTTGTCGCCGTTTCCACCGGCGTCTGTGATGAGATGCTGGGGAACGGGTCGAATTTTAGGTGGTCCTTCCCGCGTCGGTCAAGGTCGCCATACCGACCGCATTCGGCGAAAGATGCTGATAAAGTCAGAGAAAGCCGCGGGTTTCCTCGTTCATGGTCCAACCGGATATTCGCCAAGCTGCATCGAAAATTGCGCTGGACCTTCAACCCTTGCGAAGCTGGGGAAGTGCGTACGGGCAATCCACCCCTAGTCATCGCGCTGTAACGATGCATCAACGAAAAAATTGGGGGACGGCCATGAATTACGGCATCTTGTCGCGCACCGCTCTTGCGGCGCTCTTGGGTTCGACAGCGCTGACCACGAGCGTCTATGCCCAGTCCACGCAGGACGAGGCAGGACGTGACGAGATCATCGTGACCGCGACGAAGCGCGATACGACGCTTCAGGAAGTGCCGATGAGCATTTCCGCGGTCTCTGGCGCGGCACTGGAAAAGAACGGCATCTCCGATTTCCAGAGTCTGGCCGCTTCGGTCCCGTCGCTTTCGTTTCGCTCTGCGGGGCCTGGTCGCCAGAAATTGACGCTCCGCGGCCTTTCGTCATCGGCGGGCGTCGCGCCGACGGTCAGTTTCTATATCGACGACATGCCGGTGTCGTCGGTTTCCTCCGCGGCCACTTCGGCCAGCCAGCAGAGCATCCTGGACCCCAATCTCTACGACCTCGACCATGTTGAAATCCTGCGCGGGCCGCAGGGCACTCTCTACGGTTCGAGTTCGATGGGCGGGACCGTCCGCCTGATTACGAAACAACCAAACCTCAGGGAATTCCAAGGAAAACTCCTGATCGATGGATCGACAACGCGCTATGGAGGCGAGAATTTTGCGTTGAACGGCGCGCTCAATATACCGATCGTGCAGGATGTCATGGCCCTGCGGCTCGTCGGCACCTATTCGCGCAACGATGGTTATATCGACAAGCTCGTCGGCGATTTTCCGGTTCAGACGTTCCTGACCCAGCCCGGCGATACAAAGGGCAATCCCGTTCCACCGATCGTTGCCCGCGAGGCGGCGGGCCCGGTGCAGCGGATCGAGAATGTCAACAGCGACGAAACACTGGCGCTGCGCGGCGCCCTTCGGATTCAGTCGTCCGACGGACGCTTTTCCATCCAGCCCTATATCTTCTATCAGAAGATCAAACAGGACGGCGCGGCATCGTTCGATTCCGTTCCCGGCGAACTGGATCAGCGTCGGCGCTATGACGTGTCCGAACCCTATCGCGACCGTTTTATCTTGGCCTCAGGGACGATCGGCTATGATTTCGACTGGGCCAAATTGACGTCGGCTTCGTCCTACATCGATCGCAAGACCACGGGAACCGAGGATGTCAGCGACGCGATCACTTATCTTCTGGGCGCCGATGTCGGCGCGCCCTGGATTTCGCCCAATGCAACACGCCTGCGCGATTTCACGCAGGAAATTCGCCTGACGTCGGCCGACGACAAGCCGCTCACCTGGCTTCTCGGCTATTATTACAAACATGCCAAAAGCGCCGGCGGCTATCGCGTCGATGCGCCCGCCGGCGTCCTGCCGCCAGGGTTCGAAATCGCCGACGTCGATCTGGCGTCCCTGTTCACCGAGCATGCGGTGTTTGGAGAGATCGCGTACAAGCCGGTCGATCGGCTGACCGTCAGCGTCGGCGCACGCTATTTCGAAAACAGGTTCGTCCTCGACAATTCGGCGATCGGCCAGGCGTTTGGAAACCCCTTCGGGCCGGCCGCAGTGGTTCACAACACGACAAAGCAAAATGGCGTAAACCCGAAGTTCCTGATTTCCTACGAAGCGTTCGACGACGGCCAGTTATATGTCACGGCCGCAAAGGGGTCGCGGCCCGGCGGGGTCAACATCGCCGTGCCAGCGGATCGTTGCGCCACCGACCTGGGTGCCATCGGGCGGACGGACGCGCCCGATTCCTACGGCGGTGACCGGCTTTGGAGCTATGAAGGCGGTGTCAAGACGCGTCTTGGACGATCCGCGACATTGAATGTCGCGGCCTTCTATATCGACTGGACCCGGGTCCAGCAGTCGATCGCGCTGCCGCAATGTGGTTTCAGCTATGTCGACAACGCCGGATCCGCGCGATCGGTCGGGTTCGAGGCGCAGTTTGATGTAACTCCCGTCGATGGTATGCGGCTGAGTGGCGGTGTCGGCTATGCCGACGCTCAGATCACCAGGGCGGCGCCGGGCACGGGTCTCGTCAAGGGGCAACAATTGCTCGATGCGCCGAAGTGGACGATCAATTTGCAGGGCGAATATAGCATCCCTGTCGGATCGGGCGAGTTGTCGTTGAGCTCGGCGTGGAGCTCGGTTGACAAGAGCCTCGACATTTTCAACGGCAGCAGCGTGTTCGATCCGCCGAAACCGGCCTATAACATCGTCGATTTCCGCGCGACTTACAGCTTCGATCACTGGGCCCTCTCTTTATATGTCAAAAATGCCTTCGACGAGCGGGCGATCTATAATCGCACGGCGACGATCGTGCAGAATATCCCGGTGTTTCGACGCGTCACGACCAATCGGCCACGCACGTTCGGCGTCAGCCTGAGCGCTGATTTCTAGATGATGCCTTGCCTCCACTTGGCACTGCGCGAGCGGCGATGACGGTCAAGCCGCCGATCGGCAGGGCGCATAGCCTCGCCTATGCGCTGGGCGGAGTGGGAACTGGGATCATCAACTCGGTTCCCACCCTTCTGCTGCTATTTTTCGCGACCGAGATCCTGCACATCACGCCCGCGACCGCGGCGCTGATCATTCTGGTCCCCAAGCTCTGGATCGTCCTGTGGGAGCCTTTCGTCGGCAACTGGTCGGACCGCGCGGTCTCGCGCTGGGGACGGCGACGTCCGTTCATGCTGGTCGGCGCGCTGGTGCTGACGAGTGGCTTCGTCCTGCTGTTCGCTCCGCCTTCTTTTGCGGCGGACCATGCTGTCGGATGGACTTCGGCAGCCTATTTTTTGTTGATGAGCGGGTTTTCGCTCTATTTCGTACCCTATGTCGCGATTCCTGCCGATGTCGAGGCGGAGTCCCGAACGCGGCTTGTGTCGTGGCGCATGACCTGTGCCATGCTTGGCGCGCTAGTGAGCGCGACGATGGCGCCCGTCATCGTTTCAGCGGGCGGCGGCGGGGAAGGAGGCTATCGCTTGATGGCCTATCTGGTCGCGCCGGTTTGCCTTGTCGCCATGCTCTTTCCGCTGCTTTTGCCCGCGGCGGACCGAAGCGTCGCCACGACGTCCGGCGCCGGCCTTTGGGTCCAGATCTGTCGGGCGGCGGGTGATCGGCCGTTCCGGACACTGACGATCGTTCAGACGATGCAGGTCGCGGCGGTCGGCGCGATGTCAGCGGGCATGCCCTATTTGATCATCAATCATTTGCATCGACCGAGCGCTGACGTCGGGCTCGCCTTTTGCATACAGCTGATTCCAGCGGTATTTGCGGTTCCAATATTCGTCGCTGTCAGCAGGCGCATCGGCAAGGTGTACTCACAGATGCTGGCTTCGGCCCTCTTTGCACTTGGATCGGGCCTTGTTGCCTATCTGATCCTGCTCGGCGTCTCGTGGAGCTTCATCGTCGCGGCGATGCCGTTAATCGGATTAGGATTTGGCGGGATGCAGGGTCAAAGTTTTGCGATCTCGGCCGATTTCATCCATGCAGCGAACAGCGAACATGAAGGAGGCGCCAGTTTCACGGGCGTCTGGACGGCTGCCGAGAAGGTGGGGCTCGCTTTGGGGCCGGCGATGACCGGGGTTATGCTGGCGGCTCTCGGTCCCGATATCATCTTGTGGCAGATATGGGGGCCATCGCTCATCATCATGGCATCGCTTCATGGATTGTGGACAATTCGAAGTGACAATTCGAAGAGAAAATTCGAAGACCTGGCAACGACATCCTAGGCGCGCGCTTGCGGCGTAGTTCCGCCACCGTTGCTTGGGCGTTAGTCAGGATGGCGCACACGATGATCTGAATGAGATGATCGGCCCGTGGCGCGAATGAGGGCTGGTCGACCGCCCAGCCGAGCGCCGACATAAGCGCGAACGCGTCATCGCCATTCATATCGGTGCGCGCTGAACCTTCTGCCTGCGCGCGGTGCAGTAGTCGCGCGCTTGCTGAGTGCACCGCTGCGCATGAAGCATTCGTGGAAGCCCTCGTCATAGGCGTCGCCGTGGTCCATCGCCTTCTCGAAGATCGTCGGGTTTGGAGGTCACGCCGGTGGCGCTGTCCTCGTAGACGAGCGTCCGGAGGCCGCCTTCCTCGAGGAACGTACGGTCGACAAAATCAAGCTAGACGGCCTAGCCGCATTCCCGGAGTTGTTTTGGCGGGTTCGTCTTGGTGCCGGGCTGCTTGAGAACGCTACTCACTTGTTTATCTCCATCAGCTCGTGGGCGGGTCTACGGCTATTGTTGATTGTGAACGCGCGAACCACACCATCGCTCGATCGCAGCGAACTTGCCATCGCCACCGGTCAGGGCCTCACAAACCGGTAGGCGAAGCGATCGGTCTCGCCTTTGATTGAAGGATCGAACACCCTGGCCGAGTGGAGATCGTCTTTGTTCGCGAGCAAGTTGCTCTCCGCGTCCAGGACAAAGCCGGCGTCCTCCACTTCCTTGCGAACGAACGCGGGGTCGATCCGATGCAACGATTGGGTGTCGCTCGTGCCTGCTCCTGCGGCGGCGGCGTGGTCGACGATGACGTAAGACCCACCTGGCTTGAGCCGTTCGTAGACGGCTCGGTTGAAGTCAGCGGCCGTGGCGCCCTTAGCTTGTATCAGCCTAGTGTGGAGATCGTGGTAGAACAGGTGTAACCATAAGACATCCGCTGGATGCGTGGCGTCCGGCAACGCCATCAGGTCCGCCGAGACGGGTCTGACGTTTTCTCGGCCCGGCTCGTTCGCGAGCGTCAGAATTTGGCCGACCTGATCATCCTTCAACTCGGCGATCTCGGTCGGCACGAAGCTGTAGACGCGTCCTGCGGGACCCACGAGGTCAGAGAAAAGACGCGTCCATTCGCCGTCGCCTGGATACACGTCGATGACGGTGGAGCCCTTATCTGCCCGCGCGAGTAGGATCAGCGCGGATAATGTGGATTGGTCGTACATGGGGCTTCCTTTGCGGTTCGGCGTTCGACAAGTGCTCGCCGTGCTGGACGGCGGTCAGCGGCTCGATCACCGCTGACCGCTAGCCAGATGTTGACCTTACGAGGCTCGTTGTGCGGCTTCGGTGTCGAGGGGCGTGGGGCTCGCGTCACTCTCTGCGGCCCGCGCCAGTGCCTGCGTATCGACATATTCCCGGATATTCGCCAGCCTGCCGTCTTGGACCGTGATGGCGAATATCCAGTCGTCCTCGAATGGCTTGCCAGTTGCCTTTACTTTTCCCTTGGCGAAACCGGCCACGAATACCCTGTCTCCCTGCGCCACGAATTCCCGTGGCTCCGAAAGCAACATCCATGGTTTCGGACTCCGTTTTCAACAGGTCCGTCAGCCCTTCATGTCCCCGGTGGGTTCCTGCCAAGGGTCAATTCTCGCCAGGGATGATCCACTCGATGTCGTCGGCAACCAGCGCCAGCATAGCGTCCCGGTCACCGCCAAACGCCGCGGCAAAGAAAGCCTTGACGATCTCGATGTTCTTTTCGGTGCTCATTGCATTTCTCCATTCTTCAGACTGGATCCCGCTCGATCCGATCTGACCATCGTGTTCCTGCCAAGGCCCCGTTCCTCAGTCAAACTTGGTGAGGTCCTTGAAGATCAGCGGACCCCAGACGTTTCCACGTGCTTGGACGACGAGGCCGCCTTCCGAGAGGCCGCCGAGTTTGATCGGCGCGAAGCCGAGCTTCTCGGCGAGCGTCGTGATCTCGGCCACCGCATCTTCGTCATCGCTCGCGAGGAACACGACGCGCTTGCCGCCATGGACGGCCGGATCTTCATCGAGGACGCCGGCGATCAGGTGGTTGAAGCCCTTGACCAGCTTTGCGCCGGAGAAGGCCTGCTGAATGAACTTGGAAGACGGCAGTCCGTCGAGGTCCTCGGGGGGCACGCCATAGGCATTGGTCACATCGATGATCGTCTTGCCTTCCCAGCTGGGCAGCGCTGTGGCGACATCGGGGTGGGCCTCGAAACGGACCGCGAGGAAGATGACATCCGCCTTGACTGCATCGGCAAGCGTCTTGGGAAGGATCCCGGGGCCGATCGCGGCCGCATCGGATGCGAAGCTTTCCGGGTCACGCGTGGTGGCGACGGACACTTCGATGCCATTGCGCGCGAACGCCTTGGCTAGGGCTTGGCCAACACTGCCAAAGCCGATAATTGCATAGCTCACAGATAATTCCTTTTGTTAAGCGGCTAAACGCCATCAGTCCCGATTTTGACCGACAATGTTCCAGAAAACCGAGCTTCCGTTGCCGAGCCCGGCGGGGCGTTCCGATGGAACGCCTCGCCGGGCGTAGCGGGATCAGATCTGGGCCAGGCCGCCGTCGAC
>NZ_JAKFEM010000010.1:0-92265 GCF_036675685.1 Sphingopyxis sp.
ACGGGCAATGACCTGAAAACAGGATTTGTCACCTGGTGGACCGGCAGCGACTGGTCGCTCCATATCGAGGACGCCGCCGACGTCGGCGAGCATGGCGAGGCGATCCTCGCCGCCGAGGAAGGCGCCCGCCGCGTCAACGCCCCCTATATCATCAGCGGCGAGGCAACCCCCGAAGGCCCCCGCCCCGCGCATATCAAGGACCGCATCCGCGCACTCGGCCCGACGGTGCGCCCCGACCTGACTTTGAAACCCGCCGATCCCGCGGCCGGCGACTGGGTGATCTGACATGTACAAATATGACGAATATGACCATGCGATGGTCGATGCACGCGTCGCCGAGTTTAGTGATCAGGTGCGCCGCCGCCTCGCGGGCGAGATCACCGAGGACCAATTCAAGCCGCTGCGGCTGATGAACGGCCTCTATCTCCAGCTCCACGCCTATATGCTGCGCGTCGCGGTGCCTTACGGGACGCTCGACAGCCGACAGATGCGCATGCTCGCGCACATCGCGCGCAAGTACGACCGCGATTACGGCCATTTCACCACGCGCCAGAATATCCAGTATAACTGGATCAAGCTGGAGGATGCGCCCGCGATCCTCGCCGACCTTGCTTCGGTCGAAATGCACGCGATCCAGACGAGCGGCAATTGCATTCGCAACATCAGCTCGGACCAGTGGGCCGGCGCCGCCGCCGACGAAATCACCGATCCGCGCCCATGGGCCGAGCTGCTCCGCCAATGGTCGAGCTTTCACCCCGAATTCAGCTATTTGCCGCGCAAGTTCAAAATTGCCGTGATCGCAGCCGACGAGGATCGCGCCGCGATGCGCCTCCACGACATCGGCATCCAGATCGTCGAGAAGGACGGTCAGCACGGCGCCGCTTTCTACGTCGGCGGCGGCATGGGCCGCACCCCGATGATCGCGCCGCTGATCAAGGACTTTGTGCCGCTCGACGATTTGCTGAGCTACACCGAGGCGTGCCTGCGCGTCTACAATCGCTACGGCCGCCGCGACAATATCTACAAGGCGCGGATCAAGATCCTGATCCACGAGCTGGGCGCCGACGAATATCGCCGCCAAGTCGACGAAGAATTCGTCCATGTGAAATCGCTGGGTATCGACCCGCCCAAGGCCGAGTTCGACCGCATCGCCGCGCAGTTCGCGCTGCCGCCGCTCGACGCTTCGGCGCCCGATGCGATCGACCGCAGCGATCCCGACTTCGCGGTCTGGGTCGACCAGAATGTCGCCGCGCACAAGGTGCCGGGCCATGCGATCGTCAACATCAGCCTGAAGCCCGTCGGCGGCATCCCCGGCGACGCGTCATCGGCGCAGATCGACCTGATGGCCGACCTCGCGGAGAAATACAGCCACGACGAGCTGCGCGTCACCCACGCGCAGAACATCGTGCTGCCGCACGTCCGCAAGGCCGACCTCCATACGATCTGGCAGGCGCTCGACGAAGCGGGGCTCGGGGCGGCGAACCTCGACCTCATCAGCGACATCATCGCCTGCCCCGGGCTCGATTATTGCAGCCTCGCCAACGCGCGCTCGATCCCGGTCGCGCAGAAGATCGCGCAGCGCTTTGCCGATCCGGCGCGGCAGCGCGATCTGGGCGAACTCAAGCTCAAGATTTCGGGCTGCATCAACGCCTGCGGCCACCACCATGCCGGCCATATCGGCATCCTCGGCGTCGACCGCAAAGGCACTGAAAACTACCAGCTTTTGCTCGGCGGATCGGGGGCAGAGGACGTCAGCCTCGGCACGATCACCGGCCCCGGTTTCGACGAGGACGGCATCGTCGACGCGATCGAGCGCGTGACCGACAAATATCTCGCCGAACGAACCGAAGGCGAGCGCTTCGTCGACACCTTCCGCCGCGTCGGCATGGCCCCCTTCAAGGAGGCGATCTATGGTTGAGCATCTGCACAGCGACGGCGAGGAACCCTGCGTCACGCTCGACGCTTTCCTCTCGCAATCGAACGCGACCGCGGTCCGGCTCGAGTCCGATGAGGATGCGCGCGCGCTGATCCCGCACCTTGACCGGCTCGCGCTGATCGAGGTCGCCTTCCCGAAATTCCGCGATGGCCGCGGCTATTCGTCGGCGCGCATCCTGCGCGAAGCGGGCTATGCGGGCGAATTGCGCGCGCAGGGCGACGTTCTGGTCGACCAGATCGCCTATTTGAAACGCTGCGGCTTCGACAGTTTCGCGCCCGAAAAGGCCCTAAATCCCGCCGATGTCGAAGCCGCTCTCGCGCGCTGGCCCGAACATTATCAGGGCGCCGCCGACGGCGCGGTGCCAATCTGGAAGCTGAGGCATGGCTGACGTGAAAACCTCTCCGCACGACCGCACCCGCGACCGGATCGACGTGGCGCCGCGTTTCACGCAGGCCGATGTCATCCGCCTCAACAACCTCTTTCGCGGCCAGGACGCCGCCGAGGTTGTGACGAGCGTAATCGGCGCGGGACTGCTCGGCGAAACCGCGATCGTGTCGAGCTTTGGTGCTGAAAGCGCGGTGCTGCTGCATCTGGTGAGCCGGGTCGCGCCCGACATGCCGGTGCTGTTCCTCGACACCGGCAAGCATTTCCCCGAAACGCTCGCCTATCGCGATACGCTTGCGGCGCGGCTGGGGCTCAACATCGTCAATTTGACCCCCGACCCAGAGGATTTGGCCGCCAAGGATGCGACCGAACTGCGCTGGTCCTACGACCCCGACGGCTGCTGCGAAATCCGCAAGGTGAAGCCGCTCGAAAAGGCGATGGCCGGGTTCGATACGTCGATCACCGGGCGCAAGGGTTTCCAGTCGTCGACGCGCCAGGGCCTGCCGCGCTTCGAACTCGACGGCAACACTGGCCGGCTGAAATTCAACCCGCTCGCCAACTGGACGCGCGCCGACCTCGACGCCTATTTCGCGGCGCACGATCTGCCGCGTCACCCGCTCGAGGCCGAAGGCTATCCGTCGATCGGCTGCTCGCCGTGCACGTCGAAAGTCCAGCCCGGCGAAGACCCGCGCTCGGGCCGCTGGCGCGGCTGGGACAAGACCGAATGCGGCATCCACGAAGTGGTGACGCCGATCGACGACGATCCGGCGAACGATCCGGCGTTCTAAAGAAAAGCACCAACACCCGTTCGTGCTGAGCTTGTCGAAGCACCGTCTTTCTATTCGAGGTTTGGAGAAAGAACAGCCCTTCGACAAGCTCAGGGCGAACGGTGTCGGGGATCACCCCTCACTCATAATCCTCAAACGCCATGCTGTCGTCGGCGAGATCGCTGAACTTGGTCGTCTTCGCCTCGAAGTGCATGCGTATCTTGCCAGTCGAGCCGTGACGCGATTTCGCGACAATCACTTCGGCAAGACCGAAGACGCGCTCCATTTCGGCAGCCCATTCCTCGTGCGCCGCGTGAATCTTCACATCATCGCCTTCAATCGGGCGTTTGGGCTCCTTCGCCGCGACATAATAATCCTCGCGGAACACGAAGAACACCATGTCGGCGTCCTGCTCGATCGAGCCCGATTCGCGAAGGTCGGACAGCTGCGGACGCTTGTCCTCACGGCTTTCGACCGCGCGGCTGAGCTGCGACAGCGCCATCACGGGAACATGAAGTTCCTTCGCCAGCGTCTTCAAACCACGCGAAATTTCCGAGATTTCCTGGACGCGATTGTCGCCGCTTTTCGATGTGCCCTGGAGCAGCTGCAAATAGTCGACGACGATGAAGCCAATGCCGTGGCGGCGCTGCAGGCGTCGCGCGCGGGTGCGGAGGCCCGCGATCGTCAGGCCCGGCGTGTCGTCGATAAACAGCGGCAGCGTCTGGAGCTGCTGCGCGGCGCGGCTGAGCTGCTGGAACTGCTCCTTGCTGATCTTTCCCATGCGCAGCGCCTCGCCCGACACGCCCGATTGTTCGGCGAGCACGCGCGTCGCGAGCTGGTCCGCCGACATTTCGAGGCTGAAAAAGGCGACCTTCGCGCCCATATTCTTTTCGGGCGGGATGCCGTCGTCCTCGTCGCGGCGAAAGCGCTCGGCTGCGTTGTACGCGATGTTGGTCGCGAGCGAGGTCTTGCCCATGCCCGGACGCCCCGCAAGGATCATCAAATCCGAATTGTGCATGCCGCCGATCTTGGCATTCATGCTCCCGATGCCGGTCGTGATCCCCGACAGGTGCCCGCCCGAATTGAGCGCGCGCTCGGCCGCTTGCAGCGCCGTCAGGCTCGCCTGGTTGAAGCTCTTGACCGTCCCCATTTCGGCCTCGCCGCCCGCGACGCGGTAGAGCGCGGTTTCGGCCTCCTCGATCTGCGACTGCGGGTCGACGCGCTCGCTGGTGTCGAGGGCGTTGTCGACGAGCACCCGGCCGACGCCGACGAGCTCGCGCAGCAGCGCGAGGTCGAAAATCTGTCGTGCAAAATCGCGCGCGCCGATCAGGCCCGCGCCGCTGCCGGTCAGCTGCGCCAGATAGCCCGGACCGCCGACCGCCTTCATCGCTTCGTCCGCTTCGAAGAATGGCTTCAGCGTCACGGGAGTCGCGATGCTGTTGCGCTCGATCAACGCCATCGTCTGCTGGAAAATGCGGCCGTGCAGCGGCTCGAAAAAATGATCGGGGGTGAGCGCGACGGGCAGATCCTCGACGACTCGATTGTCGATCAGGATCGCGCCGAGAAACGCAGCCTCGGCCTCGATATTTCGGGGTAATTGGCGGTCATCCCCGGCGTTAACCGGGGTCGGAAGTCGAGCAACATCAAGCATGTTTTCGATCATGCGCGCTCCTCCTTGCAGGTGCAACTCTCATCCCGCGCGCCACGATGCGCCTGTGGATTGTTTCGGGATAAGTCGCCCCCTTGCCCTTCGGGCGCGTCAAAGTAGAAGCACTTCCAGCATGAGCCACGCAGACCCCTCGAAACAACGGATCATTTCGGTCGAACTCGACGAGGGTTCGATCGTCTGGCGCAATCCCGACGTCGAGCAGGAACGGCGCGTCGCGATCTTCGATCTGATCGAGGATAACAAGTTCGTGCCGCAGCGCGGCCATGAGGACGGTTACGCTGGCCCCTACCGCCTGATGCTGCGCGTCGAGGAAGGCCGGCTGATCTTCGAAATTTCGCGCGAGGATGGTTCGCCGCTCGAGGCGATCATCCTCGGTCTCGGGCGTTTTCGTCGCCCGATCCGCGACTATTTCGCGATTTGCGACAGCTATTATCAGGCGATCAAGACATCGACCGCGCAGCAGATCGAGACGGTCGACATGGCGCGCCGCGGCCTGCATAATGAGGCGGCCGAGATGCTGATGGACCGGCTCGACGGCAAGATTGCGGTCGATTTCGACACGGCGCGGCGGTTGTTCACGCTGATCTGCGTCCTTCATATCAAGGGTTGAGCATGGCGACGGGGGCGGTCAAGGGCGGACGACCGGCAAAACCGGGGAGCGACTGGCGCGGCGCGATCGCGCGCATGGTCCGGCGCGTCGTCGGTATCGCGGTCCTGCTGCTGCTCGCCGCGGGCATCGCGCTCTGGTGGGCCGCGCGCTGGACGCCCGACCGTACGCAATATCCGACGCAGGGCGTGACCGTCGACGCCGGCAATGGCGACGTCCATTGGGGGTCGATCAAGGCGGCGGGCGCCGATTTCGCCTATGCAATGGCGACCGATGGCACCGGCGGCATCGACCCGAAGTTCGCCCGCAACATGAGCGCAGCCCGCGAGGCGGGCATCCAGACCGGCGCGATCCATCGCTACAGCCTCTGCAAGCTTGCGACCGATCAGGCCGCCAATTTCATCCGCCATGTCCCGCGCCGGACCGACGCGCTGCCGGCCGTCGTCTGGCTCGACTATGACGACCGCTGTCCCGACCGGCCGACGCGCGCGCTGCTGCTCTCCGAACTCGCGACCTTCCTCGCGCAGATCGAGGCGCATATGGGCAAGCGCAGCCTGATCGCCCCCGGCCCGGCGTTCGAGGCCGATTACAAGGTGACGCAGGGGATCGCGCGCACCACCTGGCTGCGCCGCGATTTCTTCGCACCCGATTATGGCGCGCACCCCTGGGCGATGTGGCAGGCCAACGACTATATCCGCCTGTCGGGCGCCGACGGCACCGTCGGCTGGAATGTGCTGCGCCCGCAAGGAGAGCAATGATGACCGAAACCCGCGATGCGCTGATCGACGCCGCGCGTGATGCCGCAAGCCGTGCCTATGCACCCTATTCGGGCTTTCATGTCGGCGCTGCGCTGCTGCTCAAGAATGGCGATGTCGTCACCGGAGCGAACGTCGAAAATGCGAGCTATGGACTGACGCTCTGCGCCGAAACCGCGGCAGTGGCCAAGATCGCCAACGAAGGCTGGATCGGTGAGCTTTCCGAAGTCGCGATCGTCGGCGGTCGCCCCGACGGGGACGCGCTACTCGGGACCGATCCGGTCAATCCGTGCGGCCGTTGCCGCCAGATACTCAATGAAGCTGCCGAGCGATCGAAAACCGACATTCTCGTCCATTGCGCTTCGGGCGACGGCAAGGAAATCAGGACCTACAGACTGAGCCAATTGCTGCCCGCCGCCTTCGGCCCCAAGGATCTGGGCCTCGTCCCCGACTGACCGCTTGCGAAAAAGCGCGCACGCCGACAAGACAGCGCCATGGCCATTCTTTCCGACCGCTGGATTCGCGAAGCCGCCCAGACGCAGGGCATGATCGAACCTTTTGTGGAGGCGCAGCGCCGCGATGGCTGCATCAGCTACGGCCTCTCCTCCTACGGCTATGACGCGCGCGTCGCGCCCGAGTTCAAGATTTTCACGAACATCGATTCGACGACGGTCGATCCCAAGAACTTCGATCCCAAGAATTTCGTCGACCGCGAAACCGACGTCTGCATCATCCCGCCGAACAGCTTTGCCTTGGCGCGCACGGTCGAATATTTCCGCATTCCACGCGATGTTTTGGTCATCTGCCTCGGTAAGTCGACCTATGCGCGCTGCGGCATCATCGTGAACGTCACCCCGCTCGAACCCGGCTGGGAAGGCCATGTCACGCTCGAGTTTTCGAACACCACCCCCCTGCCCGCCAAGATTTACGCCAACGAAGGCGCCTGCCAGTTCCTGTTCCTGCAAGGCAATGAGCCGTGCGAGACGAGCTATGCCGACCGCGCGGGCAAATATATGGGGCAAAAGGGCGTCACCCTGCCCAAGCTGTGACGCGGAACCTCCCACGCTCCGGCGCGTCCTGAAGGGACAAGCGGACGGGGCCTGTTGTGGAGGATAGTCCATGTCCATGCTTGCCGTCTTTATCGGGCGCCTGTTCATCGCCGTGATTTTCATCGTGTCGGGGATCAACAAGCTGATCCATGTCAGTGACACCAGCGCCATGATTGCCGCCTCGGGCCTGCCCAGCGGGCTCGCCATCCCGATCGGCCTGTTCGAACTGATCGCGGGCATCTGCATCGCACTCGGTATCGCGGTCCGGCTGGTGTCGATCCTGCTCGCGGGCTTTGTCCTCGCCACCATCCTCTTCTTCCACCGCGAATTCACCGATCCGGTTCAGGCGATGGCGGCGATGAAGAATCTGGCGATCGCGGGCGGCCTCCTCTGCCTCTTCGGCTATGGCCATACGCGCTGGAGTTACGACGCGTTGCGTGCACGACGCCGCGACGAACTGGCGGCACACAAGGCGGAGCAGCATGCGACCGAAGCGGAATTGCGCGCCGCGCGCGCCGAGGGCCGGGCGGAGGCCGTGGGCGCGCCGACCGTCGTCAGGAAGCGCCCTTTCTGGAGTCGCTAGACCTTCGCGCTTGGCAAGCTTCGCTGCCTGCGCTAGCTTCTACTTAACGTTTACGTAAAGGGAGGATACCATGGCCGCGGCCCGCGAGTTCGACATCGTCGTCTATGGCGCGACCGGCTTCACCGGCCGGCTTGTCGCCGAATATCTGGTGCAACATTATGCCGGCCGCAAGAACGCGCCGAAATGGGCGATGGCGGGGCGCAGCGCGGAAAAGCTTGCCGAAGTCCGTGACCTGATCGGCGCGCCGAAGGACATCCCGCTCGTCGTCGCCGATGCGAGCGATCCCGCCAGCCTCGACGCGATGGCGGCGCGGGCCAAGGTCATCCTGACCACCGTCGGCCCTTACCAGCTTTATGGCGCGCCGCTCGTCGCGGCGTGCGTGAAAGCCGGCACCGCCTACGCCGATCTGTGCGGTGAACCCGGGTGGATGCGCGAGATGATCGACGAGCATCAGGATGCGGCGAAGGCATCGGGTGCACGCATCACCTTCAGTTGCGGGTTCGACTCCATCCCCTTCGACCTCGGGGTCCATTTCCTCCAGGCCGAAGCGGTCAAACGCCACGGGAAGCCCGCGCCGCGCGTCAAGGGCCGTGTGCGCAAGATGGCAGGCGGCGCGTCGGGCGGCACCATCGCCAGCCTCACCGAAACCCTAAAAGCCGTCGCGAAGAAACCCTCGCTCGCGCTGCTGCTCAAATCGAGCTTCGCGCTCACCCCCGGCTTCGAAGGGCCGTCGCAGCCGACCGGCCTGATCCCGGAATATGACAGCGCGACCGGCACCTGGACCGCGCCCTTCGTCATGGCGGCGATCAACACCAAAAATGTCCACCGCACCAACTTCCTTCTGGGGCACGCGTGGGGTGAGGATCTTGTCTATGACGAGATGATGATGACGACGATCGGCGATGCGGGCAAGGCGATGGCCGAGGCGATCGCCAAGGCAAATCCGTTCGGCGAGTCCAAGCTCCAGCCCGGCGAAGGCCCCAGCAAGGAAGAGCGCGAAAACGGCTTCTACGACATCCTCTTCGTCGGCGAATATCCCGACGGCACGAGCGTACGAGCGAGCGTCCAGGGCGACCGCGACCCCGGCTATGGCTCGACGTCGAAGATGCTCGCCGAAACCGGCATCGCGCTGCTCGCGAACAAGGGCGACGGCGGCGTGTGGACGCCGGGCGCGCTGCTCGGCGATGCGCTGATCGAGCGACTGACCGAACATGCCGGGCTGACTTTCCAGATCGAGAGCTAACTTCTCTTCCGTTTGTGCTGAGCTTGTCGAAGCACCGACCTTCTCTTCAATCTTGCAGAAGAGAAAACGGCCCTTCGACAAATTCAGGGCGAACGGAGTTTTTGCAATGAAACGGCTGATATGAATTCTCCCTCCCCCAGTGCCCTTGACATTCTCCTCTCCACGCTGCGCACCGAAGAGGGCGTGGCAACCGCCCATATCGACGAAGGATGGATGCAGGGCCGCACCGCTTACGGCGGGATCAGCTCGGCGGTCGCGCTCGCGGGCACGATGGCGCTCCATCCGACCGAGACCCCGCTGCGCTATGCCCAGGTCAGTTTTGTCGGCCCGGTCGGCGGCGACTGCACCGTCTCGACGCGCGTGCTGCGCCAGTCGAAATCGAGCCTCTTCGTCGACGCCGGGGTGTCGAGCGACGCGGGCTTCGGCACCGCCGCGGTGTTCGCCTTCTCGGGCGACCGGACGAGCCACCTCGACCACAATCGCTTGCGCATGCCCGACGCGCCCGATCCGGAGACACTCGCGCCGGTTCCCGAGCATCACGCCCGCCCGCCTTTCGTCCGCCATTTCGATATGCGCCCCACCACCGGCCCGCGCTTCGGCTGGAAAAGCGATGTCGGCGAATATCTGACCTGGGTTCGTTTCGTCGAGGAGCCCGCGTGCCATCCCGCTGTCGCGCTGCTCGCGATGGGCGATGCGCTGCCTCCCGCCGCGATGGCGCTGTTCAGCGAATTCGGTCCGATCAGCTCCATGAACTGGACCGTGAACATGCTCACCGGCGCACCCAAAACCGACGATGGCTGGTGGTTGCTGTCAGCGAAGACGGGCTATGCGCGCGGCGGTTTTTCGGTGCAGGATATGATGCTGTGGAACCGCGCCGGCGAACCGGTGCTCAGCGGGAGCCAGGGGATCGCAATCTACGCCTGACATTCCAATCCCTCCTCTTCAGAGGAGGGGCTTAATCAAGTTTCAGCAGCGTAATCACCGCATCGAGCCCGCCGCCGTCGCGATTTTCCAGCGTCAATGCCCCGCCCTCGCTCTCGGCAATATCGCGCGCGATCGACAGGCCCAGCCCGGCGCCGCCGGTTGCGCGGTTGCGCGATTGTTCGCCGCGCGCGAAGGGTTCGACCAGTGTCCGAATCTGCTCGCCGGTCAGGCCGGGGCCATCGTCCGATACGACGATCCGCGCCTGAGCACCATCGATCGCAACCGACAGCCGCGCCCGCACCCCATAAGCAACGGCATTGTCCGCAAGATTGCGCAGCGCGCGCTTGAGCAGCATCGGCCGCGCCAGCACATCGGCGTCGGCGACCTCGGCAATCGCAACATCCTTGCCGCGTTCGCGATAATCGGCCGCCAGTTCGCCCACCAGCGCGCGAAGCCCGACGCGCACCGGCGCCTCGGTCCCTGCGCCCGACCGCGCGAGCGCCAATATGTCGGTGAGCATCGCGGTCATTTCGTCGATGCTCGCGATCATCTTGTCGCGCAGCCCGTCGTCGTCGACCTGCTCGACGCGCACGCGCAGGCTGGCGAGCGGGGTGCGCAGGTCGTGGCCGACCGCGCCGAGCATCCGGTCCTTGTCCGACAGCATCGTCGCGATCCGCGTGCGATAGGCGTTGAAGGCGCCGATCAGCTCGCGCACGTCCGATGGCCCCTCTTCCTCGAGCGGGGCGGCATCGCGCAGCGCCGGATTGGCCCGCACCGCGCGCGTCAGGTCGCGCAGCGGCCGCGCCGCGTGCCAAGCGATCAGCATGATCGGGACGAGCAAGAGCAGGTAAAGCGACAAGGTTTGCCAGACCAGAAACCCCTGCAACCGGTTGCCGCCGGTCGGAATCCGGCTCCGCACCGCGAAATAGCTGCCATCGACCTTGGCCGTGACGATCACCGCGCGGCCCGGGAAATTGGCGCGCTTCAGCCGCGGCCGCTGCGGCAGGGCCCAGGCATCGACCGCTTCGGCCCGGACATCGGCTTCGTTCAGCAGGTCTGCGACATAGCCGGCAAGCTCGGGCAGCCGGACCGCGCCAGTCGGAAACGGCACTGGCTGGTCGGAAATAACCAGCTTTTGCAGCCTTTCGTGATCGTCCCGATCGTCATGGCGATTGCCGGGCCGCCTCCCGAAATCGCCCCGCCGGTCGCGATCGATCGCATCGATGATCCGCGCCACCGCCATGCCGCCGCCGTGCGCCAGCGTCTGTTGCTTTTGCCCGCGCACGAGCAGCGCGAAGTTGATCGCCTGCGCGGCGAACAGCATCACCGCAACGGCAAAGACGAGTTGCCCGATCAGGCTCTTGGGCCACAGACGCAGTTTCACGCGGCGGGACCCATCCGCTTCACTTCGCAAGCGAGCGTATAGCCCCCGCCCCACACCGTCTTGACGATCTGCGGATGCGCGGCGTCGACCTCGATCTTCTTGCGCAGCCGGCTGACCAGATTGTCGATCGCGCGGTCGAAAATATCGGCCTCGCGCCCGCGCACGAGGTCGAGCAGGCGGTCGCGGCTCATCACCTGGCGCGGATGGCGAACGAGCGCATGGAGCAGATGATATTCGCCCGACGACAGCGCGACCTCATTCCCCTCATTGTCGACGAGTACGCGTTCGACTTCGCGTAGCACCCAGTCGCCAAAGGCATAGCAGGTGCCGCCGGGGTCGAGCGCGCGGCCGCCCTGCTGCGTCCGGCGCAGCACGGTGCGGATGCGCGCGACCAGCTCGCGCGGGTTAAAGGGTTTGACGACATAATCGTCGGCACCGATTTCCAGCCCGATGATCCGTTCGGTATCCTCGGCGCGCGCGGTCAGCAGGATGACGGGAATACTGCTCGTCTCGCGCAAATGGCGGGTCAGCGACAGGCCGTCCTCGCCGGGCATCATGATGTCGCTGACGACCAGGTCGATGCCCTGCGCGCGCAGCACCGACCGCGCTTCGGCGGCGCTCGCGGCGTCGGTCACGGCAAATCCCTGCGCAGTCAGATATTCGGCCAGCGGTTCGCGGATCGACGGCTCGTCATCGATCAGCAGGATACGGGGTGTGTCGCTGTCGGTCATCTCTTGTCCATCGAACATGCAGGTTCGCCCACCGACCCGTAGGCCGATGGGCGATACCGTGCTGGCAGGGACCAGCGGCAAAGGCAATGCTGGGAGGGGGGAGTGCCTGCCCTTGCCGCCAGTTCCGGCCAAGGGCTTATTCGCCCGTGGGCGCAGCCGGTGCCACGCCGCGCTTGGCGCGCCATTCGCCGCGCTGCGCCTTGCGTTCCTCGGCGGTCACCTGACCATCCTTGTTCGCATCGGCGGCGTCGAAACGGGCGAGCGCCGCGGTCTGGAACTCGGCCTGGCTGATCGCCTTGTCGCCGTCGGTATCGGCCTTGCCCATCATGCGGCTGCCCATGCCATGGTGACCGCCGCGCTTGCCGTGATGGCCGCGCATGACGTCGCGCTTGCCTTCGCCGGCTTCACCGGCGGCGGCACGCTTTTCACCGCGTTCGGCGCGCTTTTCGGCGCGATCGGCGCTGTGCTGGTCCCATTCGGCCTTGCTGATGCTGCCATTGCCGTCGGCATCGAGGCTGGCGAACATCTTGGCATGCCGCTCGGCGTGCTGGGCGGTGCGGTCGGCGGCGTCGAGCTTGCCGTCCTTGTTCGCGTCCATTTTGGCGAACATCTGCGTCGCGCTGGCCTGCGCCTCGGCACGGGTCAGCACGCCATTGCCGTCGGCATCGCCCTTGGCGGCACCGCCGGGAGCGGCGAGAACGGGCACGGCGACCAGCGCGGCACCCAGCGTCAAAAGAGAAAATTTCTTCACGGTACGAACTCCTTCATGGGGCCTTCCCGGGGGAAAGGTCTGGTCCCGATGACGGCGTTCTAGGCGCCATTTGTCCCAGCGAATTGCCGGATCGACGCAAAAGTGTCGCAACATGTCGCAGAAGCGCCGCGCCGTTCATTTGCCGGCAAGCGGCGCGGGGAGCAGATATTCGAGCCCCTTGGTGAAGCCGCGCGGCGCCAGCTTACGGGCTGATGGGCGAATCGTCGTCCTTGTCGGCGACCAGGATGATGACCCCTATACCGACGAGCAGGCCGACAAGACCGATGATCCAGCTGGAATTTCCTTCGAGCTCGCTTTGACCGTCGGCGATCGAGACGGCGCTGGTGGTGCCAGCTGCTGCGGACGCCGCCGATGCCGCGACAGGTGCCGTGACCATCGAGAGTGCCGCCAAAGAGATCGCCGCCTTTTTGAGGATGCTCATTTCATTCTCCATCCGCTGGAATATTCACCTGTGGAACCCGACCAACGAACGTCACGGCCAATCGATCCGGGCGGTTTGCGGCATTCGTCGCGAAAGTCGGACGGGTCGGCCCGCAGACCGTCGGAACGATGCAAGCTGCTAACCGCAGGTCTTTTTTCCGTCCGCGAGCCTGTTGCGGCGGCCCGACGCCGACCCTAGGCTCGGCGGGAACCCAAAGGAGGGAGAATCGCATGACCGACACCGCGCCCGATCGACGAACCATATTGGCAGGCATCGGGGGCCTCGCCATCGCGAGCGTCGCAGGGCCGGTCGCCGCGAGGGAAACGGCCGATGCGCGCCTCGACGCGCTGCTCTCCGCGCAGTTCGAGCAAGGGTTGCGCGACGATCCGACCCGCGCGACGTCGCTCGGCATCGATACGGGCGCCCGCGCGGCGCTGCGCGCGCAATTCCCCGACTGGTCGCCCGCCGCACGCGCCGCCCGGACGCGCCAGATCGACTACGACCTCGCCGCGGTGCGTGCGATCAAGGACAATACGCTGGGCGACGGGGCGCGGATCGCCCACGACAGCGCCGAATTCGACCTCGCGACGCGCCAGAAGCTGGCGCGCTTCACCTATCATACCGGCGGTTTCGGGCACCGCCCGGGCCCCTATGGCGTTACCCAGCTCGGCGGCTTCTACACCAGCGTCAGCACGTTCCTCGACAGCCAGCATCCGGTCGAGAACAAGCCCGATGCCGACGCCTATATGGCGCGGCTTCAGGCGATCCCGGCGCTGCTCGACGCCGACACCGACATAGTGAAGATAAATGCGGCGATGGATGTCGTTGCGCCGCGTTTCATCCTCGACCAGGCGCTCCAGCAGCTCGCGCGCCTGCAGGGCGGCGATGTCGCGGCGAAAACGCTCGTCGCCTCGATCGCGAAGCGAAGCGGCGCCATCGGCCTCAGCGGTTATGGCGAACGCGCGGCGGCGGTCTTCGAAGGCCCGATCCGCGCCAGCCTCGCGCGCCAGATCGACGCGCTGACCGCCCTGCTGCCCCGCGCCGGGACGGTGGCTGGCGCCGCGCGCCTGCCCGACGGCGAGGCCTATTATGCCGCGACCCTCGCGCAGCATACGACGACCCGCCTCAGCGCCGCCGAAATCCATCGCATCGGGCGCGAACAGGTCGCCGATCTCACATCGCGGATGGACGTGCTGCTGAAAGCACAGGGCTATAAGGACGGCAGCATCCGCGATCGGCTGAATGCGCTTTCCAAAGCGGAGGGCCAGCTTTTCGCCAACAACGATGCCGGCCGCGCCGAGATGCTCGCTTACCTGAACGGCCTGCTCGTCACCGTGCGCGCCAAGCTGCCGCAGGTGTTCAGCCGACTGCCGAAGGCACCTTATGAAATCCGCCGCGTCCCGCCCGAGATCGAGATCGGCGCGCCCGGCGGATCGGCGCAGGCGGGAACCCCCGACGGCTCGCGCCCCGGCATTTTCTTCATCAACCTGCGCGATACCGCCGAATGGCCGCGCTATACGCTGCCCACATTGGCCTATCACGAAGGCGCGCCCGGCCATCTCTTCGAGGGCGCATTGAAATTTGAAGATGCCGAGCTGCCGCTCTATCGCCAGGCGGCGTCGGTCACCGCTTATGGCGAAGGCTGGGGCCTCTACGCCGAACAGGTCGCCGATGAGCTTGGCATGTATGCGGACGATCCGCTCGGCAAGATCGGCTATCTCGCCTCCTATGCCTTTCGCGCGTCGCGGCTGGTGGTCGATACGGGCATCCACGCGATGGGATGGAGCCGCGAACAGGCGATCGACTATATGGTCCAGAACTCGTCGCAGTCGCCGACCGCGGCGCGCACCGAAATCGACCGTTATATCGTTTATCCGGGGCAGGCCTGTTCGTACAAGGTCGGCCAGATCGCGATCAGCCGCGTGCGCGACGAGGTGTCGCGCCGACCGGGCTATGACATCAAACGCTTCCACGATGTGGTGCTCGGCGCCGGGCGCATCCCGCTCGCGGTGCTCGAACGCCGCGTTCGCGCGGCGTTCCCGGCCTAGAGTCAGGACCCTAGAAACAGGTAAGCCCCGTCGTATTTCTACGGCGGGGCTTCCCTAGGTTCCGTCCGAAGACAGAGCCAGATTCTACCTTTTCTTTCGATCAGATAGATGGGTGAAACGCGGCACGCACCGGATGGTTCCCGCCGCATTCGATTTTTTCAATCGGCTCTTTTCGCCGAACGCGAGGGGCAGCCGCGAAGTTTGGTTATTGCCTATCCGCACGCGCGATGCGTCTATGCGGGCCACATCGACAGGAGCTACCATGCGCGCATCTTCATTGCATCGACTATCGTTTACCGCCGCCGTGCTGACCCTTTGTCTTCCTGCCGCCGCCAGCGCCGAACAGCCGGATACGAAAGACGCCGTGCCGTCGCAGGGGACAGCCTGGCTCAACCGCCAGATGTCGGCACTTGCCGAGCGGCAAGGGGCAAACGGCTGGCATGTGACGCCCAGCGGGCTTCGCTGGCGCCGGATCGCGGGCCCCGGCAGCGGGGCGCGGCCCGGCCCTACCGACCATGTGACGGTGCATTATGTCGGCACCTTCGTCGACGGCAGCGAATTCGACAGCTCGGTGCGGCGCGGCGAGCCGGCAACCTTTCCGCTCAATCGTGTAATCAAGGGCTGGCAGGAGGGCGTCGCGTTGATGGGGGTCGGCGACAAGGTCGAATTCGCCATCCCCTACCAGATTGCCTATGGCGCGGACGGCAAGGGTCCGATCCCCGGCGGCGCGACGCTGTTGTTCACGGTCGAGCTTCTGGGCATCGAGCCTGCAACATAGCCTTGAAGATCGGGAAGACCTGGAGGGTAGCGGGAAACGCAGCTGTAAAGCTATGATTTGAAACGGAAAAAAATTATCCGATTTCGATAAAATTTTGGCCCCAGCGGCGGCCCCGAGGCGGTTTTGGCGCTCAGTTTTAATGTCAAACAGGGAATCCGAGACCTCTTAAACACCAGTGATTCGCCTTGGACAAGTGATTTGTTGAGGTGATTTATTGGCCAAGGCGACTTGGCAGTCAAAGCATCCAGAAGGTGGACGTGGACTATGGTGAACCCGCGAAGGCGTCGGCGATAGATTCTGCCTAAGTCGCAGGCCAACGGGATCGCCCATCGCCCTTTGAAGCGATCACGGACGCACAACAATTTGATCGAACTCCCAGCCACATTCGGCCGCTTGGGATGCCCGTTTGGAAACGCTCCTATGCCCGTTTCAGAATTGTCCTTCGCCTGCACCGTCTTCATTCTCAGAGAATAAAATGACATGGGGAGAGGAGCGCGTGATGAACGATTACGTCAAAATCGCAAACCGACGGGCACCGCTCTGGATCAATCTTTCGAGCAGGTCCCACCCATAATCCGAATGCCTAGGCTTTACGTTCTCCCGCGCTGTGGCGGGTGATCGCATCATAACCGTGCTGCAGGCGAGATCGAGTTTCATTTGGATCGAGCCGAACAGGTGCGACATCTAGGATTGACTATGGATCGACAGGCACAAGCTGCATTCGTAGCAATTCCTCCAGGCTGGCGAGGCGGAATGTCCCGCCTCGTGCTGGTTGGCGGTGCACCGCTTATGGCGTTGATGTTCGCAGCGCTTGGGCCGGTTCTTCCTTCGATTGCCGATCATTTTGGCGGGAACACCGGTGGAGCTTTCGCCGCTCAGATGATCCTCACCATGCCGGCCATCGGGGTGATATTCGGGGGAATTGCGGGCGGCCTGTCGGTCGAGCGGTGGGGCGCCCGGCCCGTCCTCATTGCTGCACTTCTGAGCTACGGGCTGCTCGGGGTCAGCGGCTATTTCATCGAGAGCCTCGGGACCCTCCTCTTATCGCGCTTTTTCCTGGGCTTCTTCGTCGCGCAGGTGGGAACGGCGATCGGGGTCATCGTCGGAAGCTGGTTCGAGGGTGTCGCGAGGGCGAAGCTGCTTGGGTACCAGAGCGCCGTCGCAGGGTTCTTCGCGGTCAGCGGCCTGCTGCTTTCGGGTTTTCTGGCCGAATCGGGCGGTTGGCGCGCGCCGTTCCTGCTCTATGCTTTCGCCTTTGTGATCCTCTTCCTGGTCCTCGCCGGCCTTCCACGCGGTGTGGCGCGAACTGCGCGCGCGGGAGAGCGCCCGTCGCTCCGTCCGCTCGTGAAGCTCTGGCCGATCTACGGCCTCGCGATGTTTCTGTTCGTGGGATATTTCATGACGTCGATCCAGCTGTCGTTCCTGCTGGCCGAGGATGGCGTCGACAGCCCGCTGACAAGGTCGATGGTCATCGCCACAGGCGTGCTCGCAGGCGGTGTTTTCGGCGGCCTTTATGGACGCTTCTATGCCCGGCTAGGGGAGCGGGGCACCCAAATATTCCTGACAGTGATGATGGCGACGGGGCTGGCTATCATCGGTTTCTCGACCGATGTCCGTATGCTGGCGTTCGGAGCGTTGCTTGCGGGTGGCGGCGGCGGGATGATCCCGCCGCACATCAGCGGCATCCTGCTCAATCGAGTTCCCGCGAATTTGCGCGCGCGCGCCATCGGTCTCGAATTCACCGTGCTCTACATCGCCGATTTCGTGAATCCGCTCATCATGACGCCGCTGCGGGCGACGATGGGAATTCACAATGCCTTCCTTGTCACGGCGGTCGCGGTTGCGGCCGCGGCGCTGGCGATGGGTTGGCCCAAATATCGCGTTGCACATGGGTTCTAATATATAATAGATATAAATGTTAGCGACCAAAGAGTCGCGGAGGATGCGGGAAGGATTCCCGGACAATCTGGAAATTTCGCGGGGCCTTTTCCGCGGTGGATCCGTGCGTCCGGAATATCCCGGCCAAGGGAGAGTGACATGCAGCTTGCGGGCAAAGTGGCGATCGTGACGGGCGCAGCGGCGGGCATCGGGCAAGCGACCGCGCGGCTGTTCGTCGAACGCGGGGCAAAGGTCGTCGCGACCGACGTCGACGAGGCGGGACTGGCCGATACGCGGCAGGGCCTTGAACCCGATATGATCGAAACATTGGTGTCAGATGCAACGCGCGCGCGCGACGCGGCGGCGGCAGTCGCCCTCGCCTCGGACCGCTTCGGCGCCCTCCACCTGCTCGTGAATGTCGTGGGCGGAAGCCGGCCGGGCAAGACAGTCGTCGATTTCGATGAGGAGGAATGGGACTTTTGGGTCCGCCTCAACCTGACCTCGACCTTTTTGATGTGCCGCGCCGCCATCCCGGCGATCGATGCGGCCGGGGGCGGTTCGATCGTCAACATCGCGTCGGGCGCCGGCGTGACGGGGATGGGCCGCAACCCCGCCTATGTCGCGGCCAAGGGCGGCGTCATCGCGCTGACCCGATCGCTGGCGATCGATCATGCGCCGACGATCCGCGCGAACTGCATCGCGCCCGGTCCGATCCTGACTCCGCTCATGAAACGCAATCGCTCCGAGCCGGAGATCGCCTTCATGTCGAAGCTCTCCTTGGTAGGAAGGCTGGGCAAGCCGGAGGAGATCGGTGCCACCGCCGCCTTCCTGTGCAGCGACGATGCAGCATTCATCAACGGCGAACTCATTAACGTCGCGGGAGGTCGCGGCGGACCCATCTGACGATCATCAACGAGGAGAATATTGTGCTCTACGATGCCTATGCCTGCTGGCGCGACCTGACCCCGGCGACCGAGCGCGAACGCACGACGACCGAGGACAAGGTGCAGTTCCTGTCCGACAAGATGCGCATTCAGGAGATGATCAACGAATATGCCTTCGCCTGCGACAGTCGTGGTTGGGACATTCTCGAGCGGCTTTATGATGAGAATATCGAGCGGGTGATGAAGGGGACGCTGGACGAGACCGTCCGGGGCCGCGAGCAACTCATCGGCCTGCATGCCAAACCGGCATTGCCCCGGCGCGAGGGCGTGGTCGCGCCGCCCCGCGACCTGTCGAAGATACAGGGCCTCGAAATCCGCCACCTGATCGGGACACAGCTCGTGCGCGTCGCCGACGACAACCAGGATGCCTGGGCGCTTTGCCATTATCAGATGGCGCTGGTCGGTCAGGAAGACGGCGAGTGGCGCCACGGCCTGCACGAGGGGACCTATTTGTTCACCTTCAGCAAGGCGACCGGCGAATGGCGCTTCACGCGCCATCAGATATGGACAAACAACGCCGCCAATCCGATGTTCTCCGACCCGCGAGCGAGGACGGCGGCGTGAGCCGTTTCGCGGGACGCGTGGCGCTGGTCACCGGCGCGGGAAGAGGAATCGGCGCGGCAACGGCGGCCGAACTGGCCAAGGGCGGCGCCGCGCTGGCGCTGAACGACGTCGATGCGAGCCGGCTGGAAGAGACGGCCGCGGCACTGCGCAAGCACGGCGTCCAGGTGACGACGCATCTCGGCAGCGTGATGGAGGCAGACTTCATCCGCGCCTTTGTCGACGAGGCCACCGCGGCCCACGGCCACATCGACCTGCTTGCCAATAATGCGGGCGGTGGTCCTCCGATGACCCCATGGGGCGAGTTTGCTTCATCCGAATTTGCGCATTTCAGGGCGATATTCGAGATGAATTTCTTCACCCAGGCGATGCTGCTCCACGCACTTCTGCCCGGTATGATCGCGCGCGGCTATGGCAAGGTGGTCTGCGTCAGCTCGATCTCGGCGGTTCTCGGACAGGAATCGGGAAGCGCCTATGCATCGGGCAAACTCGCGCTGCACGCGCTGGTCAGCTCGGTATCGAAGGAGGTTGCGCGGCACGGCGTGAACGTCAACGCCGTCGTGCTCGGCAATCCCCCGCACCCGAGCCGCACGCCCGACCGGCAGGCCTATCTCGACAAGCTTTCGCATTTCGACCGCGTCGGTCGGCTCGAGGAGTTCGGAAAGGCGATCGCCTTCCTGCTCTCCGACGACGCCTCCTATATTTCCGGGGCCGCCGTGCCCGTCGACGGAGGGCTGATCGCCCCTCGCCTGAACGAATGACCGGGGACTGCGCGCGTCCCCAAATACATAAGAATGATGCGCGCACAGGGAGAGGAAAAATGAGGAAACAGCATGTTCTGCTGTGCGGCTGGGCCGCGTTCAGCGCATTCGCCACCCCCGCATGGGCTCAGGGCGGGGACCCCATCCCGGCCGGAGAAGGCGCATCGACGACCGGGCAGGTCGGCATTGCCGATATCGTCGTCACCGCCCGCCGCCGCGAGGAAGCGATTCAGGATATTCCCGTCGCGGTGCAGGCTTTCTCCGGCGAGGCACTGGAAAGTCAACGTATCTCGAATGCCGTCGATCTGTCGAAAATCGTCCCGGCGCTCACCTCGTCGCAAAGCAGCCGCGACGAGGAAAATTACGTGATCCGCGGGCAGTCGGGGTCCGGTGCCTCGATCTCCGGCCAACAGGTCACCGTCCCTGCCTATTTCGCGCAGGTCCCGCTGCCGATCGGGGACGGCGGTGGCCCTGGCTATTATTATGATCTCCAGAATGTTCAGGTGCTCAAGGGGCCGCAAGGAACCTTATTCGGACGCAATTCGACCGGCGGCGCAATCCTGTTCGAACCGCGCCAGCCTGATGACGAATTCGGCGGATATATTGCCGCCGAATATGGCAACTACGACAATCGCGGGCTCGAAGGCGCGCTTAACGTCCCGCTGGGCAGCACGCTCCGCGTGCGTGTTGCGGGCAAGGGGCTCAAGCGCGATGGCTTCACTTATAACGCCACTAACAAGGCCTGGCAGGATGACCGCAGTTTCTTCAGCGGCCGCGCTTCGATTCTGTGGGGGCCTTCGCCAGACTTTTCGAACCTGCTCGTCGCAGACATGTTCCGGTCCACCACCAACGGCAGCTCCAACATCCTCGCCGCGGTCAATTCAAACGCGCTGATTCCAACGCTCTTCGGCGGTGCGTTGGAGGAGGCGCTCGCCAAGCAGAATGCGGCGGGGCCCCGGGTGACCTTCAGCGATACCTTGGGGGTCAACCGCAAACGGTCTTGGGGGGTTTCCAACGTCACAACCTGGCAGGTGAGCGACGCGCTGACCATCAAGAATATATTCGGCTATCGGCGCTTCAAGCAATTGAACCGCTTCGATTATGACGGTTCGGGTTTGGTCATCCTCAATTTCGACACATGCGCAACAGGGGCAAGCTGCCATCCACGCAACGCCGATGCGCCGTGGAGCCTCAATATTCGGCAAGTGACAGAAGAATTGCAACTCCAGGGTCAGCTGCTCGACGACCGCCTGAAATTCATCGTCGGCCTGTTCGGCGCGGATCTCGACACTCCCGATGCGAATTACGGCCATCAGACATCGGTGTTCGGATCGGTGACCGACGCGAACCAATATATCGACGATAGCTCGCGCGCGTTGTTCGGCAACATCAGCTATGCCTTTGGCGGCGGGCTGGAAGGGCTAACGGCGACGGCGGGGTATCGATGGACGCGCGACCGCCGCGCGCTGACCCTTTATCAGGTCACCAGCGGAAGATGCGTAACCGGCGCGACAGGTACGGTGGTCGCCGACCCGGCCCAGGCCGATGCGTGCGGGGCTTCCTTCGTGGCCAAGGCGGACAGCGACGCCTATACAATCGGGCTCGATTACAAGATTACGCCGCAAACGATGATCTATATCGCGCACCGGCAAAGCTACCGCGCCGGCGGCACCAACCCCTTGGCGGCGCCCGTGCTGAATGCAAATCCACCTATCCCCGACGCGCTGTCGCTCTTCCGCTATGAGCCCGAGACATTGCGCGACGTCGAGGTCGGTCTGAAGTCCGACTTCCAGCTAGGGGATTGGAGCATCAGGACCAACGTTGCCGGCTATTATCAGTGGCTGGACGATGCGCAACTCAACCAGACATTCGCGGTCGGGACGCAGACCGTCAGCGCGCTGGTCAATGCGGCCTCAGCGAAGATCAAGGGTCTTGAGGCAGAACTGACGGTAGCGCCGACCCGCGCGCTGAACCTGATGCTCGCTTATGCCTACACCGATGCCCAATATGGTGAATATCTAGATTATTCACGGCGCGACCCGGACACGAATGCACCGACGCTGCAGGGTGGGCGAATTTTTCCCTTCACGCCCAAGCATAAGTTGAACGTCAGCGCGAACTGGACGCTTCCCGTGCCAGCGAGTCTGGGCGATATCGTCCTTTCGGCCAATTGGGCCCACAAAAGCTCGGTCACGCTCGGGCTGGTGCCTTTCATCACTCAGCCCGACGGGTCGAACGTCTATGATGGCGAAAGTATCGAGGGCCCCACCGATACGATTGATCTGACGCTGGACTGGAGAGAGCTGTTCGGCGGCCCGATCGATGTGGCCGTTTACGTCACCAATCTCACTAACACGACATACAAGGTCGGAGGCGCCTCGCTGATCAACTCGGGATTGGGCATAAACCAGCGCATTTATAACGAACCGCGCATGTATGGCGTCTCGGTGCGCTATTCCTTCTAGAAATGGCTGTCCCTTGAGGTCGGGGGTACTTTCTGAATCACGCCCGCAAGATCGAACGCAGGATCCTCTGGAAACTTTGCGCCGGGACGCCTGTCGCCAGGAAGCGCTCAATATGCCCGACCAGCGCGAGCGCGGCGACGATCCGCGCTTCGGCCTCAGAGGCAGCGAGATCGGGCCGGAGCGCATGCAGCGTTTCCGTAAGACGACCGACCGCATCCCGGCGCAATTGATCAAGGCGCAACCGCTCCTCGGGCTCCATCGCCCCCGCGGTTCCGTGCAACAATGCGATGATGGCGCCTTCGCTCAAGGCGCGCTCTGCCAGAATGTCGGCCAGATCATCGGAGGTCTGCGCGGGCCTGTCCGGCACGGCGTTCATGGCGGCCACCGTCTCAGCCACCGCGGCTTCGAGCAAGGCGAGGAGCAATTCGGCTTTGCCGGCGAAATATCGATATATACCCGGTCCGCTGATCCCCGACGCCGCCGCGATCGCATCGACGCTGGCTCCGGCATAGCCATGGTCGCGGAACATCGCGGCGGCTGCCTGGAGAATCAACGCACGCCGATCAGCCGGCGCCATCCTCGACCGCCCAGCAGGGTTTGTCTCTTCGCCTGTCGTCATCATTTCCCCCTAGCGCGAGCGATATCGGATTGCTAGTAAACGATCGTTCACTAGTGAAGAGGATGACATGTCAGCACGCCCCCTCGCCGATCCGGCCTGTTTCGATCCCGACGAATTCGCCGCCAACGGCTACCCCCACGAAATCTGGTCGAAGATGCGCAGGGAACAGCCCATTGCCTGGCACGACGACGGCGTTCGCGAGCCTTTCTGGGCGCTCGCCCGTTATGCGGACATCACGGCGGTCGGAAAGGACAGCGACCAGTTCATTAGCGCGCCGGGGGTCACTATCCTGCGCAACGACCAGCTGGGAGAGCCAGATACGCCACGCGTGCCGTTGCTGCTGACGATGGACCCGCCCGAACATCACAAATACCGGATGGTCCTGCGCGAGCGCTTCAAACCCAGCGTCATGCGGGCGCTTGAAGAACATATCATCGCGCGTTGTCGCGAAATCGCAGATCAAGTTGTGGCTGCCCGGGTTGCAGCGGCGACCGCAGGCGACGGCGAGGTCATTGATTTTGTCGATGCAATCGCGATGCGCCTGCCGCTAGACGTCATTCTCGAACTGCTCGGTGTCCCCGCGGATGACCGCGATCAGATGTATCTGTGGAGCAACGCCGTCATCGGCAGCGAAGATCCCGAATATGGCAATGTCGACCTGCCACGCGAAGCAATCCTCGCGGCGCAGCAAGCGATGTTCGGCTATTTCGCGCGTTTCATCGCCGAGCGCCGCGCCGCGCCGCGCGAGGATCTCGTGAGCCTGCTCGTCGAGGCGCGTATCGACGGAACGCCGCTTAGCGATCACGAAATTCTGGGTTTCTGCTTCCTCCTCGCCATTGCGGGGAACGAAACAACGCGCAATGCGACGAGCGGCGCCATGCTTGCACTGATCGAACATCCCGAAGCCCGCGCCACACTGACCGCCGACCCGTCGATCATGGTCCCCGCGGTCGAGGAGCTTCTGCGCTGGGTCACCCCGATCGTCTATATGGCGCGCACCGCGACGTGCGACGTCGAGATCGCCGGGCAGACAGTGCGCGCTGGAGAGAAGGTCGTGCTTTTCTATCCTTCCGCCAATCGCGATGAAGGCATGTTCGAAAACCCGTTTACGCTTGACCTGTTGCGCAAACCCAATCGCCACCTGACTTTCGGTTTCGGACGTCACTCCTGCCTTGGCAACGACCTCGCGCGGATCGAGCTGCGAGCGGTGCTCACCGAGATACTGACGCGCTTTCCCGGGCTGGAACTTGCGGGCCCGGTCAGCCGACTAAGGTCGAATTTCGTTGGCGGGATCAAACATATGCCGGTTCGGCTGACATCTTGACGGTGGACAGTATCGCGCCCGCCTATTAAATTAAAGATTATAAGAAAAGAGGGTGCGATGACCGATTGGGACATTCTGTACGCGAGCCGGATGCGCAGCGTCATAGCATCGGACATTCGCGAACGGATGAAACTGCTCGACGCGAGCGAGATCATCCATCTCGGCGGCGGCCTCCCCGACCCCGCCATCTTTCCCTATGGCGCGCTGGCGGCATCTTCTGCCGCGATCTGGGCCGACCCGGCGCGGGCGCGCACCGCGCTGCAATATGCACCGAGCGAAGGCCATGCGCCGCTTCGCAAATGGATCGCCGAGCGGATGACCGGGGAGGGTACCCCATGCACCGCCGACAATATCCTGATCACCAACGGATCGCAGCAAGGCCTCGATTTCATTGCGAAGCTGATGCTTGCGCCCGGCGACAAGGCGATGGTCGAAATACCCTCTTTCATCGGCGCGCTACGCGCCTTCGATGCCTATCAGCCGCACTATATTGGCCTTCCGCAGGACAGCGCGCACTGGGACGCGAAAGCCCTCGGCGGCGCGAAATTCTGCTACGTCGGCCCCGATTTCCGCAATCCCACCGGCACGACGATGACGCTTGGCGAACGCGAGACATTGCTCGACCTCGCCGACGCGACCGGAATGGCGTTGATCGAAGACGGGTGTTACGAGGCGTTACGCTACGATGGCGCGCCCCTCCCCTCGCTCCTCAAGCTCGCGACTGAACGCCATGGCAATATCGAGAAAGCGCCCGTGCTTTACACCGGCACTTTCTCGAAGACGATCGCCCCCTCGCTGCGTGTCGGCTGGATCGCCGGGCCCGCATATGTGATCCGCAAGCTGGTGTTGATCAAGCAAGCCAGCGACCTCGCGACGAGCGCACTCAACCAGATGTTGCTGCTCGATGTTGTTCAGACCGCACTTGACGACACCATCGCGCAGGCTTGCCTCACCTATCGCGACCGCCGCGATTCGATGGTCGATGCGCTCCGCGAAGCGATGCCGCCGGGCGTCACCTTCACCCGGCCCGAGGGCGGGCTGTATATCTGGGCCGAACTGCCCGGCGAGATGGATGCGACGTTGTTCGCGCAGCGCGCGCTGACCGAGCATCGCGTATCGATCGTCGGGGGCGCGGCCTTCTATCCTGCTGGGACCGGAGCCATCCCCGGCCGGACCGGCAGCTTTCGCCTCAGCTTCTCGATGATCGACGCCGACCGCGCGCGCGAAGGCGTGATGCGGCTTGGTGAACTCGCGCGCCAGATGACGCTCGAATCCGCCTGAGTGTCAGTCGGTGGCGGCGGTCGCGACGATCTCGAGTGCATAGTCGGGCGATGCCAGCGCCGCCTGAATGCTCGTCCGCGTCGGGGCACAGCCCGGGACGACCCATTGATCCCACGCAGCGTTGAGCACCGGCATGACGCTCATGTCGGACAGCATGATGGTCGCCGTCAGCAGGCGCGAACGGTCGCTCCCTGCCTCAACCAACAGCACATCGATGCGTGCCAAAACCTCGTCCACCTGATCCGCTACCGCCCCGCCGCGATGGTCGATCGCGACTTGCCCCGAAAGATAGGCGATGCCAGCGTAAACGACCGCGCCGCTCATTCGCGGATTGGCCGCAATGCGCCTTATGTCACCCATCGATCGTCGCCAGGGGCTTCACGCGCTGCGCCAGTTCATATTGCGATTGCTGGATACCGGTTTCGGGAACCGTCTCGTCCGTCCGGTCGCGAATGCGATCGAGGCCCGCCAGCACCTGCTCGGGGGCGTTCTCACCCAGGTCGACCGCGATGCCGCGCGTGAGCGTGATATGTGCGGCCTCAAAGCGGCCTGCGCCGGCGCACATGACCATGCCCGTCGGCGCATCGTCACAGACGAGCGCGAGCATGGCCGGCGCAACGCTGGCGGGCGACAGCGCGGCGAGATCCTCCTCGTTCATGATGTCGACGGTCATTCGCGTCGCCGCCGATGGCGCGAGCGCGTTGACACGAATGCCATGCTTTTGCCCTTCCTGTGCCAGCGTCTTCATGAAACCGACGAGCCCGAGCTTCGCCGCGCCATATTGGGATTGGCCGAAATTGCCGTAAAGCCCTGATGACGACGTCGTCATCATGATCCGGCCATGGCCCTGTTCGATCATGATTCCCCACACCGCCTTGGTGCAATGCACCGATCCGGCGAGGTGAACATCGATCACGGTGAAGAAGTCCGATAGGTCCTGCTTGGCAAAGGTCCGGTCGCGCAGGATGCCGGCGTTGTTGACGAGGATGTCGACCCGGCCCCATTGCGCCATGGCCTGACCCACCATCGCCTCGACCTCGGCGAAATCGGTCACACTCGCGCCATTGGCGATCGCTTCGCCGCCGGCCTGGCGGATCTCCTCAACCACCTGCTCGGCTATCGTCACACTTGCGCCGTTGCCGTCGCGCGTGCCGCCGAGATCGTTGACGACGACCCTCGCCCCGCGCTTCGCCAGCAGCAGCGCGTGCTCGCGGCCGAGGCCGCCGCCTGCGCCGGTGACGATTGCCACCCGGCCGCTCAGATCAATCCGCATTTCATTCTCCATCTATCTATGGCGACCTTAGGAGCGCCGGAAGAAAGGTCGAATATCGAAGGTGGATCGAAGAGATCGCGATTGGGCAATTGCGCCGGAGTGTCTATTTTCCCGAGAAGGAGCCATCAGGAGAGATTGTCGATGAGCCTCGATCCCGAGCTGCAGGCCATACTCGATCGCCGTCGGGCGCTGAACTTGCCGGGCTTTTCCGCGGGGACACCAGAGGATGCCCGCCGATCGTTCGCCGAATCGCAGGCGACGCTCCCGCCTGGACGCGGCGCCCGCAATGTGACGGCAGCCGACGAAATCATCGCGGGCCCGAGCGGTGGCGTACCGATCCGACGCTATCGCCCTGCCGGAGCGACACGCGGGCGCATCCTCTATCTTCACGGCGGCGGCTGGGTCTTTGGGACGCTCGACGGCTTCGATCCGGTGTGTCGCCAGTTGGCGCACGAGAGCGGCGCCGAAGTGATCAGCGTTGACTATCGACTTGCGCCCGAACATCCCTTCCCTCAGCCGCTCGACGATTGCTGGGCAGCGCTGCTCGCTCTCGCCGATGCCGAGCCGTCGGCGGTCATGGGCGACAGCGCCGGAGGCAATCTGGCCGCAGCGCTCGCCCTGCGCGCACGCGATCGGGACGGCCCGGATATCGCGCTGCAGGTGCTGCTTTATCCCGTGCTGTCGCCCGCTTTCGAACGGGAATCCTACCGTCGATGCGGCCAGGGTGACTATCTGATTTCCACTGACGACATGCGCTGGTTCTGGGATCAACACGCGACCGAAGCCGATCGGGCCAACCCCGAGGCAGCGCCGCTAACGGCGGCCGATTTGTCGAACCTGCCCGACACGATCATCGTCGTGGGCGGCTATGACCCGCTGCACGACGAAGGCGTTGCCTATGCCGAGGCGCTAGCGACCGCCGGCGTGCGCGTGGTGCTGCGCGATCATCCGGGGATGGTGCATGGCTTCTTCACGCTCGTCGATCTGCTGGGCGCGGCCAATGCCGAAGTCGCGGCGGTGTCCGGCCTGATCGCAGGCCGATTCCGCGCTGCTCGATCCTGACTCAGGCCGCTTCGGCCAACCGGCTTTCGACGAGTTTGACGAAGCGCGCGATCAGCGGCGAAGCGCTGCCTTTCGGCCAGAGCATGCTGATCGGGAGCGGAAGGTCGAGATCCGGCAGGTCGCGCAGTACAACGCCGGGCGGCGTCCGATCCGCGCGTGCGGCGGTGACGACGCCAAGCCCGATCCGTGCCGCGACCAGTTCGTAAGCGATATCGACTGCTGACACCTCGACCGCGATATTGGGCGAAACGCCCTGCGCATCGAAGGCCGCGATCATGCGGTCGAACAGGCGCGGTGACGTGTGGCGCGCCGGCCATAGCAAGGGTTCATTCGCCAGCTCGGCCAATCCCACCGCCCGATTTGCGGCGAGTGGATGATCCTCGGGCAGAACCAGCACGAACCGATCGGTCCCCACCGGCAGGCGCGCGAACTGCTCGGCATCAGTTGTCTCATCGATCACGAAGGCAACGTCGATCTCGTCGGCGAACAGGCGCGCCCGCTGCGCGTCCGACGTAAGTGGAAAGGCGCGCAGTTCAACTTCGGGATAGAGCGTCCGGAATTCGCGCAGCACCGCGGGCAAGACCGGGCGCCGCAGCATTGCTTCGGAAAAGGCAACGCGCAGCACGCCTGTGTCGCCCTCGGCGATGCGGCGCGTGTTGCGGCGCGCATCCTCGATCTGCAGCAGGATACGGCGCACGTCGGTCGCGAGGACCTGCCCCGCCTTGGTGATCGCGACGCCCCGGGCCTGCCGCTCGAACAATTCGATATTGCCGAGTTCGCGTTCGAGGTCGGCGATCCGCCGCGACAGCGCCGACTGGGCGATATTCAGCCGTTCGGCGGCGCGATGGAGATTCTGTTCCTCAGCGACCGCGAGGAAAAAGGGGAAATGTTTCGCGATCCGCAAGGTGCGAAGCGTCGCGACGTCGCGCGGAACAATCGGCGAAAGCGATGAAGACGTCGACGCCGCCGGTCCGTTATCGCTGGTGGCGGGAACGGCCGCCGCCGTGTCGTCAGCCAAGTGCAACACGGACCACCGCCTTTGCACAGACATCCCGCGCATGCATCACGACTTCGACGTCGGCCATGCTGCTGCCGTCGAGATGCCTTGCCATCACGCGGCCTGCAATTTGATCGGGGGCGAAATTTTCTTGCGGCCCCTGAAGCGACACCAACGAGGCTACGGCCGCTCCCGACCAGCGGCGAACCATCTCGCAGAGCCGCTGGTCAATGGGGCCTTCACTAGGGACCTCGCCGTCGAAGTCGATCGGCTGACCCAGGCGTATGTCGGCGAAGCGAAGCGGTATTGCGTTCATGGTCACCCTCGTCCCTAAATATGTTATCTTTTAAATGTTAGCTGATTCGGATACGACGGTCAAATAGCGATCAGCGACGTATCGTTTCGAGAGGAAGATCATCACCATGGCATCTATCGCCCCACTGCTCTCCGCCGCTTCCGCCGCCGCCGTCCTCACGCGCCGCCGATCGCCGATGCCGGATGCGCTGGTCGCGCCTGGGCCGAATCGCGAAGAGACCGAACGGCTGATCGAGATCGCGCTGCGCGTTCCCGATCACGGGCGGCTCAGCCCTTGGCGGCTGGTGTTGATCGCGGGCGAAGCGAAGCAGCGCTGGGTCGAAAAACTGCTCGAACTCGCCGGCCAGCGCGAAGACGCGCCGAAGACACGGGTGAGCACGCGCAAGCTGGCCAGCGCGCCGCTCGTCGTCGTTGTCGTTTCTTCCGCAATTCCGGGTCACAAGGTCCCCGAGTGGGAGCAGTGGCTGTCGGCGGGCGCTGTGTGCATGAATCTGGTGAATGGCGCTCATGCTCTCGGATTTGGCGCTAACTGGCTGACCGGCTGGCATGCCTATGACGGGCGGGCGACCGCGCTGCTCGGACTGGAAGACGGCCAGAAGGTCGCGGGTGTCGTCCTGATTGGCAACGTTGCGGCCGAAGCACCCGAGCGCCCGCGCGCCCGCGCCGCCGATGTGACACGGTGGCTCGAAGCCTGAGCCTGCCTCGGTGCGGCAGTTTGCCTCTACAGGTTTTGTGCGGCCCTGCTCAGGACCGCAGCATATCGGCCTTGATCGTCAGCCCGGTGTCGAAGCCGTGCCGGCGCTCACCGCCGCCGGTGAAATGCTCGCGGATTGCGCGTTCGGCGGTCGGCGCATCACCGTCCTCGACCGCGCGGTAGATACGCTCATGCTCGTGCAGCAGCGACATGCGCACCGCCCGGTCCGAAAAGCTTCCATGCACCGAACGGTCGACCGCGAGTGCCTCGACCTGGGCAGTCCACAGCTTCTCAAGCGCGCCCACGACGAGGCTCATCGTCTCGTTGCCGCAATTGCTGACGAGCTCGGTGTGGAAGGCGCGTGCGAGGACGATAAAGCGCGCGGGGTCGTCGATCGCTTCGGCGCAGGCATCGATATTGGCGCGCAGCTTGGGCAGCACCGTCGTTCCGCGATCGGGGCGCAGCGCCGCCTCGGCGGCGCAGGCTGGTTCGAGCAGGCGCATGCCATTGAGCAGGTCGAGCAGCGAAACCGATCGCGCCTGGAGCACCAACCCCAGCATATAGGCCGCAGTCCCCGGATGCGGGACATGGACGATCGCGCCGCCGACGTTACCGCGAATGACGGTGACCAGTCCCTCGGTCTCAAGAATGCGAAATGCCTCGCGGATGCACGGCGGACTGACGCCGAACTCATTCAGCAACTCTTCCTGCTTGGGAAGCATATCGCCATCGGCCAGCGCCCCCGACAGGATGCGGTTACGCAGGCTCGAAGCCACAATCTCGGCGACGCGAGGCTGGCGCAAACGCCGCTTCTTCGTGCTCTCGCTCACAAAATATACCCCTGTTTCTGGCCAGCGCCGGAGAACAAGCCATACGCTTCGCTTCAATCATTGCAAGTCCAGCGCGGACCAAGAATATATCTGTGAGGAGAGAATGATGAGTGTCGAAGCGTCCCGCTACCAGGCCTTTACGATCAGCATCACGCCATTTGCAGATGATGGATCGATCGACGAAGCAAAGTTGCGCCGTCATCTTTCGAAGCTTGGCGACGCCGGCATCGGCGTCTATGTCGGCGGCGGCGGCAGCGGTGAAGGCTATACGCTGTCGGCCGACGAGACGAAACGCCTGCTCGCTGTCGCGGTCGAGGAATTAAAAGGCCGTGTGCCCATTCGCGCGATGGGTGTCGAACCGCGCACCGCACAGCAGATGATCGACTTTCTCGACATGGCCGCGGCCGCAGGGGTCGATGCGGCGCAGGTCTATTCGCTCGACGTCGGCCATGGCCATGTCCCGACCCCGCGCGAACTCGACGTCTATTTCAGCGAAGTGCTGTCGAACAGCGATGTGCCGTCGGTGCTCTCGACGCACCAGTCTGTCGGCTATGTGATTCCGACGCAGGTGATCATCGAGCTGTTCGATCGTCACAAACAACTCATCGGGCTGAACATCAGCCATCAGGATCCGAATTATCTCCGCACGCTCGCCGACGCACTCGGCGACCGGATCGACATTTGCGTCGGCGGGCCGCACCAGGCGCCGCTCGCGCTCGCATTCGGCGCGCAGGGCTTCCTGTCATCCGAGGGCAATATCGCGCCGAAGCTCTGCATGAGCGTGATCGCGGCGGCCCGCACTGGCGACAACGCGCTGTTCCTTGAGCGATGGGGCAAATTGATGCGCCTGTTCATGGCGCTCTATGGCAACGGCGGCATACGCGTGACCAAAGCGCTGCTCGAGCATTTCGGCCTCGCGGGCGGTGTGCCTCGCGCGCCGCGCCTTCGCGCCGAAGCCGACTCCTTGGCCAAGGCGCTCGCGGTGGTCGAGGAAATCGGCCTCGCGGACATCGAGGGTTGGTAAGAAAAAAGGGCGGCGAGAGATCCCGCCGCCCAAGCAGCCCCCTTCGGCTAGCTCCATTATTCGGCGGCAACCGCCTCCGGCCCGTCCGGGAGCGGATCGTATCGATCGACCTGCTCGCTCCAATATGCGGACTCGCGCGACGTATCGATGGTCTGGGCCCCGCGCACCCCGAACTTGCGCCGCGCCTCCTCGAGCGGGAGGTCGAGCCAATCCTCGTAGCGCGGTAGGAACAGCGCGTCGGACTGCTCGCCGACCTTCATCGCATAATGCGCCAGTTCGAACATGCGGAGCGTCAGCTCGGGATAGTGAAGCGGGCCGCGCATGAACATCGGGATGGTGAGCAGCGTATTCTGCACATTGAGCAGACCCGCAAGTTCTGGCGTGAAGTGACGGAAAAGATTACCATATTTAAGGAACGCCGGCATGATCTCGCCGATCCCGTCGAACCCGCCGCCGCTCAATATGTGCATGATGTCGTGAATCTGGACGCCGCGCAGGAAGAAATATTCAAAGCCCGACCGAGGTTCGAAGGTGGGGATGATGTCGACTTCCATCCCTGCGCCTACCAGCCATTTATACCAGATACCGCCGACCGATCCTTCGGGGCACGACTTCATATCCTCGCGCGTCAACCGCGCGAGCCAGCGTTCGTCGAGCCATTTGTCGAATTCGGGCCAGTCGCGGCGCGCTTCGTTGAACAGCTCCTCGATCCGCTCATGATCCTGGACCTCGCGCACCGCGTCGATCAACGACGGAATGCCATAGGTCACCGGATAGTCGCGACCGTTGCGCTTCAGGCACTGCGTCGTGACCCACTCGCGGATCCGGAAGTCATTCATATATTTGGACGAACTGATGAGCACGCTGCTCGTCGTTTCGACCTTTTGCCGCCCGCGCTGCAGATACGGCAGATCTTCCTCGTTCATCCTGTCCCTCCACTTATCTTTTCATTCGCGGGCGTTCAGGCGGCCGCGGTCGCGACTTTGCGAATGACGGGACCGATAAACTGTCCCGGCAATTCGCCGGTGAAGGCCCCATTCTCAAAGGTCGGCACTCCGTTCACCAACGTCAGGCGCATCGGCGCCGCATCGCGCGAGAAGCGCCAGGTGAAACCGCCCTTCCCGTCGGGCACGTCGAATGCACGCCGCAGCGGCCGCGCCTCGATCTCGTCGAGGTTGAACACCGCGATATCGGCGCGATAACCAGGCTTCAGCACGCCGCGATCATCGAAGTTGAAATGTTCGGCCTGCTTGCCAGTTTGGACGTGGATCGCCTCTTCAAGCGTCAATTCCTTGTTCCGCAGATACTGCGTCAACAGCAGGATATTCTCGCCGCCGCCGCACAGCATCTGACCGTGCGCGCCGGCGTCCGAGATGTTGGCGACCGTCTGGTTGGTTTTCATCAGCTCGACCGTCTTGTCGAAATGCATCGGGTGCGGCACGCGGTTGACGATCGACTGGACGCCGTTCGCGATCACCCAATCCGCGAGCGCGTCGGACGGATGCTGACCCGTCTGTTCGGCGAGTTCCTTGAGGTTGAGACCGAGCGGGCCGACGCCGGTTTCGGAATCGAGCAGCAGCATCATGTGCGGATTGGCGACGAGCGACTGCTTGAACGCCTTGTTGTCCCAGCTGTCGCGAGCGCGGGCGCGAAAATCGTCGTCGTTAAGCAGAGCGAGCTTCTCGGCCTCGGTCGGTGCCTGCACGACTTCGTGCCAAACATATTCGTTCGCCTGGGCGAAGGACGAACTCGAGAAGAAATTGAGCGCGGTCGTCGGCGGCACATGCGCAAAGCTGGGCCAGAAATCGAGGCCCTCGGCCTTCTGCTTCGCGCTGATTTCCCACATCTTGTCGCGAATCGAATCTTGGAAATGGAGCAAGCCGGCGGCCCCCGCCATCTGGACCCGCACGCCGCGATCGCGGCACAGATTGCCCAGACGCTCCATCTGTTCGGGCGCCTTCAATTTGAAGAAAGTGTCGAGGATGACCTGCAGCTGGCTGCCCGGATTGCGCGCGAGCACGCCGATCAGCCCCGCCCATTCGGCGTCGTCGGCAACGAGGCTCGGCACCGGCCGGTCCTTGCTGTCATGGTCCATCAGGTTCGACGACATGCCAAGCGCGCCAGCGTCGATCGCTTCCTGCAACATGTCGCACATCTTCTGGATTTCCTGCGGCGTCGCGGCGCGTTCCCACGCGTCCATGCCCATCACGGCCAGGCGCATCGCAATGTGGCCCGCATAGCCCGCGATATTGGTCGAGGTCTTGCACTTCGCCTCGACCGACGCGCGATATTCGGGCCAGCTGTTCCAGTCCCACGGCAGCATTTCAACGAAGGGCTTTTCGGCCACTTCCTCGAAGAAGGAGAAGATCTTGACCATCTCCATTCGTACCTCGGGGTCCTTGTGCACCGGCGCGGCGGTGAAACCACAATTGCCGATCACGACCGTGCTCACACCATAACCGGGCAACGGATCGAGGCTCGGTTGCCACCACATCACCGCGTCCATATGCGTATGCGGCTCGATGAAGCCCGGCGAGACGATGCAGCCCGCGGCATCGACGATGCGCTCGCCCGCGGCAGGCGAAAGGCTGGGCGCGATTTCGGCGATCAGGCCATCCTTCACGCGAACGTCGGCGGCATAGGAAGGCGCGCCGGTGCCGTCGACGACGGTTCCTCCCTGGATAAGAATGTCGGTCATCGCTCTCTCCTTTTTCTGATTCCTTGATAACGCCACAATCTATCTAACATTGCAATGTTAGATATCGCAGCCGAGAGGCTGCTGATCGACAATCTCGATCCCGTAGCCATCGAGGCCGACGTAGTTCGTGTCGCTGTTGCTCAGCAAAGCGATACGGTGGATGCCGAGGTCGGTGAGGACTTGCGCACCGATGCCATATTCGCGCACCGCTATCGTGCGTGCGCCGCTTTCTTCACGTCCCGTTTCGCGCGCGCGGATGATACAGGCAACGAGATCGGGCGCGGGCGAGCTCAGCACGACGACAACGCCGCTGCCTTGCTCACCGATCTTCGTCATCGCGCGGCCCAGCAGTCCCGACCGATCGTCCTGCTCCGCGAACAGGTCGGCCATCGGCGAATGCACGTGCATGCGCACCATGACGGGTTGGGCGGGATCGATCTGGCCCTTGACCAAGGCGATCACCTCGCCCCCCGTAATCCGGTTGCGATAGCTGATGATGCGCCAGTCGGCACCCCACCGGCTGTTGAACACCATTTCCGCGCGGCGCTCGACCAGATGGTCGTTGCGGCGGCGATAAGCGATGAGGTCGCGGATGGTGCCGATCTTGAGCTGGTGCTGCTGCGCAAAGGGGATCAGATCGTCCAGACGCGCCATCTCGCCGTCGTCCTTCAAAATCTCACAGATTACCCCCGACGGATTGAGACCGGCAAGACGTGCGACGTCGACCGCCGCCTCGGTGTGCCCGGCGCGGACCAAGACCCCTCCCTCGCGCGCGAGCAGCGGAAAGACATGTCCGGGTGTGACGATGTCTTCGCGCCCCTTCGAAGCGTCGATCGCGGTGGCGATGGTGCGCGCGCGGTCCGCGGCAGAAATGCCGGTCGTCACACCTTCACGCGCCTCGATCGACACGGTGAACGCGGTTTCGAACTGCGTTCCGTTGTTACGGCTCATCAGCTCAAGCCCCAACTGATCAACGCGCTGCTGCGTCATTGCCAGGCAAATGAGGCCGCGACCATAGCGTGCCATGAAATTGACCGCGTCAGGGGTCGCCATCTGCGCGGGAATGATCAGGTCGCCTTCATTCTCTCGATCCTCATCATCGACGAGGATGAACATCCGCCCATTGCGCGCCTCGTCGATGATTTCCTCTGGCGCTGCGAGAAAGGAGTGCGGCAGCTGGACCGGGGCAAGCGCGGGCATCGTGAATTCCTGTGCTGGGCGGCACTGCCGCGATTTGGCAGTTGTTATCCCCGCGACCCGCGGCGCTCTATTGCCGTTGAGGTATCGTCATCGTCGCTGCCGGGCATCATGCGGCCAGACCGGCTCTCCGCCACAAAGCGAATTCCATGACCTGCTGACCGACGATATCCAATTGTTCGGCGACCTTGGGATCGAGACAGGCGCCGTCTTCGCCGAAGAGCGGCACGGTGGCATTCACCGCCGCGCCGAACGGCGTCGGCCAGGCACGCAACGCATGAGCGATGGAGCGCAACGCGACGAGGGTCGTGCCGCATGCCTGCCAGCCATAGGCCGTGACGATCGAACCGAAAGCGCGGCCATCGAGATAGGGACGCCCGTCCCTGGCAAGATCCTCGAGTAGGTCCAGCGCGTTCTTCACCGGGCCCGAGAGGCTGCCATGATAGCCTGGCGATCCGACGATGATGCCGTCGCAATGGCGGATTGCTTCGACGAAGCGCCTTTCGGGCTCGGTGCGTTCGGTTCGACCCGGAATATAGAGCGGCAAGGCGGCGATGAATGGGCCATCGAACAGCTCTACCTCGGCGCCCATGGCGCTTGCCGCATCGAGCGCGCGGCATACGACGCGCTCGCTGCTCGAATCCAGGCGGGCGGTCCCGCCCACCCCCACGATCTTGATCGGCCGGTTCATCTGCCCTTCTCCTCAAATATTGCTTGAGGCTCGACTAGGATGCGAGACCGCACGGGGTCGAGTGCCCAAGGCGGACCCCAGCGATCTAAAATGGGCAAGAAAAGAGCGCAGCGATGCTTTGCCGCTAACCCTCGTGCCGCCAATCGGCATTTGAAAGCAGCCTCCTATCCGTCGATTTCTGAGACGAAGATTGGGAGCTTGAAAGACACATTATGCGCTTTTCGTTGATATTCGAAGCCCAGACGGCCGACGCCTCACCCCGCGGCGAAAGGCAGGTGTTCGACGAACTCGTCGAACAGGCGCTGCTCGCCGAGCAGCTTGGGTTCGACGTGATCTGGAGCGTCGAACACACGTCGCTGACCAACTACGCGCATATGAGCGCGCCCGAGACCTTTCTCGCCTATATTGCCGGGCGTACGTCTCGGATCGGGATCGGCCACGGGGTCGTGTGCCTGATGCCGGCGATGAATCACCCGATCAAGGTCGCCGAGCGCATCGCCACGCTCGACATACTGTCGAAAGGCCGTGTCCATTTCGGCATTGGCAAGGGCGGAAGCCAGCAGGAGGCGGGCGCCTATGGCTATGACCTCAAGACGCTGCAGCCGCTGATCGACGAGGCGATGTATCTGATCCCGCGCATGTTCGTCGAGGATGAGGTCGAGCATAATGGTCCGCACATCACTATTCCGCCACGGCCTATCCATCCCAAGCCGTTCCAGGAACCGCATCCGCTGATGTATATGGCGTGCACCAACCCCGAGACACTGGCGCGCGCCGGTCAGCGCGGCATCGGCGCGCTCGTTCTTGGCTTCGGCGGACCCGACGAGGTAGCGAAGAAGAACCAGATCTATCGCGACGCCTGGGCGACGCGCAAAGCCGAGGATCAGGTCGGCTATCGCCCCAACCAGCATCTCGCCGCGCTCTGCCCGACGATCATCCTCGACGACGCTGAAGAGGCACGCCGGATCGGCATTCGCGGCCAGCGCTATTTCTATGAATCGCTGAACTATTGGTACGGCGGCGGCCCGAAACCCGCGCCCGAGACCTGGGGCGAGGAATTGCTCGAAGAGGGCACCGACACGATCATCACCAGCAAGCTCGCGTCCGAAACGCTAACGATGGACCTGCGCCCGGACGAGGATGGCCGGCGCCCCAGCGGCGGCATTCTCAGCGCGAAAAATGCCTATGGCAGCGTCGCCGACTGCATCAGCTATGTCGAACAGCTCGCCGCGGCAGGCGCCGACGAGATATTGTTCATGACGAACATGGGCACGGTGCCGCAGTGGGCGCAGCTCGAAACGCTGCGCAAGATCGGCACGCACGTCATCCCGCATTTCCGGTGAGCATCCGGCTCGCCGGGCGGACCGCGGTCATTACGGGGGCGGCGTCGGGAATCGGCGCCGCCCTCGCGCGTCATGCTGCAGCGCGAGGCATGGCGGTCGCGGCGTGCGATCGCGATGCCGCTGGGTTGCAAGCACTATCCAGCGAACTGGAACGGCGGGAAACGCAGCATATCGTGCGGCAGGTCGATGTGAGCGATGTTGGTTCGTTGCAGGCCTTTGCCGCCGACTGCGCCGCCCTGCCCCCGATCGCTTTGCTCTTTGCCAACGCTGGCATTCTGCGCGGCGGCGGCGTACTCGCCATGCCGATCGACCAATGGCGTGCGCTGACCGAGGTGAATCTCATTGGCGCGGTCGCGACATTGCAGGCGTTCGTGCCAGCGATGATCGCGCAGGAGGCGGCGCAGGTGGTCGTGACCGGCTCTACGGGATCGATGACCTGCGGCGCGGGCCTCAGCGCCTATTGCGCAACCAAGCATGCGCTATGGCCGATGGTCGAGGCTTTGCAGGCCGAACTGGAGGGCACGCCTGTCGGCGCATCGCTGCTGATGCCCGGCGCGGTGTCGACGCCGATCTTCGACGCGATCGACCCCGACCGACCACCCCCTGCGGATTCGCTCAGCCCTGATGCCGTGGCCGAGATCGCTTTCGCCGGGGCGCTAGCTGGCGATGGAAAAATTCTGACTCATCCCGCCTACGTCGAACGAATCCGCGCGCGGTTTGCCCAGGTTCTGACCGAGCTTTCAGAGCAATGACGCCTTTCAGGCCGCGGGGTGGAACTGCTTGTACCAGTCGCGATACTTGAGGATCGGACCATCGGCCGCGCTCAGCATCGGTTGCTCGACATAGGCCTTGTACGGCCAGATCTTGCCATCGCTATATTGTTCCTTCAGCCCATGCTCGGCGGCGATCGCGGTGAAGCGACCAATTTCTTCGCCCGACATCGGGCAGTCATCATCCTTCAGGAAGAATTGATGGACGTAATAGTGGCTGAGCGCCGCATCGACCGGAGTCACTGAAACATAATAGACGGTAACGATCCCTGGCGCGTGCGGCGTCCGGCTCTCCACGCGCGAGAGCCCTCCTCCGATAACCTCGGAATCGACCGTCGATCCGACATCCGTACCCTCGACCGGGCCGTCATAGCCTGCGGGAAGAATGCGCACTGGGCTGAAGAAGCGATGCCCGTCCAGTATGACAGGCCCGTTGCCGATCGCACGGCCGGTGCCATGCACTCCGGGGAAGTGTGCAAAATCGACGCCATTCTCGAACACGTCCTGCGGATGTGCCGAACCGAAATCGTCGTGAAGGCGGCGGAAGCCCGCATCGGGGATGCGGCGGCTTTCATCATATTCGGGCAGGTCCCAGTCTGCCTCGCGGCCATCCAGATCATGCCAGATGAAAATCATGCCGCCACGCTCAACGCATGGCCATTTGCGAACTTTCGCACGCGGCGGAACGGCTTTCGCGAAAGGCACATGCACGCATTTTCCATTCGTGTCGTAACGCCACTGGTGAAAGGGACAGACGATCGTCTCACCCTCGACCCAGCTGTCGTAGCCAAGATGCGCGCCGAGGTGCGGGCAATGCGCGTCGGTGACTACCGCCTCGCCGCTTTCAGTGCGAAAAAGAACGAGATCTCGTCCGAAATAGCGCAGCGGACGGACGTCGCGAGGCGCGAGATCTTCCGCGAAGCCGACGCTGAACCAGCCCGTTGGATAGGGGTGAAACGGATAGCGGGTGCCGAAGCGGCTTGGTGCGTTCATGTCTCGATCCCTCCATTTTTCGTCAGATGACGGACGCGCCGCCGTCAACCGCGAGTATCTGTCCCGTGATATGGGCGCCGGCATCGGAGGCGAGCAGCAGCACCGCTCCCTTCAGATCGTCGTCGGTGCCCAGCTTGCCGCGGGGCGTATCCGCGCGCAATTCGTCGCCGTGCTTGTCAAGGACATAGCCGGTCAGCTTCGACGGAAAATAGCCGGGCGCGAGCGCATTGACATTGATGCCGAGTGACGCCCATTCGGCCGCGAGCGCGCGAGTGAAATTGACGAGCCCGCCCTTGCTGGCGTTGTAGGCGATGGTGCCGATCATCCGTGGGTGGTGGCCGAGCAGCCCTTCGACCGAGGCGATGTTGATGATACGGCCCCAGCCCGCAGGGATCATGAATTCGCGCGCGGCCGCCTGCGCGATCAGGAAGGGGCCGGTGAGGTTCACCGCAATCAGCTTATTCCAGCCGTCGAGCGGCATCTCTTCGGCCTTGGCGCCCCATGACGTACCGGCGTTGTTGACGAGGATGTCGATGCGCCCACCCGCGGCCCGGATCGTCTCGACCACCCGCGCGGGCCCGTCGGGATGCCCCACATCGGCGGCGATCGCGCTCGCGTCGATGCCGAGCGCCTGCAGCTGCGCGGCCGCTTCGTCGAGTTCGGCCTGCTTGCGCGCGGTCAGGATGACGCGCGCGCCATATTCGCCCAGCGCTTCGGCCATCGCGAGTCCGAGTCCGCGCGAGCCGCCGGTGACGAGCGCAGTGCGCCCCGTGAGGTCGAAAAGATTCTTCAGGGGGGTCGTGGTCATGTTTGTTCCAATTCAACCAGCGGTATAGCCGCCGTCGACGAATAGCGTCTGGCCGGTGACGAAGCCCGATGCGGGCGAGGCGAGGAAGAGCAGTGCGCCCATCAGGTCATCGACTTCGCCGAGGCGGCCGAGCGGGGTGCGGTCGACCACTTTCGCGTAAAGTTCGGGCTGGGTCCGGACAAGTTCGCGGTTGAGGTCGGTGACGATCACCGTCGCCCCCAATGTGTTGACCGTGACGCCGTGGCCGCCGAATTCGAACGCGCACGCGGCGCCGAGGTTGGCGAGCCCCGCCTTCGACGCGCAATAGGCGCCGCGGTTCGCCATGCCGCGGCCCGACAGGATCGATCCCATGTTGATGATCCGGCCATAGCCCTGCGCGATCATCGAGGGAGCGAAGGCGCGGATGGTGTGGAAGGCGCCGACGATATTGACCTCCTGCACGCGCAGGAAATCCTCCGGCGACACGTCGAGCACCGAATGCGGGTTGGTGATCCCGGCGTTGTTGAAGAGGATATCGATGCGGCCGAGCGCGGTCTCGATTTCCTTCGCCGCCTCGAGCATCGCAGCGGGATCGGTCACATCCGCCTCGACGATCAGCGCGCGTCGGCCTGTCTCTTCGACGTCCGCCGCCGCGGCTTCGAGCTTCGAGCGGTTGCGCGCAACAAGCGCGATATCGGCGCCGCATTCGGCCATTGCGAGCGCGCCCGCCGAGCCGAGCCCACCGCCACCGCCAGTGACGACCGCGACCTGGCTATCGAGGGCAAAGCGCGTTACGCCAGTCATGCGGCCAGGTGCCGGCCGAACGAACGCAGTTCGATCAGCGCCGCGACCCGCGCCCGGAGCAACCCATATTGCCCCGCCATCAACTCATCGTCGCTTTCCGCCAGCCGCTCGGCGAGCGCCAGCATCTCTTGGAGAAGCCTGTCCTCGTCGTGCATCGTCGTCTCCTACAACCGGTATCCGTCCTGCCGCTCGTCGGTCCAGCGGCGCGCCTTGTAGGCAAAGCCCTGGAACTCGGCGCGCGGTACCTCGCACACATCGACCCACATGTTGCTGCGCTGCTTGATCGCGGTGCGCACCGACTGGACAAGCGCGGCGCGGTCGTCCTCGCAAAGGTTCGCGTGGTGGTCGGCAACCGCGATCTTCACCTCGACCTCGGTCTTGCCGTCGCGCGTGTAGACACGGCCCTTATATTCGCCGACCTCGGGATGCGCGAAAACCGCGGCATCGAACATAGACGGCCAGACATTGTTGCCGCGGATCTTCATCATGTCGTCGAAGCGGCCGATCGTGCCGCATTCGATCGCGTTCCACGCGCCGCCGCCGCATTCCTGCCACGGCACGAAGCGCGCCGCATCGCCGGTGCGGAAGCGCACCACCGGGCTGCCCTCCACCGACAGATTGGTGACGACCATCTCGCCCTGCTCCCCGGGCCCGACCGGTGCGCCGGTTTCGGGGTCGACGATCTCGACCAGATGCTCCCATTCGAACAGGCGCATCAACCCGCGCTGGCCATCGGCGCGGAACACCCCGGCCGATCCGGTCGAGCCGCCAAAGCCGTTTAATTGCGTGCTGCCATAGCCCTCCTGGAGGCGGCAGCCCCAATGCTCCTCGATCTTCGCTGCCCATTCCAGCGGATAACCCTCCGCGGCGATGAAGATGCCGTGCATGTCAGGGAAGGCTTCGCGCGGTGTCACGCCGCGCGCGAGCAACGCCTCGGTCAGCGTGTGGAGATAGTTGGTCGAGGCATAAAGGAAATGCACCCCGCCGAGCCCCAGCATCAGGTCGATCTTCGCCTCGGTCGATGTGCTGCCCCCAAGATGGAAGCCGGTCGCGCCCATGATCCGCAGCGCCTCGCCCGGTCCCCAGCCGCCGGTGGTCATCCCGCCCGCGGGAACGCAGTTGATCGCGGTGTCGCCCTGCCGCAGCCCGCCCATGTACCATGGCAAGGCGTGGAGATAGCCGAGCATATGGACGTCGCGCTGGGTTCGGCCGTAGATTTCCTGCCCCTGCCCCGACGTGCCGCTCGTCATGCTGATGTGCACGATCTTGCTCCGGTCGACGCCGAGCCGCGTGCCGAAGGGCGGCGCGGACTGCTGGTCAGCGAGAAAATCGGTCTTGGCAGAAGTCGGAAAGGCCTTGGCAAAACGATCGAGGCTGTCGACCACGCCCCCCGCCAATCCGCCTTCATCCATACGCGCGCGGTAGAAGCTGCTCTTCGCATAGAGGCGTGCGCAGAGCGCCTGAATCTTGCGAAGCTGATACGCTTCCAGCTCGGCGCGCGTCGCGCCAGCGAAGCGGCGGAGCAGCGGCGATGCGGAGAAGGGATCAGCGATCGACGCAACCATCGCTCAGCCCTCCGTCGGGCGGAACGCCGGCAGCGTGATCTCCGGCGTGACGCGATTGTAGACAATCTCGACGGGCATCCCGGCGCGCATGTCCTCGGGCGCACATTCGACGATATTTCCGGTCATCCGGCAGCCCTCGTCGAGCGCGACGATCGCGACCACATAGGGCACTTCGTCTGCATAGAGGTCGCGCGGCACGGGGTGACGGACGACAATCCAGCTGAAGATCGTCCCCTTGCCGCTCGCCTCCACCCACTCGGGAATTTCGAGTGATCCGGGGCAGAAAGTGACCGGCGGAAAAAGATAATCGCCGCTCGACACGCAGCGCTGGAGCATCAATTTGCCTTCGCGCATCCCGTCCCAGAATGGCGTGCTTTCGGGATCGGGAACGGGCAGCGGCCGCGAATAGGCTGTTTTTTGCATGGGTCAGTTCCTCAGGATCATGGCGCTGCCGCAGGTCATCGCGCCCGCGGTGGTGAGCGCGATTTCGGCGTCCTTGATCTGGCGCGCGCCGGCGGTGCCGCGCAGCTGTTCGACCGCCTCGATCACATGGTTGAAGCCGTGAATATACGCCTCGGAGAGCAGCCCGCCGTGCGTGTTGAGCGGCAGTTCGCCGGTGCGGGCGATGCGGCCGCCCATCACGAACGGGCCGCCCTCGCCGTCTTCGCAGAAGCCGAGGCCTTCGAGCGCCATCAGCACGCTGTAGGTGAAGCAGTCGTAGATTTCGGCGACGTCGACATCCTTGGGGCCGATGCCCGCGCTGCCCCACAAATCGTCCGCCAGATATTTGAAGCAATTGTGCGAGTGGCTGGGCCAGCGGATCGCGTCGAAAAGATCGTCGCCCTGGCTGGGACCGCCACCGTAGGCGCCGCCCATGATATAGACGGGCTTCTGCTTCAAATCGCGCGCCTGCTCAGCCGCAGTGATCACCACCGCGCAGGCGCCATCGCTTTCGAGGCAGATATCGTACATGCGGAACGGATCGACGATGAAGCGCGAGTTGTAATAATCGTCCTTGGTCATCGGCATGCGCTGCATCGCGCGCTCGTTGATCACCGCATTGTCGCGGAAGGTCGTCGCGATCTCGGCCCAATGTTCCTCGGTCGTACCATAGTCGATCATGTGGCGCCGCGCCCACATCGCCATCGCCTGCGGATAGGTGATCCAGCCCAAGGGCGCGGTATATTGCGTCACGCCATAGGCCGACATGTCACGGCCGCCGCCGAGCCGGAAGCCCGAGCGCCCGTTCATCGCGCGGAAGCAGAGGACATTCTTCGCCAGCCCCGCCTCGATCGCCGCGGTCGCCGCGAGCGTGATCAGGTTAGCGCCATTGCCGCCCGCGGCATAATCGACCGCATAGCCGGCATTTTCGATGCCCATTTCGGTCGCGACGCCCATCGCGGGAGCGCTGTCGTTGAAATTGAAGCTGACGATGCCGTCGATATCGGCAACGGTCAGTCCGGCGTCGTCGATCGCCTTCAGACATGCCTCGGTCGCGAGGCTTCGCACCGTCCGGCCCGAGAATTTGCTGTAATCGGTGTTGCCGATCCCGGCGATCGCATATTTGTCCCTGAGCTTGAACATAGTCAGTCTTCCTTCCGCGCGCCGAAGCGCGGCGTGCGTTTTTCCTTGAAGGCGAGAAGGCCCTCGGTGGCGTCGGGTTCGGTGGTCGCATAGCGGTGGACGAAGGCGATCTCCTGACGCAGCCCGTCTTCGTAAGGCGTATCGAGCGTCATGTTGGCGAGCCGCTTGGCACCCGCGAGGCCGATTGCACTTTTCGTTGCCATGCCGGTGATCCATTCTTCGGCGGCGGCGATCAGTCCGGCGTCGGGAACGACCTTGGTCACAAGCCCCCAGCTTTCTGACGTGCGCGCGTCGAGCAATTCGCCGGTTAGCATCAGATGCTTGGCGCGGAGCAGCCCGATCGCGCGGGGCAGGCGCTGCGATCCACCTGCACCGGGCAGCTGGCCAAAGTTGAGATGCCCATCGCCAATCTTCGCGCCCTCGGCGGCGAGCGCCATGTCGCAAGCGAGCAGCAGTTCGATGCCGCCCGCGACGCACACGCCATTAACCGCCGCGATCCAGATCGCGCTGGCCTGCTCGATCCCGGTGAGCATGTCGTAGAAATCGCCAAGGAACGCCTGGAATTCATCGGGATGCGCGTATAGGTTGATATAGCCGTCGAGATCGCCGCCCGCCGAAAAACTGCGCCCCTCCCCGGTCAGCAACACGAAGTCGATACCGCGCTGCGCCTCGATCTCGACGACAGCGGCTTTCAATTCCTTGACTGTCGACCAGTCGAGCGGATTGAGCTTGTCGGGCCGCGCCAGCGTGACCCGGGCGATGCGGCCGTCATAGGCGAGTTTGATGTTCTTGTAGGTCATGCCGGCACCGCCCAGCGCTTCTTTGCATCGGCGGCGAGTTCGCCCTTGGCGACCTTGCCGCCCGACGAGCGCGGCAGATCGTCCATCAGGACGAGGTATTCGGGAAACCATTCGCGCGACACGCCGCGCGTCTGGAGATGACTGGTGATCGCCTCGAGCGTCACATCATGATTGGGTCGCGGAGCGACATAGATGCACACGCGCTCGCCGAATATCGCATCGGGCGCGGGCACCGCGGCGACGAGCGCGACTGCGGGATGTGTTGCGACTTCGGCCTCGATCGCCGGCGCCGACAGATTCTTGCCGCCGCGGATAATGAATTCGGATGTGCGCCCGACGACGCGCAGATAATCCTCGGCGTCGATATCGACGATGTCGCCCATCAGCATCCAGCCGTCAGGGGTGAACAATTTGGCATTCGCCTCGTCATCGTCCCAATAGCCGAGGCACAGCGCCGGGCCGCGGCAACCCGGCTGGCCGCTGCCCTGAACCTCTTCGCCGGTGGCGGGGTCGAATAGCCGAACCTCCATCTCGGGGATGATTTGGCCGGCAGTGTTGAGGCGCCGGTCGCGCGTGTCGGCGGCGGTGGTGTTGCTGAGCGCGCCCGTCTCGTTCGAACCATAGAATTGCAGCACCGCAGCCCCGGTGACCTCTTCGAACTCGGCGGCGCGGCGATAGGGCACCGCTTCGCCGCCGGTGAACATGCATTTGAGCGAGGAAAGGTCGCGCGGGCGTTCGGCCTGTTCGTTGAGCAGCATGATGAACTGGGTCGATACGCAGCAGAGCACTGTCACCCGCTCGCGTTCGATCATGTCGAGCGCGGTCCCGGCGTCGAACTTCGGCAGCACGACGGTCGGGCAACCAAGGATCGTCGGCGAGAAATGCGACGTCCACAGCCCAAAACCGAACGGCATCGGCACCGCGCCCATGAAGATTTCGTCGTCGCCGAAGCGGCCTGCCTCGGCCGCAAGCTTATGGAAATAGAACCAGCGGTTCTGCGTATGCATCACGCATTTGGGCATGCCCGTGGTGCCCGAAGTCGAGTTGATCAGGAACAAGGTGTCGGGATCTGGTGTCCGCAGCGGCGCATGCTCTGGCGCCTCTCCCGCGCTCCAGTTCCGCCGCGCCATCAGGTCAGGAACCGCGAGCCAGTCGTCGAGCGGAGCGTCTTGCGCGCGCACGGCCTCGAACAGCTCGGCGAGGGTGCGGTCGCGCATTTCTTCATGCGCGATGATCAGCGTCGCGCCGGTGCGTTTCAGCAGATGGGCGATCTCCGCGACACCGGCGCGCGCGCCGATGCCGACTGCCACCATGCCCGCGCGCTCGACCCCGAGCAGCGCGGCGTGCACCGCGGGGCCGTCGGGCAGCAGCACCGCGACGCGCGCGCCGGTCGGCAGGCCCTTCGCCGCGATCAGCGCCGCGATGCGCGTCGATGCGCGATCATATTCGCCCCAACTGAAGCGGCCTTCGGGGGTGATCCATGCGGCGCGCTCGGGACGCGTCGCCGCCAGTTCGGCGACGCGCCGCGACAGCGTCGTATCGCCCCACCAGCCGGCAGCGCGATAACGCGCAGCGACTTCGGGATCGGCGCGCAGACTGCGCGCGACCTCAAGCGGCTTCACGGCGTGCCTCCTCGCCGGGCGGTGCATCGAAGGTGCGATCGGCGCCGAGCGGGGCCGAGGTTAAGTGCGCGGCAACGCGCCCGCGGTGGAAGGCGGGGGTGCCCCACGTCTGCCCGAGCGCGAGGCTGCGCTTGAGCAGGAAATGGACATCGACTTCCCAGCTGAAACCCATCGCGCCATGCACCTGCACCGCGGCGTGCGTCGCGGCATCGGCGGCGGCTGTCGCGGCGAGCTTGGCATGGCTGATGCGCGCCGACGCGCGCGGCATGGCAGCGGCGGCGAGGATCACCGGCCGCGCAAATTCGATCTTCACCTGCGCGCTGGCGAGATGGTGCTTGACGGCCTGGAACGAGCCGATGGGTTTGCCGAACTGCTCGCGATCCTTCGTATAAGCTACCGACATCTCGACCGCGCGCTGCGCAAGGCCGAGCAGCTGAGCCGCGGCGAAGAGCGCGCCATGTTCGAGCGCCTGCTCCCACAGCGTCGCGCCGCCAATTCGGGTGGCCGGCGTCGGCGACCATTCGACCGCGAACAGGCGGCGGAACGGATCGATACTCTCGTGCCGGGTCAGCACCACCTGCTCGCGCGGGACGAGATGCACATCCTCGTCATCGGCAAGCAGCAAGGCGGCGGCGCTGTCTGCATCGGCGACCAGCGGATGGATCGGGTGCCCCACCGCGATCCGCGACCCGAACAGCGCCTTTTCGAGGTCGGCGCCCGCCGCGACGAGCATCGGAACGGCAACGCCGGCATGCTCGACAAGCGGCTCGGGCAATGCGGCATAGCCGCACGCGGTCGCGATCAACGCCATTTCGACCGGGCCGAGCCCTGCGCCGCCCGCTTCCTCGGGCCCCATCACCCCGGGCAAGCCCATCACGAGCATCTGTCCCCAACGGCTGCGGTCGATCGCCTCGCCGCTTTCGAGCAGGCGGCGAAGGTCGGCGCCGGAGCAGGTCGCGGCCAGCAGCTTGCCGACCTCGCCTGCCAGCATCTCCTGTTCGTCGGTCAGGCGGAAATCCATTGGTCTACCTCGGCATGCCGAGCATCCGCTCGGCAATGATGTTGCGCTGGATCTCGTTCGCCCCGGCATAGATCGGCCCCGCGAGCGAGAAGACATAGCCGTCGAGCCAGTCGGCGACGGGTGCGGGCGCACCCGGCAAGCCTGCGGTGAATTCGGCCTCGGCGCCGAGCAGCGAAAGCGCGGTCTTGTGGAGATTCAAATCCATCTCCGACCAGAAAATCTTGTTCGTGCTCGTCTCGGGCCCGATCGCGCCGCCCGCCATCAGCCGGCTCGCGGTCGCATAGATCGACAGCGCATAGGCATCGGCGTCCATCCACGCCTGCATCACGGCAGCGCCGAGCAGTGGGTCGGCGCCGCGCTCTTTCCACAGTTCGACGAGCTTCGCAGCCGCGACCTGGAAGCGCGCGGGGCTGCGCAGCATCAGCCCGCGTTCGAAGCCCGCGGTCGACATGCACACCGCCCAGCCCTGACCCTCCTCGCCGAGCCGGTTCGCGACGGGGATGCGGACGTCGTCGAGGAAGAGTTCCGCAAAGACCGGCTTGCCGTCGAGGCGCTGGATCGGCTTGACCGTCACCCCGGGCGCGTCGAGCGGAAAGAGGATCAGCGACAGCCCCTTGTGGCGCTCGCTGCCGGGCTCGCGAAACAGCCCGAACGCCCGGTCGGCGTGGACCGCGCGCGACGACCAGATCTTGTGGCCCGAGAGAATATAGTCATCACCGTCGCGTGTCGCGGTGGCGCGGACACCCGCGAGGTCGCTGCCCGCGCCGGGCTCGGACCACGCTTGCGCCCAGATGTCGTCGCCCGCCGCCATCGCGGGGAGGAAGCGCGCCTTTTGCTCGGGCGTGCCATATTCGATCAAGGTCGGGCCGAGCAGGAAGATGCCGTTCTGGTTCACCCGCCCCGGCGCCCCGGCGCGATAATATTCCTCCTCAAAAATCAGCCAGCGGATCAGGTCGAGCCCGCGACCGCCATATTGGGCTGGCCAGGTGACCATCCCCCAGCCGCCCTTGTGCAGCGTTCGCTCCCATTCGCGATGCGCCTCGAAACCCGCCCGCGTCGAATCGAAATCGGGCAGCGGCGCGGCCGGCACATGCTCGGCCATCCACTGGCGAACCTCACCGCGGAAGGCTTGTTCTTCGGGGGTGTAGCGCAAATCCATCGTCAGAATTTCGCTGCGGTGCCGGTCGCGACGAACTCATCGCGCGACCGCTGGCTATCTTCGTGCATGTACATTTCGAGCGTGAAGCCCTGTTCGAAGCGATAGCCATGGTCCACGTCGCGCGGCTCGATGCCGTTCAGCGCTTCCTTGGCGAGCACCAGCGCGCGGCGGCTTTTCGACGCGATGATCGCGGCAAAGGCGCGCGCCTCATCGGTGAGCCGTTCAGAGGGATGGACCGCCTCGACCGCGCCCAGCCGATAGGCTTCGGCAGCGGGGATACGCCCGCCTGTAAAAAATGCCGCGCGCACTTTCTGCAGGGGAAACATGCGCTGCAAATGGCTCGCCCCGCCCATTGCGCCGCGGTCGACCTCGGGCAGCGAGAAATAGGCATTGTCGGCGGCGATCACGACGTCGGATGCGCCGCAGATGCCGATCCCGCCGCCGATCACAAAATTATGGACCGCGGTGACGACGGGAACCTCGCAGCCGCGAATGGCGCGAAATGTCAGAAAGTTGCCGCGGTTTAGCTCGACGATCCGCTCGGGATGCGCCTGCATCTCCTTAATGTCGACCCCACCGCAAAAGCCGCGCCCCTCGGCCCGGATCAGAACGCAGCGCACCTCCCGGTCGCGTCCGAGCCGTTCGACAAGCCCGGGCAGCTCGTTCCAGCCCTGACTGTCGAGCGCGTTGACCGGTGGATGATCGATCACGATTTCGCCGATCCGGTCGGCGATGTGGGTGCGTATAGGCATCAGGCGGTCATCCTTCGTGGGGCCGCGCCGAGCGCCACCAGACGCGCACGCGCTTCGCTTTCGATCCGGGCCAGGAGGTCGGCGACGCTCGGCAGGTCGCCAAGGCGCCCCGCAACCTGCCCGGTCGCCATCAATCCACCGTCGCCGTCGCCCGAAACCACCGCGCGCTGGATCAGCATCGGCGCCGCCGCAGCGCGCATCGCTTCGGCAAGCGTGAGCCCGCCGTGATTGCGCATGCCCTGCGCCGCGCGAATGAGGTCACCCCATGAGGCCCCGGTCGCGCGCTTCATTTCGAACCCTGCCGCAAGTGCATTGCGCCACGACGCGATCGCGCCGCCTGCGGTCAGCCGCGCGAGTTTTGCATTGCGGATCATTCGCTGGGGGAGCCCGTCGACCGCGCGCGTGACTTCGATATTGTCGGTGCCGGTCGCGACATAGCGCGCTTTGATCGTCTCGGGCACCGGACTGTCGCACGTCATCAGGAAGCGGGTGCCCATCGCGATGCCCACAGCGCCGTAAGCCAGCGCCGCCGCCAGGCCGCGCCCGTCGGCAAATCCGCCTGCCGCCACGACGGGCAGGTCGACGCTGTCGAGCACCTGCGGGAGCAGGACAGTCGTCGCGACCGCGCCGGTGTGACCACCACCCTCGCCGCCCTGCACGACGAGCATGTCAACGCCGAGCGCCGCCATTTTCTGCGCATGCTTGAGCGCGCCGACGGTTGGCACGCAGAGGATACCTGCGTCGCGGAAGCGGCCGATCATCGCCGCATCGGGCCCGCGCCCGAAGCTGACGGCACGGACCTGGTCGCGATGGGAGAGAATGATCTCGACTAGGTCCGCGGCGCCCGGCTGGAACATATGAAAGTTCACGCCGAACGGCTTGTCCGTCAGCTGCCGCAAGCTGATAATCTTTTCATTCGCCTCCGCCGGGGTCATCACCGCCGCGCCGAGGAAACCGAAGCCGCCCGCCTCGACCGCTGCGGCGACAAGCTGCGGCTCGGCAATCCAGCCCATCGCGGTCTGGACCACCGGCAGCCGGCAACCGAGCATCACCGTCATCACCGTGGCGAGCGGGTCGCTCATCCCTCGCCTGCGTCCCGTGCGCCGCGATTGTCCGCAGCCGCGCTCTTGCCGGTGACGCCGCCGAGCGAATTGCCGGTCGTGAGGTCGTTCTGGGCATGGGCGAAATGATGCATGTGGAAGACCGCGTCCATCGCGCTGCGCTTGCCGCGCAGTTCCTCGACATGATTGACCGCCTGCTTGGTCAGCCACATGCCTAGCGAGGCCTGCGCGGCGAGCTTGGCCGCCATTTCGGCCGTCGCCGCCGCAAGCTCCTCCAGCGGCACGACCTTGTTGACCATGCCGAGGCCATAGGCGCGTTCGGCAGGCATGCGGTCGCCGAGCAAAAGGAATTCCTTGGCAACGCGCGGCGGCAGTTCGAACGCGTGCGCAAAATATTCGACCCCGGGAATCCCCATGAGCCGCGACACCGGGTCCTGGAAAAAGGCGTCGTCCGACGCCACGATCAGGTCGCAGACCCACGCCAGCATCAGCCCGCCGGCGATGCAAGCGCCCTGCACCATCGCGATCGTCGGCTTGGTCACGTCGCGCCAGCGGCGGCACATGCCGAGATAGACTTCCTGCTCGCGCGTATAGAGCATCTCGGCGCCCGGGCGCCCGACATGATCCGGCACCAGATGCGCGCGGTCGAAAGTCCGCGTGACGTCGCGCCCTGGCGTCCCGATGTCGTGCCCGGCGCTGAAATGCTTTCCCGTCCCCGCGAGCACGATCGCCTTGACCAGAGGATCGTCGACCGCGCGGCGGAACGCGTCGTCAAGCGCGTAGGTCATCTGGCTGTTCTGCGCATTATTGTAGCGCGGACGGTTCATCGTCACCCACGCGACGCCATCCTTGACCTCATAGAGGACAGGTTCGTCGGTTTCGTACACGATTTCCACCGCTTCCGGCGTCGCCGTCGTCATGGGTCGATCCTCTCCGTCTTTCGACTATCAATCATTATAATGTTGAAGATCGTCAACAGCGGGTGCGATAGCTTCGCGGCAAGCCAGCCGTGCTTTACCGGCATCATATCGCCCGGAGCGATCACGCAGCGCGAACAGCCGGCGGATTGCCCTTGATCAGCGAAGCGCGAATATCATGCGGGTCGAGACGGCGGATGATCGCCAGGGCGGCCTCGTCGGGCACGGCCGTTTCGGCGATCTCACCTTCAGGGACGACCACGTCGAAACCGGTGTTGTCATGCACCTCTTCCAGCGGGACGCCGGGATGGAGCGAAACAAGGCGGATCGCGTTGGCGGGTCCGCCAAAATCCATCACGCACAAATTGGTGACGATCCGCCGCAGTTCCAGCCGGTGCGGAAGCTTGCCGCCCGGCCAGCGCGCGGGGTTGTAACCCACCGAACAGACAAAATCGACCTCACCTTCGACCAGCGCGCGCCGGTTGTGCTGCGGGAAGAAGTAGCTGTTCGGATGCGAGATGCTGTTGCCCGGAAAGCCGCGCGCGCCAAGCAGCGCCGCTTTCGGCGCGGCATGATCGCCAATCACGCTGATGTTCGACTGGCCGAAGCGGTCGAGCTGCACCGGCGCGACGAGCGCGTGGCGGCGGCCGCCCCACAGGTTATCGAAAGTACGTGCGTAAGGCGCCCAGCCCTCGGCGGTCGGGCCGGCGTCGCGCGGGCCGATCGGGGCGGGTTCCTCGAGGAACATATTCTCGCCGTCGGTGATCATCAGCCCCGGATTGAAGCTCAGCTTGGCAAGGCTCGCACCGAGCCGCGGGATCGGGGTGATCCCGGTGGCGAGCCATTCGGGGTCGCCGCGCCAAACCTCGGCACAAGCGGCGACCAACAGGTCAGCAAGCGTGGCTTCGGTATCGCCCATGCAGTCCTCCATCAATAGATCGGGGCGGGAATGGCGCGGATCGCCTCCGCCCCGCCGACGGCCGCGACATAGGCGGCTTGGTCGACATCGACATATTGCGCGCGGTACCCGGCCCACGCCTCGCCCTCTGCGACGGCGTAAGAACGCAGATGCGCGAGATCGAGCTGATAGTCGGGCGCCGCGCTGGTCGGGTGCGCGCCGAATGGCGCTTCCGCGACGCCGCTGATCAGTGCGCGTTCGACCAAGTGATGGCGCGCATTGCCGGGCAGGCCCAGTTCTGCGGTCGGGACGATCTTTTCCGCGGTGACGAACGTGCGGTCGGCGGCACGCGCCATCAACTCGTCGAAGAACGGATCGGGCGAGAGCGTCAGAACATTGCCTTTTTCATCGCTGCGATGAACGTGGAGCAGCGCGACGTCGGGGCGCAGCGCGGGCATGGCGATCAGCGTCTCGCCGTCGTCATAGGGGCTCGTGACCGTCCTGAAGCGCGGATCGTCGGCGATCGAGGTCCCGATCCCGACACGCGTCGGCAGGAACGGCAGATGCATCGCGGCGGCGCGCAGCCCCCAATGGAGCATGCCCTCGTCCATTTCCCACACCTGCATGCCGGCCTGACGCGCGGCCTTGAAATGCGGTTCGATTGGGATCTGATCCATCGAGACGAAGGCGAAGATCAGCTGGCGGATCTTGCCCGATGCCGCGAGCACGCCGACATCGGGGCCGCCATATGCGATCACCGTCAGATCCTTGAGCGACGATCGCGCGATCGCGCGGACCAGCGCCATCGGCTTGCGACGTGTCGCCCAGCCACCGATCGCGATCGTCATTCCGTCCCGCAGTTCCGCCACGATGGCGTCGAGGGGCATCCGTTTGTCGAGCATCATCATTCTCGCGCAGGCAAGCGGGATCGGTCGCCCGTCCCTTGAAAGGACGGGCGCCGAGACCGCTGCGTTGTCACTTACTGGCTCAGGCGGTCAGCGCCGGCTGGCCCTTGACTTCCACCGGCTGGACTTCCGGGAATTTGTAGAGCTTCTGCGCATTACCGTGCAGGATCGCCTGCTTTACCGGACCGGGCACGCCCGACATCGACGCCTGGATCGTGCGCCAGCTGTACGGATAGTCGGCGCTGATGTGCGGATAGTCGGTCGACCACAGCACGCGCTCGGGATTCATATAGTTGAGATTGTTGAGCCCGAAGCTGTCGGTCATGTAGCCGAAGTAGAAATGCTCATCGATATATTCGCTGGGCAGGCGCTGAAGGCCGAAATGATTGACCTTTTCGAGGCGCTGGTAGTTGTTGTCGATCTGCTCCTTGACGTAAGGCACCCAACCGAAGTCGACTTCGGCAAAGGCGACCTTCAGGTTCGGGTAACGATCGAACACACCGTTGAAGATGAACTCGATGCAGCGGTTCGGCGCATCGAAGAAGCGGCCATAACCCGGCAGCTTCGCCTTGTGCGGGCTCGGCTTATAGATACCGAGCGCCACGTGGATGTTGAAGCTGACGTCGCGCTCGTTGATGGCGGCCCACAGATAATCATGCTCGTCGGTCATGACGGTGGTGCCGGTCGGATAGGCCTGCGCCATCACCGCGCGCATGCCGGGACGACCGAGCACGCGGTTCATCTCATCGACGGCGGCCTTCACGCCGCCGCGGTTGGGGAGGAATACGAGCCCGCAGAACCGGCTGGGGTCATAGGCGACATATTCCGAAACCCAGTCGTTATAGGCGCGCACGAGTTCGAGATGAAATTCTTCGTCCTCGACCAGCGCCATCGCGGCCTGGATCGACGGGGTCGGATACATGACCTCTGCGGTCACGCCGTCGCGGTCCTGTTCCTTGAGGCGCTCGGCCGGGTCCCAGCCACCCTTGCGCATGTCGTCGAAGCGCATCCACGCTTTCGTTTCCTCGGGCGGCAAGCCGGCGCAGGCGTTCCAGCCGAAATTGCGCGGGCCGTCGAGCCCCTCGAAAATCCAGCCGTCACCTTCGGGGAAGCTTTCCATGCGCGGCGCGCGATCTTTGAATTTCTGCACCACGCGCTTGGTGAACAGGTCACCCGGTTCATTGAAATGGCTGTCCGCCGAAATCAGCTTGGTATTTCCAAGTGGCATCAATCTTCTCCTACATCTCTATCTTATAAACATTTATATGATAGCGAGGAAAAGGCAAAGCCCTTTTGGCCCCCGCCGGGTCATTTTTTCCCGAGAATTCCTGCAAAACGTCAGACGACGGCCAGCGCGCGCTCCTTGGCCCTGGCCCGCGCGATCACGATCAGGCCGAGGATCCCGGTAATGACGATCAGCCCGACGCCCATGATGACAAAAGTCGCGTGTAGACCGACCGCATCGCGAATCGGCTTGGTCACGAAAGGGTTCATGAATTGGCCAATGAACAACGAGGCGAGCGTCAGTCCGACCGCGTGATTGCGCTGGGCGGTCGTCACCCGGTCGAGGATGCGCGAGAGGAAGAAGGGCATCGTCCAGCCCGCCCCGACGCCTTCGATGACGATGAAGAACAGGATCATCTCATAGCTCGTTGCCAGCCCCGACCCGATGAAACCGATCCCCATCAACGTCGCGGCGGCCACCAGGGTGGCAAAGCCGAAGCGTGAATAAACGAAACCGAACACCAGCGCCGACAGGATCGATACCCCCGCGCTGAGCGCCGGCACATAGGAGACGAGTTCGGCGTCGGTGATGCCATTTTCCTTGAGCAGGAAGGGCATCTGGTAATGCGGCATCGCATGGCCCAGTGCCATGATCAGCGACAGCAGCAACAGCGGCAGCAACTGCATCAGGGAAACCTGCGCGCCGTCCTGCGCCTGCTCCTGCCGTTCCTTGGAGATCGGACGATCGAAGGCGATGAAAGCGAGCAGTAGCAGGATTCCGGGAATGACGAAGAGCAGTGACGACGCTCGCCAGCCATATTGCTGCGCCAGCCAGCCCGAGGCGAGCATCGTGATAACCGTGCTGATATGCGAGATCGACTGGCGAAAACCGATCAGTTTCGACCTGAGGGCACCTGTAAAATAGGCGGCGAGAACGCTTGTCATCGCGACATCGGCGACCACCGCGCTGAATCCCAGGATGAAGCGGGTGACGAGGAGCAGCGTATAATTGTGGATTACCAGCGGCATCAGCCCGGCGATCGTCGAAACGCCGAGCGCGACGAACATCGTGCCCCGTAGATTGCTGGTGCGGACGAACAGACCGGCGATCAGTCCGGCGAGCGCCATGCCGATTGGCGCCAGCGTGATCACGAACTGCGCGCTCAGGATCGAATCGGTCGCCCCATGGAATTCGGCAGCGATCAGCTGGAGGCCGGGGACCACGGCGGTGAAGGCCAGCGTCGACTTCACCCCGCCAGTCAGCAGGATCAGGACAACGAGATTTCGGCGCCAGCGCGCGACATCGTCGACCTGCGGCGCCGCAGCGGCCGGCATTGCGTCACTTGCTCCGGTCATCGTCGCCATTCTCCCAAATCCTCTCGCTTATTATAGAGGCTAGCACCCGCCGACCGGCTTTGCTGTTCGCGATCGGGCACCGCCCTGTTGCCGAGCGCGCATCATTGCCGAGCGTTCGAACGACATAAGGCCATTATCGACGAACGATGTCCATCATCATGCAAATGATAGCCAGAAAAGCCGCGACAGCGACGGCGGTCCGGGCAACGCCCGGCGCCGCCGCCCCTAGAGATCGATGCCGATTGAGAAGCCATAGTAGCGGGGGCGATTATAGGTGCCCGCAAGGATCGCGCCGAAATCCGACGCGAAGGTCAGGTAGCGGTTGTTGGTCAAATTCTCGCCGAAGACCTGGGCCTTCAGCTTGCGACCGTTGACCTCGAATTCCCACATCAGGCGCGCGCTGAGATTGCTCTCCTTGCCCATCAGGGGGACCTGCGCGGTGTTCGGCGCCTGCGCGATCAGCGTATAGGTTGGCGAATTGCTCTTGCCGCTATAGTCGCCGCGCAGCGTGAAACTGCCCGCCGAGGCGGTGTCGATCGTATATTGGCCGCCCACATGATAGGTCCAGTGCGGCACGTTCGCGAAGACCGCATCGTCCGCGACGTTGGTGGGAACGCCGCCGACCGCGAGGATATATTCCTTATACACAGGGTCAACATGGCCGACATTGCCGTCGAGCTTGAGGCCGCCGAGCACAAACTGTCCCTCGACCTCGAAGCCGCGATAGCGCGCGCTGCCGGCGTTGGTGAGCTGGTTGGTGTTGGTCGCGATATTATAGCCGTTGACCTGCAGGTCCTTGTAGTCGGTCTGGAAGGCGGAAATATTCAATCGCACCATCCGATCGAACCAGTCGCTCTTGATGCCGGCCTCATAGCTGGTCGCGGTCTCCGGATCGAATGGCGCCGCACCGACGGTCGGCGCGTTATAGCCGCCCGACCGATAGGCCGAGGATGCCCGGGCATAGAGGAGGATATCGGGCGTGACCTTGTAGCTAGCCGAACCCAGCCAGCCGACATTGTCCCAATCATCCTTGCGCGACTGGGTCGTGGTCGTGGTCGTGATTGTTGTCGAGACCGACATCGAATCCAGGGTTTTCTTATCTTTCGTGTAGCGGATGCCGCCGACCAGCTCGAGCCGGTCATCGGCGAACGCTGGCTTCCATCCGGCCTGCGCAAAGGCGGCATAGGACTTCGAGGCGATCGAAAAGCTGGTGCTGCGGTCAAGCCGAATGGCCAGCGTCGGCGACAGCGGCGAATTGAGGATCGTATTGATCGTCTCGTCGACCTTCTCGTCATAATAATAGAGGCCGACGAGATAATTGAAATCGCCGACATCACCGAGGAATTGCAGCTCCTGCGTCAGTTGCTTCTGCTGGCCCGGGTTCGAGGGCGTGACGTGCGCCGTCACCCATTCGATCGGCTGACCGGGAACCACCGGATTGGCGACCGCGCCGCGCGTCGCGCCGCCGCCGAGGTTGCCACGCAAAATCTGGTTGATCTCGTTATAGCCGGTGATCGACTTCACCGTCAGCGCGTCGCTGAAATCCTTTTCGAGCGTCAGCACGCCGCCATAGCTTTCAACCGACGATTTACCGTTGGTACGCGGGTCACGATAGCTGAAATCGCGCGGGCCCACACCGATCGGGAAGGCGGGACCATTGGCCGCAGCAGAGCCCTCAAAATAGGCCTCGCCTACCGCAGAGCCGGCGAGCGCTTCCCACCCGGTGTAGCTGTTGACCTTGTTATAGCGCCCACGCAGATCGATGGTGAAATCGCCGCCGAGTTCGCCGCGCAGCGCAGCGCCGACGCCATAGCTGTAGAGCGCGCCGCCCCATTTCGATTCCGAAATCCCCGGCGATTCAACCCAGCCATCGCGCGAGTGTATCTGGCCCGACACTTTCAGCGCGAAGGGCGAATTGCCGAGCTGCCCGACCTGTACGACGCTCGACGCCGTGATCTCGTTTCGCGAGCCGTATGAGAAATTCGCCTGGACGCCGAACTCGTCCTCGGGATTGCGGGTCGCGAGCAGGATCGCACCGCCGGTTGTGTTGCGGCCGAAGAGCGTGCCCTGCGGGCCGCGCAGCACCTCGACGCTCGCGATGTCTGGCAGATCGAAGGTGTTGCCGCTGGGGCGCGGCGTATAAACGCCATCGAGATAGACGCCGACCGCCGGCTCGACGTAGAGCGCGGTCGAAAGCGTGCCGATGCCGCGGATATATACCGCAGGCGCGTTGCCGCTGCCGCTGGCCTGTGTGATGCGCAGGCTGGGAGCGAGTTGGGTCAACCCGTCAATGCGAACTATGTTGAGGTCAGAGAGCTGGTCCGAAGAAATCGCGGTGATCGATACCGGCGTTTCCTGCGCGCGCTCCTCGCGGCGGCGCGCGGTGACGATGATGTCCTCGACGCCGCCCTGGCGAGCGGTCACGGGCTGGGTGTCTACTGCCGCTTGCTCGGACTGAGTATCCTGCGCGAACGCCCCGACCGGCGCCGTGGCTGCCAGCGCCCCCGCTATCGCCGTTCCACTCACCATCCAAGCACGACGGGTCATCAGCTGCACGAAATCTATTACCGCTTCCGTCTGGTCGCTCTTCACCGCAGTTTCTCCCATTTCTTTATATTTTTGCCAGCATGACGGCCCCGCGGAAGAAGGACAAATCTGAAACGGGCACAATAGCGTTTCAAAACGGGCATCGGAGGATCCCGCTTTGCAAACTGCCCGACCGGGCGTCGGCAGCATCTGCAAGTCGTCAAAGCGATCTATCGCGAATGCGTGCACCAATCCGGGATCTGTGGTTCGCCAAGCGGCCCGCAGCTTTTCGAGAAAGCCATTGGCCGATCCGGCCGAAAAGATCGGACGCGGTCACAACCCGGGTGAAGAAAGCGAAGAAGATAACGTCGTTCAGGCCACCTGCTCTGGCCACCGCGCGCAAGCGAACCAATCCGCGTCTTCGTGATCAATCGCGAGGAGATCAAAAAGCTCTCGCGCCCGGCAACGTCTCGATGTCCGCCGCTGAGACTCCCGGCGTCCGCGTTCTCGTCCCCTGGTGCTGGTGCTTGGCACGTCTTGCAGGATGACACGCCATTCACCGCTATTGCATCCCTGTAACAGACATGCCCTATCGTCCGTCGACGGATGACCCGAGTTCGCCCTGGAACCCTCGCCCGGGTCAGGTCACCATTAAGGAAAGACGCCGCGCACCCAGCACTATCGATCCGTAAGGCCTCGCGACCTACCCATGTGCGCCGCGAACGAATAACGTCAGCCTCGTCCTTCATGACGTTAAAGGGGGGCCTCGCCCTAGGAAACCACGAGCCAACCAACATGATGGAAGCGCCTCTAAGCCCGTGTTTTTTCTCAAACAGGCTCAGAACATCTCAAGGTAGCGGGAAACCCGCCTCTAAAGTTATGATTTGAAACGGAAAAAAATTATCCGATTTCGATAAAATTTTAGCCCCAACAGCGGCCCCGAGGCAGTTTTGATGCTCGGGTTTGATGCCAAAACAGGGAATCCGAGACGTCTTAAACACCAGTGATTCGTCTTGAACAAGTGATTTTTTGAGCCAATCTTTTTGGGTCGGATCAACCGCCGTCAGAGAATATTGAATGTACTCACCGCGAACGCGCGAAGGTGTCGGCGATGAAATCCCGGCCAAGCCGCAGGCCGACTGGATCGACGCTGTGAGCGACGCCGTAGGAGATGTGTGTGGTGACCTCCACACCGAGGCGCCTCAGCTCGCCTTCTGCCATGTGCAGCGCCGCGATCGGAACCACGGGATCAGCCGTTCCATGCACTAAGAGCACCGGCGGCTTTGCGAAGTCATCGTGCGCAATATCGGCCGTGCTCGTTAGCATCCCCGAATAACCCACCACTGCGGCGACCGCGCGCCGCCGGCGGAGAGCTACATGAAGCGCCATCATCGTGCCCTGGCTGAAGCCGACAAGCGCCAAATCTGCCTCGGTCAGCTCATATTGTGCAAGTTTGCGGTCGATAAAGGCATCAATCGCGGGCGCCGCCGAGGCCGCGCCAGCTGCCAGTGCCGACGGTGAGAATCCGGTCAGTCCCCACCATTGGTATCCGGCTCCCATCATTCCGCAGCGCTGCGGCGCATGCGGGGCGAGGAACAATGTGTCGGGAAGCGCCTCTTGCCATTGGGGCGCGAGCGCGATCATGTCTGCGCCGCTTGAACCAAACCCATGAAGCAGCAGCACGATCTTTTTAGGCGAAGCTCCGGAGCGCGGCTTCAGACTCGCGCCGTTGACAATTTTGGACAAGGAATTTTTCCTACATGTTTGTCGAAGGTAGTTCCTCGGCATTGTCAGATGGCGCCACGGCATAGGTCGACCGACCCTATAGGTAGAAACGCAGCAGCCAACTTTCCAGCCGATGCTTCGCATTTCTTTGGCAACGTCGAACTGTGGGTGATTTTCGTCGGTTCTGGCCGGTTGCAGTCAGTCCGCTGTCAGGAAGAAATCGCTATAAAGCTGACATCTCGCAGCTAATGGATCCCTCATGCCACGCCGCCTATTCGCACTTACCTGTCTGTTCGTCGCGGCGAGCGGGCAACGCGTGCCGGAGCACGTCTTTGTTATTCCCGAAGCGCCGCAGGTCGCGCCACCCAAGCCGTATGAGTGGCCGGAATGCGTTCCGCCGGGAGTTGATGGTTTCGGCAACAAATGGTGGGGTAGCTTCAGTCTATGCCAGGGCGATGTTCGCGTCGTTGTGGATGGATATTCGGCTGCACTTAGTACGGCGGGCGTGCATTATGAGGTAGACACGCGAAAATGCCCAACCGGAGCAAGCTTCGAGAGTGTCGAGGACGATGCCTTCTTCGAAAAATCCATCGTCGCTCAGACAACGGACATCAGGTCACGCATAACACGGCTTCTCGCCAAACTGGGGGAGTCTTGCAGCGCCCCAGTCGACGCACAGGCTCTCCTAGATGAAGATTTCGATCGCGAGTTTCGCGATTTGGCTGACAGCTACTGGCTTCATGTTCCAATGGACGAGATACGCGCCGGCCGAGTCCGAGGTCGGGGTGGCCGCTAAGGGCAGCAGCTAACTGCGTCTCAACTCACGCGCCGACACACGATAGTGACGGCTCTGACCGATACACCGGCACGGCAAGAGGCGTCCCAGTCGATCAATATGGCCATCGCCGAGTCTCGCGCCTCTCGGAGATCACCCACTCGGCCCGGTAGGTCAGACGCATGATCAGGATGCAAACTGCGTTCACGAACTGGGCGCGATGATTGCCTTTGAAGGCGCCGCGCCCGCCCGGAAGATCTGATTGCAATCCCTCGCACATGTTGGCGATCTTTATATCGGCGTAACTCGTTCCATGGATGCCATGCGCGAACTCGTTGCGTATCTTGCGGACCAGATTGCATTCGGTCATTTCGAAATCGTCAATGAGCCCGAGGGCATGCGCCGACTTAATTCGGGCGGAAAATGTTCCGAGCGGCGCAGAGCCTCCGTCCAGCAATTGGTCGGCCGATTTGCCGGCCACGAAAAACGAGCGGAGCGTATCCGCCAGCTTCTGGTCCAGCAGGGCGGCACCCACCATTGCGGCTCCCCGGTCCGTTTCGGCCTGGAACTCGTTTAGGAATGCCGAAAAGTCTCTCAGTTCCGCTTCGCGCATCGAAGGACGCTATCAATTCTTATGATCGTTTCCCATATTAAAGAATGCTGGAGCCGCAACTGTCTGTGGCCGGCGGGATACTGGCAGCTTCTAGGTCGGAAGCCGAGAGAAGCGGATATTCAACAGCTTTGATGATAGCACGGCTTAAAATGGCACGTCGTCATCAAGGTCATCATCAAACGGCGGCCGCGGTGTCGGGGATTCGCGGGGCGCACTTAGAGCTTTCGGTGGAGCGGGGGCCGGAAGCTGCTTCGTCTCGTCCTCAGCCGCCTTCGCCTCCGCCACGGTCTGCATGATATTCGTGGTCAGCTTGTGCGTTATGTCTACCGATGCCCAAACGGTGCCGGGCACACTTAGAACTAGATAGGTCAGTCGCGCGACGGCCATCATGTTGAGTCGACGCTTCTCCAACTCAGATTCGAAGGCGTCGAGTTTCTTCAACAGCGCTTCGCGTTTTGCGGCGCTCATATTTCCCTTCTCGACACACTGCCTGAGGCCGCTGACGTAAGCTCTCAACTGGTCCTTCGTCTTCGGAAGCACCTCGACCGTGTCGCGCTTCGCGCGAAGGCTGTTATCCAGAACGAGTTGGGTCACATAATGATCGAGATCAGACTTAAACTGACGATGGTCAGCATCGCGAAAATTCGAGTATTGTGGCACCTGCATCGAATGAAACGGTTCGATCTCGAAGCGTTTGCCGGCTGCCACGACGACATTCATAAAGCTGTATCGAAATTCCTCAATTTTCTGCCACTCATATTGATTGTCAGGATCGAGGGCATCGATCTTGGAAGAAAGGCTGCGTTGCGCGGCGTTTACGAGCTGCATGAAAGCTGTGTTTGGATCTTCGTCAAGGTCGTCGAGTACATCCTGATTAACAAACTCAAGTATGCTCATTGCGCTCTCTCCCCGGCGATGGCGCAAATGTCATAGCACGCCGATGATCGATGTCAGTATGAGCGAGCAGAAAGGGCCGCCTCAAGTCAAATAGGACTTATCTTCCAGCGGATGTTCCCTGAGGGTAAGCAGGCGGAGCTCAATTCCAGACTTTGCGAGAGCAGCGCGACCCTTCGCTATGGCATCCCCCTGCCGCTCACCCGTATCCATGATCGCGAGCAGTGCCACGTCTGGTCGCAATTTAAGCGCCAAGTCCACCAAATCTTGGACATGTTGCGCGCGAAGACTGGCCCAAGAAGACTTGGCTTCGCAAACTATCGTCTGGCCGTCGACTATCATCAAAAGGTCGGCTTCCGCTTCGGGAGGGCCGCCATCGCGCTCGAACCAGAATTTACTGGGTCCAACGTAGCCGATTGAATTTCTTGCCCGGTCCTTTAGCGCCGACAGCACCCACAGGAGCGAAAGCACGCTGTGATCGCGGAGCGCCTCGATGAGGAACATGTTCGGACGAAATAGCCACTCGAGCGCGATCGGAGCGTCGAAACTTTCCTGGCAGACGCCGCATATTAGTCGGGGAGCGAGGCCGGTCAGATCGACCCAGTTTCGGTGATGGCATTGTTCGCAGGTCCATTGGTGGCCTTGGAATATCATGCTGCGGCTGCGCATCTCGACAAGGCACGTCTCGAGTGATCCTTTTTCGTATGCCTCCCACTCCGGATCGACTTGCCGTCCGGGGTCCTGCTTTTCGCGCACGTCGGTCCGATAGGCATTCCAATTTCGCACGAGTTCGTCGTATCTCAAATATTGTGCGGGGCTCTTCAGACCTTGGGCAGCCTTGAGGACGAGCGTTGCAAAGGCCTGGCGTTCGGTGTCGTTCGACAGATCGAACGGCGCCTCTCTAGCAGCGAGCCGCTGGATGCGATTCAAAGTCGGCTCGATCTTGTTGGAAGAGAGAGTCGGCGTGCCGCCGAACTGCGCGAACATGTCGGTCAGGAAGGGATGCAACAGAAAGTGCTGGGCGGCGCCGATGCTTCCGGCCATGCCGATCACGCCGCTGAGATATCGAGCTTCGTTCGAAGGCTCCATTATACGAGCTCGGGGACGCGGAATGATAGGCGCATCTTCTCCCGCGCCACATGCCCAGTCGCCATCACGGCAAAAAGCATAATGTACGGCATCTTCGGCATCGGGAACAAAGAAATCCGTCACCCGCCTCTCCAGCGACTGGAATTGGACGAAGAACCCATCGCCCGATGACCGCTGGGGAAAAATCAGGCCCTGCGCCACGCGCGAGAAGTTAGTTTTAAATGCCAAGGCCGTGCGCCAGCGGCGCGGGAGCAGCCAGAGATTATCGTTCGAAAATCGTGGCTTGGCCCCACCCTGTTCGATTGCATATTCGGTCGCCCAATGCCCTCCGGTAAATTGGTGGCGGGCCGGCGCATCCGCCAGATGTTCCGGAACATCCACCGGCGGCCGAGCATTCGGCGGGTCATAGTCGAAATTGTTCCATGACGGCCCAAGCCGCATGCTGATGGCGAAGCCCCCTCCCGGCCGCGCCCCATCGAGCTCCTTCTGCGCCGGGACCAGTTCGTCGAGCGAGCCGACGAAGTGCGCGTCCGCCATGCTCCAGCATCGCCCCTCGCGAAGGCGCAACACGATCTTCTCGAGCTCGGCCAATGGCACCGAGGTTGAGCGGACGGTCAGCTGGCTCTGTCCTCCGGAGCCGCGATTGACGTGGTTATGATTGTTGAGGAATGTAATTAGGGTCTCGAAAAAGACAGGGTCATCCAGTTGCGCCGGCGAGATACGGAGACAGCAAAGGTCCCTGTCGAGCCAGGCCGGTATGAGCAAGCGGGCATTCCAAAAAAGAATCCGGTCGTCGATCTCGTCTCCGACGACGAGGTTGAAGCTTCCGCTCCATCGCCACCTATCGATCTCACGCTTTGAGGCGAGGACGAGCGACGTAATCGCCAAGGCGGTCGCGCGCTGCTCGGCGATCGCCTTGAATGCCTCTGCCTCATCCGGGACGGTTTCCTCGCCGCGCGGAAATCCGATCCGCCGATCCCCGGGATCACGCGGCTTGGCGATCGTGACGAGGCTTGCGACGGTACGCGCGTCGGCAGGGAATATGCCGGTGGAATAAGAGACACCGTAGGTGCCGAAACTGTCACTCAGAAAGCGAGATCGGTCTTCACTATGCGCGCTGTCGACAATCTTCAGCGGCTCAAGCTTTTCTCCAAAGCCGCGATAGCGAAACAGCCGGAAGATCGTCGACAAAGACGATAGCGGAGACGTACCATAATCCGGCTTAAACCCGAACACGTCGAGGCGGGGCTCGCCATGGTGCTTGTGTTGCTCGTAGGTCGACGGACCCAAGCGCTCATGAATCTCAAGTATCTCGGGCGATGACAGCTCGACATAGGAATAGACGAGATCCGGATCGAAGCTTTCAAGCCAGGGCCAGTAGCTTGCCCTTATCTTGCTGTCGTCACAGGGAACAACGAGGCTGAAGCGACCGCCCCACCGTCGATAGCAGTCCGCGAAAATGCCATCGAGCGCGAGATGCGCGTTCGGATCGTCGCCCACCAGAAAGGCGATCCTGATCGGGCGCGAACGCTGCGCGGCGCTCCGGCGCCCGCTCATGCCTCCACCTTTCGTGAGCTGGGCTGCCCCAGCAAAATCATCGAATGGAAAAGCTGCGGCCTAAGCCGCAGACCGACTGCTTTTCTACCCCTGCCCATCCGCGCAGTCTATCGGCCCGTGCATCCGAATGCGATCCTAATTCGTAGATGCAGCTTACCTCGCGCGAGACCCTGAAGGAGCTGTGATTCATTGCTTGAGCTGCGATACCCGCTAGGCCGAGCTACGCTGCGCATTGCGGATCGGCCTCGGAAACGTGCCCTCGGCCTGCCGCTTCCGGGCAGTCGAACCTGGCAGCCGGTCGGACTGCATCTGGCGAGCCGCCGCCTTCAGGTCACGATCATCGGGGTAGAAAGACCGACCTCAGACGCCTATGCGCGGCAGCGACGGTCGGCCTGAACGCAGCGGCGGCTGAAGCAGCGCTAGGCGCTGTTCACCCAGCGAAAGCGCGGGCCCGCCCCGGCAAAGAGCGAAGCCAGGTGTTCGGGCGCGGCCCGGCATCGACGCGGTCCCTGGCCGAGCCTGCAAGGCCAGGCTGCTCTCCGCAGATGCCGCTTTAAGTCTCGCGATCGGATGGACTGGAATTGCCTTGGGATTTTCGTCTATCCGATAACCTTGGGGATTTGCGGACGGGGGATGCGTGATATGGGTTATACGAAGAAGCGTGTTTTATCGGTAGCTTCGCGTGCGGTCGAGTTGGGTCTCGACATGCCATCCGGCGTCGCCATTCTGCCGTCCAACTTCGACACCGTCACGCCCGGCGAAGACCTGCATTTCACATATTCGGCTCTCACAGTGACCAAATTGCTCCGGTCGAACGGCATCGATGCCGCACGCGTCGGACTCGACACGAAGAATGTGGCCTATGTTCACAATCGCAGCGCCGAATGGATCGTCCCGGTCATCTTTTTCGGAGCGGAGTTCATCAAACAAAGCCCTGACCTCATCGGCGCATCGCTAAATGTCATACAGGATTATCTGAAGAGCTTCTTCGGGGGCAGTGGCAGCGAGAAGATCGAGGCCGACGTCATCGTAGAATATGGCAAGTCGGGCAATTGCGAGCGCATATCCTACAAGGGAGATGTTGAGGGACTCCAAGCTTTCGCGAAGGTCGTCGCGGCGGCCTCCCGGAAAAAATGATGGCGATCGCCGACCACCTAGTCGCGGGATATGACGCGCTCCGAGCCGATATCGATCCGCTGCTTTTTCTGGTGCGGAATAAGCAGCTTCAGATCGACGGCGTCGCGAGGGCTGAAAAATTCCTCCTGAGGGTGGAGCATGCACGCATCGAGGCCATTCAACGGCAGAATGAACATGAGGCAAACTCGTTTTTGGGTCTCGGCATGGTAGTCCGTGCTCTCTCCAGCGAGCTCAGCGTCTATTTGCTGATCAAGGAAGACAAGCCGGAGGAAGCATGGATCAAACTCATCGACGCGCAGGAAATGATCCGGGCGGCGGGCCGCGCGCACCCCGGTTTCTCGAACCTCTCGAACAAGCTCACCTATCTCCGGGAGCTGGAAACGGCGCTCTTCCCTCCACAGCAATTTGTGAGCGCCGGGCTCATCGTTCATGAGCAACACTGCTCAATCTGCGAGGTCGAATATGACAAATGCGACCATATTCAAGGGCTGGCTTACATGGGCAGATTCTGCCGGGTGATCTTCAAGAAGGTGACTGCGGACCATATCGCGTTCGTTGAGTCTCCGGCGGACCGGCGGTGTCGGGTGACTTCGATCGCCGCCCCAGGCGGAAAGCGCAACCGGATGACATGGGTGCTCGAGTCCATCCGCGAAGGGGACGAAAGCAACATGACCGGCATCATCGCAATGACGTCGCCTTTTAGCGACGAGGAAGCTAAGTCATCCGAATGATAGGACCGGGCTATTTCATCTCGGTCTGCAGCGGTGGCAGAAAGACCACCAGCCTCTAGGCTATCTTGTCTGCCTCGTTGAACGTAATAGTGACCTGAATTGGGACCGGCTTCATGGCCTTACCCACCGATGATTTTCGAGATCGCGCCAACGACATCGTCGGCGACCTTCACCCGCGCGTGTTTCTTCAACGCGCCGAGACTGCTGGCGACAGTCTCCGCCTCGTCTCGACTAGTGGCTAAGAAGGGAGGCCAGTAAATGAGAGGCAATTTGGCGGGTAGGAGCTGAAACCAGCCTTGCCGGGGCTCCAGTTTGAGGTCCGCCGCATCATTCTTAATGCACAGCGCGAACAGGAAGATGCCGCCAAAGCCGACAGCGAACGTTTTCACATTTCTGCCAGGCTGATGCTCAGCCAACCGGTTGACGTTGCTCGCTTCCTGAAAATGAGTGCGGTAATAGGATGACATTCTGTGATCCGGACAAAAAGCAATAATGAGCTGGATGCCTGCCGGTATCACTCTGCCGTCGAAAAACGCAGTGCGCACTTCCTGCGAAAAGATCGGATCGGCGGCCGTCCAGTCCAGCACCATCAGCTTCAAGGTGAAATATTCAGCCAGCAGTCGCTGAGAATCCGCACCGAGCGCCAGATTGCGACCCATCATCATAGCCGTGAGCATGGCTTTCGCCTTGCCCTCGTACTCACTCATCCAGCCGTTGTTGCAGGTATTGCACACACGCCTGATTGCAACCTTGGCGACGGATCCTTGGCGATTCCGATCATAAACCCGTGACATGACATCGCGCGTAACCGCCCCCTCGAAGACGACCTGCTTGTGCCCCGACACCTCAGGAATAAGATCATGCGCCCATTTAGGCCAAATATGCTCCCCGCTGTTTGCAGGATTGCCGCAGAAGACGCAGAGCTTTCGACCATGCTTAAACGGTGCTTTTGCCAATTAAGCCTCCCCGCTCCCAAGATTATCGCGCTTAGACGATTCCGGCCAGTCGTAACCAAGGAGCATTACCGTCACCAACGTCGGCTTTTGGCATGCGCCAACCGATGGTCCGAACGACCGATATGGGCGCGGAGCAGCCGCCGGTGCAAGTTCCGATCACGCCGACTTTATGCAACCAACGTTGCCCCGCCGGGGAAGACGGCTACGCCTTTATCTGGAACCCTGCCAATTGAGGCAGGCTTCCGCGCCGCTTCGGCGGCGCGGAAGCCTGGCCTTTCAGACCAGTTCGCGTTCAAGATCGGCGACCGTGAAGGTAATCGGACTGTGCGACCATATGGCGACCTCGGACGCGCGCCAACCGCAGCAACGTTCGGAGATCCGATATTGCCGGGGAAAGGTGCCGGCCTTGATTTTCCGGTACAGCGTCGCTCGGCTAAATCCGGTAATTTTGAGCACCTCTGTCAGTCTGAGGTAACGTTCGGCAACGTGTGACATCGTGAACTTCCTTTTCCGTTTGTGACGTCGTTTGGTGCTCCCCGAGATCGAAGAAGATCAGGCGTGTGGCGCCGTCAAGCCCATGAGATTGCGCCCAAATTCTGAGAGAATCTGGAGCCGGGTACGAAGCGACCTTCAAGCGACCCTCAAGCGACCCCCACGGAACCCTTGACCCGGCGTTCGACTCGCGGCGAAAAAAATTTCGCTCGGAGGCATGTTTTTGTCACGCCGCATCATCGAGGCCGTCGGCGACGGCCGCTTTTCCCAAATGACGCGCCGCGGGCGGCGCGAACGTCGTCCGAGTCGTTTCTGACGAGGTGCCGCTGGCACGCATGCGGTCGCCGCTTCGCGGCGGCGTGGGTAACTCCCGGCACGGCGGGGACAGGGTGGGCGTCACTCGCCTTAGCCCCGCCCGGCCGGGCCTCAACCCGCGTACCGCGGGTCCTCCTCTTCGTTCCGGTCCTGCGGATGCAGCCCGCCCGATGATGCGGGTCTGCCGGCTCCTTCCTGCCGCCCACCCCGCCCCCTTCCGGGCCGGGGTGCGGTTGAAGGAGAAGGAAGATGAAACAGCAGAAAGTCGAAAGGCAGAACCTCTATTCCGAAGTCACCAGCCGGGTAATCGCCGAGCTTGAAGAAGGGAGGCTGCCATGGGTGCAGCCTTGGGACAGCGCAGCATGCGGCTGCACGATGCCCCAGAATGCGGGGACGGCGCGGCGCTATTCTGGCATTAATGTGCTGATCCTCTGGGCCGAGGTCGTCGCCAAGGGTTACGCCTCGCAGCGTTGGCTCACCTACCGGCAGACCCAAGCGGCGGGCGGTAATGTCCGGCGCGGGGAGAAGGGCACAGTCATCTGCTATGCCGACCGCTTCACGCCGAAGGCCGAAGCTGAGGCGGCGCGGGGCGAGGATCGCGAGGCGCGACAGGTTGCGATTCTGAAGCGCTTTGTCGTCTTCAACGTCGACCAGTGCGAAGGGCTGCCCGACGATTATGTCGCGCCGATGGTCAACCCCGATCCGGTGCTTGCCATCACCGAGGCCGATGCGCTGATCGCCGCGACCGGCGCGCGGGTCAATATCGGCGGGGGTGAAGCCTTCTACAGCCCGAGCCAAGACTTTGTGCAGGTTCCGCCGCAGGCGGCATTTCATGAACCGATCAATTGGTATCGCACCGCGCTGCACGAACTTGGCCACTGGACCGGCCATGGCTGCAGGCTGGGCCGCGAGCAGACGGGCGGGTTCGGATCGGAGGCCTACGCCAAGGAGGAACTTGTCGCCGAAATGGCGGCGGCGTTCACCTGCGCTTCGCTCGGCATCGCGCCGACGGTGCGGCACTCGGATTATATCGGCTCATGGCTGACGGTCCTGCAAGACGACGAAAAGGCGATTTTTCGCGCCGCAAGCCAAGCGAGTAAGGCGAGCGATTTCCTTCTCGCCTTTGCTGAGAGATGAGGGCGGAAAATTGGCCGTGACTGTTGTCAATCGGTCGGATGATACTTGCCATCCGGCCGACGCAATTACAGGGTGAAAAATATGCGCACCGACCTCGATCATCTCCCGGCAAACAAGCAGCGCGAGCTTGAGCGTATCGTCGAAATATTGTTCGACGAGTTCGGTCAGGCCACCGAGAACGCGACCGGGCGCCGCAAGGGCGCTCGCATCCTCAAGATCATCCTGTTTGGTAGCCACGCGCGCGGCGACTGGGTCGATGCGACACAGGCGGCAAACCAGTATAAATCCGACTATGATATTCTCGTCATCGTCAGCCAGAAGGAGCTGACCGACCGCGCGGCCTATTGGGCGAAGGCCGAGGAGCGTCTGATCCGCGCCTACACGATCGAGAAGACACTCCGCACCCCGGTAAACTTCATTGTTCACTCGCTGCACGAGGTGAACGATGGCCTTGCGCACGGCCGCGTCTTCTTCATGGAGGTCGTGAAGGACGGCGTGGCTCTCTACGAAGCCGACAGCACCGAATTGACAGCGCCTAAGCCGAAGACGCCGCAGCAAGCACTCGACGCGGCCCGTGAATATTTTGAAGAGCATGTTGCGAGCGCCGCTGAGCTTCTCGAAATCTACAAATTTTGTATCGAACGCCGGAGTTGGAAGAAAGCCGCGTTCAACCTTCACCAAGCTGCCGAAAGCCTGTACCAAGGCTTACTGCTCACGCTCACCTTCTACACGCCCTACAATCACAATATCGCTTTCCTGCGGTCGCTTGCCGAAGGGTTGGATCGCCGTCTGTACGGCATCTGGCCCGAAGACAATCGGCGCGAACGCGCGATGTTCCAGAAGTTGAAGGAAGCCTACACCAAGGCGCGATATTCCAAGCACTATCGGATCAGCGAAGAAGAGCTGACCTGGCTTGGCGCGCGCGTCGAAGAACTCGGCCGCGCGGTGCACACGATTTGCTCCGATCGGCTCGACGAACTTCGACATGCAGCGGAGCGGCTACCCCGCGAATAATATGCTGGCGAATGATCCGTAAATGCGACTTTCTAGATTTGTCCGGAATGGATTGTATCGCTAGAGGGTCGAGCGAACTAGCTTAGCTCTCGAAGGAAAACGCGAATGGAAGACGCCGAAACGCTGGTCACTTTGACCGCCGACATTGTCGCCGCCCATGTCACCAACAACAGCGTCGCCATATCCGATATTCCGGGGCTCATCCGCACGGTGCATGAAGCACTCGCCGGCCTGGGCTCGAACGCCCAGCCCGAACCCGAGCCGCAGCAGCCCGCGGTGTCGGTGCGCGCGTCGGTGAAGCCCGATTACATCGTCTGCCTCGAAGACGGCAAAAAGCTCACCATGATGCGCCGTTACCTGATGACAAATTTCAACATGACGCCCGACGAGTATCGCGCGAAATGGAACCTGCCGAAGGACTATCCGATGGTCGCACCGAACTATTCGGAGCGTCGGCGCGAACTCGCCAAGGAAATCGGGCTCGGCAGCAAGGGGCGCGGCGGCGGCCGCAAACCCGCCGCGCGCGGCCGCGCCAAAGCTAAGTAGCTTCGGCACCTTCCGGTGAAAAAGCGCGCCGCCCCCGGCGGCGCCACAGCAACAGCTGCTGCTCGCGGCGTTCGCTTCGCAGCGCCGCGGCCGCTTCGACGAGCAGCCCGAGAATGACCGCGCGATCGTCACCGGTTAGGTCGATCAGGTCGGCCTTGGCGACGAGGCCACCGAGTTCGATCAGCTGACGCGTGCGTTCCCTGCGCTTCACCTGCCACGCTCGCGTGTCATGCCGCGCCCGCTTCGCTTGCAGGCGGTTCTGCGCCTGCACCGCTCGCCGATGCGCGGCCCGCGTGGCGGCCAGCGCTCTTGCCAGTGCGGGCGCCGTCTCCGCGAAAGAAGGCCGCGCCGCTCTTGCGCCATACCTCCTTCCGCGCCGCGTCTGCGGCGGCGGCGTCGATCAGCGCGCCGGCAAGCTGCTCCATCGATAGCGCATCGGCACCGGCTGCGATCACCAGTTCGCCGAGCTGACCTTGTTTCTTCGTTTTTAGCGCCTTGGCCTTGTCGGTGAGCGCCTGGAGTTCGGCGTCGAAATCGCGGGGTCTGCGCATCATCTGTCCTTCCGTGTGATAGAGTTGGACGAACCAGCTATGCCAAGTGGCGCGCGGCGACAATACGTTGAAATCGCTTGAGATGTCCCGATCCCGAGCGCGATAAAATCGTGTGAGGGCGCGCTTATACGTCGTGCCGACGTGCTTGTTTTGCTGTAAATGGTACGCCGTCATGGCGATCTACCATTTCTCGGCAAAAGTCATTTCGCGCGCGGTCGGCAGCAGCGCAGTCGCCGCGGCGGCCTATCGTTCGGCCGATCGCCTGCACGACGAGCGGCTCGGTCGCAGTCACGACTTTTCGAACAAGGCCGGCGTCGTCCACAGCGAGATCCTGCTCTCAGAGCACGCGCCCGAAAAATGGCGCGACCGAGAAAGACTGTGGAATGACGTCGAGGCGATCGAGATCCGCAGAGACGCGCAGCTCGCCCGAGAAATCGAGTTCGCCATCCCGCGCGAGATGACCCAAGAACAAGGCATCGAGCTAGCCCGCGACTTCGTTCAGCGAGAGTTTGTAGACCGCGGTATGATCGCCGATCTCAACGTCCATTGGGACATCGGCGCCGACGGGCTCGCCAAGCCGCACGCGCATGTCATGCTGACAATGCGCGAGATCCGGATCGGCGACGACGGCGCGGCCAGCTTTGGCGCGAAGGTCCGCGACTGGAACCGCGCCGAACTGCTGACCCATTGGCGCGAAGCCTGGGCCGATCATGTCAATGAACGCCTTGCCGCGCTCGACATCGATGCGCGCGTCGATCATCGCACCCTGGAAGCGCAGGGCATCAATCTCGAACCGCAGCACAAGATCGGCCCGGCGGCGTCGCGCATGGCCGCGCAGGGGCTCGAAGCCAATCGCGCGGACGAGCATATCGAGATCGCTCGCTCGAACGGCGACAAGATCATCGCCAACCCATCGATCGCGCTCGACGCGATCACCCATCGGCAGGCCACGTTTACCAACCGCGAGCTCGCGATGTTCGCGCACCGCCACAGCGACGGCAAAGAGCAGTTCGATGCGGTAATGTCGGCGGTGAAATCATCGCCCGAGCTGGTCGCGCTGGGCAAGGACGGACGCGGCGAGGATCGCTTCACCTCGCGCGCGATGATCAAGACCGAGCAGCGGCTCGAACGCGCGACCGCAACGCTCGATGCGCGGCGCAATCACGGCGTTGCCGATCGCCATCGTGAACGGGCGCTCGCGCTCGCTGCGGGACGCGGACTCGATCTCTCCGCCGAGCAGCGCGGCGCGCTCGAACATGTCGCGAGTTCGCGCGGGATCAGCAACGTCATCGGCTATGCCGGCACCGGTAAAAGCGCGATGCTCGGCGTTGCGCGCGAGGCATGGGAAGCCGCGGGTTACGAGGTGCAGGGCGCGGCACTGTCGGGCATCGCCGCCGAGGGACTGGAGCAGGGCTCGGGGATTGCTTCGCGAACGCTCGCCAGCCTCGAACATCAGTGGGCGGATGATCGCGAACGGCTGACGAGCAAGCACATCCTCGTCATCGATGAGGCCGGGATGGTCGGCACGCGGCAGCTCGAACGCGTCGTGTCTGAAGCCGAACGCCAAGGCGCGAAGGTCGTCCTCGTAGGCGACCCCGAGCAGCTCCAGGCGATCGAGGCGGGCGCCGCGTTCCGCGCCGCGGCCGAACGCCACGGCGCCGTCGAAATCACGGCGATCCGACGTCAGCAGGAAGAATGGCAGCGCGATGCGACGCGTGAACTTGCCACGGGACGGACCGGCGAGGCGATCGGGCGCTATGCTGATGCAGGACATGTCCACGCTGCCGATACCCGCACCGCCGCGCGCTCCGCGCTGGTCGATGCGTGGGATCGCGATCGCCAGCAGTATCCCGCTGCGAGCCGGGTTATCCTGACCCACACAAATGATGAAGTAGGACTGCTAAACCAAGAGGCGCGCGAACGGATGCGTGCGAGCGGGGCGCTCGGTCCGGATACCCGGATCAATGTTGAACGCGGCGCGCGCCACTTTGCGCCGGGCGACCGCATCATGTTCCTGAAGAACGAGCGCGGCCTTGGCGTGAAGAACGGCTCGCTCGGCACCGTCCAGGCGGTCAACGCGATGCGCATGGGCGTGATGCTCGACGACGGCCGCAACGTTGCTTTCAATTTGAAGGATTATGCCCACGTCGATCACGGCTATGCGGCGACGATTCACAAGGCGCAGGGGATGACCGTCGACCGGGCGCAAGTGCTCGCGACGCCGGGGGTAGACAGCCATTCGACTTACGTCGCGCTGTCCAGGCATCGCGAGCAGGTCGATCTATATTATGGCCGCGACGATTTTGCCAATCAGTCGACGCTCGTTCGCGCCGCATCGCGCGAGCGGGGCAAGGATATGGCGAGCGACTACCGGGTGAGGGAAACGGAGCCGACCGCCCCGCCCAGGCGCAGCATCTTCGCTGGCCTGAAGCTGAACCCCACCGTCGCGATCGAGGCCCTCGGCGAAGATTCCACAGCGGCGCAGCGTGGCGATCGCCCCAGAACCGTCCGCATCAACGCGCGCGCGCTCGAAGCAGGGCCGGCGCGGTCGGCGCTCGACAAAGCCGTCGAGCGATTTGCGCGCGCCGAACAGGATATCGCCGCGATGCGGGCGAAGGGGCTGTCGCCCGTCATCCATCAGCGCAATAGCCTCGCGGCAGCGACGCGCGATCTCGATGCCCTGCACGCGGACGGCGCCAAAGATCTGGCGGCCGCGCTGCGAAGCGATCCATCCTTACTGAGTGAAGCGGCGAACGGGCGGACCCAGCGCGCGTTGCAGGCGATGCGCGCCGAGCGGGAGCTGCGGCTCGACGCGCCGGCGCGCGCCGACCGCTTCGTTGCCGAATGGCAGGCGCAAGCCAGACAGCTGCGACATCATAAGGGCAACCATGACTATGCCGACGCCAAGCGGATCGAGGCGAACCTCAATGACATGGCGAGGAGCCTGCACCGCGACCCGCAGCTCGAGTCGCTGCTCCGAAATCGCACCCGCGAGCTTGGGCTTCCGCGCGTCGAGACAAGTAGCCTGTCTCATGCGCTCCAGGAACATCTCCGCCCCTCGCGTTCCCGCGGATTAGGGATTTAAGCTGCCCGCATGAGCAACACCGACCCCGAAAACATCGCCCTCGACGAAGCCTTCGAACGGCTGTCGGGACGCATATCCACCCTCACCGCTGCGTTCGACCGGTTCGGTCTTCGCCAAGACGAGCTCGTCGGGCGTGACTATAGCGAGGATCTTGCCCGGATCGACCAAAGCTGGCGGAAGGCGCGCGAGGTCTTTGCCACGCTCACCGAGCGGCCTGGTCTGTCGCTCACCCCGGAACGGATCGCCGAGCAGATTAAGGTAGCGGGCGAGCACGTCCGTTCGGACGATCACGCCAAATGGCAGAGCGCGCAGCATCAGCTGGAAACCGTGGGTCGCTTGCTCGAACGCAGGCTCGGTGCGGCGCGGACTCGCGATGAACAGAATAAATGGGTGGCCATCGGCGCCGGGATAGCGGCGATCCTCGCCTTCTTTGCCGGATGCACGGTCCCCTCGGCGGTCAGCCGGGCGGCGCCCGAAAGCTGGCACTGGCCCGAACAGCGTGCGGCCAATCTGCTGTCCCGCGATATGTGGAGTGCCGGCGCCCACCTCATGCAAGTGGCCGACCCGGAAAGCTGGAGGGCGCTATCTCGCCTTTCCGATCTCTACCGTGAGAATGAAAAGGTCATCGACGCGTGTTACGAGAAGGCGCAGCGCCGAAAGAATACGGTGCCCTGTTCGATCGAAATCGGCAGCCCCGACGGACGCGTATAGGTTCTGCATCGCGCCCGGTTTCAGACCTTCAATCCAATCTGGAGCACAGACCGAAAGCGGACGTCGTGTGACTCTCACGAGAACGACCGCAACGTTGGACGATCCGGAACGACAGCTTCTAGACTGCAGCAAAAAGATAGCGGACATTCCGCACGGCTAGTCGGCGTGTGAGCTTCACGCTCGCTTGCGGACATCCCGCGGGAACGACATCGGGAAGGGTTTGAAAAGCCAAGGCGGCGGGAGGCCACAAGGATCGTCCGAGGAGCTTCGATGGATCAGTAGTCGGAATTGAAGAAAGAAGGTTTGCGGCCTGCTCAAATCGCGAAACGCCTTGGTTTCGCCAAGGCTAACGTATATCGCTTTTCTCCGCCGATTGGTTCGGCCAATCGACATCGAGTTGAGAAGAGTTCAGAACCCGGAAATCTGTAACCTAAGGTATTTATGACTGATGTAATTTGGGGAAGCACGGAGAAGCCGGTTGCCAGTCAGGCGGTGGCGAAACTCATCGAAGCAAATTTCCCAGGAGAAGGCGTTCTTTACATTGGTTACCCGGTTTTGGCCAATTTGGTGGATGTCATTTCCGTCGACGCCCTTTGGATCAGTCCTGAGAGAGGAGTTATACTCTTTCAGATCATCGAGCAGGACTCTGCAGAGGGATTCGAGGCTGCCCAGGATACCTACGCGAACGCACTTGAAGCGAGGTTCCGGCTCCATAAAGAGTTGATGGACGGCAGGCATCTGCTGGCCGTTCCACAAGTCGTCACTTACGCTCCAATGGCTGGAAAAAACGGGATCGATAGGTACCCTATCGCCTGTACGGACGACTACCTCCTAGAAATCCTCAAATCATACAAATGGGATCATTCGAACCTCTTCAAATCCGCGCTATCAGTCATTCAATCTATTCAATCCATTCGTAAGTCTCGACGCAAACGCGAAGCCCCCGCTTTGAATACGCGAGGTGCCTTGCTTAAAGCCTTGGAAGACTCAATTGCTAACTTGGACGCTCGACAGAGCAGAGCAGTGATTGAAACAGTTGAGGGCGTCCAAAGGATCCGCGGGCTTGCAGGGTCCGGAAAGACGATCATTCTCGCCCTCAAGGCGGCGTATCTGCATGTGCAGCATCCCGATTGGAAAATTGCTGTCACTTTCAATGCGAGGTCGCTCAAAACCCAGTTCAAAGAGCTAATCGAGGTTTTCGTCTTCCAGCAAACCAACGAACGGCCAGATTGGGATAATCTTCAGGTCATCAATGCCTGGGGTGGGCCTGGCGGCCCGGACAATTCGGGCGTGTATTTTCAATTCTGTCTCGTAAACCAGATAGAGTATTGGAACTTTGGCCAGGCGAAGAGCCGCTTTGGGTTCAATGAAGCTTTCAAACAGGTGACGGCGCTGGCCCTTGAAGGCGCGCCAAAACCAAAGCCAATCTTTGACACTATCCTCGTAGACGAGGCGCAAGACTTTCATCCGAACTTCTTGCAGCTCTGCTATCTATCGCTTCGCGAGCCTCGCCGCCTTGTCTATGCCTATGACGAATTGCAATCACTTACCGAGGCCAGCCTTCCTCCTCCAGAGGAAATTTTCGGTAGCAAGGCAGACGGCTCACCTAATGTACGATTTTCCCCGCCAGCGCAGGGAAAGCCAAGCGAAGACATAATTCTGGAGAAGTGCTACCGCAATTCCCGGCCCGTGTTAGCGACGGCACATGCGCTTGGCTTCGGAATTTATCGCGACGTTGACCCCAAGACCGGAACAGGTCTGGTGCAGATGTTCGATCGATCAGACCTGTGGCAGGAGGTAGGTTACGAGGTTAAGGCTGGCACTCTTGATGACGGTCAAGCCGTGTCGCTCGCTCGTACAGATGATTCCAGCCCCCCCTTTCTTGAACTACCGAGCAGCGTGGATAGCTTAATCGAGTTTGTCGAGTTCGCGAATGATGTAGAGCAAGCTCAATGGTTGGTTGAGCAAATTGAGCGAAACCTGACTACGGATCAGTTGAAGCACGAAGATATCATCGTCATCAACCCCGATCCGATTTCCACACAAGCAAATGTCGCAATTCCGAGGCGCATGCTGTTTGAGAAGGGCATTCAATCGCATTTAGCTGGCGTTGACACCTCAAGCGATGTCTTCTTCCGCAGCGATGGCGAGTCTGTAGCATTCACTGGCATCTTCCGCGCAAAGGGCAACGAGGCGGGAATGGTTTATGTGATCAATGCGCAAGATTGCTTCGGAACACCTTACAACGTCGCTCGCGTTCGCAATCAGCTCTTCACAGCCATTACGAGAAGCAAGGCTTGGGTAAAGATTTGTGGATTCGGGCCTCAGATGACCAAGCTTCGCGAGGAGTTTGATCGAATTCGTTCAAACGATTTTGAACTGAACTTTACCTATCCTGATGCGGAAACTCGTAAATTTCTCAAGGTCGTAAATCGCGATCGAACCGTATCTGAGGAGCGCGCGGCGAAAAGTGGATCAAAAAATCTCTCCCGTCTCTTAAAAGACATGGATGAAGGCAAAGTTTTGTTGGAGGATCTTCCTCCGGAGACCGTCGAGAAGCTTCGGGAATATCTTTTGAAGGACGTCTGAATGTCTCCGAAGGACCTCCAAAAGGAGATTTCACGGCTTACCGCCGATTTAATCTCAGCCAGTCTCAGCGTTGATCAGAATTTTCCTACACTCAACACTGAGGCAGGGGTTACGAACATCGGATTCGGAGGTACTGAAGATCTATCCATCACGCTCAAGAACATTCCTTATCCAGATGCCTATGCCGTCCTGAAGGAAAAGCGGGCATTCAATATCAAATTCCCTGATGGTGCTGTAATGCAGTTACTCTACCGCTTTGAAGGCGAAGAAATGACCAAGCATCGTCTCGCCTTCTTTCCTTCACCTGACTTGCTGGAGTATCAAAACGAACCCGAGATATATGAAGAGGATGTCCTCTTCGCCGAGGTCGTGGATCGCAACGTCGTCACCGTTCCGCTTCGATTTGATTTCGACCCCCGCTCTAGCGTCGACTACGATCATCCAGCATCACACCTGACGATCGGCCAATACAAGAATTGCCGAGTTCCTGTATCCGGCCCTCTAACCCCCTATACTTTCGTCAATTTCATACTTCGAGCATTCTACAACACGCCTCATAAGAGCTTCTGTGGAAACATGACTGAGGGCCCCCTGGAAATGGGCAGCACGATTACGGACCGCGAGCGCCGACACATGCATTTACGATTGACTGACAAACCCTAGCCCCCCCCCACGTGGCACCGGCAGAGCCAGCCCACTTGGGTCTGCATCGAAGTGAGTTAGTAAGCCGCTCATTTCGCAGTATGAAGGACCGGTTTTGACAGCCGCGCAATGCATCGTGAACGTCTCCTTTGTTGGCGAAGTGGTATGAAATCTCATTCCCCCTTAAGGCGCTCCCATTCTTTGATCAGCGACCTATACCTTTCATGAAAAACCATCTCCTCATCGCCTCTCAGTGGCGTCATTTCTGGAGAGAAGAATGCCCGGCGAAGAGGGTCGATGATGCGCATGTCATTTGGGTCAAGTTTTTTGAGGGCTTGCTGCATCGCCCACAACCCCAGCCTTCCCCCTTCATCGGTGAGCGCGGGCTCTTCGCTGAAGTAAGGATATACGACGCGCGTATATTTTTCTCTTACGCGTGCATGAATCGCGTCTCGTATACGAATTAAGCCACCCAGTTCTTCAATTTTCAGGCTGCCGTGCACGCTTTGGGGAACGATCTCTAGGGGCTCATTGGACCAACGTAACTTTTCATTGAGAAGATCGAGTACACCATCTCTCAGTAGCGGATATAAGCGCTTAAAATTTCTGTTTGATTCCATGCGAGCGGCCGTGAGTTCGTTCAGGTCCGCAATATCAGAAATGTGCTTTTTTACATCTGACCAGAAGGGAAGGTAGAAATCCCCTCCTTGACTTCTCGTGCCGCCAGCTTCTTTTTTGAGATCAAGCCGAATATCATCTTTCAGGATCGAGCGTCGTAACTTATGCTCTGCGTAGAACAACTGTAAAATTTTGCGAAGCGGGATGTCGAGAACAGACACAAATTACCCTCCCCTCAAGATATCATACAACGGTCCATACAAAATTTTCTGCCAATACAAAAGGAGGTTACATATGCTTGATCGGCTCAAACCGGTGAGCGGGTGATTGCTTGATATTCTTGGCGCCGCAGTTTTGTCGTTTCGCTATCTGCCGGTCCTTTCACTGCCAGTTCGCGTCACTCCTAAGATTCCATTCGCAGATGAACGGATGGCCGCTTCAAGAAGTGGATTTGACCTGGCAAACGTCGGCTTTTTTGGCGGCTCCTGACCGTCTCACTGGTCTGCGCGTATGTCAGCTTCCCGAATTTCTGTGCCTAGAACCGGACAGGCAGACGGCCACTTTCGGTCTCAAAACAATCGGTTCAGGAGGCTCGGCTCGCTCACCTTCAATCGGTCCAGCATGCTGTTCACATAGAACATATCCGGGGTAGCCACGGCGGGCAGCACGATCACACCATAATCCGGCTCGCTCTTATCCAAGGTGAAGACGACCAAGCCGACGCCGTGGATGCTGCACAGAGACTTCAACCGATTCATGTCATCGCTGCTCGTGGTGCGCGGAACGACGATGTAGCTCTTGTGCGAGAACAGCCGATAGGCGACCGCCTGCCCGAAGGCGACGACGGGCTGGCTAGGGGTCGCCTTGATCTCGGCGGTTACAATCTGGGGTTCGAACTTGAACATGTCTTGGGCGCGAGGCTTTAGGACGCCCATCACGTCGGGAGTGCCCCACTTCCCGCCAAGGCTGCTCCCGCCGAGTGCACCGGCGACTGTGACCTCGTCGTTCTCTTCGAGCCATTCCGCGAAGCTCGCGTAGAAGTCCTGCTCGGCCAGTGCTTCCTGAACGGCACCATTCTTTACCGGAACGACGGGCGCGGTCGCAACGGCCGCGTCGGCGGCGATGGCCTCCGCAGCGTCCTCATCTACGAACTTCGACAGCTGATAGGTGCCGCGGGCGACCTTTACGATATCGTCCGAGCTCTGAAACAGCACCTGGATGGCACCGTGAATGCTATTTGGCGGCGTGTCCGGCGCGTCGGCGTGGATCAGCTTCAGGATTTCGCCCCAGCGGATGCCGCCAGAATGCTCCTCGAGAATTTCGCGGGCACGTGCGTGGATCTGCTTGCGGTTCAACTTGTCCATTCTGCCCCCTTACCCAATCGCCGCGTCGATTTGCCGCGCCACACCGCCACCGCGATCAAGCTCTGCCCAAAGGAAGACAACTTTGCCCTCACTTACCTCCTGAAGCCGCGCACCGATGTTCTTCTTCTCGCGACTATCCGCATTATCGGTGCGATCGGCACCTTTATATTCGATGATCAGCTTGCGGCCATCCACCAGCTCCGCGACGAAATCCGGGTAGAACAGGTCGGTCGAGGTTGGCAGCGAATAGGACCATGCCGTGCGATCCACGTTCCGAACCCAGTGTTTGACGGCATCGTGATCGTCGATTTGAACGGCGGCCTTCCATTCTTCACCGCCATGCCTAAGGTCGCCGACTTGCGAGAACAGGTGCTTCCGGGGTCGCCACGGCCCCGAATAGGGCGTGCGCGGATCATAGCCAGCCTTTGAGAAGCTGAAGCCGTTTTCACCCAAGGCAAGGACAGGCGCGATATCGGTCATCAGCAGCTGCACGCCCCGCATGCCCGCTTCGCGGCGTTGCTGAACGATTTTTGCGATGATCGCCCTTCGCAGCGCAAATTTCCCGCGCACGAGCTGCGCCAACGGGATCCGCTCCACGACACCTTCCACAACGCGCCGGCAATATTCGAGGAATATTGGCTGGGACACGTCGCGCTGGCGCGTCGTGCGATCGAGCCACCGAGACAGTGCCGCCACGTCCCAATCGGTCGCGTCATCGAGCGCCAATTCGGCGGCGGCGTCGATGCGATTGTAGACCACCTGATCGCCATCCACATCCATCTCGAATGTGTCGGGGCGCTCGGTTAACGCAAAGCCGGGCAGGCTTGTGTCAACCTGTCGCAGATCCCAGCCTCCCACATCGACAAGCGTCTCGGGGAAGACGATTTCGAGCTGCCCGTCCCGCTCAATCGCCAGCCGGGGCAAAGTCAGCATCTCGCCCTGCTCAGCAGGCGACAGAGACTCCGCGCGACGGGCAATAAAAGCCTCCACCGCTGTCGTCGGCGTGGCCTCGGCGCTTGCAACCGCTGTGGCTACTTCGCGGAGCACATCGTCCGGTGCCGACGTATCGAATGTGATCGTAACTCCACCTGCTCCGTCATCGGCCATCCGGGTTGCAGCGACCATCTCGAGGGTCCAATTGCTCTGATCGGGCCGGTCCCGGACGTGCAGCACGGGCAACTCCGGCCGCGTGAACAGCGATTGGTCCTCACGCCACTCGAAGGTCTCGGGCTGTTCGACGATCGCCTCCAGCGCGGTGCGCTCATCGAAGCCCATTTCGGTCAGCCGATCTTTCAAGCCCTCGGCTGCATCAAAGAAGTTGCGCTCGGATACATGGGCGTAGGCGCGGTTCAGTTCCTCTGACGAGCGTCGCCTTGCGAACGGCATGCGCAGCACGCGGCCGAGCAACTGCTCCACGGCGCCGCCGCTGCGAACGCTAGCAAGCGAACAGAACACATAGGCGAAGGAGCAATCCCAGCCTTCTTTCAAGGCATCGACGGTGATGACGTGCTCAATCGTGCAGGCCGGATCGAATAGGTCGATACCGTCTAGCTCACGCTGGTTGCCGGTCGCCACCGCGATCCGGTCCTCTGGAATACGGCAATCTTCGATCAGGTGGCGTTTGACGACATCCACGGTAGCCTCGGCGCCTTCGCGCGCCGGCTGCGCCTGATAGAGTGCGATGGGCCGAATTCCGCCGCCGTCACGGACGGCAATGCCTTCAAGCCATGCACGATTATCGACTGCGTGTGCGATCGCCTGCTGCCAGCTGCCATGCTGCGAAAGGTGGATCGGCAGCTTGATCATGTCCGCCGCCTTCAGCTCGGCGGCAGTGGCGGACACGATGACGTTCGAGCGCACAGGTGTCGCCGTAAACTCCACCACGGCGGCGGGCGCGATACGTGCCATCGTCTCACCGGAAAGGGTCGAGGTGAAATTATGCGCCTCATCGACGATCACCAGCGGACGATGCAACTTCATCAGATTGGCAAAGCTGGCGATCGGCTTGCCCCGGCGCGGCCCATCCTCGTGCCGGGCGACATCGGCACTGGTAGGAAGCGTGGCAAAGTGCGGTTCCAGTTCCTCGTCGTCGAGATAAACGTTGCGATCTTCGGCGTTGCGCACCCGGAACGCCTGCACGGTCGAAACGATCACGGTCGTCGCATCCGCCATGTCTTGCGGGCGAAGCTGCCTTCGCTCATCGATGCCATAGACGCGCACAGCACCACCAAAGGCCGTTTCCAAAGCTTGCCGATAGGGATGGCTCACCTTCTTGAGCGCGCCCAGCGTTTGCTCCGCAATGGTGGTTGAAGTGACGAGCCATAGCACAACCGGGAAACGCCGGGCGAGATAGGTGTCCCGCGCCACGCCGATTGCATGGGCGGCGAGCAAGGTCTTGCCGCCGCCGGTCGGCAGACGAAGGCAGCAATAGGGAACGTCCGGCAGCCCAGATAACGGGGAATAGGTCGCAGCATAGGCGCCCGGTTGGCCCACTGCGCAGGCGGCCGTATAAGCGTGGGCATGATTGCGGATTGCCGCTTGGTCGAGGAAGGTCCTCAGTGCGTCCAGCGCGCGGAGCTGATAATCCTTCAATTCCATCAGCGCGCCCTCACATCATAAGGCGTCTGCTTGAACGTCACGTCTGCGTCTGCCAGTCGCGCCGCACCTAGCTTGCTCCATTCGCCATAGACCGTCATCGGTCCATCCCAGCGGCTCTCCTCACGTAGCCGCCCGAGCAACGTAGCCGTCAAAACATTGCCGCCGCTGACCGACCGGTCGCCCAAGATGCCGTTATAAAGCAACGCATAAGCGATGCCTTCATGCACGCCCAGCAGGGGTGTGTCAGCTGCGCCGGTCAGAGGGGTGCCGGTCTCGCTGAACCAGATGTGCGCCGCGAGAGTCGCGAAGGCGATATCCGCCGTGATCTGACCGTCGGCGTCGAATACCGCCGCGCCGAGACGGTAAAAGCGATAGCCACCGCCGCCAGTCCAACCCACCGGTTCGGATACGCCACCCTGTTCGCCGGCAATAACCTTGTCGAGGCGGGGCTTGCAGTGGGTCACGGCGTGGTCTCCCATCTCGATACCGATCCAACGCCGCCCCATCTTGTGCGCAACCGCAGCCGTAGTGCCGGAACCGAGGAAGCTGTCGAGCACGAGGTCGCCGGGATTGCTGGCGATGTGGAGGATACGCTGCACCAAACGTTCCGGCTTCGGAGTGCCAAAACTTACATCCGCACCAAACAGCGCGTTGGCTTCCTTCTTGCTCTCATCGGTGTGACCAACCTCTTCGTGGGGCCACCATGTCCATGGCACGAGGCCTTCAACCTCTGATAAATATCGAATGACGCTCGGCTGGGCGGTCCCATCTCGACCCCAATAAATGCGACCGGCCGCTTCCAGCTTTCTGAATTCATTTTCAATCATCGACCAGCAGCGTCCCTCGGGAGGTCGGTGCGTCTGCCCGTTTGGGGCGACAATCTCATACATTTGGTTCGGTCGAAAACCCTGAGCAGTCATGGGTAGGCCGCGCCAACGCTTGGAAGGATCGGTTTCCCTCGGGTTTTCTGGGTTTTTGTAGATCTTGGCTTGCTTCTCATCGAGCGGAATTAGGTTTCGCTCTAATTTGAAGCGCTCCGGTGATTTGGCATACACAGCGATATATTCATGCACGTCGCCGATCGCACCGCGGTTCTCGCGGGAGTATCGCTTCTGCCATACTGCGTTGGCGACGAAATTGGCACGTCCAAAAACCTCGTCCATGATCACCTTGAGGTAATGGCCCTCGTTGTCGTCAATCGACACCCAGATGCTACCGCCTTCCGCCAGCAGGTCGCGCAGCAGCACCAGGCGCGGATAGATCATCGCGAGCCACTGGCTGTGCTCCAAGTTGTCATCGTATTGGTCGAAGGCCGACCGCGTGTTGTAGGGCGGATCGATATATATGCACTTCACCGCACCCTTGTAATAGGGAAGCAGCGCCTTCAGCGCGTCAAGGTTGTCACCCTGAATAAGCATGTTTTCGGAGGTCGCGTTGCCGCCATCCAACGCGGGCACTGCGTCCAGCAGCCGATACGGAACCCCCGCCGCCGCGCGAACATCATCACCGCGCGTCATCCAATCGAGTATCGGCACCTAACCCCCAAATTCACACAGCAACTTGTGTCATGGCTGTAGCCGCTTAGATCCTAAACGAACAGGCTTTGCGGGATGTCGGGAAAATCTTGGACAAGCGCCACGCTCTCAGAGCCCAAAGTCCGATCGACGAAAGCCGAACCGCTCCTTCGATGGAAATGCGCCGAACGCGGTCAACGCCCCCTGCTCATACCGGAAATGCCATGTTTGCGCATTTCGCGGCGCAGGATCGCGAAAAACCGATGGGTCGAATATCGCAACATTGGCCCGGTGCTCGCGATCGCGGACCGAAGCATAACGTATCGCCTGCGCATTGATCCCACGCGCCTCGGCAGCAAACAGCTGACAGGCGGAATAGTCATCGGGCGCCATCCATAGAGAAGCAGCTTCGAGATAAGGCGGCGCACATAGATCGAGCATGCGATCCATCGCGACGGTCACGCTGATCGCCGAATGCTCGACAGTTGTGTTCGGCGGCTGGAATCCGGGCGATCGCGAGTAAAAACGAAGCCGCCAGTAAGCCGTCTCGGCGATCGCCGTGGCGACGGACTCCGCAGCATAGAAAATGCCCGGCTTCTCGGCGGCACGACGGAACCTCGAACTGCTCATGTGCCCATAGCGAAACGGGGTGGCGAGCAAATAGTGGAGATGGCGGGCCGCCACAGGCAGGCTCGGCTTCACCTCTTCTACCAGCTGTTCGAGCAAAGCCTGATCGTCGGCATCGGCGGCAAGGCGGTTCGTGGAAATGCGATGCTGCGCCTCGACGATCCGCCAGAGCTTTCCGCGATAGGCGCGAAAATGCTCGGGCTTCGGCGATTGCTCAGACTCGGGCGCGATAGTCATCGACATAGTCGGCGACGTCGCTCAGGCCGCGAATGGAGCGGATCAAGTCGATCGGCCTGCCGCCCAGATCGATGTTCTCGGATTTCAGCCAGGACATCGACGCGGCATCGTCGCTTCCCATAAGGGCGTCGAGACTGCGAAACAGCCGGACCAGATATTGCCCGAGCTCGAACGCCTTTTCGGATCGTTGAAGCTGATAGCTGCCCGAACGCAGACGCGACGCGGTAGCGGCAGAAATGCCGACAACCGCGCCCAATTGGTCGTTGGTCAATTTCCAGCACGCCGCGACGCGCGCGACAGCTTCCGAGAGCACCCTGCCCTGATCCGCCTGCGAGGCGAGCTGCGTTGCCACACCATTCTCCTGAATGAATTTGTATATAATCATTCATAGGAACAAATCCTGACTTATGCAAGGCGTGTGGCAACATTCCAGCAAACAGCTTGATCGCGAGTTGTGATCCTAGCGACGGCCGCGCGATCGCCGCCATCCAAGATCATGATTGATCACAACACTGCCCGAACTTGAGGATGTGATTTCCGGCGCCGCTGAAAGCGCTGATCCCTCGTCGCCCTTTTGACCAACATCGGCCCGCCTTTCGTCGAGATAGTCGGACCACCATTGCGCCATGGCAACGCGCTCCTCCCAATGCGCGCCGCGATGATAGGCCGCGCGCACCCGATTGTTGTCGCCATGCGCCAGCGCGCGTTCGATCGCATCATAGGACCATTTGCCGGATTCATTGAGGAGCGTGCTGGCCATCGCCCGAAAACCGTGCGCCGTCATTTCGCTACTGGCGTAGCCCATCCGCCTGAGCGCGGCATTGAGCGTGTTGTCGGACATCGGGCGCTTCCGCGACCATAAAGACGGAAAAATATAGCTCCATGGCGCGGTAATCGACCGGATTTGTTCGACCAGCTCGACAGATTGGCGAGACAGCGGCACATGGTGCGGCTTGCGCATCTTGGTCTTCTCGGCGGGAATGGTCCAGACGCGGGCTTCGAGGTCAAATTCCTCCCACTGGGCGCTGCGCAACTCTCCCGGACGCACGAACACGTGCGGCGCCAGCTTCAAGGCCCAATCGGTCATGCCCTGGCTCTTGTACGCGTCGATGGCACGCAAAAGCGGTCCAACCTGACTTGCATCCGTGATCGCGCCATAATGTGTAACGGTGGGATTGATGAGCGCTCCGCGCAGGTCGCGGGTCGGATCCGACTTCAGGCGGGCCGACGCAACGGCATAGCGAAAGACCGCGCCAGCGAGTTGCATCGTCCGCCGCGAGCTCTCCAGTTTCCCCTTAGCTTCGATCTTTCGAACCGCCGCAAGCACATCGATTGGCTCGATCTCGTCGATGGGCATTTTGCCAATCGAGCTGTCCAGCAGGCTCAGAAGATATTCGCACCTCTTCGCGGTCGATGGCGCCCATGCCTTGTCGCCATCGCGGCGTCGCTTGTCGCAATATTCACGACTGATATCGCTGAAGCTATTCCCGGCCGCGACATGCCCACGAAGCCGATTCCGGCGCTTTTCGAGGGACGGATCAATGCCCTTCGTGATCTGATTGCGCGCTTCGTCGCGAAGGTTGCGCGCATCGCGAAGGGAAACCCGAGGATATTCGCCGAAACTCAGCTTCTTTTCGCGGCCGGCGAATCGATACTTCATCTTCCAGTGCTTGCTGCCCGACGGCATGACCTGAATGTAGAGTCCCTGACTGTCCGCCATTTTATAGGATTTGTCCTTGGGCTTCGCCTGGCGAACGGCGGCGTCTGTCAACTGCATGTCCGATCCTTCAATCCGAGGCCCCCAAACGAGGGGACTGAGAGCTTGAATCGGCCCCTACTAGGCCCCCACTTTGGAGAGCTGCCCTGAGATGGAGCAAAACGTCGTGAGCCGATAAATGGCAGAATACCGCCGTTTTTTTCGGATTGTAAAGATGTTGGGACGGCCTGAAACAGGCCCTTGGAGCGGGTAGCGGGAATCGAACCCGCCTAGCTAGCTTGGAAGGCTAGAGCATTACCACTATGCTATACCCGCATCTCCAAGGTCGGCGGCGATTGCCATTTTGACCGCCCGCCGTCAAGCACGACCGTGGGCGCCACGCGACGCGGCATTGAGAACATCTTGGCAACATGATATGCTGCACCCGTGCAAGACGGCGACGACCCACCGGCCGAGGATGCCACGGACGCACCGGTCCGCAAGATCATCCATGTCGATATGGATGCCTTTTACGCGTCGGTCGAACAACGCGACAATCCGGCGCTGCGCGGAAAGCCCGTCGCGGTCGGCGGCTCTTCGCGGCGCGGCGTGGTGGCCGCGGCCAGTTATGAAGCGCGCAAGTTCGGGGTGCGCTCGGCGATGCCCAGCATCACCGCGAAACGCCAATGCCCCGACCTTATCTTCGTGCCGCCGCGTTTCGACGCCTATCGCGAGGTATCGCACCAGATTCGCGCGATCTTCCACGACTATGCCGACGAAGTCGAACCGCTGTCGCTCGACGAGGCCTATCTCGACGTCAGCCAGGACAAGGCCCGCCTCGGCAGCGCGACCGCGACCGCGAGGCTGATCCGCCGGCGCATCCGCGAAGAAACCGGCCTCACCGCCTCCGCCGGCGTCTCGTACAACAAGTTCATCGCCAAGCTGGCGTCGGACCAGAACAAGCCCGACGGCCTGACCGTCATCCCGCCGGGCCGCGGCGCGGCCTTCGTCCAGACGCTGTCAATCCGCCGCTTTCACGGCATCGGCCCGGTGACCGCGGCAAAGATGGAAGGGCTCGGCGTGTTTTCGGGCGCCGACCTCGCGGCAAAAGACCCTATGTGGCTGGCCGAAAACTTCGGCAACAGCGCCGAGTGGCTCTACAATCTGGCGCGCGGGATCGACCATCGCCGCGTCAAGTCGAACCGACCGCTCAAATCGCTGGGCGGCGAGCGCACCTTCTTCAACGACCTGATCACCGACACCGAAATCCGCGAGGCGCTCGCGCATGTCTGCACCGTGGTGTGGGACCGCGCGGCGAAGAAGGGCGCGCGCGGACGCACCGTGACACTGAAGCTGCGTTACGCCGATTTCAGGACGATCACGCGGGCGAAATCGGTCGCGGCGCCCATCCTCGACGGTACTACGCTACTGGCGGCGGGCGAAGCGATCCTCGCGCCTCTGCTCCCGACCGAACAGGGCATCCGCCTGCTCGGCGTGACGCTCAGCAAGTTCGAGGGCGAAGAGGATGACGAGGAGGAAGCGACGGCGCCCGCCGACCTGCTGAGCCTGATCTGACTCGCACAAAGGCACGAGGCCACAAAGACGCTCTAAAACCCGCTCGCCCTGAGCCTGTCGAAAGGGCCGTTCCTTCTGGCGCCAGAAGAAGGACGGTGCTTCGACAAGCTCAGCACAAACGGGGAGAGGGGAATCTTTGTGGCTTCGTGCCTTTGTGCGAGTCCTGATTACCCCGCCACCGCGAAGCGCCGCTCCTTGGTCGCGGTAAAGCGGATCGCCGGGTGGCGCTGCGTCACATAGCCCACTTCCCACGCGTCCTTGGCCATGAACACCGGCGCACCGTCGCGATCGGTTGCCGCGGCGCCGCGATGGTCGGCCTGAAACGCCTTCAAGGCCGCGGCATCGTCGCTGGCGATCCAGCGCGCGGTGTCCCACGGCGACTGCTCGAGCTTCGCCGCGACCTTATATTCGGCATCGAGCCGGCTGATCAGCACGTCGAGCTGCAGCTGGCCGACGACCCCGACGATCATGTTCGCGCCGATTTCGGGATAGAAGACCTGGATGATCCCCTCCTCGGCCATGTCGTCGAGCGCCTTGCGCAATTTCTTGGTCTGGGTCGGGTCGACCAGCGCGACGCGGCGCAGCAATTCGGGGGCGAAGTTCGGCAGCCCCGTGATCGTCACGTCGGTCCGCTCCGACAAAGTATCCCCCACCCGCAGCGTGCCGTGGTTGGGGATGCCGATGATGTCGCCCGGCCACGCTTCCTCGGCCATTTCGCGGTCTTGCGCGAGGAACAGCATCGGACGGCTGATCGCGATCGCCTTGCCCGTCCCGCCCTGCATCAGTCGCATCCCGCGCTCGAACTTGCCCGAGCACAGCCGCATGAAGGCGATACGGTCGCGGTGCGCGGGATTCATATTCGCCTGCACCTTGAACACGAAGCCGGTGACGGCATCGTCGCCCGGCTGCACCGGCGCGGGTTCGGCGGGCTGCGGCTGCGGCCCCGGGGCGTGGTTTGCGAGCGCCGCGAGCAGGTCGACGACGCCGAATTCCTTCAATGCCGACCCGAAATAGACCGGCGTCAGATCGCCGTTCCGATAGGCATCGACATCGAAGGGCGCGTAGCACGCCGAGGCGAGATCGGTCTCTTCCTTGAGATGCGCGAGCGCGTCACCGGAGAGCCGCGCCGCGAGCGCCGGATCGCCCAGCCCCGCCACCGCGACCCGCTCGCCTTCATATTCGCGCGATGCTTCCTTGCCCGGCACCATGAGCGCCGGATCGACGAGATCGTAAATCCCCTCAAACTGCCCGCCCATCCCCGCCGGCCAGTTCATCGGGCAGACGTCGAGCGCGAGCCGGTCGGCGACCTCGTCGAGCAGTTCGAACGGCGGCAGGCCCTCGCGGTCGACCTTGTTGATGAAGGTGATGATCGGCACCGAGCGCAGCCGGCACACCTCGAACAGCTTCAGCGTCTGCGGCTCGATGCCCTTGGCGGCGTCGATCACCATCACCGCGCTGTCGACCGCGGTCAGCGTGCGATAGGTATCCTCGCTGAAATCCTCGTGCCCCGGGGTGTCGAGCAGGTTGAACACCAGCCCCCGATGTTCGAAGGTCATCACCGACGAGGTCACCGAAATCCCGCGCTGCTGTTCGATCTTCATCCAGTCGGAGCGCGCGCGCCGCGCCTGTCCGCGTGCCTTGACCTCGCCCGCGATATGGATCGCGCCGCCGGCGACGAGCAATTTCTCGGTCAGCGTCGTCTTGCCCGCGTCGGGATGCGAGATGATGGCGAAGGTGCGGCGGTCGGGATGCTTCTGGGACATGGCGCGGGCGGGTAGCAGGTGGGGCGACATGTGGAAAGGGGCTGGCGTCCGCGCCGCGGCGGACGCATGGTCGCCCTCATGCGCACCCTGCTCCTCGCCGCCGCCCTGATCGCCGCCCCTGCCGCCGCGCAGGATTCGCCTTTTATCGGCGAATATAGCCTTGCCGAGGGCCCCGACGTCGGCGGCGGCCTGTTGATCCGTAAAGATGGTCGCTTCCAGTATATGCTCGCCGCGGGCGCCCTCGACGAACGCGCCGAGGGTCGGTGGGAAGCGCGCGGCAACCAAATCTGCCTGACCACGGAACCCAAGCCTGTGCCGCCCGTGATGAAAAAAGGGCCATTGATCGAAGTCGACGGCGCGGTCCCCACCCTGCTCGTCACCTGGCCCAACGGCAAAGGCATCCCGGGCGTCGATTTCACGATCGGCTTCGACAGCGGCGATCCGGCCGAGGATTACACCCAGGTTTATGGCTGGACGATGCCCGAGGACGACGAGCGTGTCCCGCGTTGGGTCGAGGTGCGCGAGCCGATCTACGACATCTTCGCACCGCGCTACGAACTGACCGAAGCCGACGGCGGCAAGCTGCGCGTCGTCATCGTTCCGAATGACGTCGGCGTGGTCGATTTCGACAATGCCTGCGTCGAAAAAACCGAGCGCGGCGTCGTTCTCCACCGCGCCGAGGGCGATATGCGGTTCGCGCGGCTCGGCGCCGAATGACGATTTTGCTCTAGCGTCGACTTTGGGGTGGGGAGCGGTCGTGGTTCATCGCGCAGGTAAAGTCAGCTTCTGATAGCGTCGAACATTTCGATCGGATTTAGAAGACCTTTCCGCTCGTCGTCGGAGAGGTCCTCATATTTCAGCGCCTCATGACACTTTTCTATCAGAATTCTGTCTAAGTGCCTGGCTCGGAAGTGCATGAACACAAAATGGGCACGCCACTGGACGAACTCAGAAAAATCTTT
>NZ_JAKFEM010000045.1:0-20877 GCF_036675685.1 Sphingopyxis sp.
CAGCTTGGCGCGCACCTCGTCCTGCGCGCCCTCGCCGACGGTGCGGTCGATGGCATTGCCGCGCTTCTTCATCATCCAGCCGGCGATCGGCACCGCCCAGAATTTGGTCGCCGCCGACAGCGGCCGCGCATCGGGATCGATCAGCTTGTCGACGTCGGCATCGTCGAGCCAGAGGTCGGTGAGCGGATCGAGCGATTGGCCGGTCGCAAGCGCGCGCGCGAGGAAAATGCCGTTGATGCCCCCCGCGCTCGCACCGGCGACGATGTCGGCGAAGACGCGAAGCCGCACGCCGCCGCGCGCCGCGATCTCGGTCAACAGCTCGCCATAGACCGCGCCCGCGCCCGCCAGTTTCCCGCCGTCGTGAAAAGCGCGCGATGCCGCCGCAAGCCGCCACACTTCCTTGGTGATGCCGTGCATATAGACGGCGAGGCTGATGCCGCCGTAGCAAATCAGGGCGAAACGCAGTTCCTTCTCGCGCATGCCCGGGGTGATAGCGCGCTTTGATCGGCCTGTCCCCCTCCCGCTTGCGGGAGGGGTTAGGGGTGGGCCAGCAGCGGCGCAGTATACCCACCCCGCTGCGACTAGCGAACAAGTTCGCAAGTCTCGCTACCCCTCCCGCAAGCGGGAGGGGAGTGGGAAAAGGCCTTGCATCTGCGAATGTGTCGCACTAGCGGCTCCGGCAACAGGAGTTGATAATGAATCGCAAATTTGCCCTCGCCGCTCTTGCTTGCACGGCGCTTTCCTCGCCCGCCTTCGGGCAGGACGTACCGGCCGATGACGCCGGACCCGCAAACAGCGAAGGCACGATCGTCGTCACCGCCGCGCGCACCATCTTACCGCCCAGCGCGCTGCCGCTGACGATCGACGTGATCGGCAAGGACGCGCTCGACCAGCAGCTTGCGATGGCGGGTTCGGTGACCGACGCGGTCGCGAACCTGACCCCCAGCTTCTCGCCGACGCGGCAGAAGCTTTCGGGCGCGGGCGAAACGCTGCGCGGCCGCTCGCCGCTCTATGCGATCAACGGCATCCCGCAATCGACCCCGCTGCGCGACGGCAGCCGCGACGGCTTCACGATCGACGGCTTTTTCGTCGACCGCGTCGAGCTCATCTATGGTTCGAACGCGTTGCAGGGGATCGGCGGCACCGGCGGCATCGTCAACCAGGTCACCGTCGGCGCGCCGAAGGAAGAGGGCATCAGCGGCCGCGCACTGCTGCAAGGCACCGCCGACAATGATTTTTCAAAGGCCGGGATGGGCGGCAAGATCGCAGGCCTCGTCCAGTACAAGGCGGGGGCGTTCGACGCGACGGTCGGTGCGGCCTATGAGATCCGCGGGGTCTTTTCCGACGCCAAGGGCCGCCCGATCGGGCTCAACCTGACGCAGGGCGAAACGCAGGATTCGAAAACGCTCTCGCTGTTCGGCCGCTTCGGTTACGAACTGTCGCCGAGCGCGCGGATCGACCTGATCGCCAGCCGGTTCGAGCTGAAGGGCGACGGCGACTATGTCGCGGTTCCGGGCAACCGCACGGCGGGGCTGCCGACCAGCGCAGTGCGCGGCAATCCGCCGGGAAAATCGGCGCAGAACCGCACCGAAAGCGTCGCACTGTCGCTCACCGACACCGATCTTGGCGGTGGCAATTTCGTCAGCCAGATTTTCTTCAACCGCAGCCGCGACACCTTCGGCGGCGAAATCCTGACGCAAGCGACTTTCCAGGACATCCGCATCGCGCCGATCGGCACACTGTTCGACCAGTCGCAAAACCGCAGCCGCAAGTTCGGCGGCAAGCTCAGCTACGAGCGCGGCCTCCCCGGGTTCGAAGATCTGACGCTGACGCTCGGTTTCGACACCTTGTGGGACACGACCGAGCAGCGGCTGATCGCCACCGGCCGTACCTGGGTGCCGCCGACCGATTTTCGCAGCCTCGCCCCCTTCGCCCAGGCGAACCTCAAGCTGCTGGGCGGGCTTGTCCGCGTTGCCGGCGGCGCGCGCTATGAAAATGTGAAGATCAAGATCGACGATTATGTCACGCTCGCGACGACGACCACGCCGCGCGGCGGGGTATCGGTCGCCGGCGGGTCGCCGACGTTCGACGACGTGCTGATCAACGGCGGCGTCATCGTCGAACCGGCGCCCGGCATCCGCGCTTATGCGAGCTATGCCGAGGGCTTCACCGTCCCCGACATCGGCCGCATCACCCGCGCCATCGGGACCGCGGGGGTCGACATCGACAACTTCCTCGATATTTCGCCGATCGTTTCGAACAACCGCGAGATCGGTTTCGAGGTGAAGCGCGGCCCCGTCGACGCCAGCGCGACCTATTTCTGGTCGTCGAGCGACAAGGGCCAGCTGCTCATCGCGCGTCCCGACCGCATTTTCGACGTCCAGCGCCTGCGCGTCGAAATCCAGGGGCTCGAGGTCAACCTCGGCGTCCAGACGCCGATCGACGGGCTCAAACTCAGTGTCGGCTATGCCCATCTGATCGGCCGCTTCGACAGCGACGCGGTGCCCGACGGCAAGGTCGACAGCGATCTCGACGGCACGAACATTTCGCCCGACCGCCTGAACCTCGCGGCGAGCTATGCCAGCGGCCCCTTCTCGGCGCGCGTCCAGACGCAGGTCTATTTCAAGCGTCGCTTCGACAGCAAGGCGCGCGCCGCCGACGACGCCAACCCGCTGCATCCGCTGAAGCTCGCCGACAATGATTTCGGCGGCTACACGCTCACCGACGCCACTGTCCGCTACCAGACCGGCGTCGGCGGGATCAGCCTGTCGGTCCAGAACCTCTTCAACAAGCAATATATCGACTATTCGAGCGACACGCGCCTGCCCACCGACCAGCTGTCCTATTTCGCGGGGCGCGGGCGCAGCTTCACGCTCGGCTGGGACTACAGGTTCTAAAATGATGAAGACGCTCGACACACTGCACCGCTGGACGGGGGGCCTGATCGGCCTTGTGCTGGCGCTGCTCGGCCTGTCGGGCGCGATTCTTGTCCACAAGGAGGAATGGATCGGTGTGGCGCATGCGGGCGATCCGCTGCGTAGCGACATTGCGACGGTCGCCGCGACGACCGAGAAACTGATGGCGCTGCCCGGCGATCCGCAGGGCATCGTCTATGCAAGCCCGCGCCTCGGGCTGCACCAGCTGCGGTTCGACGAAGGCGCGGGTCTCTATGCCAGCCAATCGGGCGAAACCGTCACCCGCTGGGAGAGCCAGTGGGAACGCCCCGAAATCTGGCTGTTCGATTTCCACCACCATCTCTTCACCGGCGATGTCGGCGAATGGGTGTCGGGGATCGCCGGTCTGTGCGCGCTCTTCTTCATCATTTCGGGCGCGATCCTGTGGTGGCGCACGCGGCGGACCTTTTCCTTCCGGCTATGGCCCAAGCGGATGAGCCGCCCCGCGATCGTGACGCAACACCGCGACCTCGGCATCGTCGTCGCGCCGCTGCTGCTGCTGTCGGTCGTCACCGGGACGATGATGCTGTTCCGTCCCTTCGCGATGGCGATCGTTGCACCCTTTGGATCGGTCGCCGAGACCGAAAAGGCGCTCGATCCGCCGAAGTACAAGGGTGGTCCGCTCGCCGCCGATCCCGACTGGACCGCGATGCTGACCACCGCGCGGGCGCGCTTTCCCGATGCCGAATTCAGGATCCTGAGCAAGCCGCGCAAGCCCGGCGACCCGATCAGCCTGCGGATGAAGCAGCCCGGCGAATGGCTGCCCAACGGCCGATCGACCCTGTGGTTCGACGCCGAAACCGGCAAGCTGCTGGGCGCGCGCGACGCCATGGCGATGCCGGCGGGCGCCAAGGCGTTCAACATCGCCTATCCGCTCCATGCCGCAAAAGTCGGTGGGCTGCCCTATCGGTTGCTGCTGACCGTCTCGGGCCTCGCGATGGCACTGCTCGGCAGCCTCGCCGTCTGGTCCTTCTGGTTCCGCCGGCCCAAGCCGGTGAAACGCCCGATGAAGGCGGCGCTCGCCACGCCCTGAATATCTTCGTCATCCCGGCGAAGGTTGGTCGAATATCGCCGCCGGCCTCCGCGCTTTCCTATTTTGCCGGGCAAACTATATCCTGCCCAGTCCATGACCCGCGCCCGCGTCCTCCTCCTTACCGCCGCCCTCGGCCCGCTCGACTATCGCGTCCCGCGCGAAAGCGAAGCGCCGCTCGGCAGCGTCGTCGTCGCGCCCTTGGGGCCGCGGCGATTGGGCGGCGTGGTGTGGGAGGATGCAAGCTTCGGCGCTCCGCAAGCGGTCGGCGACAATCGCCTCCGCAACCTCTACGAAGTCGTACCCGTCCCGCCAGTGCCCGCGCCGCTGCGCCGCCTCGTCGAATGGACGAGCGATTATTATCTCGCACCGCCCGGCGCGGTGCTCCGCATGGTGCTCCCCGGCGTTGCCTTTGCCGACGCGCGGCGCCCGATCGTCGAATATCGCGCTACTGGCGAGCTGCCCGCGCGGATGACGCCGCAGCGCATCGTCGCGCTCGAAAAGATCGGCGAGCGGCAGGGCATGGTGCGCGAACTCGCCGCGCTCGCCGAAGTCAGCGATGCGGTGATCCGCGGCCTTGTCCAGACGGGCGCGCTCGAGCCGGTCACCGTGTCGGCCGACGCGCCTTATCCCAAGCCCGACCCGGGGTTCGCCCCGCCCGACCTGTCCGACGAACAGACCGCGGCAGCCGCGCAGCTCAAAGACGCCGTCGCCGCCGCGAAATTCGAAACGCTGCTGCTCGACGGCGTCACCGGATCGGGCAAGACCGAAGTCTATATGGAGGCGATCGCCGCGGCGTCGGGCGCGAACAAGCAGGCGCTCGTCCTGCTTCCCGAAATCGCGCTCACCGAGCCGATGCTGACGCGCTTCGCGGCGCGCTTCGGCTGCGAGCCCGTCGCCTGGCATTCGGGGCTGCGCTCGACCGAGCGCCGCCGCGCCTGGCACGCGATCGCCAGCGGTGAAGCCAAGATCGTCGTCGGCGCGCGCTCGGCGCTCTTCCTCCCTTATGCCAATCTCGGCGTGATCGTCGTCGACGAGGCGCACGAGACGAGCTTCAAGCAGGAGGACGGCGTCCATTACCACGCGCGCGACGTCGCGGTGATGCGCGGCCATTTCGAAGGGCTGCCGGTGATCCTCGCAAGCGCGACCCCCGCGCTCGAAAGCCTCGCGCAGGTCGAGGCCGGACGCTACCGCCACATCGTCCTCCCCGCGCGTTTCGGCGGCGCGACCTTGCCCGACCTTGCCGCGATCGACATGCGGCAGGACCCGCCCGACCGCGGCCGCTGGCTCGCCCCGCCGCTCGTCGACGCGCTCGCCGACCGCCTTACAAAGGGCGAGCAAAGCCTCCTCTTCCTCAACCGCCGCGGCTTCGCGCCGCTGACGCTGTGCCGCACCTGCGGCCACCGCATCCAGTGTCCCAACTGCACCGCGTGGATGGTCGAGCACCGCCTCGTCCACCGCCTCGCCTGCCATCATTGCGGCCATGTCATGCCGCCGCCGCGCCTCTGCCCCGAATGCGAGGACGAGGACAGCCTCGTCGCGTGCGGCCCCGGGGTCGAGCGCGTCGCCGACGAAATCGCGCTGCGCTTCCCCGAGGCGCGCGTCGCGATCGTCACCTCGGACACGCTGTGGTCGCCCGCGAAGGCCGCCGAGTTCGTGGGCAACGTCGAGGGCGGGCTGGTTGACATCATCATCGGGACACAGCTCGTCACCAAAGGCTATCATTTTCCGAACCTGACGCTTGTCGGGGTGGTTGATGCCGACCTCGGGCTCGACGGCGGCGACCTGCGCGCATCCGAGCGCACCTTTCAGCAGATCGCCCAGGTCGCGGGGCGCGCCGGGCGCGGGGTCAAGCCGGGCGAGGTTCTGATCCAGACGCGCGTGCCCGAGGCGCCGGTGATGGCGGCGCTCGTCGCAAACGACCGCGACGGTTTCTATGCGGCCGAGGCCGCGGCGCGCAAACAGGCGGGCACCCCGCCCTATGGCCGCTTCGCCGCGCTCGTCATCTCGTCCGAGGACATCGACATCGCGCGCGGCGTCGCGCAGCGGCTGGGGCAAAAAGCGCCCGTCGCCGAAGGTCTCGCCGTCTATGGCCCCGCCCCCGCGCCGCTCGCGATGCTCCGCGGCCGCCACCGTTTCCGCCTGCTGCTCCACGCGCCGCGCAGCTTCGACCTGCAGGGCACGATCCGCGACTGGGTCGCCAGCATCGACTGGCCGGCCAAGGCGCGGCTGGCGATCGACATCGATCCCTATAGCTTTGTCTAGCACATAGAGGGCTTTACAGCCTCGCTGCGCGCTGGCAGCACCAACGCGGGTGCCAACCGGGGGGAGCGGCGGGATGCACGGGATTCGCATAACGATATTGGCGGCCGGGCTTGCCGCGCTGGCCACGCCCGCGCAGGCGAAGTGGCTGCGCGCCGACACCGAAAATTTCATCATCTATAGCGAGGGCAACGAGAAATCGCTGCGCAGCTTCGCCGAGAATCTCCAGCGGTTCGATGAGACCCTGCGCATGCGCTTCAACCTGTCGGACGCGCCGGAGCCCAACCGGCTGACCATCTATCTGGTGCCGCGCGGGGTCGACGCCGGCCGGCTGGTCACGGGCAAGAGCGGCTCTTTCATCGCGGGATGGTACCGTCCCGACCCCGAGGGAAGCTATGCGATCTCGCACCGCGAGAATGTCGTGATCAAGGGCACGCCGCAATCGCAGCAGACCTTGTTCCACGAATATAGCCACCACTTCATGAGGCGCTATGCCGGCGCTGCCTTCCCAGCCTGGTTTATCGAGGGGTTCGCCGAATATTATTCGACCGTCGATTTCACCAAGGACGGCAAGGCCGAGACAGGCAAACCCGTCTATGCCCGCGCCTATGGTTTGCTCACGATGCCGAAAATTCCGGCCGAAACGCTTTTGCTCCAGCAGCCGGGGGCGATGCGCAATTCGGGCCAGAAGGACGTCTATTATGGCCGCGCCTGGCTGCTGACCCACATGCTTTATAATGACGCGTCACGCGCCGGGCAGCTTGCCCGCTACATCGAGGCGATCAATCGCGGCGATGACGGCAAGAAGGCTGCGGTCGATGCGTTCGGCGACCTGGCCCAGCTCGACAAGGATCTCAATCGGTACATGGCCAAACCGATGACCTTCCGGACGTCAAGCGAACCCGTCGCGGTTCGGGGCAAGGTCGGCGTCGTCGCATTGTCCGCCGCCGAGGATGCGCTGCTGCCGCTCCGTCTCGAACGGATCAGCGCCATGCGCGACGACGCGCGGATCGCCAAGGTGCGCGACGACCTCAAGGCGCTGAGCCAGGTGCACGGCGGCGATGCCGGCCTATGGTTCGAACTGGCGAGCGCCGAATGGGAGATGGACGACGACAAGCGCGACGTGGCCGCCGCGCGCGCCGCGGTCGACAAGGCCCTGGCGATCGACCCCAAGCATGTCCGCGCGAACGTGCTGCTCGGTCGCATCCTGACCGCCGAGGTCGAGGCGAAGGCCGATCCGCAGCCGGCGGACTGGAATGCGGTACGCAAGCCGATCGCGCTCGCCAACCGGACCAACCCCGACGATCCGGTGCCACTCTACGCCTATTTCAAGACCTTCCTCGATCAAGGCATGCGGCCGCCGCCGATCGCGATCCAGGGCCTCGGGCGCGCCTTTGCACTCGCGCCCGAAAATATCGCGACCCGCGTCAGCTATGCCTTTGCGCTGGCCAATGGCGGCGATTTCGACGGCGCGCTGAAACTTGCGCAGGCCGTCGCCTTTGATCCGCATGACGGCGGGCAGGGCGAACAATTGCTCGCCCAGCTGGAAGCGATGCGGGAACGCAGCAAGGGACGCACGTCCGCCGCCGATGCGGCGGCGGACGAATAGCCCGCCTCAATAATCGGGTTCGCCACCGCCCAGCACCTGGCTTGCCTGTCCCTTCAGCCACGCCATCGCCGCCGCCCAAGGCTGGTGCCCATGACTGATTCGCGCGACGCCAAGGGCGGCGAGTTCCTTGTGCGTCGGGCCGCCCTTGCCGCGCAGGATATTCACCGGCAGCGGCGATCCGTCGCAGATCGCGCCGATACATCCGGCATCGGCGAGGAAGGGAACGAAGAGCCCGCTCGCCCCGGCATCGGCATAGGCGCGGGCGCGCTCGAGCGTCGCGGCGACGAGCGCGTCGCCGTCTTTCGCCGCGTCGCCTCCCAGGAACAGGTCGCAGCGCGCATTGACGAAAAGCCCGGTGTCGGCGGCGGCGCGATAGCGCGGCGCAGCGTCGGCTATCGGCAACAGCTCCTTCTGCCCGGGCAGCCGGTCTTCCATATTGATTCCCGCGGCGCCCGCGGCGCGCGCTTGCGCCACCGATGCGCCCACCGCGGCCGCGTCGTCGCCATAGCCCGCCTCCATGTCGATGGTGACCGGCAGGTCGGTGACGGTCAGGATGCGCGCAAGATTGGCGAGCGCTTCTTCGAGCGGGAAATTCTCACCGTCGGACGACCCTTGCGCCGACGCGACGCCCCAGCTGCCGGTAGCAATCGCCTTCGCTCCCGCCGCCGCGACCGCCTTCGCGCTCCCCGCGTCCCAGATGTTGACGAGGATCAGCGGGTCGCCGGGAACATGCAGCGCGCGAAATTCAGCAACCTTGTCAGACATCAAAAACTCTCCCTCTTGAGCAATTCTTCCTTGATCGGCAGGCCATAGGCATAGCCGCCGAGCGTGCCGTCGCTGCGTACCACGCGGTGACACGGGATGAGCACCGCGACATTGTTCGCGCCATTCGCGCTCCCCGCCGCACGCACCGCCTTGGGCTTGCCCACCGCGGCCGCAATATCGGCATAGCTGCGCGTCTCACCCGCCGGAATCTTCCTGAGCTCGCGCCACACCGCTTCCTGAAAGGCCGTGCCCTTCACGTCGATCGGAATATGGTCGAAGCCATTGGTGGGCGCCTCGACCGCCGCGACCACCTGTTTCAGCAGCGCCGCAAATTCATCGCCGCCCTCGATCAAATTCGCCGACGGGAAACGCTCCTCGAGCGCCTCGCGCCCTTCGGCGAAGGACAGGCGGCACACGCCCTTTGTCGTCGCGGCGACGAGCATGTCGCCAAGGCTGGTCGGCACGACCCCCCAGTGGATCGTCGTACCCTTGCCGCCATTCACCCAGGCCGAAGCCGTCATACCCATGCGTCCCTCCATATTCTCATAGAAACGCGACGGCCCCGAAAAGCCCGCGTCGTAAATCGCGTCGGTCACCCGCCCGGCCTCGCTCAGCGCCCGCCGCGCGCGCTCTTCGCGCAGCGCGCGGGCATAAGCGGCGGGGGACAAGCCGGTGTGGCGGGTGAAGACGCGCTGGAAATGCGTCGGCGAATAGCCGGTGCGACCAGCCAGATCGGCCAGCGCGAGCGGCTCCTCGCTTCCCTTGATCGCCTGGATCGCGGCGAGCACCGCACCCTCGTCGCGCGCGACATCGTCGGGCAGGCAGCGCTTGCACGGGCGCAGCCCCGCCGCGCGCGCGGCCGCGCCATCTTCGAAGAAGCGGACATTCTCGCGCAAAGGGTGGCGCGCGGCGCAACTCGGCCGGCAATAAATGCCCGTCGTCAGCACCCCGGTGATGAAGCGCCCGTCATAGGCCTTGTCGCGACGCATCGCGGCAGCCCAGCGATCGTCGTCGGTCATGGTTTCGAAGGCCATGGTCAATTCCTCTCTACGCGCGCGGCAAAACAGCCGTGCGCGGCATTATGCGCATCGATATAGGATATGGTCGCGTCGGCGAACAGGTCGCGGATCGCGCCATCGGCCTCGCCCGGTCCGGCGAGGCGGGCGGTCTGCAGCATGCCATGTTCGTCAAAAGCGCGCAGCGCGAGCGGGCGACCCTCGAACACCGGCGGCAGCGCGTCGCGGTACGTCGCCGCGGCGACGCCCGGCCGGACATAGATGGCGTAGGCGCTGCGATAGGGTGTATCGACATCGTGGCTGGTGTGATGGAGCAGAATCAGTTCCTCGCCCATGCGCGCATCCTCGAGGCTGATGCGGCAGGGAAAGCCGCGATCGGCGGCGGCGGTGACGCGGCGCGCGTTATGCTCCGCCAGTTCGGCATCATCCATCGCGAACAGCGGGGCGAAGCGATCGGGGCTGAGCCCGCGGATCGAATAGGTCATTGGATCGTCCTTTCTCTGTGGTTGACGATCCAATACCCCGCCCCCGCTGCGCATTGCGTCCCGTTGCTTGCGTTCAAACCGAAACGCCAAGGTGTGTTGCTGTATTATATCATTGACTCACCTAGGCCGCCGGGCCATTCTGCCGCTCCAAAGGGGACCGGCCATGGCTACCATCGACGCAGCGATCGCACCCGCAAGACCCGTCCGCCGCGCCGACTGGCTCGGGCGCAGCGCGACTTTCTGTTACCTCGCCATCGCGGCGGGGCAGCTGCTCTTCGTCGCTTTCATCCTGCTCTATTATTATCCGCCGACGCTGACCGGCAATTTCGCCGCGTGGAATGAAAAGCCGATCATCACCGGGTTCGTCGCGGGAGACACCGCCGGCAATCTTTTCTTCGCCGTCCATGTGCTGATGGCGGCGGTCCTCACCTTCGGCGGGCTGGTGCAGCTGGTGCCCGCAATCCGCAGCCGCTGGCCCGCGCTGCATCGCTGGAACGGGCGGCTCTATCTGGTCAGCGCGCTCACGTTGGCGCTTGGCGGATTCTGGATGACCTGGGGCCGCGGGACCTGGCTCGCGATCGGCGGCGCGATCGGCATCACGCTCGACGCGCTGCTGATCATCGGCTTTGCCGCGCTGGCGTGGCAGGCCGTGCGGTCGCGCCGCTTCGTCGACCACCGCCGCTGGGCGATCCGCCTGTTCGCGGTCGCCAGCGCGGTGTGGTTCATGCGCGTCGGCTATATGGCGTGGGGGCTCGCGACCGGCGGCGCCGGGATCGGCAAGGCGATGGACGGCCCGTTCGACCTGTTCCTCGCCTTCGCCAATTCGCTGCTTCCGCTCGCTGTGGCCGAACTCTATCTGCGCGCCGATGCGCGCGGAACGCCGGCGGCGCGCAAGGGCGTCGCGGCTTTGCTCGCGCTCAGCGGCCTTGTCATTCTTGCCGGCAGCGCCGGCGCATGGACGATGATGTGGGGCCCCTATATCTAGCCCCGCTTGCCTTCGTGCGGCGCACGGCTAGGGTGCGCGGCATGACCCGCTTCTTCCTGTTCCTCGCCGCCCTCTTCGCCATCACCCTGCCCGCGCACGCCGCCGACGACATCAGCGCCGCGTCGCGCAGCGTCGTGCGCATCGTCACCGTCGCGATGGTCGACGGCGAGGTTGTCGGCTTCGGACACGGCAGCGGCATCGCCATCTCGCCGACGCGGATCGTCACCAATGCGCATGTCGTCGAATCGGCGGTCAAATATCCCGACAATGTCGCGCTCGGCGTCGTCCCGTCGGAAGGACAGAAAAGCTATGCCGGCAAGCTGATCGCGATCGACACCGCGCGCGACCTCGCGCTGATCGAGATTAGCGAGGCGCGCCTGCCCGCCGCCGCCATCTACACCGGCCCGCTCGAATCGGGCGCCGATATTGTCGCGCTGGGCTATCCGGGCAATGTCGACCTCGCGACCGCGCGCAGCGCCAACGATTACATCACCCCGCGCACCCCGACGCGCAGCGAAGGCAATTTGTCGAACACGCAAAGCGTCGACGGCGTCGCGATGCTGATCCACACCGCCAAGATTTCGCGCGGCAATTCGGGCGGGCCGCTGGTCGACCAGTGCGGCCGCATCACCGGCATCAACACCGCGATCACCCGCGCCGACGATGGCGATTCGCCCTTCGCGTTCGCGATCGCCGGGCGCGAGCTCACGCGCTTCCTGACCGACGCCGATCAGGCCTATGCCAGCATCGGCACCCCCTGCCTGTCGCTCGCCGAGGCCGATGCGCGCGACCGCGCCGCGATGGATGCCGAGAGCCGCGCGAGCGCCGAAGCCAACGCCGCGAAGGACGCCGCCGCGCGGCTCGACCGCGAACTCAAACAGGCGCGCGCCGCGGAGGACGCGCTGGCGTCGCGCGAGAATCGCATCGCGCTCGCCGGGGTGTTCTTCGTGATCGGCGCGCTCGCCGCGGGCGCCGGGCTGCTCTTCCACAACCAGAAGAACATGCGGAACGCCAGGATCGCCGGCGGCGCGGGTGCGGTGCTGATGCTCGGCGCCGCGATATTGTTCATCACGCGGCCCGACGCGCACGCCGAAATCGCCGAAGAAGCGGCCGCCGTTCCCGCCGCCGGCACGCCAAAGCTCGCCCAAGGCAACTTCCTCTGCACGATCCGCCCCGATCGCAGCCGCATCACCGTGTCGGCGACGACCGACGTGCCGGTGACGATCCGCAGCGGCGGCTGCGTCAACGACCGCACCCAATATGCGCAAGGGTCGGACGGCCGCTGGCAACGCATCCTGGTGCCGAACGAGGAAGCGACCGTCACCGTCGCGTCGATCGATTCGGCGGCAAAGGAATATCGCGTCGACCGCTATATGCTCGACGCCGAGACGATGACGAAAGCACGCGAGATTCGCGCCGGCGTCACGCTCAAGAGCTGCACCGCCGATGCGGGCGAACGCGCGGCGCTCGCCACGCAGCAGGACGCGATCCGCAGCGCGCTTCCCGCCAGCCCCAACGAGCGGCTCGTCTACAAGTGCCAGCCCGCGGCGGGCGCGGCGGCCTCAACCGGAAACTGACGCTTTCGGGGCATTAGCCCGCGCGAAAACCAAGGGTGTCGCAAATATGCGCGGCGGCTTCGGCGGGCGGCGTCGCGCCGGTGTCGATTTCGACAGCAGCAGGCGGCAGCGGCGGATAGGCGAAGGCGCCTTGCGCTTGCAGTTCGCGGAGCAGCGCCAGCGATGACAATTTCCCGCTCGCCTGCCGCGACGGTGCCGCGATCCGCGCTTCGACCGCTTCGGGCGCGCAGGCAAGCGCGACGAAATCGACCCGTCCGCCAGCCGCCTCGACGAGCGCAACAACGCGCTCGGGAAAATCCGCCGCGACGCTCGCCTCGGGATGGAAAGTGAAAATCAACGAGCGTCGCTCGGCAGCAGCGGCGCGAAACACATCGAGCCACATCCTCTCGCGCAGGTCGACGAATGCCTCGCTGCCGAATGGAAAGACAGCGAGCAGGGCGTCGACGACCAGATGGTTGTGGAAAAGCGGCAGGCCCGTCAGCGCCGCGAGCTCGCGCGCGATGGTGAGCTTGCCGCTCGCGGCTGGGCCGTGGATGAAGACCAGCCTCATCCCCCGCACGCCTTGAACAGCATCAGCGTGCGTTCGCGCGCGAGATCAGCGCTCGGTTCGTGATAATCCTTGCGCCGGTCGCTGTTGAAACCGTGCCCCGCTTCGTAGACGAAAATCTGCGCGGTCGGGTGATCCTTCGCGATCAGCGCCTCGACGCCCTCCATCGGGATGCCGTCGTCGAAGCGGCCGAAATGGGCGATCACGGCGCAGGCGGGCGCCGCGTCCTTGAACATCGTCGGCACCAGGCTGCCATAATAGGCCGAGGCGGCGGCAAGGTCGGGGCTGAGCTGCGCCATCCGCCACGCGACCGACCCGCCATAGCAATAGCCGGTGATGAAGACGGGCCCTTTCCCTTTCAGTGCATCGATGCACGTCTGCGCATCCTTCAGGCTCTGCTCGAACGGGTGAAGCTCGCGCGCCAGCTGCACCGCACGCTGGAACTGCGGCCCCGAATAATCGCTCTCGAACCCCGGATGCTCGCGGTCGAACAGCGCGGGCGACAGCACCTCATAACCATCGGCGGCATATTCGTCGCACAGCTCGCGGATATGGTCGGTGACCCCGAAAATTTCCTGCACCAGGACGAGCCCGCCGCGGCGCTCGCCTTCGGGTTGGGCGTGATAGATGGCAATCTCGGCGCCATCGTCCATCGTCATCCGGATCATCTCGCCCATGCGCCACCCCTTTTCCGTTCGTCCCCGGACTTGATCCGGGGTTGTCGAAGCACCGTTCTTCTTTCCTGAACCAATGAAGAAAGAACGGCCCTTCGACAAGCTCAGAGCCTGCCCTCGCGAAGGCGGGGGGCGAACGGACAGGAGATAGCGATACGAGACCCCACCCCCGCCTTGCATTGCAGCAAAATCGTTGCTAGGCGCGCCGCGACTTCGCTGCGGGGGATATTCTCGAATATCCGCTTAAACCCGCGCGACCCATCCCCCACGGGATCGTAGCAAAGGACTTTCACGCGTGGAGAATTCCGGCGGCATTCAGGGCAACATCACGGCGGGCCTCGCGGGCCGTTATGCGGTCGCGCTGTTCGATCTGGCCCGCGAATCGAACGCGATCGATGCGGTCGCGGGGAGCCTCAGCAATCTGCGCGCGGGCCTCGCCGAATCGGCCGACCTGTCGGCACTGATCGCGAGCCCCGTCGTCAGCCGCGACGATGCCGCCAATGCGGTGGGCGCGGTCGCGAAAGCGATGAAGCTCGATTCGCTGACCACTAAATTCCTCGGCGTGCTCGCCGAAAATCGCCGCCTCGCCGACCTGCCCAAAATGATCGACGCGTTCGACGCGATCGTCGCCGGCCATCGCGGCGAAGTGACCGCCAAGGTCACCAGCGCGCATCCGCTTACCGCCGAGCAGCTCACAGAGCTGACGGCGAACCTCAAGACCCGTGTCGGCCGCGACGTCTCCGTCGCCACGACCGTCGACCCCGCCATCCTCGGCGGCCTCGTCGTCCAGCTGGGCAGCCAGCTGATCGACGGCAGCATCCGTACCCGTCTCAATAGCTTCGCACAGGCGATGAAAGGCTAAACAATGGAAATCCGCGCCGCTGAAATCAGCAAGGTCATCAAGGACCAGATCGCCAATTTCGGCACCGACGCCACGGTCAGCGAAATCGGTCAGGTTCTGTCGGTCGGCGACGGCATCGCCCGCGTCCACGGCCTCGACAATGTCCAGGCCGGTGAAATGGTCGAATTCGCCAATGGCGTGCAGGGCATGGCATTGAACCTCGAAGCCGATAACGTCGGCATCGTGATCTTCGGCTCGGACGCCGAGATCAAGGAAGGCGATGTCGTCAAGCGCACCGGCACGATCGTCGACGTCCCCGTCGGCAAGGGCCTGCTCGGCCGCGTCGTCGATGGCCTTGGCAACCCGATCGACGGCAAGGGCCCGATCAAGGCCGACAAGCGCATGCGCGTCGAAGTCAAGGCGCCGGGCATCATCCCGCGCACCTCGGTGCACGAACCCGTCCAGACCGGCCTGAAGGCGCTCGACGCGCTCGTCCCCGTCGGCCGCGGCCAGCGCGAACTGATCATCGGCGATCGCCAGACCGGCAAGACCGCCGTCGCGATCGACACCTTCATCAACCAGAAGCAGGCCAACGCCGGCGATGATGAATCGAAGAAGCTCTATTGCATCTATGTCGCGGTCGGCCAGAAGCGTTCGACCGTCGCGCAGATCGTCCGCCAGCTCGAAGAAAATGGCGCGATGGAATATTCGATCGTCGTCGCCGCGACCGCGTCGGAGCCCGCTCCGCTGCAGTTCCTCGCACCCTATACCGGCTGCACGATGGGCGAATATTTCCGCGACAACGGCATGCACGCCGTGATCGTCTATGACGATCTGTCGAAGCAGGCCGTCGCCTATCGCCAGATGTCGCTGCTGCTGCGCCGCCCGCCGGGCCGCGAAGCCTATCCGGGCGACGTTTTCTATCTGCACAGCCGCCTGCTCGAGCGCGCCGCGAAGATGAACAGCGACAATGGTTCGGGTTCGCTCACCGCGCTGCCGATCATCGAAACGCAGGCGGGCGACGTGTCGGCGTACATCCCGACCAACGTGATTTCGATTACCGACGGCCAGATCTTCCTCGAAACCAACCTCTTCTTCCAGGGCATCCGCCCCGCGATCAACGTCGGCCTGTCGGTGAGCCGCGTCGGCTCGGCCGCGCAGACCAAGGCGATGAAAAAGGTGTCAGGTTCGATCAAGCTCGAGCTCGCGCAGTATCGCGAGATGGAAGCCTTCGCGCAGTTCGGATCGGACCTCGATGCGTCGACGCAGAAGCTGCTCAACCGCGGCGCGCGCCTGACGCAGCTGCTCAAGCAGCCGCAGTTCCAGCCGATGCCGTTCGAAGAGCAGACCGCGTCGATCTTCGCCGGCACCAACGGCTATCTCGACAATGTCGCGACCACCGACGTCTCGCGCTACGAAGCGGCGATGCTCGCCTATCTGCGCAGCGACCACGCCGGCGTGCTCAAGACGATCCGCGATACCAAGGACCTTGGCGACGACGCCAAGAAGGGCCTGGTTGCCGCGCTCGAAGCGTTCGCCAAGATTTTCGCGTAACCCACCCACCTCGTCACCCCGGCGAAGGCCGGGGTCTCGACGGTGAGATCCCGGCCTTCGCCGGGATGACGAAACAAAGGTAAAAGACGGGACTTATGGCCAGTCTGAAGGAACTCAAAGGGCGGATCAACTCGGTCAAATCGACCCAGAAGATCACCAAGGCCAAGAAAATGGTCGCGGCGGCCAAGCTGCGCAAGGCGCAGGCGGCCGCCGAAGCCGCGCGCCCCTATGCCGAACGGCTCGAAGGCGTCGTCGCCAGTCTGGCGTCGAAGGTCGGCGCGTCCGATTCGGCGCCGAAGCTGCTGGCCGGCACCGGCAAGAGCGACACGCATCTGCTCGTCGTGCTCAACAGCGACCGCGGCCTCGCCGGCGCGTTCAACTCGAACATCGTCAAGGCGGCACGCGACAAGGCGCTCGAGCTGCAGGCCGAGGGCAAGAAGGTCCTCTTCTATCTCGTCGGGCGCAAGGGCCGTCCGGTCATCGCGCGCCTGTTCGCGGGCCAGATCACCGAGCAGTATGAGACGACCGGCATCCGCGACATCGGGTTCGAGCAGGCGCACGACATCTCGGCCAAGGTCATGGAGATGTATGAAGCCGGCGCGTTCGACGTCGCGCATCTCTTCTATTCGAAGTTCCGTTCGGCGCTCCTCCAGGAAGCGACCGGCCAGCAGCTGATCCCCGTTCCCGCCCCGGTCGACGTTCCGCCATCGAGCGGCGCCGCGGTCGAATATGAGCCCGACGAGGAAGCGATCCTCGCGGACCTGCTGCCGCGCAACATCACGATCCAGATCTTCAAGGGCCTCCTTGAAAATGCCGCATCCGAACAGGGCGCGTCGATGACCGCGATGGACAATGCGACGCGCAACGCGGGCGACCTGATCAACAAGCTGACCATCGTTTACAACCGCACGCGTCAGGCGGCGATCACCACCGAACTTATCGAAATTATTGCTGGCGCGGAAGCGCTGTAGCTCCGCGAAGAACTGGGCGCCGAAGCGCTCTAATCGATCAACCCAAGGAAGAAGACCATGGCTACCGCTCCCGCTGAAAAGAAGGCTCCTGCCAAGAAGGCCGCCGCGCCCAAGGCTGCTGCGCCCAAGAAGGCTGCCGCTCCCAAGGCTGCAAGCACCGGCACCGCCACGGGCCGCATCGCACAGGTCATCGGCGCCGTCGTCGACGTCCAGTTCACCGGCACCCTGCCCGCGATTCTGAACGCGCTGGAAACCGAGAATAACGGCAACCGCCTCGTCCTCGAAGTCGCGCAGCACCTCGGCGAAAACACCGTCCGCACGATCGCGATGGACGCGACCGACGGCCTGACCCGCGGCCAGCCCGTGACCGACACCGGCGCGCAGATATCGGTGCCCGTCGGCCCGCAGACGCTCGGCCGCATCCTCAACGTCATCGGCGAGCCGATCGACGAACAGGGCCCGGTGAACGCCGCCAGCGTCGCGCCGATCCACGCCAAGGCCCCCGAATTTGTCGACCAGTCGACCGAAACGAGCATCCTCGTCACCGGCATCAAGGTCATCGACCTGATCGCGCCTTATGCCAAGGGCGGCAAGATCGGCCTGTTCGGTGGCGCGGGCGTCGGCAAGACCGTGCTCATCCAGGAACTGATCAACAACATCGCCAAGGGCCATGGCGGCACGTCGGTGTTCGCGGGCGTCGGTGAACGCACCCGCGAAGGCAACGATCTGTATCACGAGTTCCTCGACGCCGGCGTTATCGCCAAGGACAAGGACGGCAACCCGACCCCCGAGGGTTCGAAGGTTGCGCTCGTGTTCGGCCAGATGAACGAGCCGCCGGGTGCCCGCGCCCGCGTTGCGCTGTCGGGCCTGACGATCGCCGAATATTTCCGCGATGTCGAAGGCCAGGACGTGCTCTTCTTCGTCGACAACATCTTCCGCTTCACCCAGGCGGGTTCGGAAGTGTCGGCGCTGCTCGGCCGTATTCCGTCGGCGGTGGGTTACCAACCGACGCTGTCGACCGACATGGGCGCGCTGCAGGAACGCATCACCTCGACCAACAAGGGGTCGATCACCTCGGTGCAGGCCATTTACGTTCCCGCGGATGACTTGACCGACCCGGCGCCGGCAACCTCGTTCGCCCACTTGGACGCGACGACGACGCTCAACCGCGCGATTTCGGAACTCGGCATCTATCCGGCGGTCGATCCGCTCGATTCGACCAGCCGCGTGCTGACCGCCGCGATCGTCGGCCAGGAGCATTATGAGACCGCCCGCCGCGTTCAGGAAACGCTGCAGAAGTACAAGTCGCTCCAGGACATCATCGCCATTCTCGGCATGGACGAGCTTTCGGAAGAAGATAAGCTGGTCGTCGCCCGCGCGCGCAAGATCCAGCGCTTCCTCAGCCAACCGTTCCACGTCGCCGAAGTCTTCACCAATATCCCCGGCAAGTTCGTGGCGATCGAAGACACGGTCAAGTCGTTCAAGGCGGTGGTCGACGGCGAATATGACCATCTGCCCGAAGCGGCCTTCTACATGGTCGGCGGCATCGACGAAGCGGTCGCCAAGGCCGCGAAGCTCGCCGAAGACGCGTAATTCGGTTCCCCTCCCGCTTGCGGGAGGGGTTAGGGGAGGGCCTGTCGGGGGACAGACCTTCACCTGCTACGAAACAGACCCTCCCCCGACCCCTCCCGCAAGCGGGAGGGGGGAGATTGATGACATGGCTCTGAAGTTCGAACTCGTCACCCCCGCCCGCCTCGAGCGGACCGCCGACGTCCATATGGTCACCGTGCCGGGGGCCGAGGGCGATTTTTCGGTGCTCGAAGGCCACGCGCCGTTCATGGCGACGCTACGCAACGGGCCGCTGACCATCTATGCGACCGCGGGCGCCGCGCCCGAGGTGATCGAGGTCGAAGGCGGCTTTGCCGAGGTCAACGAGGCCGGCCTGACCGTCCTTGCCGAGCATATCGCGAACTGATTTCTTCCGCCGTCCACGGCGATCAAAAGCCCGCATCCTTGCCGGATGCGGGCTTTTTTTATGTCCGCGGCGCTTGTCGGCCGGCGCATTAGGACAATGTCAAAGTTTCCACTTTATTCACCGTGTCGGATGAGGGTTCGTCAGCCATGGGCGGCGAGGCTCCGAAAGATATGGAAGCAGGACAAAACGAATGAGTGCATTCGGACGCCGACCCGGAACCGCTGGCCGCCCCGCCTTTGGCGTGGCGAAACCGATGCAGGGTGGTCCCGGCGTGCCCGGCGGAACGCAATTTCCTGCGATCGACACGCCGCCGCCGCCCGGCCCCGAGGCTTTCTCGGGACCCATGACCCCAGAAATGGAGGCGATGGAGCGGCTGAACCTGCGTTCGACCGCCGAGGCGATGGAGCCCGAAAAGGCGCAGGGTTTCGAAGCGTCGGTCCACAAGATCAAGGAACAGGTGCTGCCGCGCCTGCTCGAACGCGTCGACCCCGAGGCCGCGGCGACGCTCAGCAAGGACGAGCTGACCGAGGAATTCCGCCCGATCATCCTCGAGGTGCTCGCCGAACTGCGAATCACCCTCAACCGCCGCGAACAATTCGCGCTCGAAAAGGTGCTCGTCGACGAACTCCTCGGCTTCGGCCCGCTCGAAGAGCTGCTCGCCGACCCCGACATCAGCGACATCATGGTCAACGGCCCGTATCAGACCTACATCGAACGCAAGGGGCAGCTGATGATCGCCCCGATCCAGTTCCGCGACGAACAGCATCTGTTCCAGATCGCGCAGCGCATCTGCAACCTTGTCGGCCGCCGCGTCGACCAGACCACGCCGCTCGCCGACGCCCGTCTGAAGGACGGCAGCCGCGTCAACGTGATCGTTCCGCCGCTGTCCTTGCGCGGCACCGCGATCTCGATTCGTAAATTCTCGGCCAAGCCGATCACGCTCGATATGCTCTGCCAATGGGGCGCGATGAGCCAGAAAATGTGCACCGCGCTGAAAATCGCGGGCGCCAGCCGCTTCAACATCGTGATCTCGGGCGGTACGGGTTCGGGCAAGACAACGATGCTCAACGCCTTGTCGAAAATGATCGACCCCGGCGAACGCGTGCTGACGATCGAGGATGCCGCCGAACTTCGCCTGCAACAGCCGCACTGGCTGCCGCTCGAAACGCGCCCCGCGAACCTCGAGGGCAATGGCGCGATCCACATGGGCGACCTCGTCAAGAACGCGCTGCGCATGCGTCCCGACCGCATCATCATGGGTGAGGTCCGCGGCGCCGAATGTTTCGACCTTCTCGCCGCGATGAACACCGGTCACGACGGGTCGATGTGTACGCTCCACAGCAACAGCCCGCGCGAATGCCTCGGCCGTATGGAGAATATGGTGCTGATGGGTGACATCAAGATCCCGAAGGAGGCGATTTCGAAGCAGATCGCCGATTCGGTCGACCTGATCGTCCAGATCAAGCGCCTGCGCGACGGTTCGCGCCGCGTCACCAACGTTACCGAGGTGATCGGCATGGAAGGCGACGTCATCGTCACCCAGGAACTCTTCAAGTTCGAATATCTCGACGAGGACAAGGACGGCAAGATCGTCGGCGAATATCGCGCGATGGGCCTGCGCCCCTATACGCT
>NZ_JAKFEM010000057.1:0-240701 GCF_036675685.1 Sphingopyxis sp.
GCTTGCGGGAGGGGTCGGGGGTGGGCAGCGACGTGGCGACCATGCCCACCCCGCTGCGGCTAGCCAGCAAGCTGACAAGCCTCGCTGCCCCTCCCGCAAGCGGGAGGGGATCCTTTGTCCGCTTCCACCCCAAAGCAGTTGTCGCGCTTTGGCGGCGACAACTTTGCTGTTAGACCTTGGCACCGGATCGCAGGGCAGCGGAGGATGCGTCATGGAATCGGACGAGGCAATGATGGCGCGGCGGATGCTGCTGGCGGGCGCGGCGGGGATGTTCGCTCTGGCGCATGCGCCGTGGGCGATGGCGAAACTGCCGAAGAGCGGCGTGAAGGGGCTGATCGCGGGCGCCTCCGACGGGGCGCTCGACAAATTGTCGGAGCCCGGCGCCTTTTACCGCGATACCGCGGTGCGCATCCTGTTGCCGGGCGCGGGCGGAAAGCTCGCCTCGAAACTCTTCGGCATGGGCGACAAGCTAGGCCTCACGACCAATTTGACCAGGAGCCTGAACGATGCCGGCGGCAAAGCCGCGGGCGAGGCCAAGCCGGTCTTTCGCGCCGCGATCGACAATCTGCGCTGGACCGATGCGCCCGCGCTGGTGACGAAGAACGACGGGGCGACGCGCTATCTCCAGACGAGCGCGGGCAGCGTGCTTTTTACAAAGGTGTCGCCGCTGATCGGGTCGGCGCTGGAGAATGTCGGCGCCTATCGCCAGCTCGACCAGCTGTCGAAGGGCAACCAGCTGATGGCGTCGGCCGGGTTGACGCGCGACGGGCTGACGCGCTCGGTGACCGAGCAGGCGCTGAAAGGCATCTTTCATTATATGGCGGGAGAGGAGGCAGCGCTGCGCAGGAACCCGGCGGGTTTGCTCAAGGGTATCTTCTAGGGCGCGGCCCGGAAACGGCGGATTGGGTGGTTTCGACCGGAAGCACACCTCCCACTTCTCGTCACCCCGGGCTTGACCCGGGGCCTGCCTTGTCTCTTCATGCGAGAATGGAACGCCATCCGTGCGCCGTTGGGAAGAAGGAAGGCGGATCCCGGATCAAGTCCGGGATGACGAATAGGGAACATCCGCTCGCCGCCCCAAAGCCGACCTCGTAATCGTGCGGCGTCGGACCAGCCCCGTTGACACCGCGCACCCCCAATCCTATATTGCCCCCATACCCCATCGTCCGAGATAGAGCCTGACTTTGCGCAACGGGCTGTACGGATAGGGCGGCGGGGATTTCGACAGCGTTGGAAAGCTGCGGTAAACCGGCAACGGTTGCCTGCGGCTTTTTTCGCGTCGATGCGCTCGCGACATGGTTTTTTGACAGGCGAGACAATCACTTATGGCGACCAAGGCGAAGTCGGTGGGCAAGGCCCTCGAAGCAACCGCGACCAAGCGAATCCGCAAGCTGTTCGGTAACATCCACGAAGCGGTGGAAATGCCCAACCTCATCGAGGTTCAGCGCGAATCCTATGAACAGTTCCTGCGGTCCGACCCCTCGGTCGGTTACGTCTCGGGCCTCGAGAAGACGCTGCGCAGCGTTTTCCCGATCCGCGATTTCGCCGGCACCGCCGAGCTCGACTTCGTCCATTACGAACTTGAATCGCCCAAATATGACGTCGACGAATGCCGTCAGCGCGGCATCACCTATGCGGCGCCGATGAAGGTCACGCTGCGCCTGATCGTCTTTGAAGTCGACAGCGAAACCGACACCCGTTCGGTGCTCGATATCAAGGAGCAGGACGTTTACATGGGCGACATGCCGCTCATGACCGAGAACGGCACCTTCTTCGTCAACGGCACCGAGCGCGTCATCGTGTCGCAGATGCACCGTTCGCCGGGTGTGCTGTTTGACCACGACCGCGGCAAGACTCACTCGTCGGGCAAGTTCCTGTTCGCCGCGCGCGTGATCCCGTATCGCGGTTCGTGGCTCGACTTCGAATTCGACGCCAAGGACATCGTCAACGTCCGTATCGACCGCAAGCGCAAGCTGCCGGTCACCAGCCTGCTCTACGCACTGGGCATGACGGGCGAGGAAATCCTCAACCATTTCTATGACCGCCTCGTCTTCGAGCGCGCCGAGAACGGCTGGCGCGTGCCTTTCATGGTCGAAAACTGGCGCGGTTCGAAGCCCGCATTCGATGTCGTCGACGCCAAGACCGGCGAAGTCGTCTTCGCCGCCGGCCACAAGATCAGCCCGCGCCTTGCCAACAAGGCCGCGAAGGACGGTCTCGACACGCTGCTCATCCCGACCGAGGAAATCTTCGGCCGTTACAGCGCCTATGACCTCGTCAACGACGCGACCGGCGAAATCTACATCGAGGCCGGCGACGAAGTGACCGCCGAAAATCTCGAAAAGATCGACAGCGCGGGCATCGAGAAGCTCGAGCTGCTCGACATCGACCACAACAACACCGGTCCGTGGATCCGCAACACGCTGAAGGCCGACAAGGCCGAAGACCGCGACCAGGCGCTTTCGGACATCTATCGCGTGATGCGCCCCGGCGAACCGCCGACGCGCGAAACCGCGGAAGCGCTGTTCGGCGGCCTGTTCTTCGATCCCGAGCGCTACGACCTGTCGGCCGTCGGCCGCGTCAAGCTCAACATGCGCCTCAGCCTCGATGCCGAGGATACGGTCACCACGCTGCGCAGCGAGGACATCCTCGCCGTCGTCAAGGAACTGGTGAACCTGAAGGACGGCAAGGGCGAAATCGACGACATCGACAACCTCGGTAACCGCCGTGTCCGCTCGGTCGGCGAGCTGCTCGAAAACCAGTATCGCGTCGGCCTGCTCCGCATGGAGCGCGCGGTGAAGGAGCGCATGAGCTCGGTCGACGTGTCGACCGTGATGCCGAACGACCTGATCAACGCGAAGCCCGCGGTTGCCGCGGTTCGCGAATTCTTCGGTTCGTCGCAGCTCAGCCAGTTCATGGATCAGACCAACCCGCTGTCGGAAGTGACGCACAAGCGCCGCGTCTCGGCGCTCGGGCCGGGCGGTCTGACGCGCGAGCGCGCGGGCTTCGAAGTCCGCGACGTTCACCCGACCCACTATGGCCGTATCTGCCCGATCGAAACGCCCGAAGGCCCGAACATCGGTCTGATCAACTCGCTCGCCACCTTTGCGCGCGTGAACAAGTACGGCTTCATCGAAACCCCGTACCGCAAGATCATCGACGGCAAGGTGACGACCGACGTTGTCTACCTCTCGGCGATGGAAGAGCAGAAGCACACGGTTGCGCAGGCGAACGCCGATCTCAACGCCGACGGCAGCTTCATCGACGAGCTGATCTCGGCGCGCGAAGCGGGCGAGTTCCTGATGGCCCCGCGCGACCAGATCACGCTGATGGACGTGTCGCCGAAGCAGCTTGTTTCGGTCGCGGCATCGCTCATCCCGTTCCTCGAAAACGATGACGCCAACCGCGCGCTCATGGGATCGAACATGCAGCGTCAGGCTGTGCCGCTGCTGCGTGCAGAGGCGCCGGTCGTCGGCACCGGCATGGAAGAAACCGTTGCACGCGACTCCGGCGCGGCCATCGCGGCGCGCCGCGGCGGTGTGATCGACCAGGTCGATGCGACGCGTATCGTCATCCGTGCGACCGATATGGTCGAACCCGGCAAGTCGGGCGTCGACATCTATCGCCTCCAGAAGTTCCAGCGTTCGAACCAGAACACCTGCATCAACCAGCGTCCGCTGGTGAAGGTGGGCGAAGTGGTCCGCAGCGGCGACATCATCGCCGACGGTCCGTCGACCGAGCTCGGCGAACTGGCGCTCGGCAAGAATGTGCTCGTCGCGTTCATGCCGTGGAACGGCTATAATTATGAGGATAGCATCCTCATCAGCGAACGCATCGTGAAGGACGACGTCTTCACCTCGATCCACATCGAGGAATTCGAAGTCACCGCGCGCGACACGCGCCTTGGCCCCGAAGACATCACGCGCGACATCCCGAACGTCGGCGAGGAAGCGCTCCGCAACCTCGACGAAGCGGGCATCGTCTATATCGGCGCCGAAGTCGGCCCGGGCGACATTCTGGCCGGCAAGATCACCCCCAAGGGTGAATCGCCGATGACGCCCGAAGAAAAGCTGCTGCGTGCGATCTTCGGCGAAAAGGCCAGCGACGTGCGCGACACCTCGCTTCGCCTGCCGCCGGGCGTGTCGGGCACGGTCGTCGAAGTCCGCGTCTTCAACCGTCACGGTATCGACAAGGACGAACGCGCGATCGCGATCGAACGCGAAGAAATCGAGCGTCTGAAGCAGGATGCCGACGACGAGCGCGCGATCCTCAACCGTGCGACCTTCTCGAGCCTCAAGGACCTGCTGATCGGTCAGACGACCAGCGCGGTTCCGAAGGGCCTGAAGAAGGGCGATACGGTCACCGAAGAGATGCTGGTCGAACTCGACCGCGCCGACTGGTGGAAGCTCGCGGTGGTCGAAGACAACGCCCAGACGGCGCTGGAAGCGATCAAGGCGCAGTATGACGACGCGATCAAGCGGATCAACGCGAAGTATGAAGATCGCGTCGAAAAGCTGCAGCGCGGCGACGAACTCGCCCCGGGCGTGCTCAAGATGGTCAAGGTCTTCGTCGCGGTGAAGCGCAAGCTGCAGCCGGGCGACAAGATGGCCGGCCGTCACGGCAACAAGGGCGTCATCTCGCGCATGCTGCCGGTCGAGGACATGCCGTTCCTCGAAGACGGCACGCATGTCGACATCGTGCTGAACCCGCTGGGCGTGCCGTCGCGCATGAACGTCGGGCAGATCCTCGAAACGCACCTTGGCTGGGCGTCGCGCGGTCTGGGCCGTCAGGTCACGCAGGCGCTCGACGAATGGCGCGATGCCAATCCCGATGCGGTCGGCGGGCAGATGCCCGAAGCCGTCCGCGACGCGCTCGAGCATGTCTATGGCGCCGAATATGCCGACGACATCAAGGGACGCGATGCCGAAAGCATCATCGAACTGGCCGACAACCTGCGCGTTGGCGTGCCGTTCGCGACCCCGGTGTTCGACGGTGCCAAGGAAGCCGACGTCACGAACATGCTGACCCTCGCGGGGCTGCATGAATCGGGTCAGTCGGACCTGTACGACGGCCGCACCGGCGATCGTTTCGATCGCAAGGTGACCGTGGGCTACATCTATATGCTGAAGCTCCATCACCTGGTCGACGACAAGATCCACGCGCGTTCGATCGGCCCCTACAGCCTCGTCACCCAGCAGCCGCTGGGCGGTAAGGCGCAGTTCGGTGGCCAGCGCTTCGGTGAAATGGAAGTGTGGGCGCTGCAAGCTTATGGCGCGGCGTACACGCTCCAGGAAATGCTGACGGTGAAGTCCGATGACGTGATCGGCCGCACCAAGGTTTACGAAGCGATCGTCAAGGGCGACGATACCTTCGAGGCCGGCATTCCCGAAAGCTTCAACGTGCTCGTCAAGGAAATGCGCTCGCTGGGCCTCAACGTCGAACTGTCTTCCTATGCGGAAACGGATCCCGACGAGGCGCCCGACGCCCTTCCCGAAGCCGCCGAATAATATCTTTTCCTCACCCCCTTCGCCCGCGGCGAGGGGGGAAGAGTGGAGCTAGAATATGAACCAGCTTACCAACTTCATGAACCCGGTGGCGAAGCCCGAAACCTTCGACATGATCAAGATCGGCATTGCGAGCCCCGAGCGTATCCGCTCGTGGTCGTTCGGCGAGATCAAGAAGCCCGAAACCATCAACTACCGCACGTTCAAGCCCGAGCGTGACGGCCTGTTCTGCGCGCGCATTTTCGGTCCGATCAAGGACTATGAATGCCTGTGCGGCAAGTATAAGCGCATGAAATACAAGGGCATCGTCTGCGAAAAATGCGGTGTCGAAGTCACGGTGACCAAGGTCCGCCGCGAGCGCATGGGCCATATCGAGCTCGCCGCGCCGGTCGCGCACATCTGGTTCCTGAAGTCGCTGCCGTCGCGCATCGGCCTGCTGCTCGACATGCAGCTCAAGCAGCTTGAGCGCGTCCTCTATTTCGAAGCCTATATCGTTCTTGAGCCCGGCCTGACCCCGCTCGAGAAGTTCCAGCTGCTGACCGAAGACGAGCTGCTCGACGCGCAGGACGAATATGGCGAAGACGCCTTCTCGGCCGGCATCGGCGCCGAGGCGATCCGCGTGCTCCTCGAGAATCTCGACCTGGAGCAGGAACGCGCCGATCTGATGGAAGATCTCGCGACGACCAAGTCGGAGCTGAAGCCCAAGAAGATCATCAAGCGCCTCAAGGTCGTCGAAAGCTTCATCGATTCGGGCAACCGCCCCGAATGGATGATCCTCGAAGTCGTCCCCGTGATCCCGCCCGAGTTGCGCCCGCTGGTGCCGCTCGACGGCGGCCGCTTCGCGACGTCGGATCTGAACGACCTGTATCGCCGCGTGATCAACCGCAACAACCGTTTGAAGCGCCTGATGGAACTGCGCGCGCCGGACATCATCGTCCGCAACGAAAAGCGCATGCTGCAGGAAGCCGTCGACGCGCTGTTCGACAACGGCCGTCGCGGCCGCACCATCACCGGCGCCAACAAGCGTCCGCTGAAGTCGCTGTCCGACATGCTCAAGGGCAAGCAGGGCCGCTTCCGTCAGAACCTGCTCGGCAAGCGCGTCGACTATTCGGGCCGCTCGGTCATCGTGACCGGTCCCGAACTCAAGCTGCACCAGTGCGGCCTGCCGAAGAAGATGGCGCTCGAGCTGTTCAAGCCGTTCATCTACGCGCGCCTCGACGCCAAGGGTCTGTCGATGACCCTGAAGCAGGCGAAGAAGTGGGTCGAAAAGGAACGCAAGGAAGTCTGGGACATCCTCGACGAAGTCATTCGCGAGCACCCGGTCCTGCTGAACCGCGCCCCGACGCTTCACCGCCTTGGCATCCAGGCGTTCGAGCCCGTGCTGATCGAGGGCAAGGCGATCCAGCTGCACCCGCTGGTCTGCGCCGCGTTCAACGCCGACTTCGACGGTGACCAGATGGCCGTTCACGTCCCGCTGAGCCTCGAGGCGCAGCTGGAAGCGCGCGTGCTGATGATGTCGACCAACAACATCCTGAGCCCCGCGAACGGCAAGCCGATCATCGTTCCGTCGCAGGACATGGTTCTCGGTCTCTATTATCTGTCGCTGGAGCGCGAAGGCGAGCCGGGCGAGGGCATGCTGCTGGCCGACATGGCCGAAGTGCATCAGGCGCTGTTCACCGGTTCGGTGACGCTGCACACCAAGGTGATCAGCCGCGTCCCGCAGACCGACGAGCAGGGCAACGAGTATCTCAAGCGCTTTGAGACCACGCCGGGCCGCATGCTGATCGGCGAATGCCTGCCGAAGTCGCACACCGTGCCCTTCGACGTCGTCAACCGCCTTCTGACCAAGAAGGAAATCGGCGACGTGATCGATCAGGTCTATCGTCACACCGGCCAGAAAGAGACCGTGCTGTTCGCCGACGCCATCATGGCGCTGGGCTTCCGCAACGCGTTCAAGGCGGGCATCTCGTTCGGCAAGGATGACATGATCATTCCGGCGTCGAAGGAAGGGATGGTCGACGAAACCCGCGCGCTTGTGAAGGATTTCGAGCAGCAGTATCAGGACGGCCTGATCACGCAGCAGGAAAAGTACAACAAGGCGATCGACGCCTGGTCGCAGTGCGGCGACAAGGTCGCGAACGCCATGATGGACGAAATCCGTGCGACGCCAAAGCTGCCCGACGGCCGTCTGGCCCCGATCAACTCCATCTATATGATGGCGCATTCGGGTGCCCGTGGTTCGCAGGCGCAGATGAAGCAGCTTGCCGGCATGCGCGGCCTGATGGCCAAGCCGTCGGGCGAGATCATCGAAACGCCGATCATCTCGAACTTCAAGGAAGGCCTGACCGTTCTCGAGTATTTCAACTCGACCCACGGTGCGCGTAAGGGCCTGGCCGATACGGCGCTCAAGACGGCAAACTCGGGTTACCTGACCCGCCGCCTGGTCGACGTGTCGCAGGACTGCGTCGTGATCGAGGAAGATTGCGGCACCGAACGCGGCATGGAAATGCGCGCGATCATCCAGGGCGGTTCGACGATCGCCTCGCTGGGCGAGCGCATCCTCGGCCGTACCACGCTCGAAGACGTGGTCGACAAGGACGGTAACATCATCGCCCCCGTCGGCACGCTGCTCGACGAACCGACGACCGCACGGATCGAGGAGGCTGAGGTTCAGTCGGTCAAGATCCGTTCGCCGCTGGTTTGCGAAGCGGTGCTGGGTGTTTGCGGCAAATGCTATGGCCGCGACCTTGCCCGCGGTACGCCGGTCAACATCGGTGAAGCTGTCGGCGTTATCGCCGCGCAGTCGATCGGTGAGCCGGGCACGCAGCTGACCATGCGTACGTTCCACATCGGTGGTGCGGCGCAGGTCAACGAGCAGTCGAACGCCGAAGCGATTTCGGACGGTACGATCGAATATCGCGACATGGCGACGATCGTCGACCAGCGTGGCCGCCGTCTGGCGCTGTCGCGTTCGGGCGAAATCGCGATCATCGACAGCGAAGGCCGCGAACGCGCGTCGCACAAGCTGCCTTATGGTGCGCAGATCCTGCACAAGGACGGCGAGAAGGTGAAGAAGGGCGAGCGGATTGCCGAATGGGATCCGTTCACCATGCCGCTCATCACCGAAAAGCAGGGCGTCGTGAAGTATCAGGATCTTGAGGATACCAAGACGCTGGTCGAACAGGTCGACGAAGCGACGGGCATCGCCCAGCGCGTCGTGATCGAATATCGTTCGGCGGGCCGCGCCAAGAAGGAAGACCTTCAGCCGCGCCTGACCTTGCTCGACGACCAGTCGGGCGAAGCCGCGCGTTACCTGCTCGCGGTCGGCACGATGCTGTCGGTCGAGGACGGCCAGACGGTGCAGGCGGGCGACGTGCTTGCGCGTGTCAGCCGCGAAGCCTCGAAGACGCGCGACATCACCGGCGGTCTGCCGCGTGTTGCCGAGCTGTTCGAAGCGCGCATTCCGAAGGACAACAGCGTTATCGCGAAAATCAGCGGCCGCATTGAATTCGTCAAGGATTACAAGGCGAAGCGCAAGATCGCGATCGTTCCGGAAGAAGGCGATCCGATCGAGTATCTGATCCCCAAGTCGAAGGTTCTGGAAGTGCAGGAAGGCGACCAGGTCAAGCGCGGCGACGCGCTGATTTCGGGCTCGCCGAACCCGCACGACATCCTCGACGTCATGGGCGTCGAGGCGCTGGCCGAATATCTCGTCGCGGAAATCCAGGAAGTCTATCGACTGCAGGGCGTGAAGATCAACGACAAGCACATCGAGGTGATCGTTCGCCAGATGCTGCAGAAGGTCGAGATCACCGACGGCGGCGACACCACGCTGCTGCCGGGCGAGCAGCTCGATTATCTGGAGATGATGGAATATAACGCCAAGCTGCCGAAGAACGGCAAGCACGCCGAAGGGCGCCCGGTCCTGCTGGGCATCACCAAGGCGAGCCTGCAGACGCGCAGCTTCGTTTCGGCCGCATCCTTCCAGGAGACGACCCGCGTGCTCACCGAGGCTTCGGTGCAGGGCAAGATCGACTCGCTGCAGGGCCTCAAGGAAAATGTCATCGTCGGCCGCCTCATCCCGGCGGGTACCGGCGCTGCCATGAACCGCGTCCGCGTCACCGCGTCGAGCAAGGATGCCGCGCTTCGTGCCGCGATGCGCGCCGCGAACCAGGAGCATCTGATCGCTCCGACGACCGCCGCCGAAGAGCATGCCGCCGAACTGGCGCAGGGCCCCGAAGCCGCGATCGGCGACGATCCGCTGGGCAAGGTCCAGGGCGAAGACTTCACCACCGACGATGTGATGGTGGAAGAGCGCCCCGAAGGCGAAGGCGAGGAATAAGCCCCCCGCTCTTCGGAACCTGACAGAAAATGGCCCCGCCGGAGCGATCCGGCGGGGCTTTTTCTTTGGCGCCAAGCTGTTAGCTTGGTCTCCTCAATGGGGAAGGAGAGGGACGATGCGTATCGGTCTTTTGGGGATAGCGCTGATTGCCGGGGCACTGCCGGCGATGGCACAGGACAACAGCAATATTCAGGGCGAAGTGGTGGTGACGGGGCAGCGCGCCTCGGCCGATTATCTGTCCGACGAACAGACCGTCGTCGGGCTGCGGCGTCCCGCCGACAGCGCGATCCAGCCGGTGAAATTCACCTCGGATTCGCGCGACGAGGCGGTCCGCAAGCGCGAGATCCACGCGATGATCGAAGCGGCGATCCGCCGCGCCGACGCCGCCGGGGTCGAGCTGGTCACCGGCGAGTTCGAACTGACAAAGGTGACCGCCGCCAATTATCGCGACCTCGCTTTTTCGGGTGGCGGCCGCCCCGACACCAGCGAAATTTCGGTGTTTGTGAAGGCGAAGCTGGCGGGCTCGGTCGGCAGCGCGCAATCGCGGATCGACAATTTCATCAAGGCGGTGCCGGCCGAGGGGCGCGCGCTGATGGAACGGCGCGGCGGGATCACGCTGACGATCATCAATCCTGACCAGTATCGCCCGGAAATCGTCAAGCTGGTCGCGGCCGAGGCGCTGAAGACGGCGGGGGCCTTCGGCTCCGACTATGGCGTCGAGGTTGCGGGGCTGAACGAACAGCTGATCTGGGCACAGGCGAGCGCGACCGAGGTGTTTCTGTACATCCCTTATCGCTTCACGGTGCGGCCGAAGGGCTGACCAATACAAGGAGCGATCGGCCGGCAAAAAAGGGTGTCGGCTTTTGGGGTGGAGAGCAGCCGTCGCCTTGGTATTGATGGGCGCAAGGGAGGCCCATGCAATGAGTGCCAAGAAGACGCGGGTCATGTATATCGAAGACAAGTCGACTGGTCTCAACGGTCCAGCGCGGATCGGTCGTGTCACATTCTCGAAATCAGGCCAATCGATCCACTACCAAGGCCGCACTTTTCAGCGGTTAGGAGGTGACGGCTTCAAGGCCAATTATTTTGATGCTGAAAACGGCGATCAGTTTTGGATTTCGGGTCCCCGAAAGGATGGCAAGGATCGACTATATCCATCAAGCTCGATGCCGATCGAAATCGACGCCGACGTGCATGACGAATATTGGAACGACATCCGAGGCCGCACTACTGCACGATGATCACTCTCGGTCGCTAGCCAACAATAGAAAAGGGCCCACCGGGTGGCCGGTGAGCCCTTGGTCCTGGGAATATGCGGGCCGGTGCGATTGCGCCTGTAAGGCGGCCGGCCCGGGCTGTCCTAGGGCGCGAGGATCGCGACGGCGAGGTACAGCAGCAGAGGGAGGCCGAAGCCGAGGAGCGTCAGGGCGACAAAGCCGACGCGCGTCCACAAGACGTCGATGCCGAACTGGTCTGCCATCCCGGCGCACACGCCGAAGATCACGCCGTCGCGACGATTCTTGCGAAAACCCTGTTTCATTTCTTTCCTTTCAGTCCCGGCCGGGGCCGGCGTTTTTGAAGAGGTGGGGTCGGCTGGTCAGATGACCAGCCGGCCGAGTTCCGCACCGTTCGCGCCGGCAGCGGCGACAAACATGATCGAGCAGTAAAGCGAGGCAACAGCGGCAATCGCGTAGCTCTTGAACGATTCGACGTTGAAATGGGCCATGATATTTTCCTTCCTTGAACCTTCCATCCGGACCGTCCGGTGGATGCCGATACTGTTGCAGGGAGCGTGCCAATTTCGTTCACTGGCGGTTAAGCGCGGTTTTTCGATTTCCGGCATATTATTCCATCGCGAAAAATGCGGCATGATGGTGAAATTTCCCGTTAGTCGGAAAATTTCTCTTCTTGTCTCCTCCCGCAGGCGGGAGGGGAAAGAGCTATTTCCCTCGGCATAAGAAATATCCTACGCGCAAAGGCAGATGACGCTGACCCGCCTTTCGCTGACCGATTTTCGCAATCATGCCGGCGCCGAGTTGGCGGCCGGGCCCGGGCTCGTGGCGCTCCACGGCGACAATGGCGCGGGCAAGACCAATATATTGGAGGCGATCTCGCTGCTCGCGCCGGGTCGTGGGCTGCGCCGCGCCGCGCTGGCCGATATGGTGCGCGATGGCGCGACGGGCGGCTTTGCCGTTTTTGCCGAGGTCCAGCCGACCGCCGACCTGCCACCGGTGGCGCTGGGCACGGGGATCGAGCCCGCACACCCCGGACGCCGTATCGTGCGGATCAATGGCAGCAGCGCCGCGGCTGCCTCGCTCGGCGAATGGATCGCGGTGCTGTGGCTGACCCCCGCGATGGACCGGCTGTTTGTCGAAACCGCGGGCAACCGGCGGCGTTTCCTCGACCGCCTCGTGCTCGCGCTTGACCCGCGGCACGCGCAGCATAGCAATCGCTATGAAGCCGCGCTCCGTGCGCGAGGGAAACTGCTCGCCGACCTGCCGGCGGCGGACGCGCAATGGTTGGCGAGCCTCGAGGCACAGCTCGCCGAACATGGCGCCGCGATGGATATGGCGCGGCAGCATATGCTCGCGGCCTTGTCGGCCGAACTTGGCGGGCTGCCCGAGACGCCATTTGCCCGGCCGCTATTGACGCTTGTCGACGGCGAGGGCGCCGCGCGCACCGCTCCCTATGAGCTCGAGGCGCTCAAGGCGCTGTTCGCCGGGCGCCGGCGAATCGACGCCGCCGCGGGGCGTGCGACCGCGGGGCCGCATCGCGACGACTTGTTGGCGGTTCATGCCGCAACGGGCCGTGCGGCCGCCCGCTGTTCGACCGGCGAGCAGAAGGCGATGCTGTTGTCGCTTGTGCTGGCGCATAGCGACTGCGTCGCGCGCCTGCGCGGGCAGCGGCCGGTGCTGCTCCTCGATGAAGTGGCGGCGCATCTCGACCCGCTGCGCCGCGCGGCTCTCTACGAGCGGTTGGCGGTGCAGGGCGGACAGGCGTGGCTCACCGGGACCGAGGCAGCGCTGTTTGCCGACATGCCGGGGCCGGTAACGCGCTTCCGGATCGCGGGCGGACGGATTGGCGCGGGTTAAGACTTTCTTCATCCCACTGATGCGAAGCAGTAGCGCCTGCATTGCATTATTGACCCGCCGCGCATATGAAACTGCAACTGGAACAGTCAGGTAAGAGAATTGCCCGGTTGATTCTCAACGAGATTTCCAAAAAAAGGGAGTATATTATGAACCTGCTTAAGAAGACTGCGATTTGCCTTGCGGCATCGTCGATGCTTGTTGCTCCGGTGGCGGCATCGGCTACTCAGGCCGTCGAAGCTGCTCGCGCTGTGTCGACCGTCGATGGCGAGAACGAGCTGGAAGGCAGCAGCGGCTGGATTATCATGGCATTGGCAGCGGTCGGCATCATCGTTGCCATCGTGGTTCTGACGGGCGACGACGACGACGACAGCCCGACCAGCCCGTAATCGGGTCGGCGATTCGATTTTCACGAGGGGCCTCGGACCTAGTCCGGGGCCCTTTCTGCATCGGGGTCCTTTTTCGCGCCCGTGGCTCGATCGGCCGGCGATCGATTCTATCCAGTCCCTGGCACATCTGGCCAGGTCGGTATCAGAGTATCTCGTGCACGCGATCCTGCGGGCGGCACAGCCGGACCCCCTTGTCGGTCTCGACGATCGGACGCTCGACATAGGCGGGGTTGGTCGCCATCGCGGCGATGATTTCGTCCTCGCCGGCATCCTTCAATCCGCGATCTTCGGCGTCGGTGCCGCGCAGGCGCAGCGCGTCGCGGGCGGCCAGGCCGGCGTCGGCGAACAGCTGTCGCAGCTTGTCCGCCGTCCAGGGCGTCTTCAGATATTCGACGACGGTGAGGTCGACGCCCGGCGTTTCCTGCAGGATCGCCAGCGTCTTGCGCGAGGTGCCGCACGCGGGGTTGTGCCAGATGGTTGCGTTCATGGCGCGGTCCTAACGCAGGCTTTCCGCACCGTAAACTCGCTATTCATAGCATATATGGCACATTTGCCCGCATGAAGGGGAATGACCTGCTTGCCTTTCGCGGCCAAAATACGACTTATGCAAAGTCGAGGACCGGTAAAGGCGGCCAATTGCGGGGTTGGGTTGCAAGTGAATGAATTGATCGATCGCAGGGCATTGTTGGCCGCGATGGCTGGGGCGGGCGCGATGGCGGCTGTTCCGGCGCGCGCGCAGCTGCCCAACTGGATTCAACAGCCGGTGGGGCCTTTGCCGCCACCGGTCGATTATCTGGCCGTGGCGAAGAGGCAGCTCGCGATGCAGGGCCGCAACATATCGCAAACCGACCGCGTCGGCGTCGTCGATTTCGGCCTGCCGTCGGCGCGCCCGCGCTTTGCGCTGGTCGACATGGTCGCGGGCAGGGTCGACATGTTCCCGGTAACGCACGGCCGCGGGTCGGACCCGCAGCATGACGGCTGGCTCAAGAGCTTTTCGAACCGCATGGGGTCGCTCGCCACCTCGCGCGGCGCCTATCGCACCAGCGACTATTATTGGGGCGCCAACGGCTCGTCGATGCGGCTCGCGGGGCTGGAGCCCGATAATTATTCGGCCGATGCGCGCGCGATCGTCGTGCATGGCGCGTGGTACGCCGACCCGGCGCTGATCGCGACGCAGGGCAAGCTGGGGCGCAGCGAAGGCTGCTTCGTCTTTGGCGAGGAGCTGTTGCCGATGATCCTCTACAAGCTCGGGCCGGGACGGCTGCTCTTTGCCGACCGGTTGAGCGCGCCGCCGCCGATGCCCAAGCCGTTCGAACTGCCGCCGGCCGATCCGTTGCCGGGGATGGAGAATCTGCGCCGCGCGAACTCGGTTAGTGGGCCGTTGCCGACGACGGCGGATTAAGCTTGGCTAACCCAAATATCGTCATTCCCGCGAAAGCGGGAACCCAGTAGCGACGGTTGCTCGCTGGGTTCCCGCTTTCGCGGGAATGACGAAGTGAGTTCTCAATAAATCCCGCTGGTCCCCGGCGTCGTCGTCCGCGCGGTCGTGACCGTTGGCACGACGGGGGGCGGGGTCGGCGCGATGATCGTTGCGGTCGGCCGGCCCGGCTTGGCAAAGCTCGCCACCACAGGCGCGTCGCGGCCATAGATGTCGGCGAGCTTCTTCACGCCGCCCTTGCCGTCGGGAATGACGGTCCAATAAGCGACATAGACGGGGAAGGGGTTGTCGAACCCGAACCGCGTCGTCGCGCCGCTGGCGATCGCTTCGCCGAATTCTTCGGGGCTCTTGCCCGCAAACATCACCGCCATCAGGCCCGAAAAATGCAGCGCGCGTTCGGTGCGGATGCAGCCATGGCTGAACGCGCGCGCAGCGGCGCCGAACGCGCCCTTCGACGGGGTGTCGTGCAGATAGATGGCGTGCGGGTTCAGCATCTCCATCTTCATCACGCCCAGCGCGTTGCCCGGGCCGGCCTTTTGCACGACCGACAAGGTCTTGCCGCTGCCGGTCCAGGTGTAGCCCTGCGCGCGGGCGCTTCCGGGGCTGCGCGCGATCGTCGCGCCGATGCCTTCGTTGATGATGCTGCGCGGCAGCGTCCAGGTCGGGTTGACGATGATCCCGGTCGCCATCGGGTTGAGCTGCGGCGTCGGGGTCGCCGCCTTGCCGACGACGGCCTTGTGCGTCGCGATGATCGTGCCGCCGTGGACGACGCGGGTCAGATATTCGGGCACGTTGCTGACAACATAGCGTTCGCCCAGCGTCCGCGGCATCCAGCGCCAGCGTTCCATATTGACGCGGATGGCGTTGGCGTCGGCGGGCGCCTTCGCTTTGGCTAGCGCGGCCTTGAGCGCCAGAAAATCGGGATGCACGGGGTCGAGCGCGGCGAGCGTTTCGGGGACCGATCCCGCGAGCAGCGCGGTGCTGAGCAGCGAGAGCAAAGGTTCGCTGTCGCCATCGCTGTCGACCATGAACCACTGTTTGCGCGCAGCGTTCGGAGTACGCCCGTCGCGCAGGTGCGTCGCGAGCAGCAGGAAGGTATCGGTCGCGACGCGGTCGAGCCGCGCCTGATCTTCGCCCATGATCGCGGCCGCCAGCGTATCGGGACTATAATCCTTCGCGAACAGGCCCTCGGCGCCGACGCCCTCGATCACCGACAGCAGCGCCTCGGCATTTTGCTTCGACCAGCTCGGCAGGTTCGCTTCGGCCGCGGTTTCGACGACGGGCGCGTCGTCCTTCACCTTGTCGGGCTGAAGGACCACCGAATCCTCTTTGACACCTGTCTGCGCGAGCGCAGGCGCTGCGAACAGGCTCAGCGGGAGGAAAAGCGCCGCAGCAGGCCGCGCCGAAAAGGGAGAGTTTTTGACCATGGTCAAAGCCCATAGCCAAAAACCATCCACAGTTAAAGTGAGCTGCCGCACACTCCGTCGCAAGAATAGATGTCAGGCTTTCGCTTCTTCATCCTGTCGCGCGAGCCATTCCTCGAGCCATTTGATCGTATAGTCGCCGTGGATCACATCGGGATCGGCGAGCAGCGCCTGATGAAGCGGTATGTTGGTCTTGACCCCGCCGATCACCATTTCCTCGAGCGCACGGCGCATCCGCATCATGCAGCTTTCGCGCGTGCGGCCGTAAACGATCAGCTTGCCGATCATGCTGTCGTAATAGGGCGGGATCGAATAGCCGGCGTAAAGCCCGCTATCGACGCGCACGTGCATGCCGCCCGCGGCGTGATAGTTGGTGACCTTGCCCGGCGAGGGCATGAAGGTGCGCGGATCTTCGGCGTTGATGCGGCATTCCATCGCATGGCCGCGGAACTCGAGGTCTTCTTGTTTCACCGACAGGCCCATGCCGCCGGCGATGCGGATCTGTTCGCGGACGAGATCGAAACCGGTGATCATTTCGGTCACCGGATGCTCGACCTGGATGCGCGTGTTCATCTCGATGAAGAAGAATTCGCCATTTTCCCACAGAAACTCGATCGTGCCGGCGCCGCGATAGTGCATTGCGGCCATCGCGTCGGCGCAGACCTTGCCCATGCGTGCGCGCTCCTCGGCCGAGATGATCGGCGAGGGGGCTTCTTCGAGCACTTTCTGATGGCGGCGCTGGAGCGAGCAGTCGCGTTCGCCCAGATGGATGGCATTGCCCTTGCCGTCGCCGAACACCTGGAATTCGATGTGGCGCGGGTTGCCGAGATATTTTTCCATATAGACGGTGGGGTCGCCGAACGCCGCCGCCGCCTCGCTCGACGCCTGACCCATCAGGCTTTCGAGGCTGTCGGCGTCGGGGACGACCTTCATGCCGCGCCCGCCGCCGCCCGACGCGGCCTTGATCAGCACCGGATAGCCGATTCCCTCGGCGATCTTGCGCGCTTCGTCGCCATAGGTGACCGCGCCGGGCGAACCCGGAACGACGGGCAGGCCGAGCGCGACCGCGGTGCGCTTCGCCTCGACCTTGTCGCCCATGGTGCGGATATGTTCGGGCTTCGGCCCGACGAAGATCATGTCATGCGCTTCGATGATCTCGGCGAAGCGCTCGTTTTCGGAGAGGAAGCCGTAGCCGGGGTGGATCGCGTCGGCGCCCGTGATCTCGGCGGCCGAGATGATCGCCGGGATGTTGAGATAGCTGTCTTTCGCAGCCGGGGGCCCGATGCAGACGGCCTGGTCGGCGAGGCGGACGTGCATCGCGTCGGTATCGGCCGTCGAATGGACCGCGACGGTCTTGATGCCCATTTCGTGGCACGCGCGGTGGATGCGCAGCGCAATCTCGCCGCGGTTGGCGATCAGGAGCTTTTCAATCGTCATGTTTTGGCTCAGCCGATGGTGAACAGCGGCTGGTCGAATTCGACCGGCTGGCTGTTCTCGACATGCACGGCTTTCAGCGTGCCCGATGTGGGGGCGACGATCGGATTCATGACCTTCATCGCCTCGATGATCAGGATCGTTTCGCCTTCCTTCACCGCCGAGCCGATGGTGCCGAAATTGGGCGCGCCGGGTTCGGGCGAGAGATAGACGGTGCCGACCATCGGCGATTTGACCGCGTCGGCGAAATTGTCGGCCACAGGCGCGGCGGCTGCGGGTGCAGCAGCCGGGGCTGCGGCGGCGGGCGCGGCAACCGGCGCCGGCGCATAGGTGACGGGTGCGGCGCTCAGCGTGCGCGCAACGCGTATCTTGCGCTCGCCGTCCTCGACCTCGATTTCGGAGAGCCCGGTATCGTCGAGCAGCTCGGCGAGCGCGCGCACATAGGCCGGATCGATGTTGATGCCATTGTCTTTATGGTCACCCATGAGAATTTTTCCTGTTGTTGCGACGTCCATTCAAAGGACACTCTGACCCCGATTTTTGATGCGCCCTATTGTCAGAGACGGGCGGCGGCGTCCAGCGCCAGCGTATAGCTGTTCGCGCCATGCCCTGCAAAATGCTGGGCCGCCGCCATGCCGACATAGCTCAAATGCCGGAATTCCTCGCGCTTCATCGGGTCCGACAGATGGACCTCGATCACCGGCACCTTGATCGACTTGATCGCATCGTGGATCGCGATCGAGGTGTGCGTATAGCCGCCGGCGTTGAGCAGCACCGCCTTGGCGCCCGCGACATAGGCCTCGTGCAGCCAGTCGATCAGCACGCCTTCGTGGTTCGTCTGACGGCATTCGACGCGCAGCCCCAGCCCGGCCGCCTGCGCCTCGAGCCGCGCGTGGATGTCGTTCAGCGTGTCATGGCCGTAAATCTCGGGCTCGCGCGTGCCGAGCAGATTGAGATTGGGGCCCGAGAGGACAAAGACGGTCGGCAGGTCGGAACGCTCGTTGGTCAAGGGCGCGGTCTTTCGGTTGCGGCAAGGCTCGCTCCCCCTATATGGGCTGCTCGGCAAAAGGCAAAGCAAGGCGGGTACGCGGTGATTTCTGTCATCCTCAACGGCGATCCAAGGCAGGTGCGCGAAGGCAGCATCGCCGACCTCGTCGCCTCGCTCGGCCTCGATGTGAAGAAGGTCGCGGTCGAGCGCAACCGCGAGATTGTGCCGCGCTCGACGCTCGCCGACGTGACGCTCGCCGAGGGCGACGCGCTGGAAATCGTGCATTTTGTGGGAGGCGGTTGAATTGTCAGCGGATCAGTGGAGTGTGGCCGGGCGGACGTTCACGTCGCGGCTGATTGTCGGCACCGGCAAATACAAGGATTTCGAGCAGAACGCGGCCGCGGTCGAAGCGTCGGGCGCCGAGATCGTCACCGTCGCGGTGCGCCGCGTCAATGTGTCGGATCCGACGGCGCCGATGCTTACCGACTATATCGATCCGAAAAAGATCACCTATCTTCCCAACACCGCGGGCTGCTTCAACGCCGACGACGCAATCCGCACGCTGCGCCTCGCGCGCGAGGCGGGGGGCTGGGATCTGGTGAAGCTCGAGGTGCTGGGTGAGGCGAAGACGCTTTATCCCAACATGCGCGAGACGCTGACCGCGACCGAGGTGCTCGCCAAAGAGGGCTTCCTGCCGATGGTCTATTGCGTCGACGATCCGATCGCCGCGAAGCAGCTCGAGGATGCCGGTGCGGTCGCGGTGATGCCGCTCGGCGCGCCGATCGGATCGGGGCTCGGCATCCAGAACCGCGTCACCATCCGCCTGATCGTCGAGGGCGCGTCGGTGCCGGTGCTCGTCGATGCCGGCGTCGGGACGGCTAGCGATGCCGCGGTCGCGATGGAACTCGGCTGCGACGGCGTGCTGATGAACACCGCGATCGCCGAAGCCAAGGACCCCATCCGCATGGCGCGCGCGATGAAGCTGGCGGTCGAGGCGGGGCGCGATGCCTATCTGTCGGGGCGGATGGGATTGCGGCGCTATGCCGATCCGTCGAGCCCGTTGGCGGGGTTGATTTAGGTCGCTAGCGATCGGTTGGACCTGGCCGTCGTCCCCGCCTTCGCGAGGGCGACGATAATTCTGTGGCGTGGCAAATATCTACTCCCCACCCCTTCGCCACAGGGAGGATTTGTAGGCTATTTCCCGCCCGACGCCACCAGGTCGACGTCGGTCATGCCGCCGTCGCGGCGCGCCATCACGACATAGGCGAGATCGCCCTTTGTCCCGCCGAGCATATGTTCGGTGCCGTTGACGCGGTGGTCGCTGGTGTAGCCGGCACGGACCGCCATCGTGTGATAATAATCGAGCACGCCCTGGATCGACGCCGCGGTCTGGAAATTGACGACGCGGATGTTGCACTTGCCGCCGGCGATCCCCGCCGCTTCGCGCAGCGTCGCGCGCGGATAGACTTTGAAGGCGGCGGGCAGGCGGTCGGCCCACGCGTTGCTATAGGTCAGCTTGGCGTCGCAGCCGCCCTTTTGCTGGTCGCGGGCGAGCGCGCCGATGGTGACGGGGCGCTTCTGCGCCTCGCATCCGTTGCACCCGGCTTCATAGGGCAGGGCCTTTGGCGCGGTGAGCAATTTGCCCGCGGCCTGCGCCGCCGCGGCTTCGGCGGCGGTTGCGGCCTTGCCGCCCGCGATGCCGGGGACACCACCGTCAACCGGCTTGTTGCCCGGACCGAGGGCATTCTGGTTCGACTGGCCGGCCAGCTTGGGGTCGACCATGATCTTGTCTTCGAGCGAGCCCTTGATCGCCGGGTCGCCGCCCGTCAGCCCGTCGTCGAGCGGCGCGAGTTCGGCCTTGGCGTCGGGATTGTCCCGGCAGCCGGCGAGCGGTGCCGCCGCCATCAGCAAGCCGGTGACCAGCCATTTTCCGCGCAACATCATCGCTAACACTCCCTTAATCTTTCACCCGGATTGCCCGATCCTGGTTAAAAAGGCGCAAAGAAAATGCGTTAACGGGTAAGACTTTGTTAGCCAAAAACTGTCTCGGACCGAGACGCTTTCGGGATATGGCGCTGGCTCACGGCCGGAATTCCTTGCGCTTCACCCGCCATGCGTCGGCGCTTTGCGTCCAGGCATCGACCGGTGCGTCCTGGAAGGGGGCGGGCAGGCGGGTCGGGCCGCTGTTGGTCGCGCCGAGCCGCTTTGCCAGCGCCTGCGAGCGGGTATTGGCGGGGTCGATGCTGTGCATCAATTCGGGCCATTTCAGGAACTCGACCGCGAAATCGCACGCCGCCACGGCGCCCTCAAAGGCATAGCCCTTGCCGGCGAATTTGGCGCGCACGCCATAAGCGATCTCGGCCCCGGGCCAGCCGTCGGGTTCCCACGGGCCGAGCCGTCCGACCCATTCGCCGGTTTCGCGCTCGATCACCGAAAACATCGAAAAGCCGCGAATGTGCCACGCACCGGCGAGCGTGCACCACAGGCGCCACGCCTGCGAACGCGGACAGGTGCCGCCGATGAACTGCATCGTGTCGGCCTCGCTGCACATTTCGGCGAAGCCGTCGAAATCCTCGGTCGCGGGCGGACGCAGGATCAGGCGCTCGGTCACGAGCAGGGGGCCGTTCAGCATCATCTATCTCCGCAGCAATGGCCGATGCTTCTGCGGCAAGAGGAGTCGCGGGGCAAGCGGATACGCGTGAGGACACCGGCGGTTAGTCCGGTGTCCTCTCCATCGCGTGCGCGGGCGGAGGGTCTCGACCCACACCCGAGACGGTTAGCTACGGCTTAGCGGCAGCGATATTTGCTGCGGTCGATCTCGCGGCCGAGCAACGCGCCGCCGGCTGCGCCGAGCACGGTGCCGAGCAGCTTGTCGCCGCCGCCCGCGATTTCATGGCCCGCAAGGCCGCCGACCGCGCCGCCGATCAGCAGACCGGTCGTGCCATTGTCCTTCCTGCAGCGATAACGGCCATCATTGTCGCGCCAGATGCGGGTGTCCGAACCGACGCGCTCGTCGCGGGCATAATAGCGGCGATCCTTGCGCTTGCGGTAAAAGTCCGACGACTGTTCGAACTGGTGATAGCCCGGCGCCTTCGCGGGCGCCGCGATCGCGGCATAGGCTGGCGCGGTGAGCGTGACGCTGGCGGCGACAAAAGCGCCCATCAGGCCCTTGGTGAGATTACGCATAACAAGTCCTTTCCTGGTTCAACGCCTCGACCGCATTGCGGCTCGGGCGCTTCGATGTGGGAACGAGCGGCGCCTCTCTCCCGTTGCATTAACCCAAAGCAACAAGACGAAACGAGTGTCAGCGTCGACGAACCGAAAGGCTCTTGCCGCGTAGGCGGAGGCATGCGACAACTCGCCCATGCTCAATATCGCCTCGCTCGTCATCGGTGCTATCGCGCTGGTTCTGGCCGTTTTCGCCTTCATCCCCTTGCTGGGCTGGGCGAACTGGGTGATCGTGCCCTTTGCGGTCGTCGGTCTCGCGCTCGGCGCGATGTCGAACAGCAATTCGGGGCGCAATTTGAACATCGTCGTCATCGTCATCGGCGTCATCCGCCTGATGCTGGGCGGCGGCATCATCTGATCTTCGGCCGAAAGGCAGTCTTCGCATCATGAATAAGGACACGGCCCCCACGGGGAGCAATCAGGGCGGCTTGCCCTATGCACTCGGCGCTTATGCGATCTGGGGTTTCGTCCCGCTGTTCTTCAAGCTGGTGTCGAGCGTGCCGCCGGTCGAGGTGCTCGCGCAGCGTATCGTCTGGTCGCTGCCGCTCTGTTTCCTCATCATGCTCTTCCGCCGCCAGATCGGCGAATATCTGACCGCGCTCAAGGACTGGCGCGTGCTGCGCATGCTGCTCGCGAGCTCGATCCTGATCGCCTTGAACTGGCTCGTCTATATCCACGCGGTCTTCACCGACCATGTGCTCGCGGCGAGCCTTGGCTATTACCTCAACCCGCTTGTCAACGTGATGCTGGGGATGATCTTCCTTGGCGAGCGTCTGAGCCGGTTGCAGGGGCTCGCGGTGGTCATCGCAGGCGTAGGTGTCGCGATCCTGCTCGCGGGTGCGCTCGATACGCTGTGGATCAGCCTGACGCTCGCGTTCAGCTTTGGCACCTATGGCCTGATCCGCAAGATCGTGCCCGTCGGATCGCTGCCGGGCCTTGCGATCGAGACGACATTGCTGCTGCCGCTGTCGCTCGCTGCCGCCGCATATTATATCTGGCTCGGCGACGGGCGCGGTTTCGGGTCGGGGGCCGACATCAGCTGGCTGCTCGCCGCCGCGGGCGTCGTCACCGCAATCCCGCTGCTGCTGTTCGCGACCGCGGCGCGGCGGATGAGCTATGCTGCGCTCGGCTTTGTCCAGTATCTTGCGCCCAGCATCGCCTTCCTGCTCAGCCTGTTCATATTCAAAGAGCCGCTGAAGCCCGCGCAGCTCGTCTGCTTCCTCTTGATCTGGACCAGCATCGCGGTGTTCAGCTTCGACATGTGGCGCAAGATGCGCGCCGAGCGGATGATGCCGGCGGCTTAAGCGGTAAGCCGCCACCCCAGCGTCTCGCCCGCGTGGAAAGGGACGACGTCGCCGACCTTGTCCGGCACCACGACTTCGGCGCGTTCCAGCGTCACCGTGCCGGCGTTGAGCGGCAAGCCGTAAAAGCGCGGCCCATGCTCGCTCGCAAAACCCTCGAGCTTGTCGAGCGCCCCGTCCTGATCGAACGCGGTCGCATAGCTTTCGAGCGCATAGGGCGCGTTGAAGATCCCCGCGCAGCCGCACGAGGCTTCCTTCGTATGCACCGCGTGCGGCGCGCTGTCGGTGCCGAGGAAGAATTTGGGCGATCCCGAGGTCGCGGCCTTGCGCACCGCGAGCCGGTGATGCTCGCGCTTCGCGACGGGCAGGCAATAAGCGTGCGGGCGGATGCCGCCGACGAGCATCGCGTTGCGGTTGATGTGCAGATGCTGCGGCGTGATTGTCGCCGCGACATTGGCGGGTGCATCCGTCACGAAATCGACCGCTTCGGAGGTCGTGATATGCTCAAACACGATCTTGAGGCTCGGCAAGTCGCGAACGAGGCCTTTCAGCGTGCGTTCGATAAACACCGCCTCGCGGTCGAAGATGTCGACGTGCGCGTCGGTGACCTCGCCGTGGATCAGGAGCGGCATGCCGATTTCTGCCATGCGTTCGAGCACCGGCATGATCTTCGCGACGTCGGTGACGCCATGCGCGCTGCCGGTGGTCGCGTGCGCGGGATAGAGCTTCGCCGCGGTGAACACCCCCTCGGCATGGCCGCGCACCGCCTCGTCCGCATCGCTGTGGTCGGTCAAATAGGCGACGATCAGCGGAGTGAAGTCCAGTTCCGCCGGCACTGCGGCGTTGATCCGGTCGCGATACGCCCGGCCTTCCTCGGCGGTCGTCACCGGCGGCGACAGATTGGGCATGACGATCGCGCGCGCGAACTGGCGCGCGGTATATGGCGCGACATGTTCCAGCATCGCGCCATCGCGCAGATGGACGTGCCAGTCGTCGGGGCGGCGGATCGTCAGGCGGTCGGTCATGGATAGACTCGTCAACTTGGGGTTGGTTTTGGCTGGGGCGTCCCTAGATTATCGCCATGGCCAATACCACCCTCAACGACCGCGCCCTCATCCGTCTGTCGGGGGAGGACGTTCGCGGTTTCCTGCAAGGGCTGGTGACCAACGACACGTCGGGCAATCTCCCCGTGTGGGCGGCGCTGCTCTCGGCGCAGGGCAAGGCGCTGTTCGATTTCCTGATCTGGGGCGACGAGGCAGATGTCCTGATCGATTGCGAGCGCGACGCCGCCGAGGCGCTGGCGAAGCGGCTGACGCTCTATCGCCTGCGCCGCGCGATCACCATCGCCCCCGAACCCGACCTCGCGGTGCATTGGGCGCCGGAGGGCGACCTTGGCGTCGTCGATCCGCGCCTGCCCGAACTCGGGCAGCGCTGGCTGGCGCCCGCCGAGGAAGGCGAGGGCGCCGACGCCGCGTGGCGCGCGCACCGGCTGGCGCTAGGCGTTACCGAAGGGCGCGCCGAACTCGGTGATGGCACGACGCTGTGGCTCGAATGCAATGCCGCCGAACTCAACGGGGTCAGCTTCACCAAGGGCTGCTACGTCGGGCAGGAAAATACCGCGCGCATGAATTGGCGGCAAAAGGTCAACCGGCGGCTGGTCGTCGTGCCGATCGCGGAGGCCGACGAAAAGCGCCAGGTCGTCGCCTATCCCGACCTCGGCTGGTCGGTCGAGCATCGCCGCACCGAGACGATCGGCTCGGGGATCGCGCCCGCATGGATGCGCGAGGGGCTCGCTGCCGGTTCATGACAGGTGCAGCCTTTGCTGCTACACTGCCCGCCATGCGCGCTCTCCTGATTTCGTCGGCGCTCGCCGCCGCTTTCGTTGCCATGCCGGTCGCCGCTCAGAGTGGCTGTCCCGCGTCGCCCCAATCCGCAGATGATACAGCGGCTTCGGCGCCGCTGGTGCCGATCGCACCCGAGGCTGCGCCCACGCCTTCGCCGCTCGCCCCGCTCGCCGAGGATTCGCCCTGGCGCACCCGCTTCGAGGCGGCGGCGGACGAACTGCTCCCAGCGCTCCAGTCACGCCAGCCTGACCGTTGGCAGCCGCTGCTCGGCGGCCACTGGCTTGGCGCGACGGAGCGCGAGGCGGTCGCCACGCTGCTCGATGACCAATGCGCGGCCTTTGCTTCGCTGCTCGCGGCCCCCGGACCCATCGAACGCCGGATCTTGGGCTGGAGCCTGCCGGCGTCGTACAGCGCCGCCGACCGCGCCGCGATCGCGGCCAGGCCCGAAGCCGAAGCGCTTGTCTGCTGGTCGGCGGGGCGGGGCGGCGAACCCGTTTGGCCGCGCACCGCTGCCGAAGCGGACAACAGTGCCGACCGCCCCTATGCCTGCGCGCGTATCGCCTATTCGATGCGCGACGGCACGCCGAGCTGGCGGGCCTTTGTTGAACGTGGCTGAGCGCATCCGCGTTTAACGAATAACCAATAAGTGTCTGCGAAAAGGCGCGTCATGATGGGGCGCTTTCTTGGTTTGGCCGCGATCATTGCGGTGGTGTCGGTCGGCATGGCGGGAATCGCTAGCCGCTCGGCGCCTGGTGACGTTGTCGAAACGACCGCCACGATTTCCGGCAATCACGACAATTGGACGACGCACAAGCTTCGGAAAGACCGGGCTATGGCGACGGCTGAAGCGGAGGGCCGTTCGGGCTCACGGGGCGAAGTGCTGCTCGATCGTTCCGGCGATTCGCATTTCTATGCCGACACCGAAATCGACGGTACCAACATCCGGATGATGGTCGACAGCGGCGCATCGATCGTCGCGCTGACGCGCCGCGATGCCGAAGCGATCGGCATCGACGTCGACGGCTTGCCCGTCAGCGGCACCGCGCGCACCGCGGGCGGCGATGTTCCGATGCGCACCGTCATGCTCGACAGCGTCGAAATCGACGGGATCGAAGTCCGGTCCGTCGAGGCCGCGGTGGTCGACGCCGACATGGGCGTGTCGCTGCTTGGGCAGAGCTTCCTCTCGAAACTCGCTGCGGTGAATGTCGAAGGCGACACGATGACGCTGCGCTGAGGCGCGTCGGCTATCGGGTCGGGACGAGTCATTCACGCCGTGCGGCATGGGCTGGGTTCCCCGGATGCGTGATGATCCCGGGTGGAAGCTCAAACCATGGATGTTGGTCTTCGGACCATACGGCCTGTTCCGGGGCGGGAAAGCTAGGATCGGCAAACGTGCCAGCGGCGACGCCGATCAGATGGGGAAGGCGTTCCGGTTCCCACCAGAGCGACGATCCGCAATCGGGACAAAAGTGGAAGGAAACGCCGAAGCCGCTGGCCGACGCGCGGCTGAACACCTTCGCCACCCCGGCTGTCACCACGACCTGCTCGCGCGGAAAGAATGCGGCGATGCTGAAGATTGACCCGGTTCGTCTTTGGCAGTCGAGGCAATGGCAAAGCGAAACCTTGGTCGGCTCGCCCGTGCATCGGAGTACGAGCTGACCGCAATGACAGGAGGCGTGCCGTTCCATCGACCATCGAGACTATCATCCCTTGCCATGCAGGAAAAGGGGCCCGCTCTTGCCAAATCCGCCCGCTTTGCCCACATCGAGCGCCATGAACGCTCCCAATCCTCCGCTTCGCGCCGCAATCGTGCCCGTCACTGCCTTCCAGCAGAATTGCACCCTTCTATGGTGCACCGAGACCAACAAGGCGGCCTTCGTCGATCCCGGCGGCGATCTCGACAAGCTGAAGGAGGCCGCGCGCCAGACCGGGGTCGAGGTCGAGAAGATCCTCGTCACCCACGGCCATATGGATCATTGCGGGCAGGCGGGGATGCTCGCGAAGGAGCTGGGCGTGCCGATCGAGGGACCGCACGAGGATGATCGATTCTGGATCGAGGCTTTCGCCGAGGATGGTGCGCGTTTCGGCATGGTCGGCGAGACGTTCGAGCCCGATCGGTGGCTGGTCGACGGCGATACGGTGACCGTCGGCAACCTCAGCATCGATGTCATCCATTGCCCGGGGCACACGCCGGGCCACGTCGTCTTTCATCACGGCCCGTCGAAGCTCGCGATCGTCGGCGACGTGATCTTCCAGGGGTCGATCGGCCGCACCGACTTTCCGCGCGGCAATCACCAGCAACTGCTCGATTCGATCACGCAGAAGCTGTGGCCGCTCGGTGGCGACACCACTTTCCTGCCGGGGCACGGCGCGCACAGCAATTTCGCGCACGAACGGCGCACCAATCCGTTCGTCAGCGATATGGCGTTGGGGGGATGACGGTAAAAGGTTGGGGTATGACGGTAAAAGAAGGTCACCTCGGCGCCGAAACCACCGTTTCCTCGACCTCGGTCATCGTGATGCTCGTCGGCGTCAGGTAGACGATGGTCAGCGCGGTGATCGCGAGGCCGAGCTGGGTCAGCATGGTGATCGCGGTGCCCGCCATCCGGCCCCACATCATGCCGTCCATGCCGAGCGCGTGGAGGATACGGCCGACAAGGTAGAGCGCGCCCGCGCCCCACAGCCACATCGACGATCCCATGCCGAGTTCGACCAGCGCGAGCAGGATCAGCACAAAGGCGGTGTTCTCGACGAAATTGCTGTGCGCGCGCATGCGGCGCGTGAGGGGCTCGTTGCCGCCGTCGCCGACGAAAACCTTCTCCTTGGTCCGCACGCGCCCGACCCGCATCGAAAGCCACAGGTTGAGTAGCGCCGCCCCGGCGGCGATGGTCAGGCTGATCGGCAAGATTATCATTTGGTCCCCCTGTATGTTGTTGGCCAGCGTTCCGGCGTGGGGGTGATGTGGCATCCCTGCCAAAGCAGGGCAAGCGCGCCGTTTTCAGCCTCGTCACCCCGGGCTTGATCCGGGGTCCATGACGTCGCCGCCGGCGTGGATGCCGGATCAAGTCCGGCATGGCGAAGGAACGGAGCAACCAATGTCGTAGATCGGCATGCCACAGGGCTTGCCTTTGCGGGCAAAAACGCTATAGCCCCGCCCGATCCGGCACCCGACACCTTCTGGCGTTGAGGCACCCTCCGGCGGAAGGTTTTCTTGTCAAATATAGGCAGGAATGGGCTTCGGCGCGGCGGGCGGGCCAGTCATTTCCGGCAACGGCGATGACAAATCCGGGTAGCCGATTCGTGACACACTATTGAGAATGCAGGAAATAACATGGCCGTTCCCAAGCGAAAAACCTCGCCCTCGAAGCGCGGCATGCGTCGCAGCCACGACAGCCTGAAGGTTGAAGCCTTTCAGGAATGCCCGAATTGTGGCGAGCTGAAGCGTCCGCACAACCTTTGCAACGCCTGCGGCCATTATAATGGCCGTGAAGTGGTGTCGGTCGGCGCCTGATCCCTAGCCGGAGCGCAATTTGATGGCACTGACACCGCGAATCGCGATTGATGCGATGGGCGGTGACGTCGGCGTGCGGATGATGCTCGCCGGTGCCGCCATGGCGCGCCACAAGCACGACGGCCTGCGTTTCATCCTCGTCGGCGATGAGGTGCAGATCAAGGCGGCGCTCGAAAATCACCCCAATCTGCGCGCGGCGTCGGACATCATCCACACCGACGGCGTGGTGACGGGCGAGGACAAGCCGAGCCAGGCGCTGCGCAAGGCGCGCCACAGCTCGATGGGGCTCGCGATCGACGCGGTGAAGCGCGGCGATGCCGGCGGCGCCGTGTCGGCGGGCAACACCGGCGCGCTGATGGCGATGGCCAAGGTCGCGCTGCGCACGATGCCGGGGATCGACCGCCCCGCGCTCGCGGCGCTGCTGCCGACGCTCGGCGACAATGATGTCGTCATGCTCGACCTTGGCGCGAACACCGAGTGCGATGCGACCAATTTGACGCAGTTCGCGGTGATGGGCGCCGCCTATGCGCGCACCGCGATGGGGCTCGAACGCCCGCGCGTTGCGCTGCTGAACATCGGCACCGAGGAAATGAAGGGCACCGACGAGATTCGCGATGCCGCCGCGATGCTCCGCGCCGCGAAGGGGCTGCCGATGGAGTTCACGGGCTTCATCGAGGGCGACAAATTGTCGCGCGGCAATGTCGATGTCATCGTCCACGACGGTTTTTCGGGCAATATCGCATTGAAGACGATCGAGGGGACGGCGCGTTTCGTGACCGACCTGCTTCGCCGTGCCTTCACCAGTTCGGCGCGCTCGAAGATCGGTTTCCTGATCTCGCGCCCCGCCACCGAGCTGCTGCGGCATCACCTCGACCCCAACAACCATAATGGCGCGGTGTTCCTGGGCCTGAACGGCGTTGTGCTCAAAAGCCATGGCAGCGCCGATGCAAAGGGGGTCGCGAACTGCGTCCACCTTTGCGCCGAGCTGATCGAGAAGGATATTACGCGTCAGGTGACCGAGGATCTCGCGAATTTCCGCCGCGGCGACGCGGCATGACACGCCGCGCGATTCTGGCCGGCACCGGCTCGGCCCTGCCGCGCACGCGGGTATCGAACGCCGAACTCGCCAAGCGTGTCGACACCAGCGACGAATGGATCGTCGAGCGCACCGGCATCCGCTTTCGCCATATTGCCGAGCCCGACGAGACGACGGCAACGCTGGGCGCGGCCGCCGCGCAGCAGGCCCTGGCAGCCGCCGGGCTCCAGCCGTCGGACATCGGCCTGATCATCGTCGCCACCGCGACCCCCGACAACACCTTCCCCGCGAGCGCGACCAAGGTGCAGGCGCTGCTCGGCGTCCCCGACTGCATCGCGTTCGACGTCGCGGCGGTCTGTTCGGGCTTCCTCTATGCCGTCTCGGTCGCCGATTCGATGCTGCGCACCGGTGCGGCCGAACATGCGCTGGTGATCGGTTCGGAAACCTTCAGCCGCATCCTCGACTGGGAAGACCGCACGACCTGTGTCCTTTTTGGCGACGGCGCGGGCGCGGTTGTGCTGTCGGCGAAGGATGTCGAAGACGATCAGGGCATCCTCGCCACCCGGCTCCATGCCGAGGGAAAATATTCGGACATGCTCTATGTCGATGGCGGGCCGTCGACCACCGGAACGGTCGGCCATGTCCGCATGCAGGGGCGCGAAGTGTTCCGCCATGCCGTCACCAACCTCGCCTCGGTGCTGGGCGAGGTGATGGCCGACATCGGCCTGTCGGCGGACCAGATCGACTGGGTCGTGCCGCACCAGGCGAACAAGCGGATCATCGATGCAACCGCAAAAAAGCTGGGTTTGCCGGCCGAACGCGTCGTGCTGACCGTCGATCAGCACGCCAATACATCAGCGGCGTCGGTTCCCTTGGCGCTCGACCTTGCGGTCCGCGACGGGCGCATCAAGCGCGGCGACCTGGTGGTGCTCGAGGCGATGGGCGGTGGCTTCACATGGGGCGCCGCGGTCCTGCGCGTGTGATGTCTCGATTTGGCGCGTCAACTTCTCGCTCCATCCTTTTCAGATTGGCGGATTAATTCGCTTTTGTTACATAGATGCACGGGACTCGTGATGGTGGGGGCTGTCAGAGACTTGGAATAGCATTTCGCTTCAGTGAGGGGGAAGGGATCATCATGACAGCAGGGACGCTCACCCGGGCCGACATTGCAACGCGGATCAACCAACAGATCGGGTTGTCGCGTAACGAATCGGCGACGATCGTTGAATCGATTCTCGATCATATGTCCGACGCGCTTGCGGGCGGGCAGAATGTCAAAATCTCGGGCTTTGGTACCTTTGTGCTGCGCGACAAGGCGCAGCGTATCGGCCGCAACCCCAAGACCGGCATCGAAGTGCCGATCCTGCCGCGCCGGGTGATGACCTTTCGTGCCAGCCAGACGATGCGTGCCCGCGTCGCAGGCAAATAAGCCGGGCTTTGCCCATGGCAGGCTTTGACGTGTCCGGCGATGGCGGCAAGGCGACGGGCGCCATGCTCGCCATCGGCGAACTCGCCGTCCGTATCGGCGTTCCGACGCATGTGCTGCGTTATTGGGAAACGCGTTTCCCGCAGCTGAAGCCGCTCCAGCGCTCGGGCCGCCGCCGCTATTACCGCGCCGAGGACGTCGCGCTCGCCGAGCGGATCCACCATCTGCTGCATGTGCAGGGCTTTACCGTCGAGGGCGCGCGCAAGGCGTTGTCCGACGCGGGCGCCACGCCCGATGGTCCGGCGCGCGCGCCGACGCGCACAGACAATCTGCCGGATGGTGCGACCGGGATTCCGGTCGAGGCGCTGATCGCGCTGCGCCGGCGGCTCGCCGTGGCGCTCGGTTAAATACTCCAGGCTAACGCCTTACCCATATCGGTTGGTGGCTCGCTTTCAATCATTGTCCATTGCCGGCGCAAGCATCGGGTCGAGATCGCGCGGGCGGACGAAGGCCGCAAAACGAGCGCTCCCCGTATCGAGCGCGTGCCAGTCGTCGATATCGATCTCGAGCCGTGCCAGCGCCGAGGTCGGCAGCTTTTCCTCGACCTTCGCGCGCAATTCATCGTCGGCCGATTCGGGCACGAGCATCAGGATCAGATCCTCCAGCCCCGGATTATGCCCCGAGATCAGCAAATGCCGGGCATCGCGGCCGGTGTCGCGGATCACGTCGATCAGCGTCGCGGCCGACGCGAGATAGATGCGCCGGTCCCAATGCGGTTCGATGCTGTCGAGGTCCGCTGCGAGCTGAAAAATGTCGAGCGTTTCGGTCACGCGCACCGCGGGCGAGGCGACGATGCGGTCGATCGGCAGTTTCTGGCGCTTCAGCCATTGCCCGATCAGGTCGGCGCCGCGCGCCCCCCGCTTGTTGATCGGCCGGTCGAAATCGCGCTCGACGGGGGCATCCCAGCCCGATTTGGCGTGGCGCAGGATCGTCAAAGTCTTCAAAATTACTCCCCGCGCCGTTGCGCTATCCCCGAAATGCGCTGGCCTTGTGCCGCAATCTTATGACGGTGAAAAGGCGGCATAAGCGCTTTTTCTGCGTTCGACATTCGCCGCCGCGACATGGTTCACCGCCTCGTCGAGCGGCAGGCGGCGGATCGGGGTGCCTTCGGGAAAGGCGCTGAGCAGGCGCGACGGGAAGGACGGCGAGAGCATCACGAACTGGCCAAAATCGTCGGCGCGGCGGATCAGGCGGCCGAACGCCTGGCCGATGCGGCCGCGAATGACCATGTCGTCATAGGCGCCGCCGCCCTGCGCCGCGCGCCGCGCCGCGTGCAGGATCGTCGGGCGCGGCCATGGCACGCCCTCCATCACCACCAGCCGCAGCGATTCGCCGGGGACGTCGACGCCGTCGCGCAAGGCATCGGTGCCGAGCAGCGAGGCATGCGGGTCGGCGCGGAAGATGTCGACGAGCGTCCCGGTGTCGAGTGGGTCGACATGTTGCGCATAAAGCGGCAGCCCCGCGCGCGCCAATCGGTCGGCGATGCGTGCATGGACGATGCGCAGCCGCCGGATCGCGCTGAACAGCCCCAGCGCGCCGCCGCCCGAGGCCTCGATCAGCCGGCTGTAGGCGCCGGCGAGGGCGGGCAGGTCGCCGCGCGCGATGTCGGTGACGATCAACACCTCCGACTGACGCGCATAATCGAACGGGCTGGGGACCGCGAAATGCTTCACCCCGCCGTCCATATGCCGCGCGCCGGTGCGGATGTCGGCGTCGGTCCAGCCGCTGCCGCTGCGCAAGGTCGCCGACGTCACCAGCACGCCCTGCGCGGGGCGGTAGACGATGTCGGCGATCGGCTTGGCCGGGTCGAGCCAGTGGCGGTGCAGCCCGGTATCGAACTCGCGCCCGTCATAGCGGTCGACCGCGAGCCAGTCGACGAAATCGGGGTCGGCGGGGCCGCCGACGCGCCCGAGCAGCGACAGCCAGCCGCCCAATGTGTCGATTCGCGTGCCGAGGCTGTGCCGCGCGCCGTCGACGCGCGCGCGCGCCTGGCCGTCGAGCCAGTCGGGCGGATCGTCGACGAGCGCATCGAGCCGCTTGCCGAGCGCCATCAGCGGGCGCAGCAGCGCCTCGATCGCGTCGCTTGCGCCCGCGGCAGCGGCGACCAGCGCGGCGTCGGGGTCGGCGAGCTCGGTTTCGAGGCCATAGCCGCTGTCGGCGCCCTTGGTGTCGGCGGCGCGCGCATAAACCTGCCCGCGCACCGCGACGAGCAGCCGCTCGATCGCGCCCCACGGGTCGTTTTCGGCCAATCGGCCGAGCCAGCCGTCGCCCGGTAGCTCGGCGGCGGCGGTGATCGCCGCCTGTATCGCGCGGTCGCCCGCTTCGTCATAACTCGCGACATCGGCAAGCCGCGCGGCGAGCCCGCGCCGCCGCCCGCGCGACTTGCCCTCGGGGCCGAGCACCCAGCGGCGGATCTCGACCGCTTCCTGCCCGGTCAGCGCCGCGGCGAACATGCTGTCGGCGGCGTCCCACAGATGATGGCCTTCGTCGAAGATCAGCCGCGTCGCGGGGGCGCCGCCGTCGCGCGGCCTCGCCGCCTGCACCATCGTCAGCGCATGGTTGGCGATGACGATGTCGGCCTGCGTCGCGGCGCGCGCCGAGCGTTCGATGAAGCATTTGCGGAAATGCGGGCAGCCCGCATAGATGCACTCGCCGCGCCGGTCGGTCAGCGCGGTGGTGCCGTTGCGGCGGAACAGGGCAGGGAGCCAGCCGGGCAGGTCGCCGCCGACCATGTCGCCATCGCGGGTGTACGCCGCCCAGCGCGCGACGAGCTGCGCGAGGATCGCGGCGCGCCCCGAAAAACCGCCCTGCAAGGCGTCTTCGAGGTTGAGCAGGCAGAGGTAATTTTCGCGGCCCTTGCGCACCACCACCTTTTCGCGGTGCGTCGCGGCGTCGGGGTAGAGCTTCTCGGTCTCGCGCGCCAATTGGCGCTGCAGCGCCTTGGTAAAAGTCGAGATGCAGACCGCGCCCGCCGACTGGTCGATCCATTGTTTGGCGGGGGCGAGATAGCCCAAGGTCTTGCCGATCCCCGTTCCGGCTTCGGCGACCAGCATCTGCGGCGCATCCTTGCGCTCGCGTGGCTCGAAGATCGCGGTGGTTGCGCGCGCATAATCCTGTTGCCCCGACCGGCGTTCGGCGCCGTCGCCGGTCAGCCGATCGAGCCGCGCCGCGACATCGTCCGCATTGATCGTCACTTGCCGCGGCGCCCCGCGTGGCGGCGCCTCCTCCCATTCGGGCAGGCGCGAGAAGAGCCAGCGTTCATTACCCTCGGGCGCCGACAGGCGCGGCTGGATCAGCGACGCCCACGACCAGCGCTGGCGCGCCAGCGCCTGCACCCCGTGCCACGCGCCCTCGCGCTCGGGCCAGTCGGGATCGTCGAGGCCGGCGAGCATCGCCGCGGCCGCCTGCGGCAGGAAAGCCGCGATGTCCTCCTCGCTCTTGGGTGGTGCCAGCCCGATCGCGGCGGCCAGGCCCGCGGGAGTCGGAACCGCGAAGCGCGCGGGATAGAGGAAAGCGAAAAGTTCGAGCAGGTCGAGCCCCGACAGCTCGGGATAACCAAGCCGGTCGCCGGTCAACGTCGCACCCAGCAACAGATGCGGCGTGGCGGCGACCGCGGCGATCGCTTCGCCGCGCCCGACACGCTGCACGCGCCCGTGCGCATCGGCGATCCAGATGCCGATATGGCTCGCATGGACGGCGGGCAGGGAAAGCAGGTCGGGGGCCATCACCCCAAGCTAGGGACAAAAGGCGAACGCGGCAAGGCGATCCGGACGACCGCCTGCTTTCTTCTTGCGATGGCGGGGAGGTTCGACAACGCTGGACCCAACCAACACGAAAGGACAGTCAGGATGAGCGAAGAGCAGGCGATCGGCGCGGTGATTGACGAGATGTATGCGATGATCTCTGGCCCGAAGGGGCCGCGCGACTGGTCGCGGCAGGCGAATTGCTTTCACCCCGAGGCGCGGCAGATCCGGACGTGGATCGATGCCGACGGGCGGGCGACATTCCTGAGCATGGGGCTCGCCGACTATGCCCGCAACACGACGCCTTTTTTCGCGGAGAATGATTTTTTCGAGATCGAGATTGCGCGGCGGATCGACCTGTTCGGCAACATCGCCCACGTCTGGAGCGCCTATGAGGCGCGCGCGTCGCTAGGCGATGCCGAACCCGAACGGCGGGGGATCAATTCGATCCAGCTGTTCAAGGATCCGGATCTTGGCTGGCGGATCATGGCGATGATCTGGGACAATGAGCGCGAAGGCGTCGCGATCGCGCCCTTCTGATCCCTAACTGAGGCCGCGGCGTCCGAAAGCCGAAGGGCGATTGCTCATGAATATCTGCGCGGGCTGAACCATCGAAGCCGTCCGCGCACGTTTCAGCGCCTTATAAAGCGCGCCGTGGGTGAGTTCGTACGGGAAGCGCACGCCCATGCGGTCGAATTCGGACCACATCACCACCGCATAGGTAACCTCGCCACCATAGTGGATCTCGCATCGCGACCGCGCGGGCATACTCGCCCCGTCGATCCGCGCCCCACCTTCGGACAGGTCGGTGATCCGACCGTCGACGAAGTTGAGCACGCCGTTGACGGTAACGTCGATGGCAACGGCGGCGCGTTTGTGCCCACGGGCGGCGGGGGTGCGAAAATTGTCCATGTCCGGGACACTATGCCCCTCATGGTAAATTTTCCGGTAACGATGTTGGTTCGCGCCGGGACAATGTTGCAAGCGATGACCGACAATGGTCTACGCGGATCATGGCCCGCCCGATCATCCTTTACGGCATTGCCCTTGCCGCCGCGGCGTTTCTGCTCGAGTGGCTGAACTACAAACATGTCGTGCATCGCTGGTCGACCGAATTTTACATAGCGATCATCGCCGTCCTTTGCATCGCGCTCGGCATATGGGCCGGCAACCGGTTGACCGCGCGGCCGCGTCAGACCTTTGTGCGCAACGATGCGGCGATCGCGGCGCTGGGGCTCAGCGCGCGCGAATGCGAGGTGCTGGAAATGCTGGCAGCAGGGCACGCCAACAAGGTGATCGCGCGCCAGCTCGATATCTCTCCCAACACGGTGAAGACGCATGTTGCGCGGGTGTATGAAAAGCTGACGGTCGCCAGCCGCACGCAGGCGGTGCAGAAGGCGCGGACGCTCGACATCCTGCCGTAAAATCGGGCGACCGGCATCAAATCACCCTTTTGGGCGATAGATTCCGGCCGTTGTTCCGGTCCATCCCGCGTGGCATTCACCTTATGGGGAGACAGATCATGGGCAGGATCATTGCAGTCTACGGCGCCATCGCGGGCGTGATCGTCATTATCGGCATGTCTATCAGCATCACCTTAGTCGCCGATCATGGCACGATGGGCATGGTCGCCGGCTATCTGTCGATGCTGGTCGCGTTGCTTTTCGTCTTCATCGGCGTGAAGCGCTATCGCGACGTGAATCTGGGCGGGGTCATCACCTTCTGGAAGGCGCTTGGCGTCGGCCTCGGTATCGGGCTCGTCGCGTCGCTTTTCTACATCCTCGGCTGGGAAATCTATATGTGGCAGACCGGCGGAACCTTCATGGCCGACTATATTGCCAAGAGCATTGAAGATATGCGTGCCGCCGGCAAACCCGCCGCCGAGATCGCAAAATTTTCGGCGGAGATGGGCGCGATGGCGGAGCAGTATAAAAATCCGCTCTTCCGCATGGCGCTGACGCTGACCGAGATATTCCCCGTCGCGCTGCTGGTATCGATCGCGTCGGCGGCGCTGCTCAGGAAGAGCAGCTTCCTGCCGGCGACGCAGCCGCGCGGGTGATCGAAGGGAAGAAGGGCGCCGCCGCGTCCGGTCTTCTTCCCATCCTCGCTTCTTGCCGCTATGGGCGCGGCATGACTGACTTGCACCTTCACCCTTCGCTGCGCGAACCCGCGCAAACGTCCAAGGCCTGGCCGTTCGAGGAAGCGCGCAAGCTGGTCAAACGCTATCCGGATGGCAAGCCCGGCGGCGAGGCGATCATCTTCGAGACGGGCTATGGCCCGTCGGGGCTGCCGCATATCGGCACCTTCAACGAAGTGCTGCGCACGACGATGGTCCGCCGCGCCTATGAGGCGCTGACCGGCGGCGCGCCGACGCGCCTCGTTGCATTCAGCGACGATATGGACGGGCTGCGCAAGGTTCCCGACAATGTCCCGAACGGCGACATGCTGCGCGAATATCTCGGCAAGCCGCTCACCGCGATCCCTGATCCATTCGGCAAGTTCGAAAGTTTTGCGCACCATAACAATGCGATGCTGCGCGAGTTTCTCGACCGTTTTGGTTTCGAATATGAATTCGTCAGCTCGACCGAGCGGTACACGTCGGGCGCGTTCGACGACGCGCTGAAGAATGTCCTCCGCCACAACCAGGACATCCTCGACATCATGCTGCCGACGCTGCGCGCCGAGCGCGCGGCGACCTATTCGCCGATCCTGCCGGTCAGCGCCAAGTCGGGGACCGTGCTGCAGGTCCCGGTGACCGTCGTCGATGCCGACAAGGGCCTCGTATCGTTCGAGGATGAGGGCGAGACGATCACGCATTCGATCCTCGGCGGCGGTGCGAAGCTGCAGTGGAAGGTCGACTGGGCGATGCGCTGGGTCGCTTTGGGCGTCGATTATGAGATGTACGGCAAGGATTTGACCGACAGCGGCGTTCAGTCGGGCAAGATTGCGAAGGCGCTTGGCGGGCGCAAGCCCGAAGGGCTGATCTACGAGATGTTCCTCGACGAAAAGGGCGAGAAGATCTCGAAGTCGAAGGGCAATGGCCTCAGCCTCGAGCAATGGCTCGACTATGGCAGCGAGGAGAGCCTCGCCTTTTTCGCCTATCGCGAACCCAAGGCGGCGAAGCAGTTGCACATCGGTGTGATCCCGAAGGCGATTGACGAATATCTGCAGATGCGCGGCAGCTATCCGGCGCAGGAGGCCGACAAGCGGCTCGGTAATCCGGTGCATCACGTCCATGTCGCACGCGGCGAGCAGATTCCCGCGGCCGAATTGCCGGTGACCTTCGGGCTGCTCCTCAACCTCGTCGCAGTGATGGGCGCCGATGCGTCGAAGGATCAGATCTGGCGCTATCTTGGCCAATATGTCGAGGGCGCCGATGCCGCGACCTATCCCGAGCTCGACCGGCTGATCGACAATGCGATGGCGTATAACCGCGACTATGTCGCGCCGACGCTGAACCGCCGCAAGCCGCAGGGCGGCGAAGTTGCGGCGCTGAAAGAACTCGACGGTGAGCTTGCGGCGCTGCCCGCCGATGCCTCGGCCGACGACATCCAGAATATCGTGTATGCGATCGGCAAGAACGAGGCCTATGGCTTTGAAAATCTGCGCGATTGGTTCAAGGCGCTGTATGAGACCCTGCTCGGATCGAGCGCGGGGCCGCGCATGGGCAGCTTCATTGCGCTGTTCGGAATTGACAACACGCGCCGGCTGATCGCCGAGGCGCTGGCCTGAAGGAGACCGGCATGGCGGCTTACGAACTGGCGCAGATCAACATCGGACGCTTCCGCTTGCCGCCCGATCATGTCGCGAACCGCGATTTCATGGACGCGCTCGACCATGTCAACGCGGTTGCCGAGGCCGCCGACGGCTTTATCTGGCGGCTGGTGGGCGAGGGTAACAATGCGACCGATGTGCCCGTCACCGACGATCCGCATCTCCTCGCCAACATGTCGGTGTGGCGCGATATCGATGCGCTCGCGGCGTTCGTCTATCGGACGCCCGATCATCTGACGGTCATGAAGCGGCGCAAGGAGTGGTTCGAGCCTATGCCGGTCTATCAGGTGCTCTGGTGGGTCCCCGCGGGGCATCGCCCGACCGTTGCCGAAGGCATGGCGCGGATCGCGATGCTCGAAGCGAACGGGCCGACGGCCGAGGCCTTCACCTTCAAACAGCCCTTCGCCGCGCCCGACGGCATGCCGGCACTGCCGATCCAGGACGAGTGCGCCTGATGCGCGAGACGATCGACATCTTCACCACCGGCGGGACGATCGATAAAGTCTATTTCGACGCGCTGAGCGAATTCCAGATCGGCCCCGCCGCGATCCCCGACCTGCTGCGCGAAAATAATGTCCATGTCCCGCACCGCGTGACGCAGCTGATGCGCAAGGACAGCCTCGAACTCGACGATGCCGACCGCGCCGCGATCCGTACCGCGGTCGAGGCGAGCGAAGCGACGCGCATCCTTGTTACCCATGGTACCGACACGATGGTCGTCACCGGGCGCGTGCTGGCCGGGATAGCGGGCAAGACGATCGTGATGACGGGCGCGATGCAGCCGGCTTCGGTGCGCGCGAGCGACGCCGAATTCAACGTCGGCTTCGCGTTGGCGGCGGTGCAGACGCTGCCGCCCGGCGTTTATGTCGCGATGAACGGGATGATCTTCGATCCCGAAACGACGGTGAAGGACCGCGCCGGAGCGCGCTTCGTCCGGCAATAGGGGGCTTACTATATCCTCCCCCTCGATGGGGGAGGGCTCAGCCCTTCGCGGTGACCTGCCGCAGTACCGCGGCATAGTTCGGCGCGATCGTCATCGACTCATACCGTCCCGCGCGGCCGAGCGCGGCATGGACCTCTGGCAGGCGATAGCAGGGCACCCCCATGAACAGGTGATGCTCGGCGTGATAATTCACCCAATATGGAGCAACCGTCGCGCGCGCCAGCCAGCCCGCGTTCGTGGTGCGGGCATGGGTGAACGGATCGTCGCTCCCCGTCGTCGTGCACGCATGTTCGGCGATATTGCGGACGCGAAGGTAAAGCTGGAAGGTCGTCGCAAGCCCGGCGAGCCAGAGCAGATAGGGCGTCCAGCCATAGAGCGCGAGCGACGCCGCGAGCAGCACCGCCTGTACGACGAGAAAGCGGCCGACTGCGCGCGCCACCGCCATTGCGCCCGCGACGTCGACCGTCGGTGACGTCATGCCGTCGTCGGATTGCTTGTTGAACGGGGTTCCTGCCTTCGTGCTCGCGCGCCCCTTCTCGACCTTTTCGCCGCGCAGCATGGCTTTCAGGCCGACGAAGGCAAGGCCGAATTGTGCGGCGCGCTGTTTGAAAAAGGTCTGGCCGGTCAGGTCGCGCAGCACCTTGCGCCCCAGGCTCGCGCGCGTGGTGGGGAAGGGCTTCGACAGCGACAGGTCGGGATCTTCGGGCTGCTGGGTGAATTTATGGTGCTGCAGATGATAGGTGCGATAGGCGATCAGGTCCGAGCCGACCGCGGCGCCCGTCAGCCACTGGCCAAGGAAATTGTTGAGTTTTCGATTCGGGTGCAGCGCGCCGTGCGCCGCGTCGTGCATCAGGATCGCAAGCCCGAGCTGGCGCCCGCCGACAAGGACGATCGCGAGTGCCCAAGCGGCGGGGTTCTGTGACCAGGCGGCGAGGCCGATCAGCGCGATGCTGACGATCCACGCGTGCGCGACGAGCCAGATCCCGCGCCATGACGATGCGCGGGTGATCGCCGACCATTCGCTGCGGTCGAAGAAGCGGTCGGGCGGCAAAAGGCGTACAGCAGGCATGGTTCATCTATAACAAGTTGCGAACCGAAACGGAATAGCTTCCGTTATGGCACAATAACGGGGTGAACGGGCGGGCGCAGGTAAGGATTTGGAAACCCCTTTTCGACACTGATCCCGTGCGACCAGACGAGCAGGAATATCGGGAAATTGGGGGTTCGGCATAACATCATCAGGCCGGCGGCCAGCGAGTTGTCATTGGGCGAATCGCTGCTCGAGTCACCGGAATTTGTGACGCGCCTGATGCGCGTGGCGCAGCTGTGGCACTATGTGCTTATCGGCCGCGTCCTCGCGTTCCTCACCTGCGCCTTCGTGCCCGGGCTCACCGGCTTCCTCGATCACCCGTCGCAATGGATGGTGATGGCGGCGGGCCTTCCCTGCGACCTCGTGCTGACGGTGATCGGGCAGGCGATGCGCAGGCCGCGCCCGGTGTCGCAACGGCGACTGCGGTTGATCGTCGCGCTGTGCATGGTGCTGATCGCGCTCGGCACGCTGCTCAATGCCGCGGCGATGTTTGCCGCCATCGCGGTTCCCGACGGAAGCCCCCATTTCGATGCCTTTACCGCGATCCTGATCGGGTCGCTGCTTGTCGCTGCCTCGGCGGTCGCGATCGTCCGCCCCGCCTTCTTCACCTTCGCCGGCGCGACCGCGCTCGGCGGCGCCATCGGCATCGCGTCGTGGCCGTTCGCGGTCGCGGGGTTCGTTTTCCTGGGGCTGCTGATCGTCATGATGCGCGAGGATATTCGGCATCAGCGCCGCGCGACCCGCACGGCACGGCTGAGCATCAGCGACCAGCAGCGCGCGCTCAACCTGATGCGCGATTTCGAGCGCGCCGGGCGCGGCTGGTTCTGGGAAACCGACCGTCACGGCCAACTCGTCTATATCTCGCCGACCGTTGCGGCGCGGCTCGAGCGGCCGCTGGCCGAGCTGCTCGGGCAGCCCTTTACCGACATCATCCGCAAGCGGATCGGCAATGACGAGAGCGAGGAGCGCACGCTGGGGTTCAGCCTGTCGTCGCGCACGCCGTTCAAGGAGCTGACGGTGCAGGCCGCGGTGCCGGGCGAGGAGCGCTGGTGGTCGATCTCTGGCCATCCGATCAGCAACGAACTCGGCAATTTCCAGGGCTTCCGCGGCAGCGGCACCGACCTCACCGACATGAAGAGGTCGGAGCGCGAGATCAACCAGCTTGCCCGCTACGACACGCTCACCGGCCTTGCGAACCGGCGCCACATCACCGACCTGCTCGAGCGTGCGCTCAAGAGCCATAGCGGCCAGCCGCAGCCCTGCGCGCTGCTGCTGCTGGATCTCGACCGCTTCAAGGCGGTGAACGATACGCTGGGGCACCCGGTCGGCGACCAGCTGTTGCAGCAGGTCGCGGGGCGATTGACCCAGATCGTCGGCGACAAGGGGCAAGTCGGCCGGCTGGGCGGCGACGAATTCCAGATCGTCGTGCCGCAGTTGAACCAGCCCGAAAAGCTCGCCGGCATCGCCAATGCGATCATCCTCAGCCTCGCAAAGCCGTTCGCGATCGAGGGCGAGCAGGTGCGCGTCGGATCGTCGATCGGCATTGCGGTGTCGGACGGGCAGGGGGTGTCGGCGTCGGCGCTCGTCCGCAACGCCGACCTGGCGCTTTATGCCGCGAAGGACGCCGGGCGCGGTGTCTATCGCTTCTATGCCGATGCGATGCACAACCAGGCGAGCGAGCGCAAGGCGATCGAGGATGCGCTGCGCGACGCACTGGCAAAGGACGAACTGAGGCTGCTTTATCAGCCGATCGTCGACGTCGGGACCGAGCGGATCACGGGGTTCGAGGCGCTGATCCGCTGGCACCATGCGTCGGGCGGCATGATCAGCCCGTCGAAATTCATACCCGTAGCCGAGGAATCGAACCTGATCATCCCGATCGGCGAATGGATCATCCGCACCGCCTGCGCAACGATCGCGCATCTCGGTCCCGGATACCGCGTCGCGGTCAACGTCTCGCCGCGACAGTTTGCGAACGAAAAGCTGCCCGCGACGATCCTCAGCGCGGTATCGGCGGCGGGGATCCGTCCCGAACAGCTCGAGCTCGAGATCACCGAGGGCGTCTTTCTCGACGAAAGCGCGGAAAATCTGGCGATGTTCCAGAAACTGAAACGCACCGGCGTCCGCCTCGCGCTCGACGATTTCGGCACCGGCTATTCGGCGCTCGGCTATCTGAAGAAAGCGCCGTTCGACAAGATCAAGATCGACCAGAGTTTCGTGCTTGGCGCCGCCGATCCGAACAGCATGAACGCGGCGATCATCTCCTCGATCGTCGGGCTTGCGACCGCGCTGAATATGGAAACGACCGCCGAAGGGGTCGAGACGCACGACGATCTCGCGCTGATCCGCGGGCTTGGGTGCAGCCATGTCCAGGGCTATATTTATGGGCGTCCGATGGATCTGGTCGAGGTGCTCGCGCTCCTGCGCGAAGGCGGCGGCAGGGCCCAGGCAAACGGATACAAGAGCGCGCGCGAGCCGCGGCTCACTATCTTCCGCACGATCCAGGCCACCAGCGGCGGCTATCAATATGAAGCGATCGTCCGCAACATGTCGTCACGCGGTGCGCTGGTCGAAGGATTGTGGAACGTCCCGCCCGGGACGCCGCTGGTTCTGGAATTCGGCCCCGGCCATATCTTCGATGCCGAGGCGCGCTGGTCGTCGGGCAACCGCGTCGGCGTCCGGTTTGCCGAAGCGGTCGACATCGACGCGCTGATCGGTCCGAAGACGGTCACGCCGGCGCGGGGACGTGTCCGCCGCGCCGCCTGACCATGCAGCCGGCTCAGTCGGCGATCCGGCCGCGCGCCATCACCCAGTCGATCTTTTCGAGCACCGTGACGTCGGTCAGCGGATCGCCCGACACCGCGATCACGTCGGCCGACATGCCCGGCGCGATCCGGCCGATTTCCTTTTCCATCGACAGCGCGCGCGCCGCGACGCTCGTTGCGCTGGCCAAGGCCTCGCGCGGGGTGAGCCCGGCCTTGACCAGCAGCGCGAACTCGCTGCCGTTGCGGCCATGTTCGAACACGCCTGCATCGGTCCCGAACGCGACCGGCACGCCCAGCGCCTTGGCGCGGCCGACCGCCTGGCCAACGCTGCCTAGCGTCATGCGCACTTTTTCCTCGACCGTGGGGGTGTAGATGCCCTTGCCGAGCCGCTCGCGAATCCCCTCGAACGCCATCAGCGTCGGGACGAGATAGGTGCCCTTGGCCTTCATGACCTTCAGCGCCGCATCGTCGGCGAAGGTGCCATGATCGATCGTGTCGATCCCCGCTGCCGCCGCATCCTCGATACCGCGCGCGCCATGGGCATGCGCCATGACTTTCAGCCCCAGCGAATGCGCGGTGTCGGCGATGCTCTGTAGCTCGGCCGGCGAAAAATGCCCGCCGAGCCCGCGGCCCTGCTGCGACAACACGCCGCCCGTCGCGGTAATCTTGATGATATCGGCGCCGGCGCGCGAGGCCTTGCGGACCTTTTCGGCGCATTCGACCGGGCCGGTGCAGGTATAGCCCTGATCGAGCACGCCGTGGACATCCTCGCGAAAACCGGTGACGTCGCCATGTCCGCCGACGATCGACAGCGCCGGGCCGGCGGCGATGATGCGCGGCCCGGTGATGAAACCGGCGGTCGTGCCGCGGCGAAGCGAATAAGCGGTATATTGCGCCGACCCCGCCTCGCGCACCGTGGTGAAGCCCGCGCGCAGCGTGATGCCCGCGTTCTTCACGCCGACGACGACGCCCCATTCGTCGGGGTCGACCGTCGCGGCGCGATAATCGTCGCCCGGGTCGCCGGTCAGGTGGACGTGCAGGTCGATGAGGCCGGGCAGCAAGGTCTTGTCGCCCAGGTCGACGACTTCGGCCCCGGCGGGCGGCTCGGTGCGGCCAGCGGCGATCGAGGTGATGCGGTCATCGGTGATGACGATGGTCGAGGGGCCTTGGGCGGGCTTGTCGGCGTCGGTGATGACGCGCCCGGCGTAAACGACCGTGGTGCGCGCCTCTGCCGATACCGCGCCCAAAAAAGCCAACGTTACCGCCGCGGCGGTCGCCAATCCCGATTTTCGCATGTCTGCTCCCCAGTTTCTGTCCGGGCATCGTGGCGTGTCGGACGGGGGAGGGCAAGCGCATAAAAAGAGGGGCCGGACAAGCCGGCAGCGCTTAAAAAAAGAGGGACCGGACAAGCCGGCCCCTTCAGTTTGTCGTCTGATAACCGAAAGGAATTACCAGAAGAAATCGTAGATCACATCGACCACTTCGCCGCTGTAGGTGTCGACGAGCAGGACGTCGTTGTAATAGCGGACCCAGCGATACCCGCCGTCGGCCGGGGGCAGACGATAATACCAGGGATCGTTGATCCAGTAGCGCTGGCTGTAGAACAGCGAGTTCAGGCTGAAACCGATGCTGAACCGCGTATAATGATGGTTGCGGTACGGCGAATAATAGCGCGGCATGCGGTAATAGCTGCGATACTGCTGGCGATAGTCGCGCCAGTTGTAACGGCGATCGTCGCGCCACGAACGGTTCCAGCTGTGGCCGCGATCCCGGCGATCATTGTCGCGATAGCGCCGGTCGACATAGCCGTTGCGATTGCGGTCGTAACGCCGGTCGACGCGGTTGTTGTCGTTGCGGTCCCAGCGACGGTCGAGGTCGCCGTTGCGGTTGCGATCGTAACGCCGGTCGACCTGACCATTGCGATTGCGATCCCACTGGCGATCGACCTGGCCGTTGCGGTTGCGGTCCCACTGACGATCGATGCGGCCGTCGCGGTTGCGATCATAGTTGCCGCCGCGCTGGCGCTCGGCCTGCCGCTGTTGCCACTGCTGACGCTGGGCCTGACGCTGTTCGTCGTTACCGCGCTGCTGCCACTGCTGGCGTCGCACCTCGCGCTGCTGGTCGTTGCCACGCTGTTGCCACTCTTGACGCCGGGCCTCGCGTTGCTGGTCGTTGCCGCGTTGCTGCCATTGCTGGCGCATTTCGCCGCGCGGTTGGCGCTGGACCTGCGGCTGCTCGCCCTGCTGCCTCGGCTGGCGCTGGGGTCGCGCTTCGCCGTTCCAGTTGCCGCCGCGGCGCACTTCGGGACCGCGCGGGCCACGGTCGCCTCGGTCACCGCGATCGCCGCGCTGCGCGATCTGCACCCGTTCGCCCGACGCCTGCGCGGCGGCCGGGGCAATCGGGGTCAGGATCGTTGCCGCGATCAGCAACCCTCCGAACATCTTCTTCATCTCGCCATACTCCAACTCATGTCCCGCGTGCTGGAGACGCCAGCCGGGATGATGAATCAGGTGTTACCGGAGGCAAGATGATCGATGGCTGAACCAAGCTGTTGCCTGCGGTTCACCTAGATGAACGGAAGCGTTCAGGTCCCGGGCGGCAGGCGCAGCGCGGGCACGGCGCGCGCGGCGTCTTCGGGGCGGATGCCCGGCGGCGGCGCGGCAGCGATGCGTTCTTCGCCGCGCAGCACGCGCCCGGCGAGGCGAATCGCGGTGCGGATGCGCGGATAGGTGCCGCAGCGGCAAATGTTGGTCACCGCGGCATCGATGTCGGCATCGCTGGGATTGCTGTTCGACCGCAGCAGCGCGGCCGCGGCCATGATCATCCCCGACTGGCAAAAACCGCATTGCGGAACCTGCTCGGCGACCCACGCCTGCTGCACCGGGTGGCTGCGATCGCGCGACAGTCCCTCGATCGTCGTGACGAAGCGCCCCTCGCACTCGGCAATCGTGACCATACAGCTGCGGATCGCTTCGCCATCGATGTCGACGGTGCACGCGCCGCACTCGCCGGTGCCGCAGCCATATTTGGTTCCCGTCAGGTTCGACGCGTCGCGCAGCGCCCACAGCAGGGGCGTTTCGGGTTCCATGCGATATTCGACCGGGCGGTCGTTGACCGAGAATCGCGTCATGCGCCCTCTGTTAGCGCACCGGCTGGATTAGTCACGCCAGCTTGTGTCGATCTTGTCGACCTTGCGCACCATCGCGTCGAATTCGGCCTTGCCCGCCTGTCCGGGGATCGAGGCCATGAACAGGTCGCGCTGGTGGACCGCGATCACCTCGTTCGGGACGGTGATCGGCTTGCCCATGCTCATCGTTGCGAGCTGGATCTCGCACGCGCGCTGCAGCGCCCAATATTTGATGAAGGCTTCGCTCAGCGTCTTGCCCATCACGACGGGGCCGTGGTTCTTGAGCATGAGGATACGCTTGTCGCCGAGGTTCTGGACCAGCCGCTCGCCCTCCTCCTCGCGCACCGTCACGCCCTCGAAATCATGATAGGCGAGCTGGCCGGCGAAATTGCAGGCATAGAAATTGACCGGCTGCAGCCCGCCTTCGAGCGCGCAGACCGCGACCGTCGCGGTGGTGTGCGTGTGGATGATCGCGTGCGCGTCGGGCAGGACACGGTGGAACAGGCTGTGCTGGACGAAGCCGGCCTTGTTGACGTGCCAGGGATTATCCGCGTCGACCTTGTTGCCGTCGATGTCGATCTTGATCAGGTTCGATGCGGTCACTTCGCTGAAATGCAGGCCATAGGGGTTGATCAGGAAGGCGCCTTCCTCGTCGGGGACCTTCACCGTGATATGGTTGAAGATCATCTCGTCCCAGCCCATCATCGCGAAGATGCGGTAGCAGGCGGCAAGCTCCTGCCGCGCCGTCCATTCGGCTTCGCTATATTTGCTGTTGCGCTTGAGCTGGGTCGCCATGGCCTGTCCCTCATTATGATGTTAGTTTCGTCCTGCTACCTATGCCATAAGGTAAGGGCCCGGCACAATCCCGTCAGCGGGCAGGGCGGTCTCATGGTGCGACTGGGGCGCGGCAAGCGCGGTTCGCCGCACGAGGGCTTGCATTTTTTCGCGAATCTCTCTAGTTGGCGGCGCATCGGAACGTCGCGTGATCGCGGCGCTCTTTTTATTGCCCGAATATCGGCGGTTTATGGCGAACCGGATCCATCCGGTGGCCGCGACCGTTTTGACGAACAGGAGACGACACGGCGTATGCAGATCATCGTTCGCGACAATAATGTCGACCAGGCCCTTCGCGCGCTCAAGAAGAAGCTGCAGCGTGAGGGCGTGTATCGCGAAATGAAGCTGCGCCGTCATTACGAGAAGCCCAGCGAAAAGCGCGCGCGCGAGCACGCCGCTGCTGTCCGCCGCGCCCGCAAGATGGAGCGCAAGCGGATGGAGCGCGACGGTATCAAGTAAGACCGTCTCCCGTTCGGGATCCTGATCGTGAAAAGGGCGCTGCGGCAACGCAGCGCCCTTTTTCGTTGGGTCGAGGCGTGGTTGGCGGTTTGCGACCGGCCGGCGACATTTCATATCTCGTCACCCCGGACTTGATCCGGGGTCCCGCTTGAGGTCAAAGCTTGGCCTGGCGTCAGAAAAGCGGGATCCCGGGTCAAGCCCGGGATGACGAAAGGGGGTGGCAGCTTCTCCACCCCGAAGAGAACATTCGGGCTTACGATTAATTGCCTCTGGACCGTTCCTCGCCGCACCGCCTATAGGCCTCGCCAACATTTGCGCCCGCGGGCGCCTGCGGAAGGATCAGCTGAAATGAGCGTGACGACAGTTCCATTGCGCCCGGTAAGCAAGGGCGGCTTATGGCTGATGTGGTTCGGCCTCGCGGCGCTGCTCGCCCTCGGCGCGGCCTTTGCCTGGCATATGACCCCGCGCATCGGGTTCGAGGTCGTCAAGGAAGGCACGGGGAACAGTCCGACCAAGGCCGACGTCGTGCTGGTGAAATATGAAGGCAAGCTCGACGATGGCACTGTCTTCGATGCGAACGAACAGGCGCCGATGCAGGTCGCACAGGTCGTTCCGGGCTTTTCCGAAGCGCTGACCCGCATGAAGAAGGGCGGCGAGTACAAAATCACCATCCCGGCGCAGCTCGGCTATGGCGATCGCGCCGTCGGACCGATCCCCGCGGGCAGCACGCTGCATTTCGCCGTGACGCTGCTCGATTTCCGTTCGGAGGCTGAGGTTCGCGCGATGCAGCAGCAGATGCAGCAACAGCAGCAGATGATGCAGCAGCAACAGATGATGCAGGGCGGCCCCGGCGGCGCGCCCGGTGGTCCGGCCGGGCCTCCGCCCGGCGCACCGCAGCCGTAATATAGCCGTCGCCCCCGCGAAGGCGGGGGCCGCTGGCAACCTGGCGCTAGGCCGATAGCGGCCCCCGCCTTCGCGGGGGCGACGGCATTTGGCTAGGTTGGATTTATCGCCGCCGTTTTCGTATCGGCCTGCGCCCCGGCATTGCGTTCGGCCTCGCGCTCCAGCGCGACCTTGATCATCGCGATGATCGGATCGGCAAGAAACAACCCCATAAGCCCGAGCAGCGCGCCGAACAGGATCTGCGCGCCGAGGACGAGCGCGGGGGCGAGGTCGACCGTCTTCTTCGCGACCATCGGGACGATCAGATAGCCATCGACCGTCTGGACGACAAAATAGATCAGGATCGCGTAAAGGCCGGTGTCGGTCCCCGCCGAAAAACCGACGAGCACGAGCAGTACGCCCGATACGATCGCGCCGATATTGGGGATGAAGGCGAGCAGCCCGGTGAGCAGGCCCATCAGCGCCGCCATCGGAATACCGACCGCAAGGCACGCGAGCCACGTCCCGATCCCCTCGACCAGCATGCCGAGCAGGCGCCCGGCCATCAGCCGGCGCAGCGTGAAGCCCATCCGCGCGGTGGTGATATAGAAATTCTCACGAGCTTTCATCGGCAGCATCCAGGCGACACCGCGCTCGTAAAGCCGCGGCTCGATCGCGATGAAGATGCCGAGGACGAGGATCATGACGAGGCTGGTGAGCCCGCCCAGCACCGTGCCGACCGCGGCGGTGACGCGTCCGAACGTGCCGGCGAGGTTGTCGGTGATCGTTTTCGTGTCGAGCTGCAGATTGCCCATGCCATGCGCACTCGCCCACGCCGCGATGCGCTCGACCTGCGCCATCACGACCTTTTGCAAGGTCGCGGCCTGATCGGCGATCTGCGAGCCCGCGAACATCACGGTCCATAGCAGGAAAGCGACGAGCGTCAGGCAGACGATCAGCAGCCGCCAACCGCGCCCGATCGGCAACACACGGCCGAGCAGGCGCGCCCCGCCGTCGAGCATCGATGCCATGACGATGCCGGCAAAAATCAGCAGGATCGGCTGGACGAGGATGATGCAGATGCCGATCAAGAGCGCGAGGCCCAGCCAGACGCCAGCCTTCAAAAGCTCGATGCGGACGAGCTGGCTGCGAATCTCGGTGGGGCCGGGCGCTTCGGTGTGCGTGTCGGCGGGGGCTGCGGCGCGCGTTCCGGCTGTTCTTTTCGTGGCCGCCATGCCCTCACTCCCTATTTTGTATTGCTGTCGCGTTCGGGCCGCAGGTCGGTTCCCGCGCGCCCCGAACGCAAAGCATTGAACCAACTGAGCGGGTTATACCACTCGGCCGTTCCGTCGGTCGAAAAACTGATGATCTCGGCGCGTCCTGCGATCGCGTCGAAGGGGACGGGGCCGCCAAGGCCCTTGAGCTCGGTCGCGACGCGGCTGTCGGCGCTGCCGTCGCGGTTGTCGCCCATCAGGAACAGATGATTGGCGGGCACTTTAATCGGCGCATAATCGTCGGTCGAGTAACCCGGCCCCATATCGATCGTGTCGAAGGTCGCGCCGCCGGGTAGCGTTTCGCGGACGATCGGAAGCTCCAATATTTCCTTTCCGCCCGGGCTGCGGGTCACGAAGCGGAAGAGGCTGCTGTCGGGCCCGGGCAGGTTCGGGTCGACCGGGATCGACAGCATCGGCTGGACCTCGCGCTTCACCGGCTTGCCGTTGATGCTGAGTTCGCCGTTCCGGAGCGCGATCGTATCGCCAGGCAGGCCGATGACGCGCTTGATATAGTCGATCCGCGTTACCGGATGCTCGAGCACGACGATGTCGCCGCGTTCGGGCAGCTGGGCGAACCAGCGGCCGGCCACCTTCGGCGCGAGGTGGAAGCTGACCGAGGAATAGGACCAGCCATAGGGATATTTGCTGACGATCAGCCGGTCGCCGTTGCGCAGCACCGGCATCATCGAATCGGACGGGATATAGAAGGGCTTGGCGACGCAGCTGTGGATGCCGAGCACGAGGAGTAGAATCACCACGACATCGCGGATCAGCTTGCCCCAGCCCCCGTCATCCTTTGCCCCTTTTCTCGCGCCGCTTTTCGCCATTTCGATTTCAGTCCTTGATTGCTTCGATGATGACAAAGGCCTGCGCCCACGGATGGTCGTCGGTCAGCGTCAAATGGATATGTGCGGTGTGGCCGGGCGGGATCATCGTCGCGAGCCGCGCGGCGGCGCCGCCGGTCAGCGCCAGCGTCGGCGCGCCCGACGGCGCGTTGACGACGCCGATGTCTTTCATGAACACCCCGCGCTTGAAGCCCGTGCCGACGGCTTTCGAGAAGGCTTCCTTGGCGGCGAAGCGCTTGGCGTACGTGCCGGCGCGGGTGAAGGGGCGCCGCGCCGCCTTGGCGCGCTCGACCTCGGTGAACACGCGATTTTCGAACCGCTCGCCGAAGCGGTCGAGCGACGCCTGGATACGCTCTATATTACAGAGGTCGGAGCCGAGGCCGATGATCACAACGCGCCTCGCGCCTCATCCATCAGCGCACGCATCCGGCGCACGGCGGGATCGAGCCCGGTGAAGATCGCCTCGCCGATCAGATAATGACCGATGTTGAGCTCGGCGAGCTGCGGGATCGCTGCGACGGGCACGACATTGTCATAGGTCAGGCCGTGCCCCGCGTGCGGTTCGATGCCATTCTTCCACGCGAGCGCGGCGGCATCGGCGAGGCGGCGGAGTTCCACGGCGCGCTCCTCACCTTCGACATGCGCGTAGCGGCCGGTGTGGAATTCGACGACGGGCGCGCGCAGCCGCATCGCGGCCTCGATCTGCCGCGCGTCGGGCTCGATGAACAGGCTGACGCGGATGCCCGCGTCGTTCAGCCGCGCGACCATGGGGGCGAGGTGATTATGCTGCCCCGCCGCATCGAGCCCGCCCTCGGTCGTGCGCTCTTCGCGCTTTTCGGGGACGATGCAGGCGGCGTGCGGGCTATGACGCAGCGCGATCTCGACCATCTCGTCGGTCGCCGCCATCTCGAGGTTCAGCGGCAGGTCGGTCGCCGCCTGGATGCGCGCCAGGTCGTCGTCGCGGATATGGCGCCGGTCTTCGCGCAGATGCGCGGTAATCCCGTCGCCGCCGACCGCCGCGACGATCTCCGCCGCGCGCACCGGATCGGGATGCTCGCCGCCGCGTGCGTTGCGGATCGTCGCGACATGATCGATGTTGACGCCGAGCCGTAACCGTTGGGTCATTTGCATTGCACCTGCGACAGGATGTCAAAGGCGAAACCTTTGGCTTCCCAGGGATCTCCATAATCGGCGGGACGGTGGCGCGAGAAAAAGATCACGGCGCGTCCGCTTTCGGGGAGCAGATAGTTGCGAAGTTCGATTCCGGCAATCAGGCCCTGGCGTTCGACGACGCGAACCTCTCCGGGACAGCCCACTAGCCTGGCTGGGAAAATCCACTGGAAAAAGCCGTAGAAGCCGTTGCTTTTCTCGCTTGTCCACATCGTTTCGCGCGCTTCGGCGGAAAGAAGGTCGCCGCGCATCAGTGCATGGTCGAAGCGCCATAGGTCGGCGATGGTGCCATAGGCACCGCCCGACGCACCATAGACCCCCATGTTCAGCAGCGGGTCGAGGCTGGCATATTCGCCGGTCGGGCGGACATGCTTCGCCGCGTCTTCGCTCAGGCGATAGATGCCGAGGCTTTCAAGGCGCAGCGGCTTTGCGAGCCGCTCTGCGACCAGCGCCTCGAAATCCTTTCGGGTCACCCGGCGCAGGACCTCGGCCATAACGATCGTGTCGCAGTTGTTATATTCGAACTTGGCCGGCGGCTGGGCGCGAGCCGGCCCGGCGCAGTATCCGTTCGCAGATTCGCGCGGCGACGCGGCCGCCGTGCGATAAAAAGACGGGATGCCCTGGGTATCCGGACTGCTTTCGTCGGGCTGCGGCAGGCCACTGTCATGCAGCATCAAATCGCGAATGCGGATGCGCGATGCTTCTGGCGCGCGCCATTCGGGCCAATAGCGGCTGACCGGCGCATCGAGGTCGATCGTGCCCTTGGCGACTTCCTGCATCGTCAGCACAGCGGCAAGCTGCTTCGTGATCGATGCCCAGCGCCACACTGCGCCGGGTGTCACCGGGTCGGCGCCGACGGTCACGATCCTGTAGGTGCCGTCGGACTCGCCGATCAGGATCGTGCCATCGAAGGCGGCCGCCTCGGCCCGCGTCTTGATGCTGTCCGTTCCGCCAGGCGCGGCCATCGCGGGCGCAGCGGCGAGCAGCAGCGCCGCCAGAACGGGCAGGCGCAAGATCAATTCGCGCGGCTCCCCGGCTTGATTGCGGAGGTCGCCGCGAGCGCTTCGGGAAGCTCGTCCTCGGCATAGGTCGGGAAATTGATCGCGACGAGCGGGTAGAAGGGAACGCCGAGGTCGACGCTGCCCGCCGATCGATCGACCAGCGCGGCCTCGGCGAGGATCTCGCCGCCCGCGGCGCGCACCGTGTCCATCGCTTCGCGCGACGACAGGCCCGTGGTCACGACATCCTCGACCATCAGTATCTTGGCGCCGGGGTCGATCGTGAAGCCACGGCGCAGTTCGAAGGTGCCCGTCGGGCGTTCGACGAAAATGGCGGGCTTGCCGAGCGCACGGCCCATTTCATGCCCGATGATGACGCCGCCCATCGCGGGCGAAACCACGACATCGATCGCCTGCTTGAGCTCGCGCGGCAGCTTCGCGGCAAGCGCCACGGCGAGCCGCCCGGCGCGTTCGGTATCCATCAACACGCGCGCGCATTGCAGATAATATTCGCTGTGGCGGCCGGAGGAGAGAAGGAAGTGGCCCTGCAGCAAGGCCTCGGCGGCGCGGAATTCGGCCAGGATTTCATCATCGGTCATCGGGGATTGTTCTTTTATCCAGTGCGTCGCCCGTTGCGGGCGACCGGGTTTTGGCGGCGAAGATTTGCCTGCCGCAAAATAGTGTTAGAGATGCTTGAGGCAAGCGGCAAGCGGGTCTATAGCGCCCGCGAGATTCAGCCCCTCCGCCGGCTGCCCGGACCTATGTCCGGCCGCTGCAGCAGGGGGGATGAAGCATCATAAGAACAACAGGCAACGGGCGGCACTATCCTTATGAAGAGCTTGAAAACCCTTGTAATTGCGGCAGCTTTGTCGCTCGGCGCGATCGGCGCCGGTCATGCGCAGGCACCCGCGACGGCCCCGGCCGAAGCCCCTGTCGCAACGACAGCGGCGAATCCGGCTCCGACGGCTGCTCCGACCGCAGCGCCGGCAACGGCGCCCGCCGCGACGACGGCTGCCGCTCCGGCCGGCGACGCCACTTACGTTCCGATGAAGCCGACCGCCGGGGTTGGCCAGCCGGTCGACGCGGGCATCGATTTCCAGCCGCAGGTCAGCCCGATTGGCGAGCAGGCTTACTGGTTCACCAGCAATATCCTGCTGTGGGTGATGGTCGGCATTTCGGTATTGGTTCTCGGGCTGCTCATTTATGTCGCGTTCCGGTTTCGGGAGGGCGCCAACCCGGTGCCGTCGAAAACGACCCACAACACTTTCATCGAAATCATCTGGACCGCCATTCCGGTGCTGATCCTTGCGGTGATCGCGGTCCCGTCGATCCGCTTGCTCGCGGCGCAATATGAGCCGCCGTCGAAGGCAGCGCTGACGATCAAGGTCACGGGGTATCAGTGGTATTGGGGCTATGCCTATCCCGATCAGGGTATCGCCGAATATGTCTCGAAGATCCTGCCCGAGGACAAGGCCAAGGCCGCCGGCGAACCCTATCACCTCGCCGTCGACAACCGCATGGTCGTCCCCGTCGGCCGTCAGGTGAAACTGATCATCACGGGCGCCGACGTGATCCACAGCTTTGCGGTTCCGGCGTTCTGGACCAAGATGGACGCGGTCCCCGGCCGCGCCAACGAAACGACCTTCACCGCGACCAAGGTCGGCGTTTACTACGGCCAGTGCTCGGAACTGTGCGGCGTCGATCATGGCTATATGCCGATCGCCGTCGAGGTTCTCCCGGTCGACAAATGGGAAGCCTGGGTCCGCTCGAAGGGCGGTAATCCGGCTGGCCCGGTGGCCGCGGCTCCTGCCGCAGCCGCGCCGGCACCCGTTGCCGCGGCTCCCGCCGCGACACCGGCAGCCGCCCCGACCCAAGCCGCACCCGACGCTGCGCCCGCAGCGGCTCCCGCCGCCGCCCCGGCCGCCAAGAAATAATAAGGGGTCCGACAGATGACCGATATTGCTGCAACTGCACCCGCCCATGGCCATGCCGATCACGCGCATGACGACCATGATCACGACACCCCGGGCTTCTTCGTCCGCTGGTTCATGTCGACGAACCACAAGGACATCGGCACCCTCTACCTGATCTTCGCGATCTTCGCGGGTATCATCGGCGGCGCGCTTTCGGGCATGATGCGCCTCGAACTGGCGCATCCCGGCATCCAGTATCTGGGTTACATGTCACAGTGGCTGGGCGGCGCCAGCGACATCACCGCGGCCAAGCATTTCTGGAACGTGATGATTACGGCGCACGGCCTGATCATGGTGTTCTTCATGGTCATGCCGGCGATGATCGGCGGCTTCGGCAACTGGTTCGTGCCATTGATGATCGGCGCGCCCGACATGGCCTTCCCGCGCATGAACAATGTCAGCTTCTGGCTGACGGCCGTTGCGTTCATCATGCTGTGCGGATCGATGTTCGTACCCGGGGGTAGCGGCAATGGCGCAGGCACCGGCTGGACGGTCTATGCGCCGCTGTCGACCAGCGGCTCGGTTGGACCCGCGGTCGATATGGCGATCTTCTCGCTCCACCTCGCTGGCGCGGCGTCGATCCTCGGTGCGATCAACTTCATCACCACGATCTTCAACATGCGCGCGCCGGGCATGACGCTGCACAAGATGCCGCTGTTCGTGTGGTCGGTGCTCGTCACCGCCTTCCTGCTGCTGCTCGCGCTGCCGGTTCTGGCGGCAGCCATCACCATGCTGCTGACCGACCGGAACTTCGGCACCACCTTCTATGATGCGGCCGGCGGCGGCGACCCCGTCCTCTACCAGCATCTCTTCTGGTTCTTCGGCCACCCCGAAGTGTACATCATGATCCTGCCGGGCTTCGGCATGGTCAGCCAGATCATCTCGACCTTCAGCAAAAAGCCGGTGTTCGGCTATCTCGGCATGGCCTATGCCATGGTCGCGATCGGCGTCGTCGGCTTCATCGTGTGGGCGCACCACATGTTCACCGTCGGCATGAGCGTGAACCTGAAGATGTATTTCACCGCCGCGACGATGGTCATCGCGGTCCCGACGGGCATCAAGATCTTCAGCTGGATCGCCACCATGTGGGGCGGCTCGCTGAGCTTCAAGACGCCGATGATGTGGTCGCTCGGCTTCATCTTCATGTTCACCGTCGGGGGTGTGACCGGCGTCCTGCTCGCCAACGGCGGCGTCGATACCAGCTTGCACGACACCTATTATGTCGTCGCGCACTTCCATTATGTGCTGTCGTTGGGCGCGGTCTTCTCGCTCTTCGCCGGCTTCTATTACTGGTTCCCGAAAATGTCGGGCCGGATGTACAACGAGGCGCTCGGCCAGATCCACTTCTGGGTCTTCTTCATCGGCGTCAACGTCCTGTTCTTCCCCCAGCACTTCCTGGGCCAGCAGGGCATGCCGCGCCGTTATCCCGACTATGCGGAAGCCTATGCCTATTGGCACCTGATCTCGTCCTATGGCTATGTCATCATGGGCGTCGGCATGATCTTCTTCTTCGCGAACATCCTCTACTCGCTGTTCGCCGGCAAAAAGGCCGCCGACAATCCGTGGGGCGAAGGCGCGACGACGCTCGAATGGACGCTGTCGAGCCCGCCGCCGTTCCACCAGTTCAACGAACTGCCGCGTATCGCCTGACCGGTTTCTCCCCCTGCTGACATCCGGCAGGGGGCGTTGCCCTACAGGCCGGAGTTATCATGGCACAGAGCCTGACCCACGGCGAAACGGCGTTACCCGCCGATTGGCGCGACCTGTTCGCGCTGACGAAGCCACGTGTCATGTCGCTGGTGGTGTTCACCGCGCTGTGCGGCCTGCTCGCGGCGCCAGTGTCTGTCCATCCGGTGCTCGCTTTCTCCTCGATTCTCGCGATCGCGCTGGGGGCAGGGGCTTCGGGCGCGCTCAACCAATGGTATGAGGCCGGGCTCGACGCGAAGATGAAGCGGACGGCGAACCGGCCGCTTCCCGCCGGACGCCTCGATCCGCAGACCGCGTTGCAGTTCGGCGTCGGGCTGGCGGCCTTTTCGCTGTTCCTGATGCTGTTCGCGTCGAACTGGCAGGCGACGCTGTTGCTTGCCGTGTCGATCCTCTTCTACGTCTTCGTCTATACGATGTGGCTGAAGCCGCGGACGCCGCAGAATATCGTCATCGGCGGGGCTGCCGGGGCGTTTCCGCCGCTGATCGGCTGGGTTGCCGCGACGGGCTCGATCGCGCCGCTGCCGGTGATGCTGTTCCTGCTGATCTTTCTGTGGACGCCGCCGCATTTCTGGGCGCTCGCGCTGTTCATGCGCTCGGACTATGCCGCCGCGGGCATTCCGATGATGCCCGTCGTTGCGGGCGAGAAGTCGACGCGGCGCCAGATTCTCTTCTATGCGCTGATCATGGCCGCTGCCGCGATAGCGCCCTGGCCGCTCGGCTACACCGGCGCGCTCTACGGCTGGACCGCCGCGATCCTGTCGGCACTGTTCGTGGTGCTGTCGGTCCAGGTCGGCACGCGCACCACGGGCGAGGGCGATTTGATGCAGCCCGAAAAACGCCTGTTCGCCTATTCGATTGCCTATCTTTTCATATTGTTCGGCGCCATTGTTGCCGACCATTGGTGGCCGCTATGACCGACGAACCGAATCAAGAACCCTTTGACGAGGCCGAATATCGCCGCCGCCAGCGCAGCCGCGCGAATCTGATGGCGTGGATGCTCGGCGCGCTCGCGATCCTCTTTTTCTTCATCACCATCGCAAAGATGCAGATATTCTCGTGATCGCGCGTATGTCCCCGAACGCGAAGACCGCCAGCTTCGCAGCGCTGCTCGCGCTCGCGATGACCGGCCTCGGGTTCGCAGCGGTGCCGCTTTACGACCTCTTCTGCCGCGTCACCGGCTTTGGCGGGACGACGCAGCGGTTCGATCCGGTCGCTGCGGCGGCGGAACCGGCGATATTGAAAGATACTATCTCGATCCGCTTCGATGCCAATGTCTCGCCGAACCTGCCGTGGAAATTCTACCCCGAACATCCGACCGATACGGTGAGTATCGGCGCGCGCGACATGGCGATCTTCATTGCCGAGAATAATTCGGCGCACCCCGTCGTCGGGACCGCCAGCTTCAACGTCACGCCCGACCAGGCGGGCAAATATTTCACCAAGATCCAGTGCTTCTGCTTCACCGAACAACGGTTGGAGCCGGGGCAGCAGGTCCGCATGCCGGTGCTGTTCTTCGTCGATCCCAAGATCATGGACGACCCCGACGCGCGCGACGTGCAGGAAATCACGCTGAGCTACACCTTCCACCCTGTAGAGCCAGTAGACGGGGGTAAAAAGGCGAGCTAAGGCCGCGAACAAGAGTCTAACTAGACCGGCAGATGATGGGGAATCGTCATGCTGGGGCTGCTAAAAACGGGAAAAACGCCATGTCCGGTGCGAAACATCATGACTACCACCTCGTAAACCCCAGCGTCTGGCCGCTCATCGGCTCGGTCGCTGCGCTTGTGATGTTCTTCGGGCTCGTGATGTCGATGCACGCCGACCATTTCGGCGGGATCGGCAAGTGGGTTCTCGGCCTCGGTTTCATGGGGGTGATCGCCACCTTCTTCAGCTGGTGGTCGGACGTCATCAACGAAGCCCACGCCGGCGACCACACCCCGGTTGTTCAGCTGCACCTGCGCTACGGCATGATCCTGTTCATCGCGTCCGAAGTGATGTTCTTCGTCGGCTGGTTCTGGGCTTGGTTCGACTTCTCGCTCTTCCCGGTGCCGATCGAATATGTCGACGGCGCGGTCACCTCGCTGTTCGGCCAGGACGGCGCCGCGGCGATGACCATGTGGCCGCCCAAGGGCATCCACGTCATCGACGCCTTCTCGCTGCCGCTGCTCAACACGATGATCCTGCTCTGCTCGGGCACGACGATCACCTGGGCGCACCACGCGCTAATTCACGGGGACCGCGAAGGGCTGAAGAAAGGCCTGTGGGCGACGATCATCCTCGGTGCGATCTTCTCGTCGATCCAGGCCTATGAATATGCCGAGGCGCCGTTCGCCTTCGGCCAGAGCAACTATAGCTCGGCCTTCTTCATGGCGACCGGCTTCCACGGCTTCCACGTGCTTGTCGGCACGATCTTCCTGATCGTCTGCCTCGTCCGCACCTATAAGGGCCATTTCACCCCGCAGCAGCATTTCGGTTTCGAAGCTGCCGCCTGGTACTGGCACTTCGTCGACGTGGTGTGGCTGTTCCTCTTCATCATCGTCTATGTCTGGGGCGGCTGGGGCGCGCCGGTCGCCGCGCACTAAATTGCCCAGCGATAGCCAAATCCAAAAGGGGCAGCCGCCGGTCTGGCGCGCTGCCCTTTTTGGTCTCTGCCCCGAATGCGGCGCATCGACCTTGTTTGAAGGGCCGGTGAAGTTTCGGGCGAAATGCGGCGCCTGCGGGCTCGATTACAGCCGCTACAATGTCGGCGATGGCCCTGCCGCCTTCCTGACCCTCATCATCGGCGCGCTGCTTATCGCACTCGCGCTGACGCTCGATTTCGCGGTGCGGCCGCCATTGTGGGTGCATGTCGTGCTGTGGGTGCCGCTCACCGCCGCCGCCGTGGTTTATGGCCTCCGCGTCGGCAAGGGCGCGCTGCTGGCAAGCGAACATCAGCGTCAGGCCGCGGAGGGCCGCCAAATGGACGACAAGCATGACTGAACCAGCCCCCCCCGTGCGGCGCTGGCCGCTGATCCCGACCTTGCTCGTGCTGGCGGCGGTCGCAGTGATGATCGCGCTCGGCGTCTGGCAATTGCAGCGCAAGGGCGACAAGGAAGCGCTGATCGCGCTCTTCCAACGCAACATGGCGATGTCGTCGATGGTCGCCTATCCCGAATTGCCGCCTGTTGCCGACGCCTTTCTCTATCGCAAAAGCAGCATCGTCTGCCTCGAACCCGTGCGTTGGGATCCGCGCAGCGGCACCGACCAGAAGGGGCGGGCGGGCATCCGCATGATCGCCGACTGCCGGACCGGCGCCGAGGGGCCGGGCGTGCTGGTCGACGTCGGGATCGGCGACGATTTCACACCGCCCAAATGGACGGGCGGCACCGTGCAGGGAACGATCGTTCCGGGCCCCGAACAGCCGACGGTGATGGAGCGCCTGATGGGCAAGGCGGCGCCCGCGCGCGCGATGCTGATCGCCGACGCGCCGGCTCCGGGCCTTCGCGCCAGCGCGGTGCCCTCGGCTGAGGATACGCCGAACAATCACCTCGCTTATGCCTTCCAATGGTTCTTCTTCGCGCTCGTCGCGCTGATTATCTACGTTCTCGCAGTCCGCCGCCGCTTGCAGGCGTGACGGCGCGCCGCTAGGCGCTGGGTCGCCATGGAATATATCAGCACCCGCGGCTCTGCGCCGACCCTCGACTTTCGTGCCGCAACGCTCGCCGGCCTCGCCAGCGACGGCGGGCTTTATGTGCCGGCGAAATGGCCGCAGATGTCGGCGGAGGAAATTCATTCGCTTGCGGGCCTCGACTATGCCGAGACCGCGGTGCGCGTCATGCGGCCCTTCGTCGAGGGCGTGCTGACCGAGGACGAGCTACGTGAGCTTTGCCGCGCCGCTTATAGTCGTTTCAGTCATGATGCGGTGACCCCGCTCGTCCAGCTCGATCATCGCCACTGGCTGCTCGAACTGTTCCACGGCCCGACGCTGGCGTTCAAGGATGTCGCGCTGCAACTGCTCGGCCAGCTGTTCGAGAAATTCCTTAGCGGCGGCGATACCGACATCACGATCGTCGGCGCGACCTCGGGCGATACCGGGTCGGCGGCGATCGAGGCGGTCGCGGGCCGCGAGCATATCCGCATCTTCATGCTCCATCCCGAAGGCCGCGTCAGCGACGTCCAGCGGCGGCAGATGACGACGGTGCTCGCCCCCAACGTCCACAATATCGCGATCGACGGCAGCTTCGACGACGCGCAGGCGATGGTGAAGCGGCTGTTCGGCGATGAAGAGGCGCGGGGCCAGCTGACCCTGTCGGCGGTGAACAGCATCAACTGGGCACGGCTGATGGCCCAGGTCGTCTATTATTTCTACGCCGCCGTCCGGCTCGGCGGCCCCGACCGCCCGATCGCGTTCAGCGTGCCGACGGGCAATTTCGGCGATGTGTTCGCGGGCTATGTCGCGGCGCAGATGGGCCTGCCGATCGCGCGGCTTGTCGTCGCGACCAACGTCAACGACATCCTCCACCGCGCGCTCACCAGCGGCGACTATAGTGCGGGGACGGTGACGCCGACCGCGACGCCGAGCATGGACATCCAGGTCAGCAGCAATTTCGAACGGCTGCTCTTCGACCTGTCGGGCCGCGATGGCGCCGCGATTACCGGCATGATGGGCGAGTTCGACGCGAAACGCGCGATGACGATTCCCGCCGACATGCTCGCGGGCGCGGGCGGACTTTTCTCGAGCGCGAGCATCGACGGTGATGCGATGGCGCTCGCGCTGCGCTGGGCGCAAGAGCATGGCGGGCAGGTGATCGATCCGCACAGCGCCGTCGGGCTGGCAGCGGCGCGCGCGCTCGAGATCGATGCCGATATTCCCGTCGTGACGCTCGCGACCGCGCATCCGGCGAAGTTCCGCGAAGCGGTCGAGCGCGCGACCGGGATGCGTCCGCCGCTCCCCGCGCGGCTCGGCAACCTCTTCGACCGCGAAGAGCGCTACGAACGTCTGCCGGGCGATTATGATGCGGTAAAGGCTTTTGTCCTCGCGGAAGCGGCGCGTGGCTGATCTTCTGCCCCTCGTCACGCTCGTCGGCGAAGCGTGGGACGATTATGGGCTGGTTGACAGCGGGGGCGGGCGCAAGCTCGAACGCTATGGCCGTTTTCGTTTCATCCGCCCCGAACCGCAGGCGATGTGGAAACGGGCGTTGCCGCCCAGCGAATGGGAAGCCGCCGACGGCGAGTTCATTCCCGCGTCCGACGACGATGGCGGCGGCCGCTGGTATTACAACAAGCCGGTTCCGGCCGAAGGCTGGCCGCTCGGCTGGCGCGAGACGCGCTTCACCGCGCAATGCACGCCGTTTCGCCACCTCGGTTTTTTCCCCGACATGGCGCCGATATGGGACTGGCTGCGCGAGCGTATCGCCGACAAGGGCGATCCAGCCTTCCTGAACCTGTTCGGCTATACCGGGGTCGGCAGCCAGGCGCTCGCGGCGGCGGGCGCGTCGGTCACCCATGTCGATGCCTCGAAGAAGTCGGTCGGACAGGCGCGCGAGAACGCCGAACTCGCGGGCATGGCCGACAAGCCGGTGCGCTGGATCGTCGACGATGCGGGCAAATTCACCGCGCGCGAAGTGCGGCGCGAGCGGCGTTACGATGCGATCCTGCTCGACCCGCCGAAGTTCGGCCGCGGTCCCGGGGGCGAACGCTGGCAGATCGAGGAGGGGCTCGCGCCGCTGCTTGCCGACTGCCGCCAGCTCCTCGACGAAGACAGCCGCGCGCTCTTCCTCACCGTCTATGCGGTGCGCATGTCGGCACTGGCGATCGGCGAGTTGCTGGCGCAGCTTTTCGCCGACTTGCCGGGCACGGTCGAATGCGGCGAACTCGCGGTGCGCGAGGAAGCGCGAGGTCTTTTGCTCCCGACCGCGATCTTCGCACGCTGGAGCCGCTGACCGGCCGGCGCACTTCGAGCAGATCCTCCTTTGCGATGAGCCGAGCAACTCCGGCGCGCGGGCGTCGTTGCTCGGACAGGGGCGGCGCGGCCGGCTCCTCCGGCCTGTGTTTCGCCCTCGACGCCAAAGGAGAAATTCTCATGGCCGACACGCTCGAACGCACCGAAACCCATCGCCTGATTTCGTCGGACAAGGTCGAAGGGACCAAGGTCTATAATCCGCAGAACGAAAAGCTCGGCACGATCGCCAATGTCATGATCGACAAAAAATCGGGCAAAAGCGAATATGCCGTCATGGAATTCGGCGGCCTGTTCGGCCTCGGCACCGACCATTATCCGATCCCCTGGGACATGCTGACCTATGACACCGACCAGGGCGGCTATGTGGTCGACATCGCCAAGGACAGGCTGACCGGTGCCCCGCGCTATGCGCGCGATGACACGCCCGAATATACCGACGAATATGGGCGGACCGTCTACGGCTATTACGGGCTCAGCTATCCCTATCCGATGCTGTAATAATGGCCGACACAAAAGACGCGCGGCCGGCCGGGGCGGCCGGCCCGCTAGCGCCCGATATTCTTCCGATTGCATAGGAATGCAGTCATGATCGCGTTGACAATGAGAACGTTCCCATTTAGATAACGTTCACATTGAACAAATGCCGCCGAAAACGAGCGGCTTGTTGGGAGGGAAAAGGATGCGGGCTTCGCACAAGCTTCGGTTGGCCAGGATATTGGCGGGCACTTCGGCATTTGCCTTGATGGGCATGGCGCAAACCGCCATCGCGCAGGAAGCCCCGGCCGGCGACGCCGCCAACCCCGACGAAATCGTCGTGACCGGCATCCGCGCCAGCCTTGCCGCATCGGCCGACATCAAGCGCGAGGCGCAGGGCGTCGTCGACGCGATTTCCGCCGAAGACATCGGCAAATTCCCCGACACCAACCTCGCCGAGTCGCTTCAGCGCATCACCGGCGTGTCGATCGATCGTTCGAATGGTGAAGGCTCGCTGGTCACCGTCCGCGGCTTCGGTCCCGAATTCAACCTCGTGACCTTGAACGGCCGTCAGATGCCGACGGCGCTCATCGGCGACGGTGGCGGTCCGCCGTCTTCGCGTTCGTTCGACTTCGCCAACCTTGCTTCCGAAGGCATTGCAGCGGTCGAAGTCTACAAGAGCGGCCGCGCGACGATTGAATCGGGCGGCATCGGCTCGACGATCAATATTCGCACGCCGCGCCCGCTCGACAATCCGGGGATGCGCGGCAGCCTGTCGGTGAAGGGCGTGTATGATAGCTCGCGCAACGAGGGCAAACCGATCACGCCCGAAGTATCGGGCATCTTCAGCAGCACCTTCGCCGACGATACGATCGGCATTGTGCTCGTTGGCTCATACCAAAAGCGCAAATCGAGCACGAACACCGCCAGCGTCGGCTGGCGCGACGGCTATCTCGGCAGCGAAAACAACTGGGGTTCGCTGGCGCAACCGGGCACGCCGCGCGCCGCGAACATCACCAACCGGCCCGACCCGACCGATGTCTACCAGGTACCGCAAAGCGCGTCTTACAACCTCGAAGACATCAATCGCGAACGCATCAACGGGCAGGCGGTGCTGCAATTCCGCCCCAGCGACAGTTTCACCGCGACGGTCGACTATATTTATTCGCGCAATACCGTCGAAACACGGAACAGCAACGTCGGCGTGTGGTTCAACCACGAAGACACGTCGAGCGCGTGGACCGATGGCCCGGTCGCCGGCCCGCTCTTTTACACCGAGCGGTTCGCGGCGCCGACCGGCGTTCCCGGGCCGAATGCGCTCTATGGCGGCAAGGATCTGTCATACAGCGGCGCGCTGATCGAAAATCGCGCAGAGAACAACTCGCTGGGCGTCAACCTCGAATGGGAAGGCCCGGGCGGGGTAACCTTCGAACTCGACGGTCATCATTCGACCGCAGAGGTGACCCCGGTCAACCGCTTCGGGTCGAGCATGTCGCTGGGCAACGCCGTGTTCGGCGTTCAGAATCAGACGGTCAATTTCGAGAACGATCTGCCGGTCATCTCTTATGGAATGTACCCCGGTATCGATCCGCTGAATCCCGCGCTGATCACGCCGACCGGCAACGCCTTTCGCAATGCCTATTTCCGGAACCGGATCAACCAGGTGCAGGTCCGCGGTCAATATGACCATGATGGCGGCTTCCTCGACAGCATCGATTTCGGTGTATCCTATGTCGACAGCAAGGTGCGGTCGGCCTTTGGCACGATCCAGAACGACGATACCTGGGGCGGTGCGGGTCCGGCATCGACCATTCCCGACGACATTTTTTCGCTCGTGACGCTTCCGGACAAATTTCCGGGTCTCGCCCAGTCGGGGATGATCCAGAGCTTCTATGCCTTTGATTTCGAGCGCATGGCCGATCTGGTCGAGCAGAATTTCCAGACATGCAGCAATCCCGCGACGGGTTCGGCCCAGCCGGGCACCTGCCTTGCCAATTTCAATACCGACCGGCGCATCTCGGAAAAAACGCTGGCGCCCTATCTGCAAGTGGCGACCGTGTTCGATCTGTTCCAGAACCCGGCGCATTTCGTTGCAGGTATTCGTTACGAGACCACGGATATTTCGTCGGCGGCCTTGGTGCCGGTGCCCGTGACCACCCGGTGGGTGGGCGACAATGAACTCAACGTCGTCTTTTCGGGCGACAGCGAATTCACACGGTTCAAGGGCTCGTACGACAATTGGTTGCCCGCGGTCGATTTCGACATCTCGCCGATGGAGAATGTCAAGCTACGCGCGTCCTACAGCCACACGATCACGCGCCCCGACTATGCCAGCATGCAGGGCGGGCGCACGATCGATACGCTGTTCCGCGTCGGCGGCGGCACGGGGGCGCAGGGCAACCCGGGCCTGATTCCCTATAAGTCCAAGAATATCGACCTGTCGGCGGAATGGTATTACGCGCGCGACAGCTATGTTTCGGTGGGTTATTTTCACAAGGATGTGAGCAATTTCATATCGACGACGCGCATCGACTCCAACGCTTTCGGGCTTACTACCCCGATAGGCGGGCCGCGCTGGAATGCTGCGCTGGCGGCGCTCGGCGCGAACGCGACGGTCGGACAAATCCGGCAATATATCATCACCAACTTCCCGAGCACGGTGACCGGCAATATCATCAACGCCGCGCCGGGCGATCCGTTGGTCAATTTCGAAATCACGACGCCGATCAACAGCGATCAGACCGCGTCGATCGAGGGTTGGGAATTCGCGCTCCAGCACAGCTTCTGGGATACGGGCTTCGGCGTGATCCTGAACTATACCAAAGTCGACGGCAGCGCGACGTACGACAACACGCAGCCATCGACGGTGCCGCAGTTCGCGCTGACCGGCCTCAGCGACAGCGCCAACGCGGTCGCCTATTACGACAAGAACGGGCTCCAGGCGCGTGTCGCGTGGAACTGGCGCGATGAATTCCTCGCGGGAACGGGGCCAAACCCCTTCTATACCGAGGAATATTGGCAGATCGACGCCAGCGCGAGCTACGAATTCATCCCGGGCTTCACGGCGTTTGTCGAGGCGATCAACCTGACCGGCGAGGGCCGGCGCGGGCACCTTCGGCACAAGAATAATGTGACCTTCGTACAGCCGGGCTTTGCCCGATACGCGGCGGGGGTCCGGTTCAGTTTCTAAGGCAGATGGCTTCGTCCCACGGTCTTCTGGCGAAGGAGCCGCACCTCCCAGGGGTGCGGCTCTTTCGCGTGACGCGGACGGGCGGTTGGCCTAGGATCCCGGATAATGAGTAGCGTGGTCGAGAGGGTGATCATCGTTGGCGGCGGCACCGCCGGCTGGCTGGCGGCGTGCGTCCTTGCAAGCGCGCGGCACGCCGCGGGTCGACCACTCGACGTGGTGCTGATCGAAGCACCCGACATCCCGACGATCGGGGTGGGAGAGGGCACCTGGCCGACGATGCGCGCCACCCTCGCCGCGATCGGCATCGGCGAGGCCGAATTTCTCGCCGCGTGCGACGGCGCGTTCAAGCAAGGGTCGCGTTTCGACGGCTGGGTCGATGGATCGGCGGCCGACCGCTATCTCCATCCTTTCACCCCGCCGCCCGCGGCACCGATCGGCGAGTTGCTGGCAGCATGGCAAGCCACCGCGAGCGACCGTTCGTTCGCTGCCGCGATGACCGCGCAGGCGCACGTCTGCGACCTCGATCTCGCGCCGCGCCAGCGGACGATGCCCGACTATCAGGGCGCCGCCAATTACGCCTATCATCTCGATGCGGGAAAGTTTGCCGCGCTGCTGTCGACGCATGCGACGCAGCGGCTCGGCGTGCGGCATATTTCGGACCATGTCGTGGGCGTGATCGATGACGGTCGCGGCGGTATTGCCTCGCTATCGACACGGCAGAGCGGCGAAGTTGCCGGCGACCTGTTTATCGACTGCAGCGGTCACGCCGCGCTGCTGATCGGCAATCACCTCGGCGTCGAATGGATCGACCGCAGTCACACGCTGTTCAACGACCGCGCGCTCGCGGCACAGGTGCCGGTGGCGCCGGAGAGCCTCATCGCGTCGCAGACGGTGTCGACGGCGCACGCCGCGGGGTGGATCTGGGACATCGGCCTGCCGCGCCGGCGCGGGATCGGTTGCGTTTATGCCAGCCGCTTCGTGGACGATGATGCGGCCGAGGCGACCCTGCGCGCCTATATCGCGCGCGTCCTTCCCGACGCGCCCGAGGTTCCGGTCCGCCGCCTGACCTTCCCGACCGGACACCGCGCGCGCTTCTGGGAAGGCAATTGCGTCGCGATCGGCCTGTCGGCGGGCTTCATCGAGCCGCTCGAGGCATCGGCGATCGTGATGATCGAACTGTCGCTGCGTGCACTCGCCGAAAACTTTCCCGCGAGCCGCGATGCGATGCCGATCCACGCCGGTCGCTTCAACGAACTCTTCCGCTATCGCTGGGATCGTATCGTCGAGTTTCTCAAGCTCCACTATGTCCTTAGCCGGCGCGATGAGCCCTATTGGCAGGCGCAGCGCGAAGCGACGTCGGTCCCGCCGCGGTTGGCGGAGATGCTGCGGCTGTGGCGCGACCAGCCGCCGTCGGCCTGGGATTTTCCACGTGTCGATGAGATTTTTTCGGCCGAAAGCCACCAGTATATCCTCTATGGCATGGGCTATCCGGTGCCGGCGGGCCTGACGCCGGGCGAGCGGGCGGGCGCGCTGCTCGCCGAAAATGGGCACCGCGCCCGCGCGCTCGCCGCCGCGCTTCCGCGCAACCGCGATTATCTCGATGCGCTGCGGCCGGACGCCGGTGCTGCGGCAGCGCGATAGGAAAGAGTTTTGATGACCCGTCACGCCGTGCTCGACAAGAATGTTCACCGCGAATTGCGCGTTCGCACCGACGCGGGCGCCGAGCTGGGCGACGACATCATGGCGACGCTGACGGTGCCGAGCGAGTTCCGCCGCGTGCAGGCCCATTTCCCGATCCTGTTCCGCCGCGAAACAGGGCGCGCGGATTTCGCCGCGATGGCGCTTTTCGGTTTCGAGAGCGGCGAGAATCTGTTTCTCGACGGCGACCGCTGGGATGCGCGCTATCGCCCGCTGTCGCTCGCGATCCAACCCTTTCTTATCGGGCGTCCGGCAAGCGACGACGGTCCGGGTCAGGTCCATATCGACCTCGATCACCCGCGCATCGCCGACGCCGTCGACGGGGTGCGATTGTTCGACGCCGACGGCATGGCGACGCCTTATCTGGACGAAATCGCCGGCCGGTTGGGCGATCTCGACGAAGGCTATCGCGAAAGCAGGGCGTTCTACGATGCGCTCAGCGCCTATGACCTGCTCGAACCTTTCAGCCTCGAAGTCACCCTCGACGACGGATCGCTCCATTCGCTCGTCGGATTCCACATCATCGACGAAGCCAGGCTCCGCGCACTCGATGCCGAAGCGCTCGGGGCGCTGCACGCGGCGGGGCATTTGATGCCGATTTTCATGGCGATGGCGTCGCTGTCGCAATTGTCGGTGCTTGTCGAGCGCAAGAACCGCAGGCTCGCCGGTGGCTGAGCCGGGCGGCGTCCTTTACGACCGCCTGGCGCGGGTGCCCGAGCGCGAATGGGAAAAGGGGGCGGGGCTCGACGCGTTGCTGGAAGGCGCGCGCGAGCCCTTCGTCCTTCGCGGACTCGTCGCCGACTGGCCGCTGGTCGAGGCAGGCAGGCGCTCGGCGCGCGACGTGCGGCACTACCTGCTCGATCACGCCCGCGATCGGCCCTTCAAAGTATCGATCGGCCCACCGGGGCATGACGGACGGCTCTTCTACGATGTCGATATGGCGATGAATTTCCGCGTCGGCACGGGCAAGCTCGCCGATATTTTCTCTGGGATAGACACGGCCGAGGAGCTCGGCGAAGCGCGCACCGTCTATCTCGCCTCGATCGACATCCCCTCGCATTTCGACGGGCTCGACGCGGCGAACCCTATCGACCTCGGGGCACGCGATCCGCTCAAAAGCATCTGGATCGGGACGCGGACGCGCATCGCGGCGCATAATGATTTTCCCGACAATCTCGCGTGCTGCGCCGCGGGCCGCCGGCGCTTTACGCTGTTTCCACCCGGCGAGTTCCGCAATCTCTATCTGGGGCCCATCGACAATACGCCCGCGGGTCGTGCGGTCAGCATGGTCGATTTTGATGCGCCCGATCTCGCCGCGCATCCGCGCTTCGTCGATGCGACGGCCGCGGCGCAGACCGCCGTGCTCGAGCCCGGCGACGCGATCTTCATCCCGTCGATGTGGTGGCACCATGTCGAGGGGCTCGAAGCCTTTAACATATTGGTCAATTACTGGTGGCGCGGCACCCCCGCCTGGCTGGGACAGCCGCAGGTGGCGCTCAACCACGCGATCCTCGCCATTCGCGACCTGCCGCCCGAAGACAAGGCGATCTGGCGCGAACTGTTCGACCATTATGTCTTCGAGAACGACGCCAGCTCGACCGATCATATCCCCGAAAACGCGCGCAGCATCCTCGCCCCTCTCACGCCCGAGAGCGCGGGACGCCTGCGCGCCTTCCTGCTCAGGACGTTAAGCCAATGATTGAAGGAAAACCTGTCCAGCGCGTCGTCATCGCGGGCGGCGGCACCGCGGGCTGGATGATGGCGGCGGCTATCGCGCGAACGATGGGCCACACCGTCGACCTGACGCTTGTCGAATCCGAACAGATCGGGACGATCGGGGTCGGCGAGTCGACCATCCCGCCGCTCGTCAACTTCAACCGTATCCTCGGCATCCCCGAGCCCGAATTCATGCGCGCGACGCAGGCGACCTTCAAGCTGGGCATATTGTTCGACAATTGGAAACACGACGGCGACAGCTATTTTCACAGCTTCGGCCTGTCGGGGAAGGATCACTGGTCGGCGGGCTTCCAGCATTTCTGGCTGAACGCGCGCGAGCGCGGACATCAGCAGCCGTACAGCGACTATTGCCTCGAACTCGTCGCGGCGATGGAGGGCAAGTTTGCGCATTTGCCCGAAGACCGGATGAATTATGCCTATCATGTCGATGCGACGCTTTACGGCCGCTATCTGCGCAAATTGGCCGAGGCCGATGGCTGCAAACGCGTCGAGGGGAAAATCGCGCGGGTCGAACTCGACGGGGCAAGCGGCGACATCGCCGCGCTGCTGCTCGACGGCGACCGGCGGGTCGAGGGCGACATGTTCGTCGATTGCACGGGCTTTCGCGGCCTGCTGATCGATGGCGCGCTGCATGCCGGGTTCGAGGACTGGAGCCACTGGCTGCCCAACGACAGCGCGATCGCGGTGCAGTCGAAGCATCTTCGCACGCCGCAACCCTATACGCAGGCGATCGCGCACGATGCCGGTTGGCAATGGCGCATCCCGCTCCAGCATCGCATGGGCGCGGGCATCGTCTATTCGAGCGGCTATCTGTCGCGTGATGCAGCCTATGACCGGTTGATGAGCAGCGTCGGCGAGCCGCTGATCGAACCCTTCGACATCAAGTTCAAGGGCGGCGTGCGGCGCAAGCAATGGTTCCGCAACTGCGTCGCCGTCGGGCTTGCGGGCGGCTTCGTCGAACCGCTCGAGGCGACGACGGTTCACCTGATCCAGCGCGCCGTGCTGCGTTTCATCCGCATGATGCCGAACGGACGCGTCAGCGAGCGCGACGCCGCCGAGTTCAACGACCAGCAGCGGCTCGACATCGAGCAGATCCGCGACTTCGTCGTGCTGCACTATAAGGCGACGAACCGCCGCGACAGCCCGTTCTGGCGCCATGTCGCGAACATGCCGATCCCCGACTCGCTGCAACAAAAGATCGAGCTGTTTCGCGAAACCGGCCGCGTGTTCCGCAAATATGAGGAATTGTTCGCCGAAAACAGCTGGGTGCAGGTGATGATGGGGCAGGGGATCGAGCCGCAAAGCTATCACCCGATCGCCGAGAAGCTGCGCGACGACGAGGTCGAGCGGCTGTTCCAGACGATCCGCGACAATATCGCGCAGACGGTCGCGACGCTGCCCGAGCATCACGCCTATGTCGCGCGCTATTGCGGGGCGGATGTGCCGCAACCCGCATGAGGTGGGCGGCGCTGATCCTGATGCTATCGGCGGTGCTGGCTGGCGGTAGCGCGGCGGCGAGCGAGCGCGCTGAAAAGGGCTGGCGGCTCGTCTGGTCGGACGAATTCGACGGTGCCGCAATCGACCGCGCCAAATGGGATTTCGACGTCGATTGCTGGGGCGGCGGCAACAACGAGCGCCAATGCTACACCGACAAGCGGCGCAATGCGGTTGTCGAGGATGGCAAGCTGGTCATCGCCGCGCGGAAGGAGAAAGCGACCGGCCCCGCTTTCCCGCTGTCGCAGCGCCGCGAGCCGGGCAAGGCGAATGCGCAGGCAACGCGCGACTTCACCTCCGCCCGCCTCGTCACGCGCGGCAAGGCGGCGTGGACCTATGGCAGGATCGAGGTGCGCGCGAAACTGCCGCAGGGGCAGGGGACATGGCCCGCAATCTGGATGCTGCCCGAGGATAATCGCTACGGCACCTGGGCAGCATCGGGCGAGATCGACATATTGGAGGCGGTCAACCTCGGCGTGCGGTGCGACACCTGCGAGGGCGGGATCGAAAACCGCATCCTCGGCACGCTGCATTTCGGGGGGCAATGGCCCGCCAACAAGCATAAGGGCGATGAAACCGCGCTGCCGGCGCCGGTCGACGGCTTCCATGTCTTCGGCATCGTCTGGGAAAAGGGAAAGATCGTCTGGACGGTCGATGGCAAGCCCTATGCCACGCGCGTCGCCAGCGAATGGAGCAGCAGCGGATCGACCGATCCCGCCGCGCCGTTCGACCGCCCCTTTCATCTGATCCTGAACCTCGCCGTCGGCGGCGGGCTTGCCGAAGACCGCGGGCTCAAGGGTTTTGACGACCGCGGATACCCGAAAATTATGGAAATAGATTGGGTTCGCGTCTGGCAATGCAACGGCGATGCGGTTAGCGATTGCAGCAAGACAGGGGGTCAGGCGAAATAATGGGGCGTCGGCGGCAGTCGGTTACGATCAAGCATGTTGCGGCCGACGCGGGGGTGTCGCTGCAGACGGTCAGCCGCGTCATCAATAACGAGCCCAACGTCCGTCCCGAGATGAAAGAGCGCGTCCAGGCCTCGATCGACAAGCTCGGCTATGTCCCCTCGATTGCCGCGCAGCGGATGAGCGGGTCGCGATCCTATCTGATCCTCGCGATCAACGACCGCGAACGCACGATCGCCGACTGGCGTGAGCGGCAGGGGGTCGATTGGGTCGACCAGATGCTGCTCGGCGGGATGCTGAAATGCGCCGAATATGGCTATCGCATGATCTTCGAGCTGGTCGACACGCACAACGACCATGTCGAACGCGAACTTGGCGGGGCGATCGCCGCGCTGCAACCCGACGGGGTGATCCTGACCCCGCCGCATTCGGACAACCCGCTGATCGTCGGCCTGCTCGACGAACAGAAGATCCCCTTTGCCCGCATCGGTTCGCGGGGCGGGGACGTGGGTATCGCACTGACGATGGACGACGAAGGATCGGCGCGGCGCGCCACGCGGCACCTGGTTGACCTCGGTCACCGGCGTATCGGCTTCATTGCCGGCTCACCCGAATATAGCCTCAGCCGCTGGCGTATCGATGGCTGGGAGGGCGAGATGGCCACCGCCGGCCTCGCCACCGCCGGCCTGCTCGCCGAGGGCGACTTTACCTATGCGTCGGGGGCGACCGCCGCTCGGCACCTGCTCGGCGGCGCCAACCCACCCACCGCGATCATCGCGAGCAGCGACCAGATGGCGCTCGCGACGCTCGAGATCGCGCGCGAGATGGGTTTCGACGTGCCGGGGCAATTGTCGATCGTCAGTTTCGACAACACCCCGATTGTCCGCTTCACCCAGCCGGCGCTGACCGCGGTCGATCAGCCTGTCGCCGAAACCGCATCGCGCGCGGTCGAACTGATCATCGCGGCGCAGCGCGGCGCCCCGCGTCCGACCGAACCGACGCGGGTGCAGGGCGGTCTCGTCCAGCGTGGGTCGACCGCGCCGCCGCCTGTCGCCGTCCATGGCTGAGACCGGCACCGCGCCCCGCCAGTCCATCGGCTTCCTCCTGCTTTACGCGCTGGCCTCCGCCGGCGGGGCGATGGCCTATGTGCCCTTCCTGACCATCTGGCTGCCGGGGCGGATGACGCAATTGGCCGGCCCGGCGGATGTGCAGACGCTGGGCTATGTCACCTTTTTCGGTGCGATCGCCGCGAGTGTCGGCGGCATCGGCTTTGGCTGGCTCAGCGACATCACCGGCAACCGGCGGGGCTGGGTCCTGACCGGGCTGGTGCTGACCATCGCCTTGCTGCTCGCGGTTCCGCTGGCGCACGATCTCTGGATGTTGGTGGCGGTCATCTTCGCGTGGCAGCTCGCGCTCAACATGATGCTCGGGCCGCTCGCGGCATGGGCAGGGGACCTCGTGCCTGATAAGCAGAAGGGCCTGCTCGGCGGGCTGCTCGCTTTCTCTCCCGCGCTTGGCGCCTGGTCCGGCGCGCTCGTTACCTGGCCCGGGCTGGTATCGGCCGAAGGGCGGCTCGGGGTCATCGCCTTGCTGGTGGCAACCGCCGTTCTGCCGGTGCTGCTGTTCGGCCGGCCGCGATCCTTCGCCGATCTTACCGCGCCGCCGCCCGCGCGCGTCGCGGGTGACCGGGCCCCGCGACCGACGGGCCCCGCAGTGCGGATGTGGCTCGCACGATTGCTCGTCCAGATCGCCGAAGCCGCGTTGTTCGCTTATCTCTATTTCTGGTTTCGATCGATCGATCCCAACATGCACGACAATGAAAAGGCGCGGCTTTTTGGATTGGCGCTGACGCTTGCCGTGCCGATTGCGCTCGCGAGCGGGCGATGGGCCGACCGCACCGACCGGCCCTTTTTTCCGCTGGTGGTCAGCGCGGCGGTATCGGGGACGGGAATGATCGGCATGGCGCTGGCGACCACGTCCGACGTTGCCAAGGCGAACTATCTTGTCTTCGGTATCGCGACGACGGTATTCCTGTCGCTCCACGCCAGCCAGACGCTGCGTATCCTGCCGCGCTCGGATCGGCGTGGGCGCGACCTTGGCATCTTCAACCTCACCAACACCGTGCCCTCGCTGATCATGCCGTGGCTGACCATCTCGCTCGTCCCCGGTTTCGGTTTTGACGCCCTTTTCCTGCTGCTTGCAGCACTGACCGGCATCGCCGTGATCCTGCTCGCGACGATGCCGCGCCCCCGCTAAGTCACCGGGAAACAGGGCGCTTGATTTCATTCATCCACTATGCGAAACGGAATTTGATAACGTTCACATTCACTGTGTTCACATAATGCGATGGGAGAGACGATGCGCCGACAGGCAATGGTCATGGTGACCGCGCTGCTTTTTGCAGGAACCGCAGCAGCCGCCGCACAAACCACCGGTGCCGATGCGGCCGCGGTCCATCCCGATCTCTGGCCGGCGGCGAAGAGCCCGCCCGCGATTTCCGATCCCAAGACCGAGGCGCGGATCGCTGCGCTGATCAAGAAAATGACGGTCGAGCAAAAGGTCGGCCAGCTGATCCAGGCCGACATCAGCACGATCACGCCCAAGGATCTTGAAACCTATCCGCTGGGTTCGATCCTTGCGGGGGGCAACAGCGGCCCGGGCGGCAATGAGCGCTCGAGCGCGGCCGACTGGGCAAAGCTGGTCGGCGATTTTCGCGCGGTTTCGTTGAAGCCGCAGGCGAACGGCGTTGCGATCCCGATCATCTTTGGCGTCGATGCCGTGCACGGGCACAACAATATCCCCGGCGCGACGCTGTTTCCCCATAATATCGGCCTCGGCGCGGCGCGCGATCCCGAACTGATCCAGCGCATCGGTGCGGTGACCGGCGCCGAAATCGCGGGCAGCGGGATCGAATGGACCTTTGCCCCGACGCTGGCGGTGCCGCAGGATCTGCGCTGGGGCCGCAGCTATGAAGGCTATGCGTCCGACCCGAAGCTGGTTGCCGATTATGCTAGGGCGATGGTGCTTGGGCTGCAGGGGCCGCTCGTCGCGGGCCGCACGGTCGATGCACGGCACGTGGCGGCGACCGCCAAGCATTTCCTCGCCGACGGCGGCACGTTCGACGGCAAGGACCAGGGCGATGCCAAGGTCGACGAAAGGGAACTGATCGCCAAGCATGCGCAGGGCTATCCCGCCGCGATCGACGCCGGGGCGCTCACCGTCATGGCCAGCTTCTCGAGCTGGAACGGCGTCAAGCACCACGGCAACAAGGGGCTGCTGACCGATGCGCTCAAGAACAGGATGGGCTTTGCCGGTTTTGTCGTCGGCGACTGGAACGGCCATGGGCAGGTCACGGGGTGCAGCGTCACCGATTGCGCGCAGTCGATCAATGCCGGTCTCGACATGTTCATGGCGCCCGACAGCTGGAAGGGGCTTTACGAAACGACGCTGAAACACGTGAGGGACGGCACGATTCCGGCGGCGCGGCTCGACGATGCGGTGCGCCGTATCCTGCGGGTGAAATATAAGCTGGGGCTGTTCGGCGAGGGCCATGTTAACCGCGGTAACTTTGCCGCGATCGGCGCGCCCGAACATCTTGCCATCGCGCGCGAAGCGGTCGCCAAGTCTTTGGTTCTTTTGAAGAACAATGGTAACATTCTGCCGATCAAACCCGGCGCTCGGGTGCTCGTCGCCGGCCCCGCCGCCGACAATATGGCGATCCAGTCGGGCGGCTGGACGATCAGCTGGCAGGGCACCGATGTGGTCCGCTCGGACTTTCCCAACGGTCAGACGATATGGGAAGCGCTGAACAAATCGGTCCGCGATGCGGGCGGCGTCGCCAGCCTGTCGGCCGATGGCGCCTTCAAGGAAAAACCCGACGTCGCGATCGTCGTGTTCGGCGAGGCGCCCTACGCCGAATTCCAGGGCGATGTTCCGACGCTCGATTACCAGCCGTCCGAAGCGACCGATCTTGCCATGCTCAAGAAGCTGAAGGCGACGGGGATACCCGTGGTCGCGCTGTTTCTGTCAGGGCGGCCGATGTTCACCAGCCCCGAAATCAACGCCGCCGATGCCTTCGTCGCCGGCTGGCTGCCCGGCTCGCAGGGCGCCGGTGTCGCCGACGTGCTGATCGCGGGCAAGGATGGCAAAGCTGCACGCGGTTTCACCGGCACCTTACCTTTCGCCTGGCCCGCCGACGCGCGCTCGCCGGTCGAAAAGCCCCTGTTCGCGGTCGGCTACGGCCTGAAATATGGTGACACCAGCAAAGTGCCACAGCTTTCGGAAGCGCTCGGCGTCGACATCGGCGCCGCGCTGAACGTCGAGAATTTCTTCTCGGGCGGCCGTGCGCGCGCGCCATGGGCGCTGACCGTCACCGACGCGGGGGGCTCGCGCCCCGTCGAATCGCCGCCGGTTTCGAGCCCGAACGGCCTGATCGCGACCCGCTCGGTCGATGTCCGGGCGCAGGAGGATGGCAAGTCCTTCGTCTGGACCGGTCCCGCCGCGCTGCACTTGTCAGGCCCCTATGCCGATCTGTCACGCCAGCTCAACAACAGCTTTGCACTGCGGATCGACTGGCGGATCGACGCGACTGGTGATGGGCCGGTCGGGCTCGCGCTCGGCGGCAAGAGCTTCGACATCTCCGGCTTGGTCAAGGCCGCGCCCAAGGGGCAGGTGTCGACGATCAAGGTGCCGCTGCGCTGCTTCGCCGACGCCGGCGCCAATCTACGGCAGGTCGACTATGCCGTGACGGTGCAAGGCTACAAGGGTTTTGCCGCGACGCTGCTGAATACGAATGTAGAGGCGGTCGGGGAGAATCTGCCTTGCCCGCCCGCCTCAAAATGACAAGACCCGCAAACGGGTTGACCTGATAAAAAATGGGAGAGAGACATGGCATTGGCGCCGAACGTCGCGACGAACGCAGTCGAACAGCCGGGCAAGGGCGGTAACAGCACGCGGGTGGTGCTGATCCTCGCCTTTGCGGTGTTCTTCCTGCTGGGTGGGGTGACGAACATCAACGACCTGCTGGTCGGCAAGTTCAAGCCCATGTTCCACTTGACGCATGCGCAGGCGAACCTGGTGCAGATGGCGTTTTTCATCGCCTATGCTGCCTTTTCAATCCCCGCCGGCATCATCATGTCGAAGCTCGGCTATATCCGCACCTTCGTGCTCGGATTCATTCTCGTTGCGGCAGCGGCTTTCCTGTTCGTTCCGGCTTCGGCGGCGGCGTCTTACCCTGGCTTCCTCGCCGCGCTTTTTTGCATCGGCGCGGGGATTACGGTCCTGCAGGTGGCGATGAATCCGGTGATCACGACCTTGGGGCCGATCGAGACCTCGCACAGCCGCCTGACCTTTGCTCAGGCGTTCAATTCGATCGGCGTGTTCCTGATGGTCTACGGCGGCGCAACCTTCCTGCTCGGCGATTCGCAGCCGCTCGACGCCGACACCGCGAGCGAGGCGCAAATTCAGGCCTATCGCGTCGCCGAGGGGGCGTCGATCGGCACCGCCTATATGTGGCTCGGCGTGCTGATGTTGGTAATCGCGGCCGTGTTCTGGATGTTTCGGTCGGCGCTCGACCATGCCAAGACCGAAGATGTGAAGCTCGAGGGTACTTGGAGCCTGCTCACCCACAACCGCCGCGTCCAGCTCGGCGCGCTGTGCATCTTCACTTATGTCGGCGCCGAAGTGGCGATTGGCTCGAACCTTATCGCGTATCTCAGCGATCCGAGTGTGATGGGACTGGATCTCCAGGCGGCAGGCAAGCTGGTCGCGATATACTGGCTGGGAGCGTTGATCGGCCGTTTGCTTGGCGGTTTCATCTTACGACTGGCGAAGCCGGGACGGGTGCTCGCGATCTTTGCGGCGGGTGCGATTTCGCTGATTATCCTGTCGGCAGTGACCACCGGAGCGCTGTCCGGTTGGGCGCTGATTCTGGTCGGCTTCTGCAATTCGCTGATGTTCCCGACGATCTTCAGCCTTGGGACCGAGGGGTTGGGCGAACGGACGCCGCAGGGCTCGGGCATCCTGTGCACCGCGATCGTCGGCGGGGCGATCGTCCCTTATCTGTTCGGAACGGTGGCCGACATCAGCGGCAACATCCGGCTCGCGCTGGCGGTGCCGCTGATCTGCTATGCGATCATCGCCGGTTTCGGGTTGTGGGCGGCGCGCCCGGCAACCAGGTAACGGTCAAGCGGTGTCGCCGGCGATGCGGTCATTTCGGCGGCCTGACGATTAAAACCGCGGGCGATCGCGCTCTGGTGCGCCATCGCCCGCGGCTCTCCCGCCCCCTCGCGGGAAGCTCGATCTTTATGCCGGGTCGGCGATCTCGACGCGGTTCCGGCCGCCCGCCTTCGCCTTGTAGAGCGCATCGTCGGCCGCCTTCAGCGCGCCGCGCGTCTCGCCATAGCCAAAGACGTCGGCGACCCCGCCCGAGAAGGTGATCTGGCCAAAGGGCTCGTCGGTCTTGCGGTTGATCAGGCGCCGTTCGGCGAGCGCCTCGCGGGCTTCGTCGAGCCGCTCGGCCGCTTGCGTCGGTGTCAGGCCGCGGAACAGCATGACAAACTCCTCGCCGCCATGCCGCGCGACATGGCAGTGATCGTTCGATATGCGCGCCAGCGTGTCGGCGATCGCCTTGATCACGCGGTCGCCGGCTTCGTGGCCGTGAACATCGTTGACCCGCTTGAATTCGTCGATGTCGCAGAAGGCGACGCTCAGCGGCTCGCATGCCTCGCGGGCTTCCTTGTAATGCTTTTCGAGCAGGACTTCGAAGGCGCGGCGGTTGGGCAGGCCGGTCAGATAATCGACCTCGGCGTCGCGCTTGGCGCGCGCGAGGCTGCGGCGCAGCGCCTTTGCCTCGTCCTCGCTCTTGCGCATGTCGTCCTCGGCCTTGCGCGTGCGATCGAGCATCACCTTGGCCAGATCGGCGAGGCTCGAGACGATCCGCCCCGTTTTCTGGAGCTGCTCGAGGTCGATGACATGCTGTTCGAGTTCGGAGCCATAATCGCTGGCGACGGTGCGGGCTTCCTTGGTGTTGCTGTGGAAGGATTCGAGATTGGTTTCGAGCCGCGTAATCAGGCGGTCGAGGTCGGCGCGGTCGGGCTGGCTGCTATCCTGCTCGGCCAGTTGGTCGAGCCATTGCTGGCTGATGCCTTCGGGCGATTGCGAGCGGGTTGAAATCTGCCGTGCCAGATGCGGATTCGTGCCCGAAAACGCGCCATGCGCCAGCAACAGATTTGCCGGCGAAATATCGAGATCATTGTCGACCAGAAAGGCCATGATCGTACCAAGAAGCTGATGTCGGGCGAGACGCGTGAGATCGTGCGTCCCGCCGCCGCCTCCCGGGAGCGCAGGTGCTCCGGGGGAACTGCCGCGAGAGCGGCGAAGTCCCAGCCAACCCAGGAGCCGTCCTACCGGCTCGTTCGATCGTGTCGCTTTAGTGGTCATGCGACATTTAACGTGTCGGGCAAGCGAGATTTAAGGCGGATTCGCCCGCCAATGGCGGGAATTTTCGGCCGCACATGGTCTGGTTCGGAGCGATTGGCCCAATCGAAACAGCAAAACAGGAACTTAGGCCATCCTGCCGCTTGAACGATTGCGCGAGCGGCACATTCTCTGGCACTGAGAAGACGGGTTCGACCAGATTTTGAAGGAGCCGATCGTTGCTGGGCTGGATTTTCTTCGGACGCGATCTCGATCCGGCCCTGCCGGAGGTCCCCGAAATCCTGCGGTTCCAGGAGGCCGCGGCCGAACGCGGTGTCGAGCTGCACGTCCTGAAACCGCATAATTTCGACATCGTAGCCGCGCCGGTCGATGGCTGGTCGGTTCATTATGAAGGGCATTCGCTCGCCCGGCCCGATTTCATCCTGTGCCGGACGGGCGCCGAAACCGACTATTTCACCCTTGCGGTGCTTCGCCACTTCGAACGTCGCGGGGTTCGGCTGGTCAACGGCCCCGAAGCGATCGATCTGGTCGCGGACAAGCTGCACACGATGCAGCGGCTCGCGCGCGCGGGCCTTCCAATACCCGCGACCATCCTTGGCAAATTCCCGATGGACGTCGACGTCGTCGAGGAGGAGCTGGGCTTTCCGGTGATCGTCAAGACGCTGCGCGGGACGCGCGGTACCGGCGTCCTCAAATGCGAAGACCGCACCCAGTTCGAGGATCTGGCCGGCCTGCTCGCGAGCGCCGAGGCCAAGGCCGATTTCTTGTTCCAGCATTATGTCCGGTCGAGCCACGGCCGCGACGTGCGTGTCCTCGTGATCGGCGGACGCGTGATCGCCGCGATGGAGCGGCGCTCGCCCGCCGGCCATTTCAAATCGAACGTCTCGCTCGGCGGGGTCGGTATCGCTTATACGCCGACCGGCGAAATGGCCGATCTCGCCGCGCGCGCCGCCGATACGCTGGGGCTTGAGGTCGCGGGCATCGACATATTGTTCGACGACGAGGACTACCGGATTTGCGAAGCGAACAGCGCGCCGGGGTTCCAGGGACTCGAACGCGCGTGCAGCATCGACGTGCCCAACGCGATTTTCGACTGGATCGAGGCGAGCCACGACGTGCAGGCGCGGCCGATCAAGGCGGTGACCGGCGAGGCGCTGATCGATCTGGTGTTCGGCGGACGGCTCAGCCTGCGCGCGGTCGGTGATCGGCTCGAGGAGCCGCGCGCCTTTGCACGCGCGGTCGGCGTCCGGCTCGTCGGGGCGGGGCTGGGGTCGGTCCTGTCGTCGCTGATCCCCGGCCGGCGGTCGGCGCCGCACAGCCCGGTCGCGCGGCGCCTGGAAGCCTTGCGCGCCGATGCGCGGGGCGTGCCGCTGGCGGTCGATACCGATCTCGACCAGGAACAGACGCTGCTGACCGTGCTCGGCGTATCGATCTGGGCTGCCGTCCTGCCGTGGCTCGCAGGCGGTGAGCCCGTATTCGCGGGCGCCCTGTCGTTGATCGCGCTCGGTTTTCCGGCGGTTTTCCTGTTTACACGCCGGACGGGCAAAACGGCGCGCGGGCCGCAGGCCGCGCGATGACAGCGTTCGACGGGCTGACGCTCTGGGCGCTGCTGCCCTTCATCCTGATCGGCTTTACCGCGCAGTTGATCGACAGCGCGCTTGGCATGGCGTTCGGCGTCATCGGCACGGCACTCATGCTCGTCATGGGATTGCCGCCCGTCTCGGCGTCGGCGGCAGTCCATGTCGCCGAAAGCTTTACCGGCGGCGTATCGGGGCTCAGCCATGCGATGCAGCGCAACGTCGACTGGCGGCTGTTTCGCCGGCTGGTTGTTCCGGGCATCGTTGGCGGGCTGATCGGCGTCTGGATCTTGACCAATGTCGACAACAGCATCGCGCGGCCTGTGGTGCTCGCGTATCTCGGCGCGGTCGGCATCTACCTGCTCTGGCGCGGCGGACGGCGTCCGCAGACCTATCGCAGCATCAAGCTGGTTGGGCCGCTCGGCCTGATCGGCGGGATCGTCGACGGGTCGGGCGGGGGCGGGTGGGGGCCGATCGTCAGCGCGAACCTGCTCGCGCAGGGCGCCGAGCCGCGTACCGTCATCGGGACGGTGAATGCGTCGGAATTTTTCGTGACCGTCACCATTGCCGCCGGGTTCATCGGCACGATGGGATGGCAAAGCTTCAGCACCGCCGCGATCGGCCTGCTGATCGGCGGGGTCGTCGCGGCGCCGATCGGCGCTTATCTCGTTCGCCGCCTCCGCGCCGATTGGCTGATTGCCGCCGCGGGTGTGCTCCTCCTCCTCGCCAGCGCTTATGGCTTCCTCGCGCTGATGTTCGATCCGGCGCCGGCGTTCCCCGGCTTCTGATCGGTCAGGCGACGCAGCGCATCGCAAAGGCCCAGAATAGCGCCTTTTGCTGATATTCGCTCTTGAGGCCGGCGCTGCCCTGGTGGCCACTGTCCATATCGGTGCGCAGGATCGCGGGGTTGCCGCTCGTCGAGCGGCGGCGCACTTCCGCGACGAGTTTCGCGGGTTCCCAATAAGCGACGCGGTCGTCCTTGAAGCCCGCGGTGCAAAGCAGCGGCGGGTAGGCCGCCGTGCCAACATTCTCATAGGGCGAGATCGAGGCGATATAGTCATAGGCCTTGGGATCCGCGAGCGGATCGCCCCAGTCGGGGCGGAACAGCGGCACGAGCGGGTGCGCGCCGTCGCTCATCGTGTTGAGCATGTCGACGAACGGCACCTGCGCGATCACGCCGCCCCACAGAGCCGGCGCGATATTCATGCTGGCGCCGACGAGCAGGCCGCCCGCCGACAGGCCATAGGCGACGACCTTGCCCTTTGCGGTATAGCCTTGTCCCGCGAGATATTCGGCGCAGGCGATGAAATCGGTGAAGCTGTTGCGCTTGGTAAACTTGCGGCCGCCGAGGAACCAGCGCCGTCCCTTTTCGGATCCGCCGCGAACATGCGCGATCGCATAGCGCCAGCCGCGATCGACGAGCGCGAGCGCGGGGATCGAAAATTCGGGATCGCTTGGCACACCATAGGCGCCATAGCCATATTGAAGCAGCGGCGCCTTGCCGTCCTTCGGCGCCCCGCGCCGCGACAAGAGGGTGATCGGCACCATTTCGCCGTCGGGGGCGGGCGCGAATAGCCGCTCGACCTCATAATCGTCGGGATCGAAATTCGCCACCGCCTGTTGCTGGACGGTCTTCTGCTTGCCGCTCACCAAATCCACTGAAATCCAGCGGCGCGGCGATTTGGGCGACTGGTGGACGATCATCACGGTGGGCGCAGCATAGCTTTGTTCGGCCGGCACCTCGATCGCATAGGCGGGATCGTCGAAGGCAATATCTTCTTCGGACCCATCGGGGCGGAGGATGACGAGCCGGTGCAGCCCATCGACGCGCTCGAGCCGCACCAGCGCCGCCGCAAAGGGCAGGATCGAGAGGATCGGCGTTCCCGCGCGGTGCGGCACGAGGACCCCGAGCGTGCGGAAACTCTTGGGGTCGAGGCGAAGCAGCTGCATGTCGAAGGCGTCGTCGGCATCAGTTAGCGCGACTAGGCGGCCGTTCCACTCGTCGATTTCATACAGCACCCCGGTCTTGCGCGGCCAGACGACAGCAGGCATCGCTGTTTCGTCGGCCGCGGACACCAGCCGGACTTCGGCGGTTTCGGGTCCCGCGAGGGTCAGCGCGATAAAGCCGTCCGCCGCGGTCCGCTTGACCGACATGAAGATGGCGGGATCCTTCTCCTCATAGACCAGGTCGGTGACCTTACCGTCGACCGAGGTGCGATAGAGCCGCGTCGGCCGGTTTCGCGCGTCGCGCCAGATCCAGAACAGCCAGCGCGACGAGGGGGCGAAAACCAGCCCGCCATAGCCATAAGCGTCCTTGTCGACGATCGTGCGGACTTCGCCGCTCTGGTTGTCGCGGACACAGATGCGGTGGCGATCGTTGCCGATCACATCTTCGGCCCAGGCGAAAGCGCGGTGGTCGGGGCTCGGCTGGTGGCCGGTGCTGCGGAAATAGGAATGCCCCTTTGCGCGCACGGCCTCGTCGACGAGCAGCTCGGGCTTTCCGCCGGTTTTGCGGCGGGTGTAGACCGTATGCGCTGCGCCCGCGGGCCGCGCCGATCCATAGTCCCACCCGTCCCTTTCGAGTGCGGGTGCGGCCGTCTCGTCCGCACCGCGCGCGAGCATCGCGTCGAGCAATTCGGCGCGGGCGTCCGCCAGCGGCTGTAGCATGGCGTCGGCATAGCGATTTTCGGCGTTCAGCATCGCGCCGACCGCTTTGGGCAGATTGTCCCGCGTGCGCTCGCTGTCGGCGGGGATGAACTTCATCCAGCTATAGGCATCGTCGCGCTTGCGTCCCAATTGTTCGATCATATGCGAAATGCGCGGCGACTGCGGCGGCGGGACGTCGGGCCAGCGCGGGTTCGCACCCGGTTTGGGATCGAGCGCCGATGCCGCGCGGTCCCCCAACAGCAGCGTCGCGACGGCAACGCCGCCCAGAAACCGTCTCCGACCCTCATTCTCGATGCTGCGCATGCCGACCCTCTTCTGACCCGATGCGGATTGCCGCGTCCAGTGTATGGTACCCCGACTGGCTTACTGCGCCGGTCAGGCCGCCCAATCCATCGATCGGGCAAAAATGGCCGGGAGACCCCATGAATCCGTCCCTTTTTCGCGTCGGCGCGCTGGCCCGATCCGGCTGGAATCTGGCCCGACCATCGCCGTCACGCCAGATCAACATGATAGCTTGAGCATCGGATTTTCCTACCAATGGGCAATATCAATAGGGAGGCGAAAATGGGCTTTGCATCGATAAGGCGGGTCGTGGCGTGTGGCATTTCGGTGCTGGCCATCGGGCAGGCGACGAGCGCGATGGCGCAAGGCGCGCCGACCGAGGTCACCGACGACAGCGAAATCGTCGTCACCGCGTCGAAGCGCGAGCAGTCGGTGCGCGACGTTTCGGGTTCGGTGTCGGCGGTCAGCGAAGCGACGCTGCAAAAGCTCAACGCCCAGAGCCTCTCCGACTATATCACCCGCGTCCCCGGCGTCGTCTTCAACGATTATCAGCCGGGCGTGTCCGAAGTCGTGATCCGCGGTATCGCCTCGACCACCTATCATGAGGCGAATCAGGCGACGACGGGCTATTATCTTAACGAAATCCCGTTGATCGAGCCCGGCTTTCCGCTGCTCATCCCCGATATCGACAGCTTCGACGTCAGCCGCGTCGAGGTGCTCCGCGGGCCGCAGGGCACGCTGTTCGGGTCCTCGTCGCTCGGCGGCGCGATCAACTATGTCGTCAACGAGGCCGATGCGAGCGGCTTCGATGTCGGCGCCGAAGGGCAGGTCGCCTCGACCAAGCGCGCCGGCGAGGCGAGCTATGCCGCCAAGGCGATGGTCAACCTGCCGATCGTTACCGACAAGCTCGCGGTGCGCCTCGTTGCGCTCCAGCGTGTCGATGCGGGTTACCTCAACAACACGCTGCTCGGCGAGAAGGGCAGCAACGACCTGCGCGTACGCGGCCTGCGCGGTTCGATCGTCTTTACGCCCACCGACACCACGCGCATCTCGGTGCTCAGCATGTATCAGGAATATGATCTCGACGATCAGACCTATGTGTTGTTCGGTCCGCCGAAGACATTCGACCGTGCGACCAACGTCGCCGAATTTCAGGACACCGACGTCATGCTGCACAGCCTGCGGATCGAGCAGGACCTGGGCTTTGCGACGCTGACCGCGGTCGGCAGCTATACCGAGAAGAACGCCGATCTGGCCTTCGACAATTCGATATTCGGCGGCAACGACCCGCGCACCAATACGCCCGAACTGGCGAGCAGCCGCGGCAAGTCGAAGACCGATTATGCCGAACTCCGGCTTGCATCGCCCGACGAGGGACGGTTCCGCTGGCTGCTCGGCGCCAACTATACGCGCCTGCGCTCGACGAGCACCGATGGGACCTTCATCGAAGGGATCGCCGATTACATCGATGCCAATCCGGGTCAATTCGGCGGCCGGCCGGGCAGCGAACTGGCGCCCGACGACCTCGCGACGCGGACGGTCAGCAGCAATCGCGTGATCGAAAAGGCGATCTTTGGCGAAGCGTCGTTCGACCTTGTCGATACGCTGACGCTGACGCTCGGCGGGCGCCTGTTCGAATATAAGACGCAGCCGCGGCTGCAATATCTGCCGAACGCCAATCTGATCGCGCCGTTCGATTTCGCGCCGGCGGCAAGCAAGGATTCGGATTTCATCCCCAAGGTGTCGCTGACCTACAAGCTGTCGGATGATTTCATGGTCTATGCCCTCTATTCGGAGGGGTTTCGGATCGGCGGCGTGAACGTCTATGCGGCGGCGACGCCCGGCCTGCCGCTCACCTTTGAAAGCGATACGACCAAGAATTACGAGGTCGGCACGCGGTTCGACTTTATCGACGGCGCGGCGAGCGTCGACCTGACCGTCTATCACATCGACTGGGGCAATATTCAGGCGCGCCTGTTCACGCCGGTCGACTTCGACGCCTATACGATCAACGGCGGCGGCGCGGACATCGACGGCATCGAGCTCAGCCTGACGCTGCGGCCGACGCGGGGCCTGACCTTTGCGTCGAACATCGCCTATAATGACGCGCGCCTGTCGTCGTTGCTCCCCGACAGCTTCGCGCCGGGCGGCGGCTATGGCAAGGGAACGCAGTTGCCTGGCGCGTCGGACTGGACGCTGTCGAATACGATCGACCTGAACTTCCCGGATTCGCCGTTGAAGCCGCGGTTCGGGGTTGCGCATCGCTACCTGTCGGCCGCGCCCGTGGCGTTCGGGGCGACGTTGGAGAAAGGCGATTTCCATATCGTCGATCTCAACGCCTCGGTCACCGTGGCGGAGCGGATCGAACTGGGATTGTTCGCCAAGAATCTGTTCAATCAGTACGGCATCCTGAACGCGCCCTTTTCCTTCGCAGGGTCGGTGGCGCGCCCGCGCACGATCGGCGCGAGCGTGCGCTTCAGCCTGAACTGAGAAGATCGAAGCGCCGCCGCGCTCGACGAGCGGGGCGGCGCTGTTCGATTCAGAAGCCCGAAAGAAAGGCGGCGACATTCAGGCCGAGGTCGCCGACGGCATAGCCGCCCTCCATCACGATCAGCGTCGGGATGCCCAAGGCGGCGATCCGCCCGGCCAGCTCGACATAGTCTTCGCGTTCGAGCGCGAAGCTGGAAATCGGGTCGCTGCTGTGGGTGTCGGCGCCGAACGAGACGATCAGGAACCGCGCCCCCCAGTCCGAAATCGCACCCAGCGCCTGTTCGAGCGCGGGGGCGTAGGCTTGACCGTCGGTGCCGCGGGGCAGGGGGAGGTTGAGCGTGCTCCCTTCGCCCGCGCCGTCGCCACGTTCGTCGGCATGACCCCAATAGAAGGGATAGTCTGTGCGCGGGTCGGCGTGGATCGACGCGAAGAAGATGCCCGGATCTTCGTAGAAGATGTCCTGCGTCCCGTTGCCGTGGTGATAGTCAATGTCGAGGATTGCCACGCGGCCGAGCCCGCGTTTCTGCGCCTCGCGTGCCGCGATCGCGGCGTTGTTGAGGTAGCAATAGCCGCCCATATAGTCGCGACCGGCATGATGGCCCGGCGGGCGGCACAGCGCGAAGGCATGTCCGGTATCACCCCTGGCAAGCGCGTCGAGCCCCGACAGTGCGCATTGCGCCGACCAATAGGCCGATTCCCATGTTCCCGCCGCGATCGGTGTCCCGGAATCATAGCTATACGCGCCAAGCTCGGCATCGATACGTCCGAAGGCGAGCGGCCGGCGGCGTCTGATCGGAAAGGTGTAGCCGATGGCGTCGCCGCTGCGTCCCGCCGCGAGCCAGGCGCCATGCGCGCGCTCGAGGAAGGCGAGGTAATCGGGGTCATGCACCGCGAGCAGCGGCGCCATGCCGAAATCGCGCACATGCTGCCAGTCAGTGAATTGCTTCAGAATCGATCGCGGGCGCTCGATATTCTCTGCATAGGGAACCCAGTCGCCATTGTGCAGCTCGCGCAGCGGCGCATGGGCGGTCTGACGGTCGTCGAAGAAGAGTTTCACCGTTGAGCCTGTCCTTCCATCGCTTTCGCGAGCATCGGCCATAGCGCGGGCCGGGGCGCCGTGTCGATCAGCTGTCGTCCGGCGTATCAAACTGCCATTCGCGGATCCACGCGGCCTGCTCATCGAGTGCCCGGTCCGCGAGGGCCGCGATCGACACGGCTTCCAGGAAACTGTGCGTCGCGCCGCGATAGGTCACCGCGCGGGTCCGAACGCCTGCCGCCGCGAGTTTTTGGGCAAAGTCATGATTGCCATCGGCCAATATGTCGCATTCGGCAATCGCCAGAAAGGCGGGTGGGAGGCCGGTCAGGTCGGCGCGCAGCGGGGCGACGAGCGGGTCGGAAAATTGCTCTGGACCATCGACATAGTCGAGCCAGAAACCGTCCATTTCGTCGGTATCGAGCGAATAGTCGCCCGCGCCAAAACGGGCGTAGCCCGGCGTATGCTCGGGCGCGAAGGCGCCGTAATTGAGCAGCATCGCGGTCGGCAACGGACGGCCCCGCTCGCGCTGCAGCAGGCAGGCCGCGACCGACAAGTTCGCGCCCGCTGAGTCACCGCCGATAAGGACGCGGTCGGCATCGAGGCCGAGGGTTTCGGCTTGCGCCTGAATCCAGTCGAGCGCCGCCGCGCATTCCTCCAGTGCCGCTGGAAATTTGTTTTCGGGCGACAGGCTGTAATCGATCCCGATCACAGCGATGCCGGCGCGCGCCGCATATTCGCGCATCAGGCGGTCGTGCGTGTCGATGCTGAACAGCCGCCAGCCGCCGCCGTGGATATAGAGCATGACGGGTAGTATTTCGTCCGCGACGGGACGGTGCAGCCGTAACCGGATGCCGCTCATGTCCAATTCGATGCACGATGCCATGATCGGGCCACCGTCACGCCAGGGCTTGCGCACGCGTTCGGCGACGTCGCGGTGCACCGCGAGGCTGGCTCCCGCCGAGGGTGCGTGCGCGGCATAGGAGGCTTTGATCGCATCGGCGAAGCAGCGAATATCGGGGTCGGCCATATCGTCCTGCACGGCGCTTAAGCCCTTCGACATATTGGCACATCCTTCCCCGAACCGGTCTTGGATAGCCTGATAGCTTTTACGCGCGCGCGCCTATCGCCCGTTCGGGCCAATCACCACGCCGGACAGGCCAGCGGGTGCATGATGGCTGGCCAGTCGCCTTCACGGCCTATATTGTGTAGTTGGCTGATATTTGCGAGGATTGGGCCATGAAGCACAGCATCGATGTTCTGAGGAACGATCGTCCGGTCATTGCGCTGCAGGATGAGTATCCTGCGGGCTTTGTCGATCCGATGCACAGCCACGAGCACATACAGATCCTTTATGCATCGGCGGGGGTGATGTCGGTGCGGACCCCCGAGATCAGCTTTGTGATCCCGCCGCAGCGCGCCGTATGGTTGCCGGCGGGGACGAAGCATGAGGTCGCGTGTCGCGGACCCGTCTCGCTGCGCACGCTCTACCTGCCGTGCGGGCGCGGTAACGCCGGGCAGGAATGCCGCGTTTTCGAAGTGTCGAATCTGGTGAAATCGCTGATCCTCGAGGTCGTCGATTTTCCCGCGCTCTACGATGTCGACGGACGCGAAGGGCGGATCATCGGCCTGCTGCTCGACGAGATCGGGCGGATGCCCAATGCGCCCTATCAGGTGTCGATGCCGGCCAATCCGCGCTTGCTTCGCGTCTGCAACGCGATCCTCGCCGACCCTTCGGATCCGCGCGACATCGACGACTGGGCAGCGCTCGCGGCGATGGGGCGGCGGACCTTCACCCGCAGTTTCAAGCAGGAAACGGGGATGGGGCTCGCGGTTTGGCGGCAGCAGGTTCGGTTGATGGAGGCGCTGTCGCTCCTCGCAGCGGGTGCGTCGATCACCCAGGTCACCTATGATGTCGGTTACGACAGCCCCAGCGGCTTTGCCGCAATGTTCCGCCGCGCCTTTGGCGTTCCGCCGAGCCAGTATCTGAAGCACTGACCCGCCGTCGAGGCATCCTGCTTGCCGGCGCTTGGTTCTGCCGCCGCGAGCGCAGCCCCGCCGGCGGGTGCCGACGGGACATGGCTCAAAACCCGATCAGCCGTTCAGGCGATCCTTGACCGCCTTGGCGGGGGCAAAGGCCAGCTTCTTCGCGGCCTTGATCTGGATCGTTTCGCCAGTCGAGGGATTGCGACCTTCGCGTGCTGCGGTCGCCTTCACCTTGAACTTGCCAAAGCCGTTCACGGAAACTTCGTCGCCCTTTGCGGCGGCATCGGCAATAGCGGCAAAGACCGCATCGACGGCCTTGCGCGCGTCGGTCTTGCTCAGGTCGAGCGAGGCGGCGACGCTATCCGACAGTTCGGCGTGATTCATTTATTTTCTCCTTTGGTGCGGACAGTCACTCTATCCGGGCACTCCCTATAGGGGGAGGTTTCCGAGTTCGCCATCGGCCAAATATCGAGCGCCGCCGCCTTCATCCTCACGCGATGGAGGGGAGATCGAGCTGCTGCTCGCGTGCGCAGGCGATCGCTTCGTCATAGCCCGCGTCGGCGTGGCGCATCACGCCGGTTGCCGGATCGTTCCACAGTACGCGTTCAAGGCGCTCGGCCGCATCCTGGCTGCCGTCCGCGACGATCACCATGCCGGCGTGCTGCGAATAGCCCATCCCGACGCCGCCGCCGTGGTGCAGCGAGACCCAGGTCGCGCCGCTCGCGGTGTTAAGCAATGCGTTGAGCAGCGGCCAGTCGGACACGGCATCGGTGCCGTCCTTCATCGCTTCGGTCTCGCGATTGGGGCTGGCGACCGAGCCCGAATCGAGGTGATCGCGGCCGATCACGACCGGCGCCTTGAGTTCGCCGCTCGCGACCATTTCGTTGAAGGCAAGGCCGAGACGGTGGCGGTCGCCGAGGCCGACCCAGCAGATGCGCGCGGGCAGGCCCTGGAACTGGATACGCTCGCGCGCCATGTCGAGCCAGCGGTGCAGCTCCTTGTTGTCGGGCAGCAATTCCTTCACCTTGGCGTCGGTCTTGTAGATGTCCTCAGGGTCGCCCGAGAGCGCTGCCCAGCGGAAAGGGCCGACGCCGCGGCAGAAAAGCGGGCGGATATAGGCGGGGACGAAGCCCGGGAAAGCGAAGGCGTCGGTCACGCCTTCGTCGAAGGCGACCTGGCGGATATTATTGCCATAATCGACCGTCGGCACGCCGGCTTTCCAGAAATCGAGCATCGCCTGCACATGCACCGCCATCGACGCGCGCGCGGCTTTGTCGACCGACGCGGGATCGCTCTCGCGCGCGGCGAACCATTGTTCGAGGCTCCAGCCCTGCGGCAGATAGCCGTTCACCGGATCGTGCGCCGAGGTCTGGTCGGTGACGATGTCGGGACGTACGTCGCGCCGGACAAGTTCGGGATAGATGTCGGCGGCATTGGCGCACAGCCCGACCGACAGCGGCGTCTTCGCATTCGTGACGAGATCGAGCGCTTCGTCGAGGGTCTTCGCCTCGACATCGAGATAGCCGGTTTCGAGCCGCATCGCGATCCGGCTCGGCTGGCATTCGATCGCGAGACAGGAATAGCCCGCCATCGTCGCCGCGAGCGGCTGCGCGCCGCCCATCCCGCCGAGGCCCGCGGTGAGGATCCAGCGGCCCGACAGGTCGCCGCCATAATGCTGGCGCCCCGCCTCGACGAAGGTTTCGTAGGTGCCCTGAACGATGCCCTGGCTGCCGATATAGATCCAGCTGCCCGCGGTCATCTGGCCGTACATCATCAGGCCCTTTTTATCGAGCTCGTGAAAATGATCCCAGTTCGCCCATTTGGGAACGAGGTTCGAGTTGGCGAGGAGGACGCGCGGCGCGTGCTTGTGCGTCTTGAACACGCCGACGGGCTTGCCCGACTGGACCAGCAGTGTCTCGTCTTCCTCAAGCCGTTTCAGCACCTCGACGATGCGATCGAAACTCTCCCAGTCGCGCGCGGCGCGGCCGATGCCGCCATAGACGACCAGTTCCTGCGGTGCTTCGGCAACGCGCGGGTCGAGATTGTTCATCAGCATGCGCAGCGGCGCTTCGGTGAGCCAGCTCTTTGCGTTCAATTCCGTGCCGGTCGGGGCAACGATATGGCGCTGGTTATCGAGGCGGGTCATGTCTGTCCTTTCGCAAAATTGAGGGCGGCGGCGATCGCTTGTCGCAGCACGGCCAGGATCGTGGGGTCGGGATCGATAGGGGAAGGCCAGTTGGTTTCGGTGGGCGTGGCAGGCTCGGTCATATAGCCGCGCTGCGCGAGCTCCATCTGGATCGCGTGAACACCGCCTTCGGGGCGGCCATAATGCCGCGTCGTCCAGCCGCCCTTGAAGCGGCCGTTGACGACGAGACTCTTGCCGCTCGTCGCGCAGATGCCGGCAACGATGGTTTCGAGTTCGGGCGCGCAGGTCGTGCCGCCATTGGTGCCGATGTTGAACTGCGGCAGCTCGCCCTCGAACAGGCGCGGGACGTGGCTGCGGATCGAATGCGCGTCGTAGAGGACGACGCGATCGTGCGCGGCTCCGAGGCGTTCGAGTTCGTCGGTCAGCGCCTCGTGATAGGGCCGATGGTACAGATGGAGGCGCTGGGTGATCTCGGCCTCGTCGGGTTCGCCGAAGCGATAGAGCGGTGCGCCGTCGAAGGTGGTCGTCGGACACAGCTCGGTGGTCGCCTGTCCGGGATAGAGCGAGGTGCCCGAGGGATCGCGGTTCATGTCGATCACGCTGCGCGAAATATCGGTCGCGACCAATGTTGCGCCCATATCGGCGGCGAAGGCGTAAAGATCGGCGATCCACCAGTCGGTGTCGAGCCGTGCGCGCCACGGCGAGACGAACTGGTCGTCGAGCCCGGCCAGGCCGATGCCGCCGTGCGGGAAGGCGACGACGAGCGGCGCGTCGCCGCGATGGACGCGCAGCCAGTCCATCAGGCGAGGCCCGGCAGGTCTGCCGGAACCGCGGCGACGAGGCTGCCCGAACGGATCAGCGCGGTCGCGGCTTCCATATCGGGGTGGAAATGCCGATCGTCCTCGAGTGTCGGCACCTCGGTGCGGAGATGCTTGTGCGCTGCCTCCAGCGCGTCGCTCGATTTCAGCGGTGCGTGAAAATCGATGCCCTGACATGCCGCGAGCAGTTCGATCCCGATCACCGCGCTGACATTATCGGCCATTTCGAGCAGGCGGCGCGCGCCGTGCGCGGCCATCGACACATGATCCTCCTGGTTCGCCGACGTCGGGATCGAATCGACGCTGGCGGGATAGGCGCGCTGCTTGTTCTCGCTGACCAGTGCGGCGGCGGTGACCTGCGGAATCATGAAGCCCGAGTTGAGCCCCGGGCGCGGGGTCAGGAAGGCGGGCAGGCCCGACAGCGCCGGGTCGACAAGCATTGCAATCCGGCGCTCCGAAATCGATCCGATCTCGCACAAAGCCATCGCGATCATGTCGGCGGTAAAGGCGACGGGTTCGGCGTGGAAATTGCCGCCCGACAGCGCCTCGTCGCTGTCGGCGAAGATCAGCGGATTGTCCGAAACGCCATTCGCCTCGATGCCGAGCGTCGTCGCGGCCTGCCGCAGCAGGTCGAGTACGGCGCCCATCACCTGCGGCTGGCAGCGGAGGCAATAGGGATCCTGTACGCGCGGGTCGTCGACGGCGTGCGACGCGCGGATCGCCGACCCCGCCATCAGGGTGCGCAGGGCGTCGCCGACCTCGCGCTGCCCGGTGTGGCCGCGTAGCGCATGGATACGCGCGTCGAAGGGCGCGTCCGAACCTTTGGCGGCCTCGGTCGAGAGCGCGCCGGTGATCAGCGCCGAGCGGAACACGGTCTCGGCACGAAAGAGGCCCGCGAGAGCGTTGGCGGCCGAAAATTGCGTGCCGTTAAGCAGCGCGAGGCCTTCCTTGGGGCCGAGATCGAGCGGGGCAAGGCCGGCCTGCGCGAGCGCATCGGCGGCAGGCAAGGTCGTGCCGCCGACTTCGATTGCGCCGACGCCGATCATCGCCGCGGCCATGTGCGCGAGCGGCGCCAGGTCACCGCTCGCACCCACCGAGCCTTGCGACGGGACGACGGGGGTGAGGCCTTTTGCCAGCATCGCCTCGATCATCGCGACCGTTTCGCGCTGCACGCCCGAGGCGCCCATGCCGAAGCTTGCGAGCTTCAGCGCCATCATCAGGCGGACGATGGGAGTGGGCGAGGGTGCGCCGGTGCCCGCGGCATGGCTGAGCACGATGTTGCGCTGGAGCGTCGCCAGATCGTCGTCGGCGATGCGCACGCTCGCGAGCTTCCCGAAGCCGGTGTTGATGCCATAGACGGGGGCGCCCTTGGCGACGATCCGTGCGACTGCGGCAGCGCTGGCGTCAATTGCGCTCCATGCACCGGCGCTCAGTTCGGCGCTCGCGCCCTCATAGATTTCGCGCCAGTCGGCGAGCGTCATATGCCCGGGCTCGATGATCATTGTCCGTCCTTGATGCGTTGGTGAAGCGGGTTACTACCGATGCGGTAGACCAGCTCGGCGGGGTCGCCGACGTCCCAGATCGCGAGGTCGCATGCCTTGCCGGGTTCGAGTGTCCCGATCTCGGCGCCGAGGCCGAGCGCGGCGGCGGCGTTCACCGTTACGCCGCGCAGCGCCTCGGCGACCGTCAGGCCGAACAGCGTTGCGCCCATATTGAGCATGAGGAGGAGCGATGTCGTCGGCGAGGTGCCGGGGTTGCAGTCGGTCGCGAGCGCTATCGCCACGCCATGGCGGCGCATCGCGTCGATCGGCGGCAATTTGGTCTCGCGCATGAAATAATAGGCGCCGGGGAGCAGCACCGCGACGGTGCCCGCCTCGGCCATCGCGCGGACATCGTCGTCGGTCGCATGTTCGAGATGGTCGGCCGACAGCGCACCCGCGCGCGCCGCGAGGGCGCTGCCGTGGAGCGCCGACAATTGTTCGGCGTGGAGCTTGACCGCGAGGCCGTGCGCCTGCGCCGCGACGATCACGCGCGCGCATTGTGCGGGCGAGAAACCGATGCCTTCGCAAAAGGCGTCGACTGCGGTCGCGAGCGACGCGGCGGCGGGGATCATCTCGCCGACGACGAGGTCGATATAGGCGTCGCTCTCGCCGGCATATTGGGGCGGCAGCGCATGCGCGCCGAGAAAGGTCGGCTCGACGCGCACGCGGCGCCGGTCGGCAAGCGTGCGCGCGGCGCGCAGCATCTTGAGCTCGGCGTCGGTGCTGAGCCCATAGCCCGATTTGATCTCGATCGTCGTGACGCCTTCGGCGATCAGCGCGTCGAGGCGCGGGAGCGCGCTCTCGACCAGCTCGGCCTCGCTCGCTGCCCGCGTCGCGCGCATCGTCGAAACGATGCCGCCGCCCGCGCGCGCAATATCCTCATAGCTCGCACCGGCTTGGCGCATCGCCCACTCGCCCGCGCGGTTGCCGCCATGGACGAGATGGGTGTGGCAGTCGATCAGGCCCGGTGTGACCAGCCGGCCCTCACAATCTATGATCCGCGCGGCACCCGAAGGCGCGCCATCCGCTGGTCCCGCATAGACGATCCGGCCGTCTTTCGCGGCGACGACGCCGTCCTCGACGAGACCCAGATCGCCATTGGCGTCGTGGCCGGCCATCGTCGCGAGTCGAGCGTTCGTCCAGATATTGTCCATCTGGACACTTTCGTCCGAACGCGTCATTATGTCTAGACATAATATGAGGACAGGACATGGCGGCATATTGGTTCGAACGTGCGTGGATCGACGATCGCTGGCAGAAAGGCGTGCGGCTGCTTGTCGCCGATGGCCGGATCGCGTCGGTCGAAACCGGCGTCGCGACCATGGACGGAGACGAGCGGCACCGAGCCGGCCTGCCCGGGCTCTGCAACGTCCATAGCCACGGCTTCCAGCGCGGCATGGCGGGCCTTTCCGAAAGGCGCAGCCGACCCGACGACAATTTCTGGAGCTGGCGCGAAATCATGTACCGCTTCCTCGACCGGCTCACGCCCGAGGATGTCGCGGCGATCACTGCGCAGGCCTATGTGGAGATGCTGGAGGGCGGATTTACGCGGGTGGGCGAGTTCCATTATCTGCACCACGACCCGGCGGGCGCCGCCTATGCCGACCCCGCGGAAATGGCGGGCGCGATCGTCACGGCCAGCGCCGCGAGCGGCATCGGCCTGACCTTGCTCCCCGTTTTCTATGCCCATGGCAATTTCGGCGGCGCGGCGCCGAGCCCTGGTCAGCGGCGATTCCTTTGCGATATCAACGGCTTTTCAAGGTTGTTCGAAGCAGCGCGAACCAAGCTTTCGGGCGACGCCAATATCGGCGTCGCACCGCATTCGCTTCGCGCCGTGTCGTCCGGCCAGCTGGCCGAACTCCTGTCGATGTCGCCGACCGGCCCGGTCCATATCCACGCCGCCGAACAGGTGAAGGAGGTTGAGGATTGCGTCGCGTGGAGCGGCGCGCGGCCGGTCGAATGGCTGCTCGCCAATGCCGGGGTCGATGCGCGCTGGTGCTTGATCCACTCGACCCACATCAACGAGGACGAAACCGCCGCGCTGGCCGCGAGCGGCGCCGTCGCCGGGCTTTGCCCGGTTACCGAAGCCAATCTGGGCGACGGCATCTTTCCGGCGACCGGCTATGTCGCCGCGGGCGGACGTTTCGGGATCGGGACCGACAGCAACATTCTCATCGATGCGGCGCAGGAACTGCGGTCGCTTGAATATTCGCAGCGCCTGTCGCAGCGCGCCCGCGCGTTGATGGCGAGCGAGGAGGCGCCGTTTGTCGGCGCGAACCTGTTCGCCCGCGCGTTGCACGGCGGCGCCCGGGCGCTCGGCATTCCGGCCGGGCTCGCGGTGGGGCAGGCGGCGGATTTCGTTTCGTTCGACCTCGATCATCCCGCCTTTGCCGGCACCGACGACGACACGCTGCTCGACCGCTGGATTTTTGCCGCGCGGGCTGGCGCGATCGACTGTGTCTGGCGCGCGGGCGTCAAATATGTCGAAAAGGGACGCCATGTCGACGCCGGGAAGATCGGCGCCGCCTACCGCGCCTGTGTCGCACGGATTCTCGCTTGAACCCCGCAAGGCGCATTCGCGACGAGATTGCGGGGCTGATCCGCTCAGGCGCGTGGCGTCCCGGCGACCGCATTCCCACCGAGCAGGAGCTTGCGGCGCAGCATGGCTGCGCGCGCGCGACGGTGAGCAAGGCGCTGAGCGAACTCGCCGCGTCGGGGTTGATCGAACGCCGCCGCAAGGCGGGGTCGTTCGTCGCGCATCCGCCGGTCCATTCGGCGGTGATGACCGTGCCCGATCTGGCCGAGCTGATCGCCGCGCGGGGCGAGAATTATCGCTGGCAGGCTTCGTCGATCGAAGCTGCAAAGCGGAGCGAAGCGGCGATCCCGGCGCCGGCCCTGTGCATCGAAGGCGTCCATCTGGCCGCGGGCGAACCCTTTGCCTTCGAGCGGCGGCTGATCTCGCTGGCGGAAGTTCCCGACGCGCGCGGGGTCGATTTCGAAAAAGAGGCGCCGGGCACATGGTTGCTCGCGCATATCCCGTGGACCGAGGCGCGCCATATCATCCGGGCGGTGTCGCCGAATCGCAAGGAAGCCGCGCTGTTGGGGGTCGGCACGACGGCCGCGTGCCTCGAGCTCGACCGCACGACCTGGCGCGCCGGGCGCATCGTGACCCACGTTCGGCAACTCTTCCGCGGCGACCGATTCGATCTCGTTGCCGAATTCAACGCCGGCATGAAGGGCGAAGGTTAGTTGGACCGCTAGAGCGGCGAGCCGTAAATATGAACCGTTCGCTCTGAGCTTGTCGAAGGGCTGTTCTTTCTTTCGGCGCCGCCGAAGAAGGACGGTGCTTCGACAAGCTCAGCACAAACGGGTTTGGGTGGCGATGCTCATTTAACGCTCGCCGCTCCAACTTTCGCCTGCGGAGGGTAGCCGCGCGAGCGTCGCAACCAGCTGCGCCTGACTGGTCGCTCCCGTTTTTCTGAAAATGCCCTTCAGCAGGAAGCGGACGGCATTCAGGCTGACCGCGCGCTCCGCAGCATAATCCTGGAGCGATTTGCCGGCGGCGAGCCCGACGGCCAGCCGCGCTTCGGCCGGGGTCAGGGCGAACCATTGCGCGACCCGGTCGATCTCGACCACCGGCGTTTCGCCCGGCGCGCTGCCCAGGGTGATGATCAGCGACGCACCATCACTGAACCCGCCGATCTGCTGCGCCGATTGCCGCGTGATGCGGGCAACCAGCACCGGGCATTCGGCGCCCGAACTGCCGACGGTCTGAAAGGCGAGCCCGGTCGGTGTCGGACTCCTGACAAGATCGAGCAGTCTTTTCTGGCTGGCGGGATGGCAAAAACCGAAGCGGTCCTGCGCCAGGCGGATGAACCCCGCCTTTTCATATTGCGCGGCGCGGCTGTTGGCGGCGAGGATGTTCAGCTGATCGTCGAGGCTGAAGATGGCAAAGGGCGCAAAATCCGTCGCGGCGCGCGCGGCGCCGGCGGCGAGCTCCAATGTCGCGATGCGATCGCTGATCCGCATCGCGCGCTGGATATGCGGCGCAAGGACGCGAAGGCCGCGCTTGAGCGTCTCGACATCGCGATCGCCGGGGCCGGGCAGCATCAGCCCCAGCCGTTCTCCCCCGCGCCGGTCGAGCAGGACACCGACAAGGCGGTCGATCCCCCACGGTTCCAGGAAATTGCGGAAAAAGGCCGATTCCAGAAATTCGTCGCGGGTCATGATGTCATAGCTGTCGACGACGCTGCCATTGCCATAGCGCATCAATTTGCGCGACCATGGATGGTTTCCGGCATAAACGGCGGTGTAGATTTCCTGGACGCCGGCGGCGAGCCCGGTAGCGGCGACGAAGCGCGCGCGGGGCGGGCTGCTGCTTTCCCACAGGATGAAGGCGGCTTCCCAACTCAAGGGGCACAAGGCGCCGGTTATCCGTGCGAGCGTTTCATTCCAGCATTCGGGTTGCAGCACGGAATCATAAATGCGCCCGATCAACGCGTTGAGTGTTTCCCATTCGGCGGGCTCATTATGACCCTGCACAATGATCGGAGCATGATCAATCGACACACATATCCCCGGTTGAGACGATTGGCCGCGACGCATTTTGATAGACAGCAGTCGTGACATAGCAAAGCAACGCCCGAAAAAGCGCAAGAAAAATCGAAATGCTACCCAAGTGGGTAGCGAAATGGCACGCCAAATGCGCCATTCACCGGATGCGACCCAAGGGCAGGATGGTCCCACAAGGCCATCCTGTTCGCTTTCTGCCCGTCGGTTTTCGATCCGGCGGGCTTCTTTTTTGGCGCAGCGGGCCGGCGGGTATCTCAAGTCGTGGTGAGAAGCGCGAGGATGACGCCGACCACGACCAGCAGCAGCCCGACGGCCTCGTGCCATCTTATGGGCTCGCGCAGATAGAAATGCGCGAAGGCTATCGTGAAAATAACCTCGACCTGGCCGACGATTCGCACGAGCGCGGCGGGCGCGGCGGCAAAGCCGATATACCAGCAAGCCGAACCGAGCGCCGAAAGCAGGCCGACTTGCGTGGAAGTACGCCACGATCGGAGCGCGGAAGTTAGTGTTGGACGGTCGCGCGCGATGATCCAGGCGAGGTGGAGGCCGCTTTGGATCGCCATGACCACGACCAGCGTGACCAGCGCCGACGATACCAGATCGACATTCGCCAATTCGGCGGTCGCGAGCTTGATCGCGATCGCGGCGCACGCGAACATCGACCCGGCGCCAAGACCGCACAGCGCCGCGGGTTGCCCCAATGCCCGCCAGATCTGACGGACCGTAATGCCGCTTCCGGTCAGCGCGAGCATCAGGACGCCGGTGACACCCGCGACGATGCCGAGCCAGGCGAGCAGCGGAAGATGCTCGTCGAGCAGAAGCGCGGTCACCAGCGCCGCCTGCATGGCTTCGGTCTTGGAAAAAGCGGTGCCGACGACGAAACCGCGATGGCCGAATGCCATGATCAGCAAGATTGTCCCCGCCATCTGCGCCATCCCGCCTGCAGCAGCGAGGCCAAGGAATGCAAATCCCAGCGGCGGAAGATGCGCGCCCTGGAGCCACAGCCAGATGCCCGCGAGCCCGAAAGCGAAGGGCAGGCCGTAGAGGTAGCGAACGAGCCCCGCGCCGCTCACGCTGAGTTCGGCGCGCAGGCGTTGCTGAAGCGCCGTCCGCCAGGCCTGGAACAGCCCTCCCAATAACGAGGCAGGAAGCCAGATCGGATTCATGCCGTCCGTCCCGATCCGCATATCGTTACGGCGTTACCAGCGGCTTTGGTTGGATATTGCGGAATATTGCGTCCCCCACGCGCGGCCACTTGCCGGACCCGTTTCGATCTTATATAATTAGTATACTAAGTAATTTCGAAACGCGTTGCAATGGCTGAGGGGGCGGGCGATGTTGTGCAGGCGGCTTTTGTCCGGACAAGTCTTTCAACGAGGGGGCTGCGCATGACCGATCTTTCCGCCGCGCTGGCCGCCTTCATGGCGCGCATTTCGGGACCCGGCGAACTCGCCGGGCTCATGCGGCTTTCGGGCGGTGCGAACATGGAAAGCTGGGCGTTCGACTGGGCCGGGTCAAAGGATTCTGGAGCCTATGTGCTGCGCCGCGCGCCGTCGGCCGACTATATGGCGGACCGCCCCTTTGGCCATGCCGACGAAGCGGCGCTGGTGATGGCGGCGCATGGCGCCGGGGTCATGGCGCCCGAGGTTGTTGGCGTGCTCGGCGCGAGCGACGGCATGGGCACCGGATATGTGATGCGCCGCATCGTCGCCGAAGTGAGCCCGGCAAAAATACTCGCCGCGCCGCCGCCGACGCTGCTTGCCGACCTGGGGCGCGAGCTGGCGCGCATCCACGCGTTGCCACGCGCGGCGATTCCCGCGGCGATTCCGCTGATGGACACCGCCACGGCGCTGGCCGAACTCAAGGCGCGCTTTCTTTCCTATGGCGGCGACCGGCCCGCGATCGCGCTCGCGATCCGGTGGTGCGAGGATCACCTGCCGGTGCCGGCCGAACCGGTGCTCGTCCATGGCGACTATCGCATGGGCAATATCATGGTCGACGCGAATGGGTTGGCCGCCGTACTCGACTGGGAACTTGCGCATCGGGGCGACGGGCATGAGGATCTGGCGTTCGGCTGCATGACCGTGTGGCGCTTTGGCGCGCTCGATCGGCCGGCCTTCGGGGTCGGCAGCGTCGAGGATTATTTTGCCGCCTATGAAGCGGCGGGGGGCGGCAAGGTCGACCCCGCACGCTTCCGCTTCTGGCTCGTCTATCGCACCCTCTGGTGGGCGCTTGGCTGCCTGCAAATGGGGCAGGCGTGGCGCAGCGGCGCCGATACGACGGTCGAGCGCGTCGTCGTCGGGCGGCGGACCGCCGAGCAGGAGCTCGACCTCATCCTGCTGCTCGAGGCGGAGGCGCCGGATGCCGAGCGGGGGAGGGCGCTGCCGCCATCGCGGCCCTCGCGGCCCGACCCGACGGGGGAGCCGACAAACCGCGAGATGGTGCAGGCGGTGCGCGACTGGCTGGAAGGCGACATCAAGCCGACGGCCGAAGGACATGGCAAGTTCCAGGTGGTGGTCGCGATGAACGCGCTCGGCATCGTGATGCGCGATCTCGATGCGGCGGTGCGGGCCGAGGACGGGGCGCTTGCCGAGGCTTTGCTGTCGGGCGCGACGACGTTGGCCGAACCCGGGCTGCTCGCGAAGTTGCGGCGCGCGGTGCTCGACAAATGCGCGGTCGACAGTCCCAAATATGCCGCGCTCGCCCGCGCGCGCAATCTCTGGGGCGAACAGAAAAATTAGGGAGAGAGAAATGGATTTTGCGCTGCCGGCCGATTTGCAGGCGTATCTGGACGAGCTCGATGCGTTTATCGAAGCCGAGATCAAGCCGCTGGAGGAGGCGGACGACAATATCCGCTTCTTCGACCACCGCCGCGAGCATAGCCGCACCGACTGGGACAATCAGGGGCTGCCGCGTCATGAGTGGGAGCAGCTTTTGCGTCAGGCGACGCGGCTGGCCGATGCCGCGGGGCATTGGCGTTTCTCGGCGCCGAAGAAATATGGCGGCCAGGACGGGTCGAACCTATGGATGGCGGTGATCCGCGAGCATTTTGCCGCGAAAGGCCTCGGGCTCCACAATGATCTGCAGAACGAGCACAGCATCGTCGGCAACTTCCCGTTCGTCGAGATGTTCGAGCAGTTCGGCACCAGCGAGGAACAGAAGCAGGAGTTCATCCTCGGCGGGTTCGAGGGCAAGCGGCGCACCGCCTTTGGCCTGACCGAGCCCGATCACGGCAGCGACGCGACGCATATGGAAACCCACGCGGTGCGGGAGACCCGCGACGGGGTCGACGGCTGGCGGATCGACGGGCGCAAGATGTGGATCACCGGCATGCACGTCGCAACCCACTGCGCGACCTTCTGCCGCACCAGCGGCAACAACGGCGACGCAAAGGGCATCACTTGCCTCCTCGTGCCGACGGGCACGCCGGGGATGACGGTCGATGAATATATGTGGACGTTCAACATGCCGACCGACCATCCGCGGATGACCTTCACCGATGTCTGGGTGCCCGACAGCGCGCGGCTCGGGCTCGAGGGCGGCGGCTTGTCGATCGCGCAGAGCTTCGTCCACCAGAACCGCATCCGGCAGGCGGCCTCATCGCTCGGCGCGGCGGTGTTCTGCATCGAGGAAAGCGTCAAATATGCCCGCCAGCGCAAGCCGTTCGGCGAAGCGCTGGCAAAGAACCAGGCGATCCAGTTCCCGCTCGTCGAGCTTGCGACGCAGGCCGAGATGCTGCGGCTGCTGATCCGCAAGACCGCGTGGGACATGGACCAGACCCCGCATAAGGAGATTGAGCACCAGCTCTCCGACAAGGTCAGCATGTGCAATTATTGGGCGAACCGGCTCGTGTGCGAGGCCGCCGATCGCGCGATGCAAGTGCACGGCGGCATCGGCTACTCGCGGCACAAGCCGTTCGAGCATATCTATCGCCATCACCGCCGCTACCGCATCACCGAGGGCGCGGAGGAAATCCAGATGCGGAAAGTCGCGGCCTATCTGTTCGGGTATCTCGGGCCGCGAAAGGGCACGCTGGGGTAATATCATCCGTCGCCCCCGCCTTCGCTGGGGCGACGGGATCAGGAACCGAAGCGGACGCCGATGCTGCCGATGGCTACGATTTCGGCGTGGAAGCTATCGCCGGGCGCCGCGGGGACCATCGGGCCGAGCGCACCCGACAGGATGATGTCACCTGCCTTCAGCGGCTCGCCGCGCTCGATCCGCATCGAGGCGAGCCATGAGAGCGCCTTCAGCGGGTTGCCGAGGCAGGCGGCGGCGCTGCCTTCGGACGCGAGCGCGCCGTTCCTCTCCATCCGCATCGTGCAGGCGGCGAGGTCGATGTCCCGAATGTCCACCCGCTGTGTGCCCAGCACGAACAATCCCGACGAGGCATTGTCGGCGATGGTGTCGACCATCTTGATGTCCCACTCGGCAATCCGGCTGTCGACGATTTCAAGCGCGGGGAGCGCATAGGCAATGGCGCCCTTAAGATCGGCCGGATCGTCGCCAACCGAAGCGATGTCGCGGCCGAGGCAGAAGGCGATTTCGGCTTCGACCTTCGGTTGCAGCAACCGGCCTGTCGTCACAGCGTCCGCTTCGCCGACCTGCATGTCGGCGAACAGGACGCCGAAATCGGGCTGGTCGACCCCGATCTGCTGCTGCACCGCCTTTGAGGTGAGGCCGATCTTGGCGCCGACGATCCGCCGGCCCTCCCGTACCCAATGGTCGCGGTTCAGTGTCTGGATCGCATAGGCGTCGTCGATCGTCGCCAGCGGTTCGGCGTGGCGGATCGGGGTGATGGCAGGGCCGGCATAGGCGGTGCGGATGCGCGCGGCATAAACTTGGTAATCGATCAAGACATGTCTCATGAACAGCTGCTGGGATAATGCTTAGCTATCTAAACAAAATTCACCTGTCCACCGCGTAAGGGCCTTCTCGGCCCCGAAAATCCTTGCTCAATCGACGGTTTGACGACTATAAGTTAGATATCTAAGTATTTTCCAGCCTCCGCGGATGGCGGGCTTCGAAGGGATGGGCCGTGATCGAATCCGAAAATTGCGAATGGCGACGAGAGTGACGGTCGAATGACGCGGCCAATCCCGCGCACGCTCCATGACAAGATTTGGGATGCCCACGCCGTCGCCGACGACGATGGCGAGACGCTGCTCTATGTCGACCTGCACCTGCTCCACGAGGTCACCTCGCCGCAAGCTTTCGCGGGGCTAGCCGCGGCGGGGCGGGCGGTGCGGCGTCCCGAGCGCGCGCTGGCGCTGTCGGACCATAATGTGCCGACGATCGGGCAGGCGGCCGGACCGGCAGGCGTCGCCGATGTCGAGGCGCGGGCGCAGCTTGAGGCGCTGGTGGCCAACACGCGGCATTTCGGGGTCGAGAATTTCCCGATGGGCGACCCGCGCGGCGGTATCGTGCACGTGGTCGGCCCCGAACAAGGGCGTTCGCAGCCCGGAATGACGATCGTTTGCGGCGACAGCCACACCTCGACCCATGGCGCTTTCGGCGCGCTCGCTTTCGGGATCGGCACGTCGGAGGTCGAACATGTGCTGGCGACCCAGACGATCCGCCAGCGTCGGTCGCGCAACATGCGCATCGGCGTGGAGGGGCGGCTCGCCCCGCATGTTCATGCGAAGGACCTTGCGCTGCATTTGCTCGCGGTGATCGGGGTAGACGGCGCTACCGGCCATGTCATCGAATATGCCGGGCCGGCGGTCCGTGCGCTGTCGATGGAGGCGCGCATGACGCTGTGCAACCTCAGCATCGAGATGGGCGCGCGCGCCGGCCTGATCGCGCCCGATGAGGCGACCTTTGCCTATGTGAAGGGGCGTCCCGCAGCGCCCGAGGGCGAGGCATGGGACGCGGCGCTGATACGCTGGCGCGCGCTGACGACCGACGCCGGGGCAGTGTTCGATCGCGAATGGCGGATCGACGCCGCCGATGTCGGACCGATGGTCAGTTGGGGAACGAACCCGTCACAGGTTGTCGGTATCGGCGGCCGCATTCCCGATCCCGGTACGCTGGCAAGTCCAGAAGCGCGCGCCGCGGCCGAACGGGCGCTGTCCTATATGGCCCTTGTCGCCGGGCAGCCGATCGCCGGTACGCGGCTCGACCGCGTGTTCATCGGCAGCTGCACCAACAGCCGGATCGAGGATCTGCGCGTCGCGGCGGCGATCGTGCGCGGCCGCCGGGTCGCACCGCATATCCGGGCGATCGTGGTGCCGGGGTCCGGGCTGGTCAAGCGGCAGGCCGAGGCCGAAGGGATCGATACGATCTTGCGCGCCGCGGGGTTCGACTGGCGCGAGCCCGGATGTTCGATGTGCGTCGGCATGAACGCCGACCGGCTGCTGCCCGGCGAGCGCTGCGCCGCGACGTCGAACCGCAATTTCGAGAACCGGCAGGGGCGGGGCGGACGAACGCATCTAATGAGTCCGGCGCTGGCGACCGCAAGCGCGATTGCAGGGTGCATCGCCGATCCGGCGAACCTCGATTAGAAGCTTGCCTCGAAGCGCGCGATCGCGGCTTCGTGCCGCATCGTGCGGTCGATGTCGTCGAGCCCTTCGATAAGGGTTCGCCGGTCGTCGGGGTCGACGTCGAACGCGATGCTCTCGCCCGAAGCGAGTGTGATCCGCTGCTCGGCGAGGTCGACGGTCATCGGCGCGAACTGCGCCAGTGCAACCGCTTCGCGCAGCCGAACGCAGACGTCGTCGGGCAGGCGGATCAGGAGCAGCCCGTTCTTGCGCGCATTGTTCGAAAATATGTCGCCGAAACTGGGGGCGACGACACAGCGGATACCAAAGTCAGTAAGCGCCCATATGGCATGCTCGCGCGACGAGCCGCAGCCGAAATTGCGGTCGGCGATCAGGATCCGTGCGGTGCGGCCCGCGTTATGGTTCAGGATGAAGTCGCCGCGCTCGGCCCCGTCCATCGTATAGCGAAGCTCCTGGAACAGGTGACGGCCGAGCCCGCTGCGCGAGAGTGCCTTCATATATTGTGCGGGAATGATCATGTCGGTGTCGACATTGGCGAGCGGCAGCGGCGCCGCGACGGCGGTGAGGCGTGTGAATTTTTCCATCGATCTTTCCATTGGCTTAGTATTCTAAGTATATAGAAAAATGCCTGTGCGCAATGATATGGATGCACCGAAGGATATTGCCGGGCGAATCATAGGGCTCTAAGGTTCGGACAAAGGGGAAAATTCGTTGGCGAAAAAGAACCAGGTCTTTCGGCACCCGGCCGAATATTACACCGATCCCGAAAACAGCATCGGCTATCTCGCCCGCATTGTTTTCCGGTCCTTTTCGCGCCTGCTCGAGCGCGGGACGCTGAAGCATGACGTGTCGGCAGGGCAATGGCGCTTCCTGCGCCAACTATGGCGCGAGGACGGCATAACGCAGCGCGAGCTCAGCGAACGGGTCGGAATGCGCGAGCCGACGACGGTCGTTGCGCTGAAGGGCCTTGAAAAGGCGGGGTTCATCACGCGCAAGAAGACGTCGGACGATCGTCGCAAGACCTTCATCCATCTGACGCCGCATGCGAAAAAGCTCGAACTGATACTCGCCCCGATGAACGCCGAGGTGCACGAGGTCGCGACCCGCGGGATGACCGATGCGGAGGTCGAGACGCTGCAGTTGCTGATGCGGCGCGTAATCGACAATCTGGCCGATGAAACCGCAAAGCTTTCGGTCCTGTCCGACGTCAAGGCGTAGCAGCCGCCATGGGGAGTTGCGGTCGCACCGGATAATAGGTTAGTATTCTAATCAATTATCCGGGAGGGACAAAATTGGCCAAGATTGCAGTTATCGTTGGAAGCACGCGCGAGGGGTCGTTCAATCGTGCGCTTGGGAGTCTCGCGATCAAGGCGCTGGAGGCGCAGGGTGCGATCGTCGCTGACGTCGATCTCGCGACCTTCGACCTGCCGCTCTATTCGGCGGCGCTGGAGGCCGAGGCCTTTCCCGCCGACGCGCAACGGTTGAAGCAGCTGTTCGCCGCGCAGGACGGTCTGTTGTTCGTGTCGCCCGAATATAATGGCTCGGTTTCGCCGCTGCTGAAGAATGCGATCGATTGGGCCTCGCGCCCGACCGGCGAGGAATCGCTCGTCGCGCTCAGCGCCTATCGCGGAAAAGCGGCCGCGATCATGTCGGCCTCGATCAGTCCGTTCGGCGGCCTGCGCGGGCTGATGCACCTGCGCCAGATCCTCGCGACGATCCAGATGCTGGTCATCCCCGAACAGGTGCTGGTCCCCAATGCCCATGCCGCTTTCGACGAAGATGGCGCGTTGAAGGAAGCGCTGCCCGCGACGCTGATCGGGATGACGGCGGCGCGGCTGGTCAAGGTCGCCGGGGCAATTGCCGCCTAGGCGGACTTCGGTTCGATATTGTCGCCCCAATCGGCCTCGAGCGTGGCGAGCAGCGCGTCGAACCGCTCCTTGCCCAGTCTCTCGGCCAGTTGATCGGCCAGCGCATCCATCGCGCGCTGGGCATCCTGGCGCATCCGGGCGCCGGTTTCGGTCAGCGATACGATCATGTGGCGGCGATCGTCGGGATCGGGGTCGAGCTTGACCATGCCGAGCTTCACCATCTGGTTGATGGTGCTGTGGATCGCCTGCCGCGATATGCCCAGGTTGCGGGCGATGTCGGACGGGCGGACGATGCCGCTGACGATATTGGTCATCACCATCGATTGCGGCCGGCTGATGTCGGGCCAGCCGCGATCGTGCAGCCGCGCCTGCAACCCCTCGTCGAGCCAGCAAAAACGCTGGAAAAGGGCGATGATAAGCTGGTTGGTGCGCATAGGACGCTGACGTTATACCCCTGTCGCCGGCGGTCCGCCGGCACCGCCACGCTAGAAGAGCGGTGCGGGCGAAGCAAGGCAGAGTGGCGTTGCAAAGATAAAATGCTTAGTATACTATCTTTCTAGCAAGACGCAGGGAGAGGCGCGCCATATGGATGGGTTGATGCAGAATGTGCCGCTGACGGTCGATCGGATCATCGACCATGCGGCGAACTGGCATGGCGGACGCGAAGTGGTGTCGCGCGATGCCGAGGGGCGCGTCATGCGTTCAACCTATGCCGACATCCACGCCGATGCGAAGCGCGTGTCGAATGCGCTGGCGGCGGAGGGCGTGAAGCCGGGAGACCGTGTCGCGACGCTGGCATGGAATGGCACGCGGCACCTTGCGGCCTGGTATGGGGCCGCCGGGATGGGCGCGGTGCTCCATACCTTGAACCCGCGGCTCTTCCTCGAACAGATCGCCTATATCGCGAACCATGCGGGCGACCGGCTGCTGATCGCCGATCCCGCGACCGCCGATCTCGTCGAGGAGCTGCTGCCGCAAGCGCCGTCAATCGAGAAGGTCATCTTCTTTTGCGACCGGGCCTCGATGCCGCAAACCAGCTTCGAAGTCGTCGCTTTCGATGACTGGATCGCAGGGCAGCCCGCCGAATATGCCTGGGGTGGCTTCGATGAAAATGCCGCGTGCGGGCTTTGCTATACGTCGGGAACCACCGGAAATCCGAAGGGCGTGCTCTATTCGCACCGCTCGAACTATCTCCACGCGCTGATGACGCTGCAGCGCGATGCGCTTGCGCTGTCGGCGCGCGATACCGTGCTGCTCGTCGTGCCGATGTATCACGCCAACGCCTGGGGTGTCGTCTATTCAGCGCCCGCGGTCGGCGCCAAACTGGTGCTGCCGGGGCAGCGGATGGACGGCGAATCGATCTACAATCTGATCGAAGACGAAGGCGTTACTTACTCCGCAGCAGTGCCGACCGTGTGGCAGATGCTGCTCACCTATATGCAGGAAAACGGGAAGCGCTTCTCGACCTTGGAACGCGTCACCATCGGCGGGTCGGCGTGCCCCGAATCGATCATCCGCGCCTTCCGCGACGATTATGGCGTCGACGTCATCCAGGGCTGGGGCATGACCGAAACCTCGCCGCTCGGCACGGTGTCGGTGCCCAATGCGGCGATCGCGGCGAAGCCCGATGATGCGCAGATGGCGTATAAGCTCAAACAGGGGCGCCTCCTGTGTGGACTGGAAATGAAGCTGGTCGACGATGCGGGGAGCCGCGTGCCGCACGACGGCAAGACTCCGGGGCGGCTGATGATCAAGGGCCCGACGATCGCGCGCGGCTATTATGGCGGCGAGGGCGGCGACGTGCTCGACGGCGAGGGCTTTTTCGACACCGGCGACGTCAGCACGATCGACGCCGAGGGCTATATGCAGATCACCGACCGCGCCAAGGATGTGGTCAAGTCGGGCGGCGAATGGATCAGTTCGATCGAGATCGAGAATATCGCGATGGGGCATGCCGCGGTCGCCAATGCGGCGGTGGTCGGCGTTGCACATCCCAAATGGGATGAGCGGCCGATCCTGCTGTGCCAGCTCAAGGCCGGGTCGAGCGCCTGTGCCGATGACCTCAAAACCTGGCTCGACGGCAAGATCGCCCGCTGGTGGATGCCCGACGATGTGCTCTTCGTCGACGAAATCCCGCTCGGGCCGACGGGCAAGATCGACAAGAAGGCGATCCGTGCAGGGTTGGAGGGTTATAAACTGCCCTTCGAGGCCACGCGTTAAATCAGATAATCGACAAACAGGAGAGACGATGATGGATCCGAACGGGATCGAAGGACTGGACGCGCAATTCATCGGCCGCGTGTCGCCGACCGCGCCGCGCATCCACGCGGGCGGGCATCCGTGCCAGGGGATTTACTGGACGCAAAGTGGCAAGCGCCCGAAGATCGCGATCATCGCCACCCATTATAACGTCGATTTCAAGGAACATTATATCGCGCCCTGGTTCGCGCGGCAGGGCTTCGGCTTTCTCGGCTGGAACACGCGCTATCGCGGGTTCGAGGACCAGTTCCTGCTCGAACATGCGCTACTCGACATCGGCGTCGGCATGCGCTGGCTCAAGGAAGAAGCCGGGGTCGAGCAGATCGTCATCCTCGGCAATTCGGGCGGCGGATCCTTGATGGGCGCCTACCAGGCCGAAGCGATCGCGCCGACGCTCACCGACCGGTTGCCGTCGGCGGGGCAGGATGCGCTCGCGCAGCTCATCAAGGGCGACCTCTATATCTCGTTCAACGCGCACCAGGGGCGGCCCGAAGTGCTGACCGACTGGATGGACGCATCGGTGATCGACGAAAATGACCCGATCGCTACCGACCCCGAACTCGACCCGTTCAACTCCGCTAACGGCCCGCCCTATTCGGATGCCTTCATCGCCAAATATCGCGCCGGTCAGCGCGCGCGCAACCAGCGTATCACCGATTGGGCGAAAGCCGAGTTGAAGCGGCTCAACGATGCCGGGATTCCCGACCGGATTTTCCCGATGTTCCGCTGTTGGGGCGACATTCGCTGCGTCGATCCCGCGATCGACCCGTCGGACCGCAAACCCAACTGGTGCTATCGCGGCGATCCGGCGGTCGCGAACCGCACGCCGAGCATCGGCCGCGCCAACACGATCAAGACGTGGCTCAACATGTGGAGCCTCGAAACCTCGCCGTGCCAGGGCGAGCCGCATCTTGCCAAGCATGACACGCCCGCGCTGGTCGTGCAGGGGACGGCCGACACCGGCGTCTTTCCGAGCGATGCACGCAAGATATTCGACTTTCTGGGCAGCAAGGACAAGAAGATCGAACTGATCCCTGGCGCGCATTATTTCGAGGATTCGATTCAAGAGCGCCAGAATGCCGCCGACCTCGTCGGGGCGTGGATCCGGGAGAAATTGTAAGTGGGTGAGGCCGACGCCGACATCATCGACGGATTGCGCGGCGCCGGCCTGATCGGGGCGGGCGACGTCGCCCTCGAGCCGTTGACCGGCGGCGTGTCGTGCGACGTCTGGAAGGTCGAGACCCCCGGCGGTCCGATCGTCGTCAAGCGGCCGCTCGAACAGCTGCGCGTCGCCGCCGAATGGCACGCGCCGATCGAGCGGGGCGCGAGCGAGGTCCGCTGGCTCCGGCGCGCACGCGGCGTCGATGCGCGCCTCGCGCCCGAGGTGCTGGCCGAATTGCCCGGATATGGTTTCGCAATGCGTTTCCTGCCGGGCTGTCCGGTGTGGAAGGATGAGCTGATCGCGGGGCGCGTCGACGCGGATTTCGCTGCGGCTGTCGGACGCGGGATCGCGGCCGTCCATGCCGCGACCGCGAACGACACCGCCGACCGTGATGCCTTTCCGACCGACGCGATGTTTCGCGCGCTACGTGTCGATCCGTTTCTCCTGTACGTCGCGCAAAGGGAACCCGAACTCGCACCGGCGCTCTACGCGCTCGCCGACGACCTCGTCGCGTGCAAGATTGCGCTCGTCCATGGCGACGTCAGTCCGAAGAATATCCTCGTCGGCGCCGATGGGCCGGTTTTCCTCGACGCCGAATGCGCCGTTTATGGCGATCCGGCCTTCGATCTGGCCTTTTGCACTACCCATTTGCTGCTGAAAGCGGTGTGGCTCGCCGACGCGCGGCTGGGTGAGGCGGCGGCCGCGCTGGTCGTGGCTTATAGCGCGGGTATCGACTGGGAAGATGCCGATGGCCTCTTGCTGCGCGCGGGCAAACTCACCGCCGCGCTGCTGCTCGCGCGCGTCGAGGGCAAGTCGCCCGCGCCCTATCTCACCGACCCCGAACACAAACATATCGTGCGCGAACAGGCGCGGGCGTTGATCGTCGCGCCGCAGCCCATCGACGCGCTCGTCGCCAACTGGAAAAGGATCCTTGCATGACCTCGCGTATCGCCTCCGTCACCGGTCGACAGCTCTGGGATTCGCGGGGCCGGCCTACCGTCGAGGCCGAGGTCGTCCTGGAGTCGGGAGCCATTGGGCGCGCCATCGCTCCCGCCGGCGCGTCGCGCGGCGCGCATGAGGCGGTCGACCTGCGCGACGGTGGCGCGGCTTTCGGCGGCTTCGGTGTCAACGGCGCGGTCGCAGGCATTGGGGCAGAGATCGCCCCGGTGCTGACCGGCATGGATGCGCGCGATCAGGCGGCGGTCGATGCCGCGCTGTGTGCGCTCGACGGCACGCCGAACAAGGCGCGGCTCGGCGCGAATGCGGTGGTCGCTGTGTCGATGGCGGTGCTGCACGCCGCCGCCGCGCACGCGCATGAGCCGCTGTGGCGTTATCTGGCGGAAGGCCGCAAGGTGCGCGTGCCGCTCCCCGAGATCCAGATTTTTGGCGGCGGCGCGCACGCCGGACGGCGTACTGACGTGCAGGATTTCATGGTGATGTGCCCAAAGGCGGGAAGCTTCCGCCGCGCGCTCGAGATCACCGACGACGTCTATCGCGCCGCGGGCCGGCTGATGGAAGCGAAGGGTCCGCTCTCCGGAGTCGCCGACGAGGGCGGCTGGTGGCCCAATTTCACATCGAACGAGGACGCGCTCGATACGCTGACGCGCGCGATCGAGGCGAGTGGGCACCGCGCGGGCGAGGAGGTGTTCATCTCGCTCGACATCGCCGCGAACGAGCTTGGCGATGCCGATGGCTATCATCTCGCGCTCGACGACCGACGGTTGTCGGGCGAGGAAATGGCGGCGCGGATCGTCGAGTGGACGAAGCTCTATCCGATCCTGTCGGTCGAGGATCCGGCGGGGCAGGACGATTGGGCGACAATGGCGGCGGTCACCGCGGCGATCGGCGACAAGGTCCAGATCATCGGCGACGACGTGCTCGTGACCAATGCCGAGCGCGTGGCGCGCGCCGGCGAGGCGGCGGTGTGCAATGCGGCGCTGATCAAGGTCAATCAGGTCGGCACGGTAACCGAGGCGAAGGCGGCGCTCGACGCCGCGATCCGGCGCGGCTGGGGCGCGATCGTCTCGGCGCGCTCGGGCGAGAGCGAGGATGTCACGGTCGCGCATCTGGCGACGGGGTGGGACGCCGGGCAGCTCAAGGTCGGCAGCTTTACGCGCTCCGAGCGCATGGCGAAGTGGAACGAGATGCTGCGCATCGAGGAAGCGATGGGCGGCGACGCTGTGTTCGCGGGCTTCTCGGCCTTCGCCGGTTCGGTCGGGGCGGTGCAGGCATGATCGTGCTTCACGCGCGCCCGAGTCCCGGCTTCCGCGAGGCCGTCGACGCGATCTTCGGTCCCGGCGTGGTGACGCATGTCGACGAGGCTCAGCCGCTCGATGACGTTGCGCCCGCGATCACCGCATTGCTCCATGTGCTGACCCCGGTGACGCCCGAATTCATCGCTTCGGCGCCGAAGCTGAAGCTGATCCAGAAACTCGGCGTCGGGGTGAACACGATCGCGCTCGACGCCGCGCGCGAACATAACGTCGCCGTCTGCAACATGCCCGGCACCAACAGCCAGGCGGTCGCCGAAATGGCGTTGTCGCTGATGATGGCGGTGCTGCGTCGGACCTGCTTTTTCGACGCGCGTACCCGTGCGAGCGAGGGGTGGACCGCCGATCCGTCCGAACTCGACAGTGTCGGCGAGATCGGCGGCCGCACCATCGGGCTGGTCGGCTTCGGCCATTCGGCGCAGTTGCTCGCACCGGTGCTCGCGGCGCTGGGGGCGAAGGTCGTTTATACGGCGCGCGGCGCGCGCGATGTGCCGTATGAATATTGGCCGCTCGACCGGCTGGTTGCCGAAGCCGACATTGTATCGTTGCACGTCCCGCTGACCGACGAGACGCGCGGGCTCATCGATCCGTTCGCGATGAAGCCGGGCGCGGTGCTGGTGAACACGGCGCGCGGCGAGCTGGTCGATGAAGTGCGGTTGGTCGGCGCGCTGGCGTCGGGGCATTTGCGCGGCGCCGGGCTCGACGTCTTCGCCGCAGAGCCTTTGCCGCCCGGCCATCCGCTGCTCGACCAGCCCAATGCGGTGCTCGCGCCGCATATCGCGTGGCTGACGCCCGAAACGCTGATGCGCAGCCTGACGGTTGCGCACGAAAATATTCGCCGTCTCGCCGCGGGCGAGGCGCTTTTGCATCAGGTGGTCTAATGTCGCTTCCCATTGTTCTGATTACCGGCCAGCTTTTGACCGACGCGGTGTGGCAGCCGCTGCTTGACGCATGGGCGGCTCGCACTGTCGTCGTCGCCGACAACCAGAGCGACGACACGATCACCGGCTTCGCGCAGCGCCTGCTCGATAGCGCGCCGCCGAAGTTCGTGCTGATCGGCCATGCGATGGGCGGCTTCGTCGCGTTCGAGGTGATGCGCCGCGCGCCCGAACGCGTCGCGAAGCTCGCGCTGATTTCGACCCTCGCGTCGGCCGACGGCCCGGCGCAGACCGCGCGGCGGCAGGGCTATATCGACCTCGTCGAAAGCGGCCAGTTCGACCAGGTGGTCGAGGAGCGTATCCCGATCCTCTTCCCCGAGGACAAGCGAAACGACGCGCGCCTGCTCGGCATCGCGCGGCAGATGGCGTCGGACACCGGTGCGGAAACCTTCCTTGCACAGCAGCACGCAATCATGGCGCGGATCGATAGCCGGCCGCGCTTGGGCGAGATCGCGGTCCCGACGCTGCTGATATGGGGCGAAAAGGACGGCATCACTACCCGTGCGCACCATGACGAGATTGCGGATGCGATCCCCGGCGCGCGGCTGGAGATCGTTGCCGGGGCGGGGCATTTGCCGACGGTCGAGGCGCCCGAAGTGGTGGTGCGATTGCTGAGCGCGTTTGTGGATCAATAGCCTTCGTCATTCCCGCGAAAGCGGGAACCCAGTGAACCACTGTTGCGGGCTGGGTTCCCGCTTTCGCGGGAATGACGAGCTTGGTTATTTCAACCCTGCCCGCACCAGCGCCGCGCCGTCGACCATCGCCTTCAACTTCGCCTGCGAATGTTCGCGGCTGTGATATTTCATCCCGCAATCGGGCGCGATCCATAGACGTTCGGCATCGACATAACGCAGCGCCTCGCGAATGCGGCCCGCGACAATTTCCGGGGTTTCCACCTCGGGGATCGACAGGTCGAGCACGCCGTACATGATCGTCTTCGTCGGCAGCTCGGCGAGGATCGCGGGATCGAGGCCGGGCTGCGCCGCCTCGATCGAGATGACGTCGATCGCCGAGGCTTCGAGTTCGGCGAGGAAGTCGTACGCCTTCGGCTTCGGCTTGGTCGAGCCCGCGCCGTGGTGGACCATCGCATAGCCGAAACAGATGTGGAGCGCCGTCGTGCCGTCGACGCCGTCCAATGCGCGGTTGATTGCCTCGATCGCATAATATTGCGCGTCGTCCGCGCGCGCCTGCAGATAGGGTTCGTCGAGCTGGACGACGTCGACCCCCGCGGCGAACAGATCCTTGACCTCGGCATTCACCGCGTCGGCATAGTCCATCGCGAGCGATTTGGTGTCGGGATACCAGCCATTTTCGGCCTGCTGCGTCATCGTGAACGGGCCGGGGAGGGTGAGCTTCACCGGGCGCGACGAATGGCGGCGGAGGAAGGCGGCATCCTGCGCCTCGATCGGCGCGACGCGGCGGATCGGGCCCGAGACGAGCGGCACCGGGTTCGCCTTGCCGGTGCGGTCGACCGCGCTGCCATGCTTGTCGGGATCGATCCCCGACAGCGCGGTCGCGAGGCGGTTCGAATAGCTTTCGCGGCGCATCTCGCCGTCGCCGACGATGTCGATACCCAGCTCCTCCTGGTCGCGGATCGCCATCAGCGTAGCGGCCTCCTGCGCATCGGCGAGCCAGGGTTCGGGGATGCGCCACAGCGTCTCGGCACGGACGCGCGGGGGCAGGCTGGCCTTCAGCCGCTCGCGGTCGATCAGCCAGTCGGGCTGGGGGTAGCTTCCAACGATGGTTGTCGGCAGGATGGGGTGGTTGAACAAGGCCTGTCCTCTCGATTTTTGGGCTGGCCAAGCATTTGCTTAGTATTCTATCTAATTCAAGTCGAAACGACGATTGGGAGAGTAAAATGATCGATCTGGAGGCCATCCGGACGCTGGCGGATATTCCGGCGGCACAGGCGCGCGTGCGGGGACAGGCGACCGCAGTGAAGTTCGGCGAGCGCGAGACGAGTTTCGCCGAGCTCGATGCACAAGCAAACCGCGTCGGACATGCGCTGATCGCAGCGGGTGTGCGGTCCGGCGACCGCGTATCGGCGCTGACCAAGAACCACGACAGCTGGTATCCGCTCTTCTTTGGCACGGCGCGGGCGCGCGCCTGTTTCGCGCCGATCAACTGTCGTCTCGCACCCGCCGAGATCGGCTTCATCCTTGGCGACGCGGGGCCGAAGCTGCTGTTCGTCGGCGAAGATTTCTTCGACTGCGCGCTCGCCGCGGTCGCCGACCTTGCCGCGCCGCCGCGACTCATCGCACTCTATGGCGCGCATCCGGCTTTCGAGCCGTTCGACGCGTGGCTTGGCGACGCCGCTGCGGAACCCCTCGCCGATCGCCCGCAACTGACCGACGATGTGCTCCAGCTCTACACCAGCGGCACCACCGGGCTGCCGAAAGGTGTCGTGCTCACCAACGCCAATTACCGCAGCTTCCTCGAAGCCGCGACCGAGGTCGATGGTTTCGCCTATGGCGAGGACGAGACGGTGATGATCGTCATGCCGCTGTTCCATGTCGCGGGCACGAACGTCAGCTTTTCGGGGCTGGCGCAGGGCGGGCGGCTGGTCCTCGTCAAGGATTTCACCGCCGCCGACGCGATCCGCATGATGCGCGAGGAGGATGTCGCGCACGCCTTCCTTGCGCCCGCGATGATCCAGATGATGCTGCTCCAACCTGCGGCGGGCGAGGGGGCGTATCCCGCGCTCAAGTCGATTGCCTATGGCGCGTCGCCGATCGCCGAGGATGTACTGCGCCGCGCACGCGCGACCTTCGGCTGCGACTTCGTGCAATTCTACGGCATGACCGAGTCAAGCGGTGGTGGGTCGTATCTGTCGCCGAGCGCGCATGATCTGCCGGGCAAACTCACCTCGTGCGGCAAGCCCTGGCCGGGCGCCGCGATGGCGATCCTGGGCGGCGATGGCAGCGAGCTTGGCGAGGGCGAGATCGGCGAGATCGCGATCCGCGGCGGCATCGTCATGAAGGAATATTGGAACCGCGCGAGCGCAACCGAAGAGACACTCGCCGGCGGCTGGCTCCACACCGGCGACGTCGGCTATCGCGATGCCGATGGCTTTTATTTCGTCCACGACCGGATCAAGGACATGATCGTGTCGGGCGGCGAAAATGTCTATCCGGCCGAGGTCGAAAGCGCGATCATGGGCTGTCCCGGGGTCGCCGACGTTGCGGTGATCGGCGTGCCCGACGACAAATGGGGCGAAAGCGTGAAGGCGCTGATCGTGCCCGCGGCGGGCACGACGCTCGACCCCGCCGACATCGTCGCCTGGGCGCGCGAACGGATCGCGGCGTACAAGATCCCCAAAAGCGTCGAGTTCATCGAAGCGCTGCCGCGCAACCCGTCGGGTAAGGTGTTGCGCCGCGAATTGCGCGCGCCCTATTGGGAAGGGCGCGACCGGGCGGTGGGGTAGTCGGGAGGACTGTTTCGGTATGAGGCTGCCATTCCTCCCGTTCGTCATCCCGGACTTGATCCGGGATCCACCGCGGCGCTGAAGTCGTGGACCCCGGGTCAAGTCCGGGGTGACGATGATAAATGGGGCAGCTTCCGGTCGAAACCCGCATTCCCCGGATTGCCAAAAAAGAACCCGGCCGAAGCCGGGTCCAGGAGGAGTTCCCATTGGTACCTTGGGAATTTCTATTCGGCGGGCACCGTCGTGCGGCCGGTGATGAAGCCTTCGCGCTTGGTGCCGTCGGCCTGGACTGGATCGTGCGCGACGTCGCTTTCGTCGAATATCTTGGTCCACGCCGCGAATTCGAGGCAGACGCCGTCGGGGTCGAAGAAATAGACCGAGCGGACATAGACATCGTCGTTCATCTCGGGCGACGACTGGGTCGGCGAATTGTCGTGGTTGAGGATCGGGGTGACCTCGACCCCCTTGTCGACCAGCCGCTGGTAATATTCGTCGAATTTTTCGGCGCGGACATTGATCGCGATGTGGTTCATCGATCCGTGCGCCGACATGAAATTACCCCGCGTCGGTAGCGCCTCGGGCGCCGAAATGCCGGGGACCGCTTCGGGCGCGTTCGGAAACCAGAAGAAAGCGAGACTGTCGCCATTGCCGATGTCGAAGAAGAAATGCTGGCCGCGACCGCCCGGCAGGTCGAGCGTCTTCAGCAGCGGCATGCCGAGCGTGTCGCGGTAGAATTCGACCGTCCGCGCCATATCCTTGCATACGAGTGCGAGGTGATTGACCCCGCAGAATTCGAATTCTTTGTTGGTTGCAGCCATGATCCGTCTCCTGTTCTGTAACTCAGTTCGGGTTCGCGCTGGGGCGGCTTTTCATCCGCTCGTACCAGCGCTGGACGTTGGTGAAGGCGGGGTCGAGCGGTTGACCCACCGAGGCCCCGAAATCGAGGAAAGCAAAGAGCACCAGGTCGGCGAGCGACAGGGTATCGCCCGCGATAAATTCGCGGTCCGCGATCGGCGGGTCGAGCCATGCGATCCCGTCCTGCGCGACCGCTTTCAGCCCCGCCGCGGCTTCGGGCAGGCAGCGCATGCGCGTCTCGAACAACGGCAGGCCCTCGGCAAAACGGAAGCCGTTGGTCAGCGGCTCGCAAATCTTGATGTCGACGCGGCGTGTCCACATGCGGGTGTTCGCGCGTTCCTCCGCGGTCGTGCCGATCAACGGCGTTTCGGGGAAGCGTTCCTCGAGATATTCGCAGATCGCGGTGATTTCGCAGAGGACGCTGCCGTCGTCGAGTTCGAGCGCCGGGGTCTGTCCCGCCGGGTTCACATCGACATTATAGGGCGCGCGCCGGTTCTCGCCGCCGCGTAGATCGACCGTGACCTGCGGGATCTCGATACATTTTTCGGCCATGAACAGGGTCACGACGCGCGGGTTGGGGCCGATGGAGTTATAAAATTTCATGCCCATCCTCTTTCTTAAGTCTCTTCTAGCATCAAAGGAGCAAATCGTCAATTAAGTTGACGATTAATGCAATTTCAGCCCCGCGCGCGGCCAGCGGACACGATAGAGCACACCGGTGGTCGAAGCGGTGATATAGGCATCGTACCGGTCGGCACCGCCAAAGGCGATATTGGTGACGCCGATGTCGGGCAGCGGCATGAATTCCGAGCCGCCGCCTTCCGGGTCGAAGATCGTGATCCCGCCCTCGACCATCGTGCCGACGCAGATGCGCCCGCTCTCCTCGACCGCGAGGCTGTCGAGCAGGCGGAAGGCGGGCGGAGTGCCGACGAAGCGACCGGGCGCCCATGGCGGCGGCGGCGCCAGTTCGCCCGGCGCGATCACGTCCATCGCCCAGACGCGCGCGGTCATCGTTTCGCTGACATAGAGCGTCTTGCCGTCGGGCGAGAGGCCGATGCCGTTGGGACCGATCATCTCAGCGCGCTGACGGGTGATCCGCGATCCGTCGGCGGCGGCGTGATAGATCGCGCCATGGTCGCGGCCGGTGGGCCGAACCTGCCCATGGTCGGTGAACCAGAAGCCGCCCCCATTCCCTTGGCTCGCGTCGAAGACGATGTCGTTCGGCCCCTTGAGCCGCTCGCCCTCGAAGCCGTCGTAGAGCGTCGTCACCGCGCCGGTCGTCAGGTCGACGCGCTGGATCGATCCGCAGGCTTCGGCGTTCGCGGCATGGCCGGGGAAAAGCAGGCCGCCCGCCTCGATCCACGCGAAGCCGCCGTTGTTGCAGACATAGGCCGCGCCGTCGGGACCGATCGCGAGCCCGTTCGGTCCGCCGCCAAGCTCGGCAACCACCGACAGGCTGCCATCGGGCGCAACGCGCGTGAGCGTGCCGCGCGCGATCTCGACGAGCAGCACCGATCCGTCCGCCATCGGTACCGGGCCCTCGGGAAAGCCCAGCCCCGTCGCGAAGACTTCGGGCGGCCCGTAACCGCTCATCCGTTTGCGGGACGCGGCGCGCTGAGGAAGTCGGCGGCGCTGAAGCCTTCGGGCGCGGCAACTTCGACGATCGGGTCCTCGCGCGCGTCGAACTCCATGCGCAGTGCGCGCGTGATCACCGCATGCATGTCGTAGAGGCAGGTGATGTAGGTGAATTCGAAAATCTGCTCGTCGTCCCAGAAGGTCTTGAGCTTGTCGAAGACCTCGAGCGGGACGCGTCCGCCGGCTTGCGCGAGGCAGTCGGCATAGGCGAGCACCGTGCGTTCCCGCTCGTTGTAGCAGTCGGCGACCTGCCAATAGGCGATGCCCGCGATTTTCTCCTCGCTGACGCCAAGCCCGCGCAGCGATTTGCAATGCTGCGAAAAGACGAACTGGCTGCCCTTGACCCAGCCCGCGCGGGTCTGGCCGAGTTCGCGGAGCACCGGATCGATCTTGCGCGCCGGGTGGCGGTAAACCGCGAAACCGTCGACCGCATGTTTGAAGATGTCGGGTGCGAGCGCGAAGACCGTCCACCAGTCGCCCGGCGTGCCGGTCGCGGTGCCGGGTTCGGCGACCGGGTCGCGGTCGCCGAACAGGCGGTTGTAATAGGCGGTGACGGTTTCATCGGTGACTTCGGAGCGGGGAACCTGGCGCAGGACGGGCATGGCTTAACTCCTCAGGCGTTCGCGAATTTGCGGAATTCGGCAACGTGCGCGCTGTCGAAATATTCGTCGAGCCGCGTGATCTTGCCGCCCTCGACCTTGCAGACGATCGCGCAGGGCAGGCGGACCTCGCCGTCATCATGAACGCGCTTGCCCTTCAGGACGTGCTGCTGGACGAAGCCGCCGGGGAAAGTCGTCAGCCGGCGCTCGGCATATTCGCGGTCCTTGATCCGCGCGACCATGCCGGCCAGCGTCGCCGCGGTCTGCGCGGGGGTGACGATCAACTCGTCGGTGTTGTGCCAGATTTCGGCATCGGGGGTGAAGCTGCCCTGCATCGTCTCGATGTCGCCCGCCTCGATCGCGTCGAAAAAGCGCTGCGCCATCGCGCGAATATCGTCCTGCTCTGCCATGAATACTCTCCTTAAACCTTGGCGCCGAACATGCGGCCGCCGTTCGCGGCGATCAGTCCGTCGATGTCGTCGCCCTTATACGCGGGATCGGCCGAGGGGCCGAAGGACGACAGCATGTCCTGCGTCACCAGTTCGGTCATCGCCTTCCATTCGGGGTGGGTGAAGATCCAATATTCGCCGGCTTCGATCGCCTCCACGACGCGCGCGCCGATCTTGTCCGGCGCCATGCCGCTCGCGAGCACGCCCTGCATCGCCTGGCTCGTCGCTGCAGCCTTGCCGACTTCGACCTCGACGGGGCGCAGGTCGCGCGTCGTCTCAACGATCCGCGTCGCCGACATGCCGGGCATCAGCACCGAAATATCGACGCAGGTCCCCGCCAGCTCGTTGCGCAGCGCCATCGCAATGCCGAGCGTCGCATATTTGGAGCTGATATAGGCGACCGAAATCGGCGGCGGCACGATCGCGACCATCGATGAGGTGATGACGAGGTGCGACGCCTCGCCGCTCGCCTTCATGTCGCCGAGGAAGGTGCGACAGGCGTAAAGATGCGCGTGCGCGTTGACGGCGTAGTTCCAGCGCCAGACGTCGGTGTCATATTGCTCGAAGGGTCCCGATCCGCCGCCGACCCCGGCATTGCTGAACAGGATACGCACCGGACCGAATTCGCGCGCTTTCGCGCCCGCTTCAGCCCAGCTTTCCTCGCTGGTGACGTCGAGCTGGATGCCGAGCGCGTTGGCGCCTTCGCCGCGCAAGGTGGCGGCGGCTTCCTCGACGCGCGCGGCGTCGATGTCGGCGAGGATCACCGCTGCGCCCCTGGCGGCGAGCGCGCGTGCCGTGGCGAAACCAAGCCCGCTCGCGCCGCCGGTGATGAAGGCGGTTTTGCCGGCGACCTCGGTCACTCGGCAAAATCCTTCTCGAGGTGCCGCGTCATCGCATATTGCGCGATGCCCGCGGCGGCAGCGAAGGGCATCAGCGCCATCAGCGCCCAGCGCAGGCTGTCGACGCCATGCTCGGGCTTGAGCGCGTCGCTGACGATCCCGGCGAACAGCGGACCGAGGCCGAGGCCGACGATGTTGAACATCAGCATCAGCACCGCGGCGGCGGTCGCGCGGCTGCGCGGCGGGGTGAGATTCTGCACCAGCGCGAGCGCCGGCGCGACATAGGCGGTACACGCCGCCATCGGGATCAGCATCAGCGCGAGCGAGAGCTGCCAGGTGTCGACAAGCAGCGCCGCGATGAAAGTCGGGATCAGCACCGCGGTCGCGAGCGCGGGGATGATGCCATAGGCGCGCGCCGAATGCTTCGCGCGGTGGCTGACGAGCCAGCCGCCGCCGAGGATGCCGATGCCGAAGGTGATGCCCGCGGCGGGCGCGAACCAGGTCGCCATCGCTTCCAATGGCATCTTCTGCGTGCGCATCAGGAAGGCGGGGATCCAGTTGAGCATGCCGTAGCTGACAAAGGCGGCAAGCCCGCTGCCGATCATCACCATGCGCAGCGACGGGCGGCGGATGAACATTGCGAGGCTCTGGCTGAACGGCACGACCTCGTCGGCGGGCTTGTGCAGGTCCATCTGGCCGCGCGCGGGTTCGCGGACCAGCCAGATGAGCAAAGGCGCGACGAGGATACCGACAAGGCCGATGACGACGAAGGCGTTGCGCCAGCCGATATTGGCGGCCGCCCACGCGCCGAAGGCCGCACCGACGAAAACGCCGAACGGGCCGTTCAGCGTGAAAAGACCGATTGCGAGCGGGCGCTGCGCGGGCGGATAAAGGTCGGCGATGACCGAAAGCGACGGCGCGGTGCCGCCGGCTTCGCCCGCGCCGACCCCGAAACGCATCGCTGCAAGCTGCCAGAAGTTCGACACCATGCCGCACGCGGCCGTGAAGCCGCTCCACACGACGCACGCGATGCCGATCAGCTTGATGCGGTTCCAGCGGTCGGCGACCATCGCGACGGGGACCCCCATCGCGGCATAGAAAAGCGCGAAGGCGAGGCCGGTGAGCAGCCCGAACTGGGTATCGCTGAACTGCATCTCGGCGCGGATCGGCTCGACGAGTACCGACAGCAATTGGCGGTCGACGAAGTTGATCGTGCCGACCACGAACAGCATGGCAAGTGCGACGTTGCGGCGCACGGCAAGGCCGCTGTCGGACGCTGCGGCGCCTCCATCGAGGGCTGTAGCCTCTGTCATCACACTCTCCAAAAACGTACGAGTCTTCCCGTTCCAAAAATACTTAGGTATTTAAGTTTATCTGTCAATGTGCTTTACGGTAACGGCAAGATCGACGGGAGAGAAGAGCATGGAGATCAACGGCAAGACCGCCATCGTGACGGGTTCGGCGGGCGGCATCGGCCGCGCCACCGCGGTGATGTTGGCGGCGCGCGGCGCGGCGGAGATCGCGCTGGTCGACGTCAACGCAGCGGGTCTTGCGGAAACCGCGCGGCTGGTCGAGGCTGCGGGTGCGCGCGCAAGCGTCCACCGGCTCGACCTCTCCGACATCGCGGCGACCGAAGCGTGGTTCCGCGCGCATGGCGACGTCGACATCCTGCACAACAATGCGGGCGTCGTGTCGGGCTTGCCGCAATTCCCCGATGTCGATGCCGCGCGGATCCGCTGGATCATCGACGTCAATATCACCTCGCTCGTCGCCGCTACCCAGATCGCGATGCAGGCGATGCGAAAACGCGGCGGCGGCGTGATCATCAATACCGTTTCGACGGTCGCGCTGGGCACCGGTTTCTACGATGCGATGTACGCAACGACCAAGGCGGCGGTGATGATGTTCACGCGCTGCTGTGCGCCGCTCAAGGACGAATGCAATGTCCGTGTCGCGGGCATGTTGCCGGGGCTGGTCGATACGCCGATCCTCGACACGACCGGCGCGGGCGGCAAGTCCGAATGGATGAAGACGGTGCTTGCGAACAATGAGGCGTGCCGGCCCGAAGACATCGCCGAGGGTGTTGCCGCCTTGATCGAGGACGACAGCCTCGCGGGCGGCGACTGGGTTGCAGTGCGGCGGCTGGATGGCAGGGTCGAGTATCAGTGGGGGCATGCCGATACCGTATGACTCACCCATTCGTCATTCCCGCGAAAGCGGCAACCCAGCGAGCAACCGTCGCTACTGGGTTGCCGCTTTCGCGGGAATGACGAAACATAGGGCGTGGTTCAGCGCCTCGGCGCTTCCAGCATATTCTTCCCGAACAAATTCGACCATTGCGCCTCGGTCAGCGCCGGACGCGCGCTCGACAGGTTCGCGGCGTTCTTGACGTCGGTGCCGGCGATCACCGCGGGGCGTTCACCGATGCGCGCGAACCAGTCGGCGACCGCGGGATAATCGCCCAGCGTCAGCCCGATCGCGCGGATCGCGCGCGTCCACGGCCAGCACGCGATGTCGGCGATCGAATATTCCTCGGCCAGATAATCGGCTTCGCTGAGGCGCCCGTTGAGGACGTGGAGCAGGCGCAGCGTTTCGTTGCGGTAGCGTTCGACCGGGTAGGTCTGCCCCTCTGGCGCATAGCGGATGAAATGATGCGCCTGGCCTTGCATCGGGCCGAAACTCGCCATCTGCCACATCAGCCATTGCTGAGCCTGACTGCGGCGCCTCGGGCTTTCGGGGAGCAGCTGGCTGCTTTTTTCGGCGAGATAGAGCAGGATCGCGCCGGACTCGAACACGGGTAGCGGCGCGCCGCCGCCGATCGGATCATGATCGACGATCGCGGGCAGGCGGCCGTTCGGGTTGATGCGGCGATATTCGGGGGTGAGATGCTCGCCGTCGAGCATGTTCATTGCGATCAACCGGTGCGGCAGCCCGGTCTCTTCGAGCATGATCGACACTTTATGGCCGTTCGGGGTGGGGGTGAAATAGACGTCGATCATGCCGCACCTCGCGCCCTGATGCAGGTCACGATCGCGGCAGCATGGTAATGCTTGCCGCGGCCGATCCCTGGGACATCGTCAGAATTTGAACCCGGCCTCGATCGACAGGTTGCGCGGGGCCTCAAGATACAGGATCGCGCGCGGTGCCGCGGTGATCGGCGCGGGCAGGTTGAACGCGCTGCCCGTGGTCAGCTCGTTGGTCAGGTTCTTGCCGACAAAGGCGACGAACCAGCGATCGTCCTGATCGGCGAGCTGGACGCGCAGGTCGAGCTTCACATAGCCCTTCTGCACGCCGAAGATCGGGCTCTGGTTGTCCGAGTTGAAATATTTGGAGCGGCCCGCGGCGACGCCGGTGATGTCGAGCTTGAGGTCGTCGCCGAAATCGAAGCGGCCATGCGCCGAGATATTGCCCGTGTATTTGGACGAATAAGCGACGCGGTAGCCGGCGAGGTTGTTGGTCGCGGGCAGGCAGGTCACCGGCTGCGAGGCAAGGCAGGCCGCGCCCGGATAATCATCATATTTGATGTCCGAATAGGCGGCCGACCCGGTGATGTCGAAGTTCGGCGACAGATAGAGCGCCAGCGATCCCTCGACCCCCTTCGACGTCGCACTCGCGGCGTTGCCGGTCAGATAGCTCGACGTTGCGGGCTGATAGACCGAAACCTGCAGATTCTTGAACTGCGTGTCATAGACCGAGACGTTGGCGACGACCTTGCCATCGAACAGCGTCGACTTGATGCCGGCTTCATAGTTGCGCGAGCGTTCGGGTTTGAAGGTGAAGGTGGGGTTGGTGGTGCCCAGCGTGTTCGAGACGAAGCCGCCCGATTTCGACCCGCGGCCATAGGTGGCGTAAGCCATGATGCGCGGCGTGATGTCGTACTGGATCGTCGCCGACGGATCGACATTGCCCTCGCTGATCGAACCCACGGCGCTCGAGATCGGACGGATCGCGAAGGGGCCATAAACGAGCCGCGACGCGAAATCGCCATCCTTGCTGGTGTGCGAATAGCGCAGGCTGCCGATGACGCGGAAGGCGTCCGACAGGTTGAGCGTGCCCTGGCCAAAGACCGACCAGGATTCGGCGGTCTGGTTGAAGCGGCTGTCGATCCGGCCGAAATAGGGATTGCCGAACAGGTTCAGGATGTTGAAGCCCTGCAGCTGGTCGAGCCGGTATTTCGAATGGTCGTAGTAAGCGCCCGCGACAAATTCGAACGTGCGCCCGGTCGGTGACAGGATGCGCAGTTCTTGCGAAACCTGCTCGAACCGTTCGGGGAAGCTGTTGTACACCGAATTATTGGTGTGGGCGCCGCCGCTGTTCGGGATCGTCTGGTCGAAGCCGTTGACGATATTGGCGTTGAACCAGCTGTAACCCGTGACCGAGGTCAGCGTATAGTCGCCGATCGACAGGTTGCCGGTGCCCGAGACCATGATCGACTTGGTCTTCATGCCTTCGTTGCCGAGCGCCGATTTTTCAAGAAAGCGGGTGCGCTGTGGATCCTGCCCGCTGGTCAGCGGGCTCGATACGGTGATGCCGCCGATGACGTCGCGGTTCGCATATTCGACCTTCGCGGTATAATCGAAGTTCGACGAGGGCTCCCACCGGAGCGTCAGGCGCAGCAGCTGCTGCTTGACCTCAGGGTCGTCGTGATCGGTTGCGAGGTTGCGGATATAGCCGTCCTGGTTGACGACTTTCATGGCGAGGCGCGCGCCGAGCGTGTCGGTGATCGGCCCCGCGAGATAGCCCGAGAAATCGGTGCCCTTGAAATCGAAATTATAATTGGCGGTGATCTTGCCTTCAAAGTCCTTGGTCGGCCCCGCCGACACGACGCTGACCGCGCCGGCGGCGGTATTCTTGCCGAACAGCGCGCCCTGCGGGCCGCGGAGCACCTCGACGCGCGCGAGGTCGAAGAAGGGCGCCTGCGCCTGGCGCGAACGGCCGGCATAGACGCCATCGACATAGAGCGAGACCGACTGGTCGAAGGCGAAGTTCGCCGGCGGCGAACCGAAACCGCGAATATAGATGACGTCGTTACCGGCGGTCGACTGGACGAAGACGTTCGGCGTGTAGTTCATCACCGATTTGATGTCGTTCGAGTTGAAATCGTCGAGCCTTTCGCCGCTGACGACCTCCATCGAGATCGGCACGTCCTGCAGATTCTGCTCGCGCTTCTGCGCGGTGACGATGATTTCGTTCGTGTTGCTGTCGTCTACTGTAGCAGAGTCATCCGCGGCCGCCTGCGCCATGGCCGGCGCGGCGGTTGCAAGCATCGCGATCGTCGCGACGCCGGACAGCAGAAACTGGTTACGAGCCTTCATGTTCACCCTCCCATTGAGTGTATGTCGCCGGTCCCGGAAGGCTTTCCGATCCGTCAATCTGATTGACCCTTAGTATACTAATGGTTTTATGCTTGTCTATAGGTTGAAGGAGGATTCGTGCCATGAACGAAGAAAATCAGCATGCGGCGTCGACGGCGCTGGCGACCCGCCATCTGTGCACCGTCGAGTTCGAGGTCGGGGGAGGGCTGATCGCGATCGGCGCTTCGCCGTTCGGCGATCAGCGGCTTGGCTATATCAGCGGCGGCCGGTTTTTCGGACCGCGGATCAACGGCATAGTCCTACCCGGCGGCGGCAACTGGTCGCGCAGCGGGCGGCTTGGCGACGCAGCCTCGGTCGGTACATTCGACGCCCGCGCGGTGTGGCAGACCGACGATGGCGCACTCATTTACCTGAGCTATACCGGCCGCAACATCATTCCCGACGATGTGCGCGCCGCCTTTGCCGATCCGGCCGCACCCGACGTAGACCCGTCGCGATATTATCTGCGAATCGCCCCGGTGTTCGAAACCGCGAGCGCGAAACATGGCTGGCTGAACGGTGTACTCGCGGTTGGAGTCGGCGAACGCACCGATTTCGGGGTGCGCCACGTGATCCACGAGATATTGTGAAATGATCGACCTTCATTATTCGGCGACCCCGAACGGGCAGAAGATCGCGATCATGCTCGAAGAGATCGGCGCGCCCTATCGCGTCATTCCCTATGACATCTTCGACGGCGACCAGCTGGCGCCCGCGTTCGGGCGGATCAATCCGAACCACAAGCTGCCCGCGATCGTCGACCTCGATCCGGCGGAAGGCGGCGACCCGGTGACCGTTTTTGAATCGGGCGCGATCCTGCAATATCTCGCCGAGAAGAGCGGTCGTTTCCTGCCCGCATCGGGCGCGGCGCGCGCCGCGGCGCTGTCGTGGCTGACCTGGCAGGTCGCGGGGCTCGGGCCGATGGGCGGGCAGGCGAGCCATTTCCTGCGCTATGCTCCGGCCGGGCAGGATTATGCGGTCGAACGCTATACGAAGGAACTGAAACGCCTTCTCACCGTGCTCGAAAAGCGGCTGGAGAAAAGCGCCTATGTTGGGGGCGAGGACTATACGATTGCCGACATCGCGATCTGGCCCGGCCGCGCTTCGGCGTTCGTCATGGGGATGGGACTTGACGAATGGCCCGCGATGCGCGGCTGGTTCGAACGGATCCGCGAACGGCCCGCGGTTGCGCGGGCGATGGCCCGTGAGGATCTGAAGGCTCCGGCGAAATACATCGGCCGCCACCAGACGCTCGATGACAAGGAATGGTCGAATATGTTCGGCGACGCGAACCACGCCGCGGTCGACAAAGACTGACGATCAGCGCGCGGCGTGCTGGCGGTCGCCCCACAGGATCGCGCGATGCTCGTCGGTGAAGCCGGTCAGGCCACCCTCGATCGTCTCGGCGCGGACGACCCCGACCGTCATCCCCTCGGCCACCGCGGGGCGTTCGAGCATCGCGGCGCCCCAGCGGTCGACGTTCGGAAAGCGCCCGGCCTTTTCGATAAGCTGGCGGCGCAGATAGGGCAGGGTTGCCATGTCGGCGATCGTATATTCGTCGCCGGCGAGCCACTCGGCTTCGCCCAGCCTTTTGTCGAGCACCATCATCAGCCGGTCAACCTCGCGGCCGTAACGCTCGATCGCATAATCGTGCCGGTCCTTGGCATAGTGCGTGAAGTGCGCTTCCTGCCCGAACATCGGGCCGACCCCCGACACCTGGAACATCAGCCATTGCCAGCAGACCGCGCGCTTCACCGGGTCGGTGGGCAAGAAGCGCCCGGTCTTTTCGGCAAGATAGAGCAGGATCGCGCCCGTTTCCCACAGTATGAAGCCGGGACCGTCGGGTCCCTCGTCATCGACGACTACCGGGGTCTTGTTGTTCGGGTTGAGCGCAAGGAATTCGGGCGTCAGCTGATCGCCCGCGAGGATATCGATATATTCGAGCCGCCATTCGAGCCCCATTTCGAGCAGCGCGATTGCGATCTTGCGCGCATTGGGGGTGGGGCCGCCATAGAGCGTGATCATGCCGCGCCTCCGGTCCGGCCCAGCCAGCGTTCGAGCACCTCGGCGCCATCCTGTCCGACGGTGAGCGGGGCGGGGCGGCGAATGCTGCCCGGGGTTGCCGATAGCTTGGGGAAAACCCCCTGCATCGTGACTTCGCCGAATTCTTCGTCTTCGATGGTCACCAGCGCATCGCGCGCGGCGAAATGCGGGTCGGTCATCATGTCTTCGGCATCGAAGACGCGGCCGGCGGGGACGCCCGCTTCGATCATCTTCGCCTCAAGCTCCGCGATTGTCATGGTGGCGGTCCATTCGCCGATCAGCGCATCGAGTTCTTCCTGCGACGCACCGCGCGCGCGGTGTGTCGCATAGCGCTCGTCGTTCGCGAGGTCTGGACGGCCCATTGCGGCGGCAAGACGCGTGAAGACGCCGTCCTGGTTCGCGCCGATCAAATATTCGCCGTCGCGGCACGGATAGACGTTCGACGGCGCGATACCCGGCAGCGTCGATCCGGTGCGACGGCGCTTCACGCCGCTCGCCGAATAGTCCGATACCGTCGATTCCATCACCTGCAGCACCGCTTCATAGAGCGCCGAATCGACGATCTGGCCTTCGCCGGTCTTGCTGCGGTGATGCAGCGCGGCGAGCGCGCCCATGCAGCCGTAAGTGGCGGCGAGCGTGTCGCCGATCGATACCCCCATGCGCGCGGGCGGAAAGTCGGGGTAACCGACAATGCCGCGCCACCCGCCCATCGCCTCGCCGATCCCGCCAAAGCCCGCGCGCGCCGAATAGGGGCCGGTCTGGCCATAGCCCGACACGCGCACGACGATCAGCCCGGGGTTCGCCTTGCGCAGCTCGGCGGGGTCGAGTTTCCATTTCTCGAGCGTGCCGGGGCGGAAATTCTCGATAAGGATGTCGGCCTTGGCGATCAGCTCGCGCGCGAGCGCCTGCCCCTCTTCGGAGCGCAGGTCGACCGCGACCGAATATTTGTTGCGCGCGATCACCCGCCACCAGCTGGGCTTGTCGCCCTGGCCCCAGTTGCGCATCTGGTCTCCGGTCACCGGCGGCTCGAGCTTGACGATCTCGGCGCCCATGTCGCCGAGCAACTGGCCGCAGAAGGGGCCGGCAATCAGCTGCCCCATTTCCACGACCCGGATACCCTCCAGCGCTCCCCTGCCGCCGCTCTTTTCTGTCATATCGTTCCTTTCGGGGCCGACTCTGCTAGAGACAGGTCGCGCCGCCCATGGTCAATCTATACTTAGAATGCTATGTAATTTTCAACCTGCTAAATGACTCGGGCAAATCAGGACGCAAGATGTTGAAAAATCGACGGGTGGAAATGGTCGAGGTCGGTCCGCGCGACGGCCTGCAAAATGAATCGACGATCGTTTCGACCGTCGACAAGGCCGAACTGATCCGCCGCGCCATAGCCTATGGTGTGCGCCGCATCGAGGTCACGAGTTTCGTCAATCCGCGCCGCGTCCCGCAGCTCGCCGATGCCGAGGAACTGGTCACAATGCTGCCCGAGCGCGGTGACGTGACCTACATTGGACTGGTGCTCAATCGCCGCGGCGCCGAACGCGCGCTGGCGACCGGCCGGATCGACGAACTGGGCGCGGTATGCGTGACGAGCGACAGCTTCGGCATTCGCAATCAAGGCCAGACCTCGGATGAATCGCTCGCGGCGGCGATGGAGATTGTCGCGCTGGCGAAACAGGCCGGGCGCGGCGGCCAGATCACCATCGCCACGGCCTTTGGCTGCCCCTTCGAGGGGGAGGTTGCGATCGACCGCGTCGTCGACATGGCGAAACGCGCCGCGGACGCGATGCCACGCGAAATCGCGCTGGCCGACACGATCGGCGTCGGTGCGCCGGCACAGGTCGCGGACATGGTGGGCCGGGTGCGCGAGGCGATCGGCAACTTGCCGGTCCGCGTCCATTTCCACAATACGCGGGGTACCGGCCTCGCCAATGTTTGGGCCGCGGTGAATGCGGGTGCGGCGACGGTGGATGCGTCGCTTGGCGGGCTCGGCGGCTGTCCCTTCGCACCGGGCGCCGCGGGCAATGTTCCGACCGAGGATGTCGTCTATCTGCTCGAGCGATGCGGCGTGTCGACCGGCCTTGCCCTTCCGCAGGTGGTCGAGGCGGCGGCCTGGCTTACCGAAGCCATGGATCGCCCGCTCCCCGCCATGGTGAGCAAGGCGCCCGGCTTTCCTATGGATTTCCGGCCCTTTGGGGATCAGGCGCCAAAGGCTTGAGATGCTGACGTGGCGATCCTTCGTCGGCGGCGGAGATGCCCGGACCGCGGATCATTGCGTTGGCGAAGCAGGAAATGGCTCAAGCGTTCCGAACCAGGCGACGAGCGCGAGGATCGCGGCGGCGGCAAACGCCTCCAACAAAAGGCTCCGGCGCATCGCGATAATGGCGATGCGGGGATCGCCATCAGCGAGCGACACGGTCAAGGCCGGGGTCAGGCGCCAGCGATTGGCGGCCGCGAGAACCAGCATCGAAGCGAAGAGCAGCAGCTTGGCGAGCAGAAGCTGCCCGTAGGGCACGGAAAGCGAGCCTCCGAGATTGGCGGCGCCCACGATCATCTGCGCGTTGACCAGGCCTGTCGCCGCGACGACCAGCACGCAAATCGTCCCGACAGACGCGAAGCGGTCGAGGCCGCGCGCCGCAATGGCCATCTGCGCGGGCGCTAGGCCGCCGCGGCGCGGCGATAGCAGGATCAGGAAGGCGGCGATCGCGCCGAGCCATAGCGCGGCGGCGATCATATGGAGCGCGTCGCTCGCGCGATGGATCGTCCCGGGCAGGCCTTCGCTCGCGCCCGCATGACCCGCCCAGATCAATGTGGCGAGCGCGGCCGATCCGGCAATCATCAAAATCGTCGCCGCGATGGTTGGCCGTTTGGCAAGCTGGGTCGCCGCGGCGAAGCCAGCGGCGAGCGCCGTCATGCGATACACCCACGCCGCGCCAACGTCGGTCTCGCAGATCATCGTCACCAGCATCGTGTGATCGACGGCGAAGAGTCCGACACCCTGCATGCTGGCGGTCAGGGCGATGATGCCCACCAGCGAAATGACCAATCCCAAAGCGCAAAGCCAAGGCAGCGGTCGGAAGAGAATCGCGGCGACACCTGCATTCCGGCGCTCTTCGCGCCCGAGCGCGTAGAAGAGGAAAGCCGCCAGTCCCACAATAAGCATCAGATCCACGAAAAGCGCGAACCGGACGCTTATTGTGAGGACGTCGGCCATGGTCCTATTTCACGGTGAAGCCGAATTCGCTGCCCATGCGGTGCGTGTCGGCGCCCGCGGCCGACCATTTGACCTTGTAGGTGCCGGGGACGAGCGCGCGTTTCGGGGTCAGGGTCATCGACTTGCCGTCCTTGCCCATCGCCGAGGTGATAGCGATCTTCATCGGCGGATGGTCTTTCATGCCGGGCATGCCGGTCATCACCAGTTCGGTTTTCACGGTTGCAGCGACGAGCTTTTCGTTGAATTTCAGATGGATCGCGGTCGGCTTTGAAACGGTGGCATTTGCCGCAGGCGTCGATCCGACAAGCTTGGCATGCGCCAGCGCGGGGGCTGGCATCAGCGCCAGCACGGCGGCAACGGCGGGGAGAAGCGACTTATACATAAAAAACTCCAACTGAATGTCTGTCCTGCTAATACGCATGGCAATGCGGGCGCCCTCGGAATAACAATCCTTTCGAGATCAGGCGACCGTTGAGGGGTGACGGGGCCAGGCGCGTATCATCCTTTGAAATGACTGGCGGGAAAAGGCCAATGGACGACGAACTTCGGATCCTGAACGCGGCGGAAATGCCGGCGGCACTCGATGCGCTCGACGGGCGCGTCCTGCATGCGCTCGCGGCGCGGCGGCGCGAGAGCGCTGCCATGCGCCGCACGATGGCGGTCGCGGCGCTTGTGTCGCTCGGCGGCGGAGTCGTCGCGGGCAGCGCCTTCGTTCCGGCAGCGGTGGCGGCAAGCCCGCTCACGCCGCTTGTCCCCGTCAGCCCGCTGGCACCGTCCACGCTCCTGGATTCGCGCTGATGACGCCTTTGCGCCGTGTTTTGATCGTCGGGTTCATCGCGTTCCTGGCTGCGGTCGCGGGCGTGTTCGTTGGCAGGATGCTCGTCGACGCACCGCGCGCGAACGAGACCGAGCTCCACGCGCTCCTGCACCGCGAGGCAAAGCTGTCCGCCGGGCAGGAGAAAAAGCTCCACCTGATCGAAGCTCGGTTCGCGGCGCGGCGCGAAGCGCTCGAGCTCGAGATGCGCGCGGCCAATATCCGGCTGGCGCAGGCGATCGAGGCCGAACATGGTTATGGCCCCCGCGTCACCAAGGCGATCGACGAGACGCACGAGGTGATGGGCGAGCTGCAGAAGGAGACGCTCCAGCATCTGTTCGCGATGCGCGGCGTGCTCGACCCTGACCAGGCCGCGATGTTCGACAAGACCGTGGTCAAGGCGCTGACCGCCGATGCAAGGTGACCCTCGACCTATCGCAGTGTAGCGACCGCGAGCTCGCCGCACTCGCCGGGACCGGGCGGGATGACATTTATCGCGAGCTGCTCGCGCGCTACAAGGCGCCGGTCTTTCGCCTGATCCGTCATCATGTCGGCGATGCGGACGAGGCGATGGACCTGACGCAGGAAAGCTTTGTTGCCGCGTTTGCCGCACTCGCGCGCTACGATGGCGAGCGGCCGTTCCGGATCTGGATTTCGCGCATCGCGCTCAACAAGTGCCGCGATTGGGCGCGCCGGCGCGCGGTGCGATCCTTTTTCACGCGCGCGCTGCCGCTCGAAAATGCGCATGATGTGGCGATCGATGCCCCGGCGCCCGATGTCGAAGCCGGTGACCGCGAAGAGCTGGCGCGGGTGCGAAAGGCCATGTCCGGATTACCGCAGAATTTGCGCGAGGTGCTTGTCCTGCGCGGCGTGGAGGAACTCAGCCAGTTGGAAACCGCCGAATTGCTGAAGGTCAGCGAAAAGACCGTCGAAACGCGGCTCTACCGCGCGAGAGCGAAGCTGCGCGCGTTGCTGGGTGAAAAATGAAGTGAGGGGCGGGCGCCGGCATCGCGTATGCCCCTAGAGAGACAAACATCAACAGCCGGGATTTTTATGCAGATTGACAGGCGTGGGTTCGTGAACGGCGCGTTGGGTGGGGGGACGCTGGCCGCATTGGCGGCGTGGTTCCCGGCGTGGGCGCAGCCGGTTTCGCCCGGCATCGCTTCGACGCTGCCGACCGTTTCGGGCAACGACATCACCCTGCGCATCGCGCGGCAGACGATGCGGATCGACGGCAAGGTCAGCCGCGCGATCGGGATCAACGGCACCGTTCCGGGACCGCTTGTGCGGCTGAAAGAAGGGCAGACCGCGCGGCTCACGGTCGTTAACGACCTCGACGAGGATAGCTCGATCCACTGGCACGGCCTGATCCTGCCCTTCCAGATGGACGGCGTCCCGGGCGTCAGCTTTCCCGGCATCAAACCGCGTTCGACCTTCGTCTATGAATTCCCCGTCGTCCAGTCGGGCACCTATTGGTATCACAGCCATTCGGGCCTGCAGGAGCAGCTTGGCCATTATGGCCCGATCGTCATCGACCCCGCGGGTGCCGACCCCATCGGCTACGACCGCGAACATGTCGTCGTGCTGTCGGACCATAGCCGGCTGTCGCCCGAGGCGATCTTTCGCAAGCTCAAGGTCGACCCGGGGCATTTCAACATGCAGCGCCAGACGCTTTCGGGGCTGCTCGCGGGCAAGGACCAGCCACTGAAGGAACGTGTCGAATGGGGCGCGATGCGCATGGACCCGACCGACGTCGCCGACGTCAACGGCTCGACCTACCAGTTTCTCGTCAACGGCCATGGACCGCGCGATAATTGGACGGCGCTGTTCAAACCGGGCGAGCGCGTCCGGCTGCGCATCGTCAACGCATCCGCCATGTCGATCTTCAACGTCCGCATTCCCGGCCTTCGCCTGACGGTAGTGCAGGCCGACGGGCTCAACGTGGTGCCGATCGCGGTCGACGAATTCCAGATCGGCGTCGCCGAAACCTATGACGTCATCGTCACCCCGGTCGAAGACCGCGCCTATACGCTGGTCGCCGAGGTTAATGACCGGTCGGGAATGGCGCGCGCGACGCTGGCGCCGCGCGCCGGCATGGCGGCCGAGGTTCCGCCGCTGCGCGAACGCCCGCTCGCGACGATGAAGGACATGGGCATGGGCACAATGTCCGGCGGCGCCGGCGGCGGCGATGCGTCGTGCACCGCCGAGCATGCGGCGATGGGGCATTGCACGCTGGCGGGCGGCGATGCAGCCGCGCCTAACCATGCCGCGATGGGGCATGGCGCCGGCGGCATGGATCACAGCATGCGCGACTTCGATGTCGCGCCGCAGGTCAAGCGTGACCCGAGCGTCCAGACGATCTCACCGATGCCCGTCGATCGGATGGGCGAGCCGGGGCAGGGGCTGGAGGATGTCGGGCACAAGGTGCTGACCTATCGCGATCTCGTCGCGCTCGACCGCAATCCCGATGTCCGGGCCCCCGAACGCTCGCTCGACATCCACCTCACCGGCAATATGGAACGCTTCATGTGGTCGTTCGACGGCGTGAAGATGTCGGACCATCACGAACCCATCCCTTTCATCGAGGGCGAGCGGGTGCGCGTGAACCTGATCAACGATTCGATGATGAGTCACCCGATCCATCTCCACGGCCACTTTTTCGAGCTAGTGACGGGCAAGGGCGACCGCGCGCCGCGCAAGCATACGGTGATCGTCCAGCCGGGCGGGATCGCGACCTTCGACCTTACCGCCGACGCGCTCGGCGACTGGGCGTTCCATTGCCATCTTCTGTATCACATGCACGCCGGGATGATGCGCGTCGTCAGCGTGCGCCCGCGCGGAGAGGCGGCATGATGCGCGCGACGCTGCTCGCTGGCCTGTCGGTCCTCGCCTTTGCCGCCCCGGCCGCAGCCGAGGCACAGCATGGCGCGCATCAGGATGTGCAGCTCGCCGCCCCGCCGACCCCGGAGAAAATGGAGCCGATGGACCATGACGGCCATCGCGAACCGGCTCCGCCGACCAGCGATCCCGATTGCGCGCCGGAGCATGCGGCGATGGGGCATTGCACGCCAAAATCGGCCGAGCCCGCGCCGCCGCCGGCCGATGATCCCGATTGCCCGCCCGAACATGCGGCCATGGGTCACTGCACCCCCAAGCCGGCGCCGGGCGCCGCGCCATCCGCCGAACCATCGGGCGCGACCGGAACCGATCTGCCCGCAGGGGACGCGCCTGCTCCGGCATCGCCCGGCGACTGGTACGCGGATCGGCTCTACCCGAAGGCGGAGATGGACCATGCGCGCCATGCGATGATGCTGGAAAATGGCGGGCAGGCGACCGGGTTCATCAGCTTCAACCTCGCCGAATATCAGGCGCGCAAGGGGCGCGACGGCTTCCGGTGGGACGGCGAAGGTTGGTATGGCGGCGACATCAATCGGCTGACGGTCAAGAGCGAAGGCGAAGCGGTCTTCGGCGAAGGCGTCGAAAGCGCCGAACTGCAATTTCTCTACAGCCGGGCGATCGGCCCCTATTTCAATGCGCAGGCGGGTCTCCGGCAAGATCTGGGGCCTGGCCCCGATCGCACCTATGCCACCGTCGGGTTTGAGGGGCTGGCGCCCTATTGGTTCGAGGTCGAGGGCTCGCTGTTCCTGTCGGACAAGGGCGATGTCCTGGCCCGGCTCGAAGGCTATTACGACCAGCGCATCACCCAGAAGCTGATCCTCCAGCCGATGGCCGAGTTTAATTTCGCGCTGCAGGATGTTCCCGAAAGCGGCATCGGTTCGGGCCTGTCCGACGTCGAGCTCGGCCTCCGGCTGCGCTATGAAGTCGTCAAGGAGTTCGCGCCTTATGTCGGCGTCGAATGGGCGCGCAAGATCGGCGACGCCGCGCGCTTTGCGCGGGCCGACGGCGACGATGCCGACAGCGTCAGCCTGGTGGTCGGGGTGAAGACCTGGTTCTAGCGCCGTGCGTTAAATCCGCACCATCCGAAAGCACGCGTTGGCGGCGGGGCTTGGCTGTGCAGCCGGGTGACACTCGCGCAATTTTATTACGTGTTTTCTGCAGGCGAAGACGCCTTGGCGCATGCCTCACCCGCATATGCACAAGAAAATTCAAATGCCGTGAGGGGTGGGACGCTGCCGTGCGTATATCCAAAGTGCGTTGCGTACTCCGGATAGATATATAAACTATTGATATATAGGAAAAATTTCTATTGACCTGTATATACAATTAATGCTGTCTAGTGCGAAGCATGAACCAAAAAGGGGGTTTCGCCATGACGATCAAAATCAACTTGCTTGCCGGCGCCGCAGCCGTCGCTTGCCTCGCCACGCCGGCGGTCGCGCAGGATGCCACGGCAGCGGACGCGGGCGCCACCAATGCCAACGATATTGTGGTGACCGGATCGCGCATCCGTCGGCAGGACCTTGCCGGCGTCGGTCCGGCGACGGTTGTGTCGGCCGAGCAGATCGAAAACACCGGCGTCGTCAATATCGAGACGGTGTTGCAGCGCTTGCCGGCGAACGCCGGTTTTGCGGGCAACCAGACCTCGGCGTATTGGACGGGCAACGGCTATGGCACCGCACAGGTCAATCTGCGTGGTCTTGGCATCAAGCGCACGCTCGTGCTGCTCAACGGCCGCCGCCTGGTCGCGGGCGGCACCGGCGCAAACTCGTCGCCCGACCTCAACATGATCCCGGTCGTCGCGCTCGCGCGCACCGATGTGCTCAAGGACGGCGCATCGGCGATCTATGGCGCCGACGCGATGGCGGGCGTCGTCAACCTCGTGACGCGGACCGACTATGAAGGCCTCGGGATCAGCGCGCGGCAGGGCATCACCGGAAAGGGCGACGGATCGGACTTCACCGCCGACCTGATCTGGGGGATGCGGAACGACCGCGGCGGCTTCATGGCGGCCGTGACGTACCAGAAGACCAGCGCAGTCAACATGGCGAGCCGCGCGCCCTGCTCGCTCGCCGAAACGACCCCGGGTGCGCTGAGCTGCATCAACAGCGCTTCGACGATCGGCGGGCGCGCGGTGCTGCCGAACGGCCAGCAGATCAATTTCAACCAGGTGCTGGGCGGCAACGGCAACTTCTTCGAGCCGTACAATGCCGCCAAGCATAACTTCAACTCCGCGCCTTTCCTCAATGCGGTGAGCCCGGTCGAGCGCATAAGCACGGCCTTTTTTGCCGACTACGACCTGACCGACGGCATCGAGGCATTCGGCGAATTTCTCTATACCTTCCGCAAGTCGAACCAGATCGCGACCCCGGGAACGCTGCGCAACCTGTCGATCGCGGCGAGCAATCCGACCAACCCGACGGGGCAGAATATCGTCCTGATCCAGCGCCGGCTCGCCGAGCCGGGGGCGCGTCAGTTCTTTCAGGAAACCGACACCTGGCAGGGCATCTTCGGGCTGCGCGGCAAGCTGTCGAACGATTGGGGTTGGGAAGTCGCGGGCGCCTTTGGCCGCAATACCGCGGTCGACGGGTCGACCAACATCGCCAACCTCGAGCGCGTCCGCAACACGCTCGACACCAGCAAGTGCAGCCTCGCCGCGGGAGCTTCGATCCCGTGCGCCGACTATCTCGGCTTCGGCGATCTGACGCCTGAGGTGCTCGACTATATCCTCTTTACCTCGCGCGACCGCGGCGGGAACGAGCTCGCGACGGTCACCGCCGATCTCAACGGCGATCTGTTCAAGCTGCCTGCGGGGGCCGTCTCCTTTGCGGCGGGCGTCGTCTATCGCAAGGAAAAGGGCTGGCGCGATCCCGATCCGCTGACCGTGCTCGGCATCGCCAACACCAACCAGCAGAGCCCGATCTCGGGAACCAGCACCGCCAAGGAAGCCTATCTCGAGCTGTCGGTGCCGATCCTTGCCGATACGCCCTTCTTTCAGGCGCTGACGGCGGGCGGCGCGGTCCGCTATTCGAACTATGATCTGTTCGGCAGCGACTGGAACTACAAGGCGAGCCTCGACTGGGTCATCAACGACAGCGTCCGCCTGCGCGGCACCTATGGCACCGGCTTTCGCATTCCGAACGTTCCCGAACTGTTCGGCGGCGTATCCGAAGGCAATCTGACCACGACCGACCCCTGTTCGCGCTATTCGGCCAGCGGCAACGCGACCCTCATCGCCAATTGCCAGGCGTCGGGCGTGCCGGCGAACTATGTCCAGCTCGGTTCGACGATTTTGACGACGGTGGGCGGAAACGAAAACTTGCAACCCGAAAGCTCGACCACCTGGACGGTTGGGACGGTCGTCTCGCCCAGGGGGCTGATCCCTGGGCTCTCGCTCACCGCCGACTGGTTCGACATCAAGATCAAGGATGCGATCCGCGCGATCCCGGGATCGACCAAGCTCGCCATCTGCTACGCGAGCGCGAATCTCTCGCATCCCTTCTGCGACGATTTCACGCGCAGCCCGCTGACCGGGGAAGTTACTTTTCTCTCGGCGCAGCCGATCAACACCGGGCGCGAGGAGATGAACGGTCTCGACCTCGGCCTCGTCTACAACAATGACATCGGCGGCGTGAATATCTCGTTCGACGTCAACCTGACCTATCTCAACAAATATGTCGTCTATCCCTTCCCCGGCGGCGCACCGATCGATTTCGACGGGTTCATCGGCGGCGGCAACGGCGGCTATCCGAAGTGGCGCGGCTACGGCGTGCTGACCGCCGAAAAGGACGGCATCAGTGCGACCTGGTCGACCCAATGGATCGGCAAGGCGACCGACTTCAATGCCGATCCCGGCGACATTGGCTATCGCACGCCGAACATCTTCTACCACAACCTCCAGCTCGCCTATGAGATCGATGAGAAGACGCGGTTCCAGCTCGGGGTCGACAATCTCTTCAATCGCAAGGCGCCGTACATCCAGAGCTTTACCGATGCGAATACCGACACGATGACCTATGACCTGCTCGGCCGGCGTTTCTATGTCGGTTTCCGTACGGCGTTCTGAGGGGTTCGGTCATGGCAATTCGTTGGCCGCTGCTTGTTCGGCGAACGCATAAATGGCTGGCCCTGGTGGTCGGCGTCCAGGCGCTGCTCTGGACGCTGACCGGCCTCTATATGGTCGTTGTCCATATCGACATCATCCACGGCGACCATCTGGTGCGCGCGCCGGCGGCCGAAGCGTTCGACCTTGCTGGTCTCGTTCCGCCGTCGCGGGTCGTGGCGGCCGCCCCCGGCGTGTCGGAAATTCGCCTGCAGCGCTTCCTCGACCGCCCCGTGTGGCGCGCCGAGACGCCCGAGGGACCGAGGTTATACGATGCCCGCTCGGGCGCGCCGCTGCCTGCCCTGACCGAGTCCCAGGTCCGCGAGCAGGCGCGGCGCATCTACGCCGGCGACGGCGCGATCGTCTCGGCGCACCTGCTCACCACGGCGCCGCTGGAAATGCAGTCGCGCAAGCCCCCCTTCTGGCAGGTCGAGTTCGAAGGCTGGAACCGCCCGACGCTCTATTTGTCGCCGCAGACCGGCGAGCTGATCTCGCGGCGCCATGCGTTATGGCGGGTCTTCGACTTCGTCTGGATGCTCCACATCATGGATTATGACGAGCGGACCGACGTCAACAACCCGCTGCTCCGCGTCGCGACCTGGAGCGCCTTTGCGATGGCGCTGACGGGCGCGTGGCTGCTGATCTGGTCCTTCCAGCGCCGCAAAAGGAAGAAGGCATGAAGAAAATTCGCCTCACGCCGCTTTTCTTCCGCCGCATCCACAAATGGGTGGGCCTGATCCTCGGGCTCCAGTTCCTGCTCTGGGCCCTGAGCGGATCGGTGATGGCGCTACTCGACAAGGACAAGGTCGGCGGCCACGGCGGGGGGATGTCGCATGCGCATCCCTTGCCGGCGGGGGAGTATTTCGACGTCGCCGCCTTGCCGCGCGGCGAACCCGTTACCGGGGTGGTCCTGCGCGATCTCGGCGCCCGGCCGGTGTACGAGCTCCGCTCCACCAAGGGGGTGCGCCTCGTCGACGCGACGAGCGGCGAGGATGTTCGCGTCGACGCGGCGCTTGCCCGCGACATCGCGGCGATGATGAACGAGGCGCCGATCCGCAAAGTGAGCGTGCTCGCAAAGCCGAACCTCGAAGCGCGCGATCATGAAGGCGCGATGTGGCGCGTCGATTTCGCCGATGCGGAGAACAGCAGCGCCTATGTCTCGCTCGACACCGCGCGTTTCCTCGTGATGCGCGGCGACACTTGGCGGACGTGGGACTTCTTCTGGATGCTCCACAACATGGACTATCTCAACCGGAAGAGCTTCAACCACCCGCTGATCATCTTCGTCGCTTTCGGGGCTGCATGGCTTTCGGGGACCGGATTCTATCTGTTGTTCAAAAGCTTCAGCCGCGCCGACTTCCGCTGGTTGCGCCGGCGCCGCAAGCCTGTCGTCACGCGAAGCACCGCCTGACGCGTCAGTCGTCGATCGAGAAGGCGGCCGACAGCTCGAATCGCGTGCCGGGATGCGTCAGCCAGGCGTGGCTGACGAGGCGTGAGCGGCTCCATGTCCGCCGCGTCATCCGCAATACCGGCTCGCCGTCGGCCAGCCCGAGCATGCCGTGCGTCCGTTCGTCGGGCATCATCGCGCAGACGCGATGCTCGACCCGTTCGAGCGGGGCGGTGCGCGTCAGATACTCGTTCGGCGTCATCTGCGTGAAGTCGATCTTGCCATAGTCCGGCGCCGCGGACGCGAGCACGAAGCGTTCCTCGAGCTGGATCGGGAACTCGGCTTCGTGATGCACGATGATCGAATGGAAGATGCGGGTGCCCAGCGGAACCTCGAGCAGCGCCGCCGTCTCGGCGCCCGCGCGTTCTTCGAGGTTCTGCACGACGCGGGCGCGATAGATATGGCCGCGTCCGCGAACTTCCTCTGCGATGTTCCTGATCTCGATCATCTGGCCGATCGGCCGGGGCTCCGCAATAAAGGACCCGACACCGGCGCGGCGAACGACGATGCCCGATGCCTGTAACTCGCGCAGCGCGCGGTTTGCGGTCATGCGCGACACGTCGAACTGCTCGACCAGTTCGGCTTCGGACGGAACACGGTCGCCGGGTTTCAAAAGGCCGTCGCGTACGGCGTCCGATATGCTTTGCTTGATCGCGGCATAGCGAGGGGGTGAGCGGTCGTCCTCGACCGATGGCGCAATTTTTCGGTCTATGCGGGTGTCGTTCGTGGCCATGCTCTTGCGGAATGGCGAGGGCGATTCAGAGTTCATCGCTCGTATATACAAGTGGCCATGCGCAAATTCCAACCACGCACGCGCTTGGGAACCGAACCCAGGATCTGCGGTCATGGCGGCGGCGAGCAGGCGGCTTCGGCCAAAACGCCGTGGCGGGCGTGCGCAGAATGCCGGCCTGGCGGAACCAAAGCGCCGCTGATTTGTTCTATTTCCTGACGTTCTGCGGCTCGCCGCGCGTCCCAAAACAATCAATTCTTATTTGGGTGAGGCCTTCTGTTGCTTCATTTTGGAAGGTATACGCCTGTGTACGAAGCTCCCGATCGCACGTCGTTCGATGAAGGCCTTGAAGCGTGGCTATTGCTCCGTCCCAAAGTTGCGGCGCCTGTCCGGCTAGCGCTGATCGGCGGCTTCCTGCCGCGGCGCTGCGGCATCGCGACCTTCACCACCGACATATATGCGTCACTCAAAGCGGCCGCTCCGGATCTCGCGGTCGACGTTTATGCGATGGCGCCGGCCTCGGTCCCGACGATGTTCGATCCGGTGGTCCGCACCGCCATTACCGAAGGCGACGCCAACAGCTTTGTCGATGCGGCGAGGCAGATTGAGGCGAGCTGCGCCGATATTATCTGGCTCCAGCACGAGTTTGGCCTGTTTGGCGGACTGGCCGGCGACATGGTGCTGGAACTTGTCGACCGCGTGGCCGCGCCGTTGATCGTCACGCTCCACACGGTCCTTGCGGAACCCGACGCCGATCAGCGGCGCGTCATGGAGCGTCTGATCGCGCGGGCAAGCAAGCTGGTCGTCATGTCCGAACGCTCACGCAATTTGCTGCGAACGGTCTATTGCGCCGACGAGGATCAGATCGCGTTGATCGCCCATGGCGTGCCCGATCGCCCGTTCGGCCGGTCGCATCAGTTCAAATCGCGGTTCGGCTTTAACGGCAAGCTCGTGGTCCTGACCTTCGGACTCCTCTCACCCGGCAAGGGGATAGAGGCGGTCATCGAGGCGCTGCCCGCGATTGTCGAGGATCATCCCGATGTCATCTATTGTATCGCCGGCGCGACGCATCCCAATCTGCTTGCGCGCGAAGGCGAATCCTATCGCGAGCGGCTCCAGGCGCTTGCCGTCACGCTCGGCGTCGAGGCGCATATCCGCTGGATCGACGCCTTTTTGGAAACCGAAGAGCTTCTCGATCTGTTGGAGGCCGCCGACATCTATGTAACACCTTATACCGGCGCGCAGCAGTCCACGTCGGGGACGCTGTCCTATGCGATGGCGCTCGGCAAGGCGGTGGTCTCGACGCCCTATGTTCACGCGGTCGAGTTGCTGGCGGACGATCATGGCGTGTTGGTGCCGTTTCACGACAGCGCGGCGATCGCCGCCGAGATCAAATATCTGCTGGGCGATCCCGACCGGCTGCTGACGCTTCAAAAACGCGCCTATGGTCGCGGCAGGGAAATGATCTGGCCGGTGTTTGCTGCACGGAGCCACGAGTTGATCGAACAATGCCGGATAGCGCCCCAGCCTGCCTCGGTTCCGGACAAAATCGGCGTCGATGGCCTGCTGCGCATTTGCGACGACACCGGCATCCTCCAGCACAGCGTCCATGATGTTCCCGACCGGGCGCATGGTTATTGCGTCGACGACAATGCGCGCGCGCTGATGCTGATGCATCGCCTCGATAATGATGCGCTCGGGCAATGCGGTCAGCTGACGACCGTCTTCGCCTCCTTTGTGCAGCATGCCTGGAACGAAGATCGCGGCGAGTTCCGGAACTTCATGGGTTTCGGCCGCAACTGGCTGGAGGACGTCGGTTCCGAGGACAGCTGCGGCCGGACGCTCTGGGCGCTCAGTGTGACGGCACAGGGCGCGCGGAGCCCCGGTTTGCGGCAATGGGCGCACAAGCTGTTCGCGCGAACGGCTCCTTCGGCGCTGACGTTTGAATCGCCGCGGGCCATCGCCTTTGCCATGCTCGGCGCCGACGCCCTGCTCTCGACCGATAAGGCGCATGCACTTGCCTTGCAGATCCTGCGCGAAGGTGCGGATCGGCTGATCATGCTATATGCCGCGGCGGCGCGTCGCGACTGGCAATGGTTCGAACCCGTCGTCGCTTATGACAATTGCCGGCTGCCCGAAGCGATGCTGCGCGCCGGCGTGCGGCTCGAGCGCGCCGATGTCGTCGCGTGCGGGCTCGAAACGCTGCGCTGGATCAACGATGCCCAGATTGCACCGCGCGGCCACTATCGCCCGGTGGGGTCCGACAGTTTTGGGCATGCTTATGAATTGCCGCGCGCGTTCGATCAGCAGCCGGTGGAAATCTGGGCCGCCATCGACGCTGCATCGGCTGCTTATGATGTGACCGCCGACGAGATTTGGCTGGCGCACGCGCAGCGCGCCTACAACTGGTTCGCCGGGCGCAACGATCGCGGCGTGGCGGTCGCCGATCCCGTCAGCGGCACCTGCAGGGACGGGATCAACCCGCGCGGGCTGAACCTGAACGAGGGGGCGGAGTCGGTGCTCGCCTATCAGCACGCGACCTACGCGATCCGGGACTTCATCGCCAAAGCCGGGTAGGGACTTTCCATGGCTCAACTGATCCAGCACGAATTGCGGTTGCACGCCGACCCCACGCGCGTCGTCGTGCGGCCGTTTCATCTGGCATGGCAGGCTTCGGGTCCCGACCTTGAGCGCGTGCAACGGCTTGCGCGCGAAATCGTCGCGTTCGATCCGCGCACGGTGCGTGCCGAACTTGGCGTGGTGCTGCGCGATTTCGCCGACCGGCACTGGCAGATCGAAAAGGTATTCGAGGATCGCTTCGACGAAATCGAGCCCAAGCTCGGTTTGAAGGGCCTCGCGCTCAAACGTGAAATGCGGCTGCTGATCGGCGCCTATTTCTGCCATGAATATAGCTATGCCGCGGCGGCTCTGATGAATCCCAGCGTCGTGCGCCACCCCGACCAGAGCGGTCTGGAAGACGGCAGCGTTCGCATCCTGCTGTCGTTGCGCGCGGTGGGCGAGGGCCATATTTCGACGATTGCATTTCGTGAGGGGATTATCACCCACGATCGCGAATTGACGCTGATGCCGCAACCGGCGGTCGCAACGGCGGCGATGCTTGGTCCGCATCGCGACGACAAGCCCGAAGACGTCGTTTCGCTCTATCGCCAGCGCGACAGCAGCATTTCGGGCACCGTGATTTTCCCGATCACCGAGGCGCAGCGCAACGGCCTGGAGGATTTGCGGCTGGTCGAGTTCGAGCGCGACAGCGGCAAGAGCGAATGGATCGGTACGTACACCGCCTATAGCGGCCGTGACATCCAGTCCGAACTGCTGCGCACGCGTGATTTCAAGGATTTTACGCTGACCCCGATCAAGGGCGGCGCCGGGCGTAACAAGGGCATGGCCTTGTTCCCGCGCAAGATCGATGGGCAGTTCTGCATGATCGGCCGGCAGGATGGCAAGAATCTCTATCTCCTGCGGTCCGATGCGATCGACCAATGGGAGGGCGGCGAACTGTTGCTAGAGCCGCGTTTCCCGTGGGAATTGATCCAGATCGGCAATTGCGGCGCGCCGATCGAACTCGACCAAGGCTGGCTGGTGCTGACCCACGGCGTCGGCGCGATGCGCAAATATGCGATCGGCGCGGTGCTGCTCGACAAGGCCGACCCTTCGAAGGTGATCGGCCGGACGTCCAATCCCATCCTGTCCGCTGCAGACGAGGATCGTGAAGGCTATGTCCCCAACGTCGTTTATACCTGCGGCGCGATCCGGGTCGGCGACGATATATTCCTTCCCTATGGCGTGGCGGACAGTTCGGTGTGTTTCGCCTTCGTCGCGATTTCCGAAATTCTTGGGGCGATGACCTAGGGTTTTGAAACCCATGAGTAACTCATAGCCAAAGCTGGGTTGCAGGCCATCAGCCTGCGCGGATAGGAAATTTCCGCTCCTGTCAGAATCTGAATAGACAGCGTGTCACCGCATTGACGCGAAGCGCCCCTAACCGGCCGAGTTCCACAAGGGGACTCGGACAATGCAACTCGCACACAAAAAGACTTACGCTCTGACGCTGCTATCTTCTTTGACCGCGCTGGCATGGTCAATGCCCAGCATCGCTGCGGAACAGGATCCAACGCAAACGGCTGCTCCGGAAGGAGAAACAGAAGAAACGGCGCAATCGGACATCGTCGTGACGGGAAGCGCCCGCGCCCAGCGCCGGTTCGATGTATCCTATGCAGTGAACTCGCTTGGGCAAGAAGAAGTCCAGCGGATCGCACCCAAGAATTTCGCCGACCTGCTGGGCACCGTTCCGGGTATCCAGGTCGAAGCGACTGGCGGGGAAGTGCAGAACATCACGCGCGTCCGCGGTATTCCTACCGATCGCGGATACCTGATCTTCCAGCAGGACGGACTGCCGCTCTATCATGAGATTGACGGCGTATTTTTCAACTCCGGCGAAGGCATGAACCGTTTCGACCTGATGACCGAGCGCGTCGAAATCGTGCGCGGCGGTCCGGCGCCGATCTATGCCAGCAGTGCCGCGGCGATCGCCAATAACATCACCGTATCGGGTGGACCCGACGCGCGCGGCAAGGCGCAGTTAACTTTGGGTGACACCGGCCTGTACCGGCTCGACGCGATGCAGTCGGGACCGATCGGCGAGCGCACCTATTTCGCCATCGGCGGCTTCCTGCGCCAGCATGACGGCTATCGCGACGGCGGCTTTCCCAGCGACAAGGGGGGGCAGATCCGCGCCAACCTGAAGCACGACCTCGACAATGGCTTCGTCAAGGTATCGCTGCAATATACCAACGACCACAATATCTTCTACCTTCCGATCCCGGTCGCCGATCCGCGCAACCCCTCTATCTCGCTCGATCCCTATATCGATTATCACACGGGTACGCTGAACTCTCCGGCGCTACGCAACGTCAACGTCAAATATCGCGATGGTGCCGGCGTACTGCAGGGTTTGAACCGGGATCTTGCCGATGGCCGGCACATGCGCTTCTTCAACGTCGGCCTGCAATATGAAGGCGATTTCGATGGCTGGCTGGTTTCGGCCAAGGGCGGCTTCACCAAAGGCAAGAGCAGCTTCGACGCTTTCTATTCGACCACCAACCCGGTCAGCGCGGCCACGTTTGCAGCCAGCTATCTGACTGCCGCTCGCACCGCTTTCGGGGCCAATGTGGCGCGGCTCGGCTATGCTGTTGCAGGCACCAACGGCGCGACGGTTTATGATCCCGACGCTGCTTCGGGCCTCATCATGTCCGGGCAGTATCGCGTTTCCGAATCGGAGTTTTATTCGGGACAGGCCGATCTCAGCGTTACCCGCAAGTTTGAGACGGGCTTTGGTACACATGACTTGCGCGTAGGCGTTTATGCGTCGGCCTATGGCAATACCCTCTTCCAGGCCTATCAGGACATGCTGATCGAAGTGCAGAGCCAGCCGCGCACGATCGATCTTGTCGCCTATTCTGCGACAGGCGCTGTGCTCGGCTCGGTCACCCAGAACGGCGTGTTGCGCTACACCACCACGCTGAACCAGGGCGAGGCCGATGCGAAGATGATCGCCGTCTACGCCAATGATACTTGGGAAATTACCGACGGACTGCGGGTCGACGGCGGCATCCGCAAGGAATGGTATGACTATGAAGGCTTCGCGCTGTTGTCGACCGCCGCTGATCTGGGCGATACGACGACGCTGGCCGACAACGCCACCCGCGCTTTCAGCGGGGCGATCGTTTCGAACAAGCTCAAACCCTCGGCGACCAACTGGACGGTCGGCGCCAATTATGACTTCACAGACAATTTCGGCGCTTACGGTCGCGTTTCGAACCTGGAAGTGCCGCCCCAGATGGGCGTGGTATCCAGCACCGCACCTACAATCATCAAAACCAAGGCGCGGCAGTATGAACTGGGCGTCAAGGCCAGCTTCGGGCCGGCCTACCTCTACGTCACCGGCTTTTACACAAAGTTCGATCCTTTCAACGCGTCGTTCATCGCGTTCAACCCGGTGACCGGCCGCAATGACCAGTCCGTGCCGTTCATCGGCGAGGCTGTCGCAAAAGGCGTCGAGGTTGACGGTCGAATCAAGCCGGTGAGTTGGTTCGAACTGGCCGGTTCGGTCACCTGGGCCGACCCCCAATATCGTAATCTCGCGAATACGTCGGGCGCCGATCCAACTGCCGTGAACGGCAACCAGATCATCCGCGAGCCCAAGTTCTTCGGCAATGTCCGTCCGTCTGTCCGTTTCCCGGTCGGCGGAGGCGAAGTGGAGATCGCGGGACGCTACGAATGGGTGGGCCGCCGCTATGTGGACCTTTTCAACCTGACGGCATTGCCCGCTTATCAAACGTTCGGCGCGAGCGCGTCGGCGAGCTTTGGCAACTGGCGCTTCCAGGTGGTCGGTGACAATCTGAGCAACGCCAAGGGATTGACCGAGGGGAACCCGCGGACCGACCAGCTCGCCGGTCAGGGCGCGAGCGATGCGATCTATGGACGGCCGGTGTTCGGCCGCAGCTTCCGCTTTATCCTCAGCCGGAGCTGGTAAGGGTGCGCGCAATTCGCGCAACAGCCTTGAGTATCTGCCTGGCCGTCGCCTCATCCCTTCATCCGGGAATGGCGGCGGCGCAGGATCCCGCCGGCTACGCATCACCCTTTGCCGACACGTTGACGACGCGCATCTTTCCGCTGTTGGCAATGATGCGGACGCCTGATTGGGCGCAGGCGCTGCGTGACGATCCCGTTCTGGTGGAACTTGCAGCCGCGCGCGCCGCGCGTGTGCCGGACAACGCTTGTACGCCGTCCCCGCAATGTCTGGCCGATGCGTGGATATGGACCGAGGCGGATATCGCCCTGGTGCAGGCGCGGTTGCGGCTCATGATGAGTGATAAAAAGCGCGCCAAGGCGCTTGTGACGCGGCAAATGCGACCTTCCGGGCGCTTCGCCCGCTATGCTGCACTGTCCGATGCGGACCTTGTCGCCACGGCCTGGGCCGAAACCGCGGCGGCGGTGAACCAGGTCATCGCCGTCTACGCCAAAGGGGCATCGCCGCGTTATCCCGTTGTCGACTCCATCATTTTCAATATTACCGACCCCAAGATGGCCGATGTGCTGGGTGCGCACGGCGTCGCCACGGCCGCGCAGGCCAAGGCCGACGATCTTTTCTTCGACCCGTCGTTGCGTTACGCGGCGGGCCTGCTCCAGATGAACGAGCGCATCGATGCGGGTAGCCACCGGCCTCTACTGGGCGGTGATAATGCCGACACGGCCCGGGCGGTCGCCAGGATGAACTGGCGCGCAAAGCCCTATACCGCGCTGCTGGTGTTCGGCCATGGGCCGGAAGATGTGCAATCGCGCACGGGCGTGATGGGTCATATCCGGCTGGCCATTGCGGCCGATCTGTTCGCGCGCGGTTCCGCCCCTTTCATCATCGTATCAGGGGGCAATGTGCACCCCAACCGCACGCCGTTCAACGAAGCGGTCGAGATGAAACGCCTGCTGGTCACGCAATATGGCATTCCGGCCGACCGCATCCTGATGGAGCCGCATGCGCGCCATACCACCACTAACCTGCGCAACTGCGCGCGCCTTCTGCTCGCCGCGGGCTTTCCAGAGGATCGGCCGGCGCTGATCGTCTCGGACCATCGCACGATCCAATATATCGGCGGCGAGGAACTGGTGCTTCGCAACCTCAAGGAAATGGGGGTGCAGCCGGGTCGTCTGGCGCCAGGCCCCGATCGCTTCACGCTACGCTTCGTACCCGATCCAATCGCGTTCCACGTCGAACCGGCCGATCCGCTCGATCCCTGACTTCCTGTTCGGAGCAAAGTCCATGCGCCATTTCCTGTTCGCTTTTGCCGCGGCCGCATGCGCCGCCGTTCCTGTCCCCGTCCTTGCCTGGGGCGAACGCGCCCACGCAGCAATCGACAGAGCGGCCATTGCTGCGCTGCCCGCCGACGGGCCTGTATTCCTTCACAAATATGCCGACTATATCGCGGCGTCTTCGACCATGCCCGACAGTTGGCGCAACGCCTCCGAACCCTTTTCAAAGATCGAGGAGGATCCCAACCATGGATGGTTCAAGGAGCAGTTCGCATTTTTGAGCCCTATCCCGCGCTCGCGCTACGAGTTTATCCTCGCCTTGCATGACGAGTATCTGCGGATCAAGGACAGCGATCCGGAGCGGGCCAAGCGGACCAATGTGCGCTGGACCGGCACGCTGCCCTATGCGGTAATGGAAAGCTATGGGCGCCTTGTCGTTTGCATGCGCCAGATTCGCGCGGCGCAAAAAGCGGGTGCCGACGCCAGTGTGCCGGAACAGAACTGTGCCTATCAGGTTGCGCGCCTTGGGCATTATATCGGCGACGGTTCGCAGCCGCTCCACGCTTCGGTCAACAGCGATGGATGGCTGGGCGCCAATCCGAAAAACTATACGACCGACCGAAGCATCCATGGCCGGTTCGAGAGCGAGTTCGTCGATGCGATCGCGCTGGAGCCACAGAACCTCGCCGACCGGATCGGCGCACCGGCTCGGCAGCGAGGCGATTTGTTCGATGCCGTCCTGTCCTTCCTCGACGAGGCAGGGAGCCATATGGAAACCGTCTACATCATCGAGAAGAGAGGTGGTTTTAGCAATCCGGAGGATCGGGACGCGCGGGCTCTGGTCTACGGCCGGGCGGCAGCAGGCGCTGCGATGCTGAGGGACATGATCTACCGCGCATGGACCGAGAGCGCCGAACCGCCCGCTCAGGTGAATCCGTCCCCGCTTGATCCTGCAAATCCTCGCTACAATCCGGCAACCGGTTCTGCGCCCAGTCTCTGAGCGCGTTCACATGCGGTGCGATTGGCCGCTTCGCGCGGGAGAAGGCGTTAGCGCTCCCGCGCCGCCGTCGTGCGGATCTCGTCGATTGGGCTCAGCAGATAGGAGGCGAGCGAACGGCGGCCGGTGCGGATGTCGGCGGTGACCGCCATGCCGGGAGTTAGGGGGATCGTTGCACCATCCCGCACGATCGTCGCGCGGTCCAGCGTCACCCGCGCGGTGTAGATCAGTCCGCGCTTCTCATCCTGTACCGCGTCCGAGCTGATCTGCTCGAGCCTGCCCGGCACGGCGCCGTAACGCGTGAAGGGAAAGGCCTCGATCTTGAGTGCGACCGGCTGGCCGGCGCGGACGAAGCCGACATCCTTGTTGGCGATCGCCACTTCGGCGACCAGCTTCCCGCGCGCCGGCACGATCACCATGATCGGCTTGGCCGCCTCGACTACGCCGCCGACGGTGTGGACGGCCAGTTGCGTGACCGTGCCGTCGACGGGGCTGACGAGGCGCTGGAGGCTGCCGCGCCTGGTCGCCTTGGTCAGCTCCTCCTTGCGCAGCCGCGCGTCGCTCTCGGCCCTGGCGAGATCGGCGAGGATGCGGGCGCGGGCCTCGGCGGTGGACTGGCTCGAATTGCCGCCGGCCACCGCGATCTGCGCCTCCGCCTTGCGCGCGGTGGCGAGGGCGGCGTCGCGGTCGCGCGCGGCGACGAGGCGCTGGCGGCGCATTTCGATCACGCGCAGCTTCGAGACATAGCCCTTTTCGAGCAGCGTCTCGTTGGCGGCGATCTGCTCGTCGAGCAGCGGGAGGGTCTCGGCGAGCTTGGCCGCCTGGATCTCTGCCTCGGCCCGGGCCGCGCGGGCGGATTCGGTGTCGGCGGCGCGCGTCTGGCTACCCGCCCGGATCTCGGCGAGCTGGGCGCGGGCGAGCGCGATCTGGGTGGCGGCGACGTCGGCCGTGGTTCCGGCGGGCGGGGTGAAGCGCAGACCCTGGCCGTCGAGCGCGGAAAGCACAGCGCGCAGCCGCGCGGCGTCGAGCGCGGCGGTCTCCAGCGCGTTGCTGGCTTGCGCCGTGTCGGCATCCGAGACCGTGGGATCGAGCTCGACCAGAGGCTGGCCGGCGCGGACGCTCTGGCCGTTGCGGACCAATATGGCGTGGACGATCCCCGCCGCGCCAGGCTGGATCAGCTTCACATCGTCGGCGGGGACCAGCTTGCCCGGCGCCGAGGCGACGACGTCGACCCGGCCAAGGACCAGCCAGAGCAGCGCGACCGCGAGCAGGCCGAGCAATAGCCAGCTAGTGACCCGCGCGGTCGGCGACACGGGGCGCTCGATCACTTCGAGCGCGGCGGGAAGGAAGTCGGCCTCCTCGGTGCGCAGAACCCCGCGCGACCGCGCGCGCTCATTGTCGAGCGCATCGCGGATGGCCGTCCAGTGACGCGTGAGCGCGTTCATGCCGCGGCCCCCGCCTGAACGCCGATCTGGCGGTGATGGAGCGCGGCATAGCGGCCGCCGAGGCCGAGCAGCTCGTCATGCGTGCCGCTCTCGACGATGCGCCCCTTGTCGAGCGTCAGGATGCGGTCGCACTGGCGGATCGCGGAGAGACGATGCGCGATGATCAGTACGGTACGCCCGGCGGCGATCGCCTTGAGGTTGCGTTGAACAATCTCCTCGCTCTCGGCATCGAGCGCCGAGGTCGCCTCGTCGAGGATCAGGAGGCGCGGGTTGGTGATCAGCGCGCGGGCGATGGCGAGGCGTTGGCGCTGGCCGCCCGAGAAATTGACGCCGCGCTCCTCGACGATCGTGTCATAGCCCCGCGGCAACTCCAGGATGAAGTCGTGCGCGCCGGCGAGGCGGGCGGCGGTCATGACCCGCTCGATCGGCGTGACGGGATCGGCGAGCGCGATATTCTCGCGGATCGAGCGGTTGAACAGGATATTCTCTTGCAACACCACCCCGATCTGGCGGCGCAGCCAGGCGGGGTCGATCTGCGCGACATCGACGCCATCGACCAGCACGCGGCCGCTTGCGGGTAGATAGAGGCGCTGGAGCAATTTGGTGAGTGTCGATTTGCCCGAGCCCGAGGCGCCGGCGATGCCGAGCGTGGCGCCGGCGGGCAGATCGAAGCTGATGTCGTCCAATGTCCAGGGGCCGTCGGCGGCATAGCGGAAGCGGACATTCTCGAAGCGGACATGGCCGGCGAGCGCAGGCAGGGCGGTGCGCGATCCGGCGCCGGGCTCGGGGCCGGTATTGAGGATGTCGCCCATCCGCTGGACCGAGAGGCGGACCTGCTGGAAGTCCTGCCAGAGCTGCGCCATGCGGATGACCGGGCCGGAGACGCGCTGGGCGAACATGTTGAACGCGACCAGCCCGCCGATGGTCAGCGCGCCGGCGATCACCTGCTGCGCGCCGAAGAACAGAATCGCGGCGAGGCTTAGCTTGGAGATGAGCTGGACCGCCTGGCTGCCCGAATTGCCGAGGTTGATCACCCGCTGGTTGGCGGCGCTGTACGCGGCGAGCTGGCGTTCCCAGCGGTCCTGCCATTGCGGCTCGACCGCGGCCGCCTTGAGCGTCTGCATGCCCGAGACGCTCTCGACGAGCAGCGCGTTGTTGGCGGCGCCGCGCGCGAATTTCTCGTCGAGCCGGCGGCGCAAGGGACCGGTGACGAACAGCGAGACGATGACGTAGGCGGGGAGGGTGAGCGCGACGATGAAGAAGAGCAGGGGCGAATAGAGCCACATCGCGACGAGAAAGACGATCGTGAACAGCGGATCGACCAGCACGGTGAGCGAGGCGTTGGTCATGAACTCGCGTACCGTCTCCAGCTCGCGGACGCGGGTAACGGTGTCGCCGACGCGGCGATTCTCGAACCAGGCGAGCGGCAGGCGGAGCAGGTGGCGAAAGAGGCGGCTGCCCAGCTCGACATCGAGCTTCTGGCTGGTCTCCGAATAGAGCCGGGTGCGCAGCCAGCCGAACGCAACTTCCCAGAGCGAGACTATCACCAGCCCGATGCTGAGCACCTGCAGCGTTGCCAGGCTATTGTGCGCCAGCACCTTGTCGACGACGTTCTGGAAGAAGAGCGGCGCGGCGAGGCCGAGCAGGTTGAGCGCGAGGGTGATCAGCAGGACCTCGCCGATCAGCTTTCTATATTTGACGATCTGGGGGACGAACCAGGTCATGTCGAAAGCGGGCGCGGCAACCTGCGCGGAATCGCGGGTGGCGACGAGGAGCAGCGCGCCCGACCAGCGGGCCTCCAGCGCGGCGCGGTCCCAGCGCTCGATCGCAGCACCGGGACGCTGGATCGCCACGGCATCCTCGCCGACGCGGCCGATCACGAACCAGCCCTCGGTGCCGCTGGCCATAACCGGCATGGGAAGGCGCTTCAACCGCTCGAAATCGCCGGTCGTGGCGCGGGCGCGGACGCCTTCGATGCGCTTTGCCAGGCGCACCAGATCGGATGCCGTGACGGGGTCGGCATGGCCCAGGCTGTGGCGCAGCTCGGCGGGGTCTGCGGCGATGCGGTGCATGGCGAGGATCAGGGCGAAGGCAGCGAGCCCGTCGTCCGCGGGCGGCTCCGACGTACCGAGGGACAGGTCCTGCTGCACAGTGCGTCTCCGATCGGGTTCTTCAGGCGTCGACAATCTGCGGGTGCGGCAAGTGAATCGTCCGGCGCGATCCTTGGTAGCGGCCAAAGCCCGGAGAGCGAAGGCGCCAGCGGCTCCGGTCGTCGGAGCAAAGGGGCGATTCGGCTTTCGCAGGTGCAGCATATGGTTGACCCGGGTGCCGTCGCGGGCTGTTTGGTCGCGATTGCGCGGGGGCGACTTTTCGGGCCTATGACGGGAGCCTTATCATGCCTACGCTCTACATCTCACCGACCGGCAGCGGTTCGGGCGACGGCTCGAGCGCCGCGAACGCCGCGACGCTGGACGACCTGCCGCAGCTGATCGCGGCGGCGGGGCCGGGCGGACAGGTGCTGCTGCTCGCCGACCAGGGGGCCTATACCGCGCCGACCGGGGCGCTGGCGATCGTCGCGGGCGGGACGGCGAGCGCGCCGGTGACGATCCGCGGGGTCGATGGCGCGGGCAATGCGATGGCGGCGACGATCACCGGCACCAGGGCTGAACCGTTCGATCCGGCCAGTCCCTCGGGCGAGGAGGTCTTTCGGCTGCTCGGCGGCGCGAACAATCTGCGCTTCAGCGACCTGGCCTTCGAGAATGTCGGCACGGCCTTTCGCGTTGGCGCGGATGTGCGTAACCTGGCGATCGAGCATGTCGACGCCGCGAACGTCGCCCGCTTCTTCGACAATATGGTCTCGGGGGCCAATGCCAGCGCGACGATCACCGGACTGACGATCCGCGACGTCGCGGTGAACGGCTATTCCAAGGGTGCGATCCGCGTCCAGTACGACAGCAGCAACGTGCTGATCGAGGATGTGCGCGGTGACAGCCAGTTTCAGGACGGCGACAATTTCGCGATCGGCGTCCACATCACCGGCACCGCGCACGACGTGACGATCGATCGCGTCGCCATGCGCAATACGCTCGACACGGTGAACGACTATCGCAACGGCGACGGTTTCGCGACCGAGCGCGGCACCTATGACATCACGCTCCGCGACGTGATCGCCACGGGCAACAGTGATGGCGGGCTCGATCTGAAGAGCGATAATATCGTGGTCGACGGCGCGATCGTCTCTGGCAACGGCCGCAACATCCGGCTGTGGGGCACGGGCGCGCAGCTCAGCAACATCGTCAGCCTCGACGCCGGCGCGCCGCTCGCCGGGGGCAATCGCGAGCATATCTGGCTGGCCGAAGGCGCGAGCGCGACGATCGACGGGGCGTTCTTCTCCGATCCCGGCTCGCCGACGCTGTTCAACCTCGCCGAGAGGAATGGCGCGCTGACGGTGCGCGACTATGGCCTCGCCACCGGTGCGGGCACGGTGACCTCGAAGAAAGGCACGGGATCGGTGCTGACCCTGGACGGGCAGCGCGTGGTGGTGGCCGCTGGGACGGCCGGAGACGACCTGATCGGCGGCCCGGCGGGCGCCGATGCGCTGATCGGCGGCGCGGGCAGCGATATGCTGGTCGGCAATGCCGGCGACGACCATGTCGAAGGCGGCGCAGGGCGGGACATCATGGTCGGCGGCGCGGGATACGACTTGCTCAGCTATACCGGCAGCGTCGCCGGGGTGCGGATCGACCTGCTGCGCCTCACCGCCAGTGGCGGGGATGCCGCGGGCGACCTGTTCGACGGGTTCGAGGGTGTCAAAGGCTCGGCCTTCGCCGATGTCCTTGCGGGCGACGCGGGCGCGAACCTGCTGTTCGGCGGCGCGGGCGACGATACGCTTTCGGGCGGTGCCGGCGATGACATGCTCGATGGCGGCGCGGGCGCAGACCTGCTTGATGGCGGGGCCGGGATCGATCGGGTGGATTATGGCAGCAGCAGCGCGGCGGTGGTCGTCGATCTCGCCAATGGCGCGGCAAGCGGCGGAGAGGCGGCGGGCGATCGGCTGATCGGGATCGAGGCGGTGCGCGGCTCGGGCTTTGCCGATACGCTGTCGGGCGATGACGGCGCGGACTCGATCGGCGGCGGCGCGGGCGACGACCGGATCGACGGGCGCGGCGGCGACGATCTGCTGGTCGGCGGGGCAGGTGCCGACACGCTGATCGGCGGCGCCGGGTTCGACAGCGCGGATTATTCGGGCAGCGGCGGCGCGGTCACGATCGACCTTGTCGCCGGCACCGGGATCGGCGGCGATGCCCAGGGCGATCGGCTCCAGGGGGTCGAGCGGCTGATCGGCTCGGCCCTCGGCGATGTGCTGACCGGCGACGGCTTCGACAATGTGCTGATCGGCGGTGCGGGCGCGGACCGGCTGACCGGCGGCGCCGGGATCGACACCGCCGATTATTCGGCGAGCGGCGCTGCGGTGAACGCGGTGCTGGGCGGCACCGGCAGCGGCGGCGATGCCCAGGGCGATGTGCTGGCGGGGATCGAGAATCTGGTCGGCGGCGGCTTTGGCGACGTGCTGGTCGGCGATGGCGCGGCCAATGCGCTGTCGGGCGGCGCCGGGGACGACCGGCTGGCCGGCAAAGGCGGGGCGGACCGGCTCGACGGTGGAGCGGGCACTGACGTTGCCGACTTTTCGAGCAGCGCGGGCGCCGTGACGGCGGACCTTGAGGCGGGCACGGCTTCGGGCGGGGTGAGCCTCGTCGCGATCGAAGGCCTGATCGGCTCGGCGTTCGACGATGCGCTGAACGGCGATGCGGGCGACAACCGGCTGGTCGGGGGCAAGGGCGCGGACCTGATCAATGGGCGCGACGGCCTCGATACCGCCGACTATTCGGGCTCGGCGGCGGCGGTGCAGGTCGATCTTGCCCTGTCGGTGCAGGGCGGCACCGGCGATGCGGCGGGCGACCGGCTGACGAGCATCGAGGCGCTGGTCGGTTCGGCTTTCGGCGATTCGCTGGTGGGGGTGGGCGCCGCCGAAGCGCTGTACGGCGGCGCGGGCGCGGACCGGCTCGAAGGGCGCGGCGGTGACGATCTGCTCCAGGGCGGCGCGGGCGCCGATGTGCTGATCGGCGGGGACGGTATCGACACGGTCGACTACAGCGCCAATGCGGGTGCCGTCTCGATCAACCTCCAGACCGGTGCGAGCAGCGGCGGCGATGCCGAAGGCGACCGGTTCGACGGGATCGAGCGTTTTATCGGCACGGGCTTCGCCGATACGATCGTCGGCGACGGGGCGGACCAGATACTGGCCGGCGGCGCAGGGGGCGACCGGCTGGACGGCGCCGGCGGGTTCGACATCGCGGTCTATGCGGGCAGCGCCGCGGCAGTGAAGGTCAACCTGGCGACCAATGTCCTCTCGGGCGGCGATGCACAGGGCGACAATATCGCCGGGATCGAAGGCGTAGTGGGCAGCGCCTTCGCCGACACGCTGACGGGCGACGCGAACGCCAACCGGATCGAGGGCGGCGCGGGCAACGACACGCTGGACGGCGGCGCGGGCGCGGATGTGATGATCGGCGGCATGGGCGACGATTCCTATGTGGTCGACAATGAAGGCGACCAGGTGACCGAGGCGGTCGGCGGCGGGCTCGATATCGTGCGCACGGGCCTGTCGTCGCTGACGCTCGCCGATGGCGTCGAAGACCTCAGCTATACCGGCGGCGGCGGCTTTTCCGGCACCGGCAATGCGCTCGATAACAGCCTTTACGGCAAGGCGCTGAATGACGCGCTCTACGGGCTCGACGGCGACGACAAGCTGGTGGGCGGCGCGGGCGCGGACCTGCTCGACGGCGGGGCGGGGCGCGACCAGGTCGACTATACCAAGTCCGCCGCGATCACCGTGAACCTTGTCACCAACGTCAATCACGGCGGCGAGGCGGAGGGAGACCGGTTGCTCGGCATCGAGACGGTGATCGGCTCCAACTATTCCGACAGCATCACCGGCAGCGACGATCCGCTGGCCGGCGACATGCTCTATGGGCGCGGCGGCGACGATCTGCTGGTCGGCGGGGCGGGCGACGACCAGCTCGACGGCGGCGGCGGCAATGACGTGATGCGCGGCGGCATCGGCAACGACCTTTATGTCGTCTATGAGGCGGGCGACCAGGTGATCGAGGCGGCGGGGGAGGGACGCGACCGCATCCGCACCGCCGCGACCAGCTACACGCTCGGCGCCAATATCGAGGAGCTGGTCTATACCGGGACGATCGGTGCTACGATGACCGGCAATGCGCTCGACAATTTCGTCGTTGGCAGCGGCGGCGAGGATCGGCTGGCCGGCGGAGACGGCGCGGACGTGCTGCGTGGCGGGGCGGGCGGCGATGTGCTCGATGGCGGCGCGGGATCGGACACGGTGGAATATGCCGGCTCGCTCGGCGGCGTGCTGGTCAACCTGCGCGCCCAGACCGCGACGGGCGGCGATGCCATGGGCGACCGGCTGGTCAGTATCGAGAATGCGCAGGGCTCGGCCTTTGCGGATGTGCTGCTGGGCAGCGTTGGGGCCAATGTGCTGACCGGCGGCGAAGGCGACGACGCGCTCTCCGGCGACGACGGCAACGACACGCTGCGGGGAGGCATTGGCGCCGACCGGCTCGATGGCGGCAAGAACGAGGATATGCTCTTCGGCGAGGACGGCGACGACACGCTGTACGGCGGGCAGCAGACCGACCGGCTATATGGCGGCGCGGGCAACGACCTTCTGGTTGGCGATACTGAATGGATCTCGTCGCTCGTCGCCAGGGACACGCTGGACGGTGGCGATGGCGATGACGTGCTGGTCGGCGACGGGATGAGCATGACGGTGAACGGGGTCGGCGGCGCGGACACGCTGATCGGCGGGCTCGGCAACGACGTGCTCTACGGCGACGCGGTGAACATGGCGGCTGGCGCGCGGGGCGGGGCGGACAAGCTGACCGGCGGCGCGGGCGCTGACCGGTTCGTCTTCGCGTTGGGCTCGGGCGCCGACGAGATCACCGATTTCACCCGCGGCGGCGCCGAGGCCGACCGGATCGACCTCAGCGCCTTCGACATCGCCTATGAGGCGCTGCGCTTCACCACCAGCAGCGCGGGGGTGACGATCCAGCTGGGCGGCACCGATACGATCTTCGTGCGCGGCGTCGCCGCGCTCGATCAGGCGGACTTCGTCTTCGGCTGAGCCGCGCGCCAGCCGTGCGGCGCGCCTCCGCACGCACGCGTCAGCCGAAGACGAAATCGTTGGGCGAAAACGCCTGCGCGCCGCGGACGAAGATGCTGTCCGTGCCCATGGTGATGCGGACGCCGTCCGCGCTCGTCGTGAAACCGAGTTGCTCATACGCGATGTCGAAAGCGCTGAGATCGATATGGTCCGCGCCCGAGATGAAGTCGCTGATTTCGTCGGCGCCCGAGCCGGGCGCGAACACGAACCAGTCGGCGCCCGCGCCGCCCGCAAGCAGGTCGTTGCCGCCGCCGCCTATCAAGTGATCGGGGCCGTCGCCGCCATAGAGCTTGTCGGCGCCGCCGGCTACCGTCGCGGTCGACTCCCGGCTGTCGCCATAGAGCCAGTCATTGCCGTCGCCGCCCTCCAGCGTGTCGGCGCCGCCCCTGGCGCTGTCCGTCATCACGTCACCGTCGCCGATCAGGATGTCGTCGCCCGCGCCGCCGGTCAGCCGGTCGCTGCCCCCCTTGCCGCTGCCATAGACATTGGTCGCATCGCCGATCAGCAGGTCGGCGTCGTCGCCGCCGTCGAGCCGGTCGTTGGCGCCCTGGCTGCTCAGCCATTCCTGGTCGCCGACCAGCCGGTCCGCGCCCGTGCCGCCGGTGAGCGTGTCCGACTGCCAACCGCCGAGCAGCATGTCGGCGCCCGACTGGCCCCGGAGCAGATCCTCGCCATTGCCGCCCACGAGCCAATCGTCGCCCGAATTGCCCGCGATGTCGTCATTGCCGCCGAGCCCGCCCAGCGTGTCGCTGCCCGCGCCGCCGATCACCGCGTTGGCGAGCGTGTTGCCATTGCCGGTGAAATCGGCGGCGCCGCGGCGGATCAGTTGCTCGACATTGCCGGCGAGCGTGTAGCTGCCCAGCGTCGTCTCGACCCGGTCGAACCCGGCGTCGGCCGCCTCGATGATCCGGTCGCCGGTGTCGTCGACAAGGAAGATGTCGTCGCCTGCGGTGCCCTGCAGCGCATCCGCCGTGGCGGTGGCGGGCAGGGGAAGCAGCGCGATATAGTCGGTCGCGCCGGGCGAGGCGCCACCCTGATCGACGGTCAGCGTTTCGCGGATCGTCTCGGCGCCGCTGAGGCCGGGGAGCGAATCGCGCGTGGCGAGCGTCGAGAGTTCGGACCGGGTGATCTCGACGCCCTGCAAATTGAGCTGCCCCAGCGAGGAGATCACCTTGGTGCGCGATCCGGCATCATCGAAGCGCCCGCCGATCACGGTGACGTTGGCGTCGTCGTCGAGCCAGAGCTGGTTCTGCTCGGAGATGCCGCCGCGCAGCACCGGGTTCAGGCCGACCGAGTCGATCAGCGTCGCATCGCCCCAGAGTCGGTAGTTGCGGCCGTTCTCCTCGCTGAGTGCGCGGACGACCAGGGTGCCACTCGACTTGAGGTCATAGCCGCCGTCGCTGTTGCCGCGCGCGACCGTGTCGATGAAGCGCACGTCATAGACGCCGCGCTCGCTCGCGAAGCCGTCGCCGTTGAAATAGGCGCCGGCGGTGCTTTGGATATTCTCCATCACCACCTGGCTGAGCGTGACGTTATGGACGGTGCCGTCGAGATGGACGCCCGCGGGCAGGTCGTCGCCCGTTTGCCCGGCCATGTCCGCCGTGACATTGTCGATCACCACATTGTTGGTGTCGTACTGGAGGCGGATCGCGACCCTCGAGAAGCCCTGCACGTCGACATCGCGGATCGTCAGCCCGGTGATCGTCGCGGTGCCCGAAGGCGCGCTGGAATAATCCTCGAAGAAGCGGCGGACATTGTTCGCGTCGACATCCTCGATATGGAGATTGCTGAGATCGGCGGTGACGCGGAAGGCCGTGCCGACATTGTCGATCCTGAGGTCGCGGAATTCGAGATTGTCCGCGCCGGTGCCGAGTTTGAACAGCTCGTTGCCGGAGGCATCGCCCGCCTGCCAATCGGCCGGGCGCGAGCCGGCGAAATGCGCGGCCATGGCATTACCGCCGGAATCGATGCCGCGCACCACTACCGACTGGCCCTCCGCCCCGCCGCGGGTGATGCCGAGGATGCCGGTGACGTTGTAGTCGCCCTGGTCGGCCAGCAGCAGCACCTCGCCCCCCGGCCCCGCCTTTCCGATCATTGTGTTGAGCGAACCGATCGACGCTGCGTTGTTGATATCGCTGCCGCTTTTGTCCCCGGATCCGGCAGGCGAGATGTACAGGCTTGGCATGGCGAACGACCCCTTACTGTTGCGACGAGGTTAACCTCGATCAAGTCACCATGCTGCACTGCGATATGGTTAAGCCAGCATTATCCTGACCATCGGAGAGGTTATTGCGATGGACCGTCGTGGAATTCTGACTCGATTGCGGGGCTTGCTGCCTGGCAGGGAAATTCGCTGGGGTGTAACCTCATCCAGCGCTTGGGGGACAGATCGACAAGGGCAAGAATCCTGTCCTCAAAAGACGTGAACGCCGACGTCGCGAGGTCGAACTAGATTCGCCACCTACGCGAAAGCCTTTACCGAAGGCTATCTGAAACGACGTTGGAAGGATTGGCAACGGATGCGAGCGATGTTGATCCAGCATGCCGTTCCCGCACTGGGAAATATGAAGCTGTCCGACATCAGGCGCAGGGATTTGAGCGAACTGAGCGTGATTGCCCGGTGATTACGGGCATAAAATCAGCACGAAATCTAGATCAAAAACGCGGCCTAAGTCTTTGAAAATAATGGTGGACGCACTAGGGCTCGAACCTAGGACCCGCTGATTAAGAGTCAGCTGCTCTACCAACTGAGCTATGCGTCCACTGCCGGTTTTCGGCGTGCCCTGCAGCGAAGAAGAAGCCCTCTTTGCTGCGAAGCGAGCGGCCCGCTATCATGGCTCTGTGGGGATGGCAATGCCCCGGCATCTTTTTTCCCGAAGTTTTTTGTCAGTGAAAGCGCCGCGTGCCCGTTTTGCTGTCGTTTTCGATCGCGAGGATGATGCCGACGCAGGTCATGATCGTCAGCATCGACGAGCCGCCATAGGAAAAGAGCGGCAGGGGGATCCCGACGACCGGCGCCAGGCCCATCACCATCATCAGGTTGATCGCGATGTAGAAAAAGATCGTCATGGTCAGCCCCGCCGCGGTCAGCTGGCCAAAACGCGTCCGCGCGCGTAGCGCGACACGCGTCGACCAGCGCAGCAGCAGGAAGAAGCCGAACAGCAGCGCAAGGCCCCCGATCAGCCCCCATTCCTCCGCCATGGTCGCGAAGATGAAGTCGGTGTGGCCTTCGGGCAGATAGTCGAGGTGGCTTTGCGACCCGTTGAGGAAGCCCTTGCCGCCGATGCCGCCCGATCCGATCGCGATCTTCGACTGGCTGATATGATAGCCCGCGCCCAAGGGATCGCTTTCGGGGTCGAGGAAGATCAGCACGCGCTTTTGCTGATAGTCGTGGAGGAAGGAGAAAAGGATGGGCAGCGCCGCCGCGCCCGCGACCGCGGCGCTCCCGAACCACCAGAAGGGCAGGCCGGCGACGAACATCACGATCACGCCGCCGATACAGATGGACAATGCGGTGCCAAGGTCGGGTTGCAGCATGACAAGCGCAGCCGGAATTCCGATCATCACCAGCGCGGGCCAAAGCGCGGTAAAGGTCCGCATATTTCCCGGTGGCAATTGCGCATAGAAGCGCGCGAGCGCGACGACGATCGCCACCTTCATCAGCTCGGACGGCTGCAGGTTCATGAAGCCGAGATTGAGCCATCGCTGGCTGCCCCCGCCGACGAAGCCCAAAAGCTCGACCGCGATCAGCAATATCAGCACGCCGATATAGGCGAGATAGGAAAAATCCTCGAAGATACGGAGCGGGAAGCGCCCGATCACAAGCGCCACTGTCAGGAAAATGAGAAAGCGGATGCCCTGCTGTAACGCCCATGGCGACCAGTTGCCGCCCGCCGCCGAATAGAGGACGAGCAGCCCGAAACCGGTGATGCCGCCGAGGATGGCGATCAGTTTCCACGGGATCCGCTGGATGGCTGGCGGGACGGGGATCATTGCGGCACCCCGGGCTCGGGATCGCTCGACGCGCCCGATTTCCATGCGGCATAGTCGCGGTCCATCCGCTCCTTGATCGTGCCGCCCCAACCGGCCTCGAACGTCTCGAGCGCCGCCATCGCCTTTTCGCGGTCAAAGAGGAACGTCATGAAATCCTTGGCCACCGGCGCGGCGGCGCGCGCACCGCCCAAGCCGTGCTCGATCACGACGGCGGTGGCATAGCGCGGATTGACGACCGGCGCGAAGCCGATGAACAGGCCGTGATCGCGAAATTTCCAGGTGCCGCCTTTGCCATTGCCCGTGCCGAGCCCGCGTACCTGCGCCGTCCCGGTCTTGCCCGCCATCGTGATGCCGTCGAGCGGCAGGCGGCTGCGCACCGCCGTGCCGGCGCCGTTGACGACGAGGTCCATGCCGTGGCGCGCGACCGCGAGCGCTTCGGGCGAGAAGGGCAGGGGCTCGTTCTTGAATTCGCGATTGATCAGGCGCGGATAAAGCCGGCGACCCGATGCGATCCGCGACGCCATGACCGCGAGCTGGAGCGGGTTCACGCTGACATAGCCCTGTCCAATGACCGCGTTGAGCGAATCGGACGCCGACCATGGCTGGTCATATTTGCGCATCTTCCACGCACTGTCCGGGATGGTGCCGAAACGCTGATTGCTGCCCGCGAGCTGGAACTCCTCGCCGAGGCCCATCAGCTTCGCGGTCGGAGCGATCGCGTCATAGCCGAGCCGGTGGGCGAGCCAGTAGAAATAGCTGTTGCAGCTTTTCATGATCGCGGAGGGCATGTCGAGGCTGCCGTGCACGCCGAGGCAGCGGAAGAAGCGGCTGCCGAGGCGATAGCCGCCGACACAGGTATGGCGCTCGCTGGGATCGACGCCATGTTCGATCGCCGCAATCGCGGCCATCGGTTTCAGCGTCGATCCCGGCGGATAGAGGCCGCGCGTCGCCTTGTTGATCAGCGGCTGGTGATCGTCGGCGCGCAGCCAGCTATATTCGCTGTTGCTGATGCCGTCCGAAAAACTGTTGGGGTCGAAGCTGGGCATCGAGACGAAGGAGAGGATGTCGCCGTTTTGGCAATCGATCACGACCGCCGCGCCCGACTCGCGCCCCATGCGCCGCGCGACAAATTCCTGCAGGTCGGCGTCGATCGTCAGGTGCACGGTCTTGCCTTGCGCGTCGGGCTTGACGCCCAGTTCGCGTACCACCTTGCCGCGCGCGGTCACCTCGACGCGCTTGGCACCGGGGTCGCCGCGCAGCATCGGCTGGAAATATTTCTCGAGCCCGTCCTTGCCGGTCTTGAACCCGGGCGTGATGTAGAGCGGATCCTTGACCTGCCGATATTCCTCGGCGGTCGGGGCGCCGACATAGCCGATCAGGTGGCCGACCGCGGCACCGGTCGGATAGTTGCGGGCAAAGCCGCGCTGCGGCGCGATTCCGGGCAGTTCAGGCAGGCGAACGAGGATCGAGCTATATTCGGCCTCGGTCATGTCCTCGGCGACCGCGACGGGCTGGAACCCCGATGCCGCCTTCAGGTCGCGGTTGATCCGCTCCATCGTGTCGCCGTCGAGCCGCAGCAATGTCTGGATCTGCCCCAGCACCAGGTCCTTGTTGTGCAGACGGTCGGGAATGATGTCGATGCGCAGGCTGACACGGTTGTTCGCCAGCGCCTTGCCGTGGCGGTCGACGATCCAGCCGCGCCGCGGCGGCACCAGCGTCAAATTGACTCGATTGCTTTCGGATTCAAGGACGTAGCGGTCGTTGTCGACAATCGAAATATAGGCCATGCGCGCCGCGAGCGCGACGCCGACGGCCGCTTGCGCCCCGCCAACGACAAGCGCGCGGCGGGTGAAGGTAATGCCCCTAAAAGCTTCGGTGATCGGTGGACTCTTCTTGCGCGGCATGGGGGATTATCGGCGTCTCAGTCGGAAATTGTCAAACTTGCCCGTCAGTCGCATGAACAGCGGCACCAGCAGCGCCGAAACGACGATCTGCGGCACGACGAGGCCCAGCACGCGGCCCGTTGGTGCGTCGGGATGGACGATCAACGCCGCGAGCGACTGGACGATCGCGACCAGCAGCGCGGCGATCGCCCAATCATGCAGGAAACCGCGCCAATAGATGCGCTGCGACGAATAATGGATCGCAATGCTGGCGAGGGTCCACAGGCCGACCGCGGTGCCGATCGGCTGGCCGCTGAACAGATCGTCCCATAGCCCGAGCGGAAGCCCGATCCACACCGGCCACATTTCGGTGCGCAGCAACTGCCAGCAGAGGAAGAACAGGAGGCCCAGCGGCGGAAGCACCGGCGAGTTGGCAACGAGCGGCAGCATCAGCGGCAGCGCCGAGGCGAACATCACCGTCGCCACGGGCACCATCCGCATCCGCCACAGCGACGCCGGCTCGCCGAGGCGGGCTGCGGCCTTGTTCATGGCACGCCGCCCGGGTTGGGAGCCGGCGCGGCCTGGGCCTCGATATTGTCGGGGGTATAGGGGCGCAGCACCGACACCGCGTCGACCTTTGCCGGGTCGGCGAGCGGCCGTGCGAGCGCGCCGTCATCCTGCCGCCGCACGACGATCGCGACCGGGATATTCGGCGGATAGAGCCCGCCGGTGCCCGAGGTAACGAGGATGTCGCCGGGCTTGAACGGGTTGTTGGCGATATTGAGCGTACGGATGTCGAGGTCGCCGTTGCCGCGGCCATTGGCCAGCGCGGGCAGGCCGTCGCGCGCGCGGCGGACGGGGACGATATTGTCGACATCGGTCAGCAGCAGCACCTGCGACACCGATGGCCCGGCGCTCAATACGCGGCCGATCAGCCCGTCGGCGCCAATCACCGGCTGGCCCGAGGCGACGCCCAGGTTGCGGCCGATGCTGAGCAGCGCGATGCGCTTGCTGCTCGTCGATGTCGAGGTCAGGAGATAGCCGTTTGCGAGCGCGGTCTTGTCGGTTTCCTGCAGCTTCAGCAGCGCCTTCAGCTGGCGGTTTTCTTCCTGCAGCGAACTTGTCGCGACCAGCTCGCGGCGGGTGTCGGCGAGCTCCTTGCGCAGCCGCCGGTTCTGCGTCCCGGCGCTGACATAGGCGCCGACGGTGTCGTCGATGCCCGAAATCGATCCGATGATCGAGCGCGAAATGCGCGCGACGGGCGCGGTGACTTCCTGGCTTGCCACGCGCAGCTGGGCAAAGCCGATGGGGTCAACGACCGACAGGATCGCCAGCAATAAACCCGCCACCGCCCCGGTCACCGCAATGACATAGGCAACGAACAGGCTGTACTGGGCCTTTCGGGATTGCCCCGGACGTTGATGTGCCGGGCGGACCATGGTTCAGCTTTACCCGATCAGGCTTGCTGCAGCACGCCGCGGAAGGCCGGATCCTCCATCGCGCGGCCGGTGCCGATCGCGACGCAGGTCAACGGATCGTCCGCCACCGTGACCGGCAGCCCGGTCGCGTCCTTGAGCAGTTCGTCGAGCTCGGCGATCAGCGCGCCGCCGCCGGTGAGCACGATGCCCTGGTCGACGATGTCGGCCGCCAGCTCGGGGGCGGTGTTTTCCAGCGCGATGCGCACGCCCTCGACGATCGTGCCGATCGGTTCGGACAGTGCTTCGGCGATCTGCGCCTGGTTGATCGAGATTTCCTTGGGCACGCCGTTCACCAGGTCGCGGCCCTTGATGTGGATCGTCAGCCCGACGCCGTCGGCGGGGGTGCGCGCGATGCCGAAATCCTTCTTGATCCGTTCGGCGGTCGCTTCGCCGATCAGCAGATTATGGTGTCGGCGGACATAGGAGACGATCGCTTCGTCCATCTTGTCGCCGCCGGCGCGGACCGACGTGGTGTAGGCGAGGCCGCGCAGCGAAAGCACCGCGACTTCGGTCGTGCCGCCGCCGATGTCGACGACCATCGAACCGATCGGTTCGGTGACGGGCATGTCGGCGCCGATCGCGGCCGCCATCGGCTCCTCGATCAGCCACACTTCGCTCGCGCCGGCGTTCGATGCCGCGTCGCGGATCGCGCGGCGTTCGACGCTGGTCGAGCCCGAGGGCACGCAGATCACGATTTCGGGGCTGCGAAACGCGTTGGGCTTGCCGCCGTGCACCTTGGTGATGAAATGCTTGATCATCTGTTCGGCGACGTCGATGTCGGCGATGACGCCATCGCGCAGCGGGCGGATCGCCTCGATGCTGTCGGGGGTCTTGCCCATCATCAGCTTGGCGTCGTCGCCGACTGCCTTGACCCGCTTGATCCCGTTGATCGTCTCGACCGCGACGACCGAAGGTTCGTTCAGGACGATCCCTTTACCGCGTACGTAGACCACGGTGTTCGCGGTGCCGAGGTCGATTGCCATGTCTTGGGAATTGAATTTGAACCAGCGGGAAAAGAAGGACATCGATACTGCTTCCTGTCATCGACAGCGCGGCTTTCGAACGGGCCGCACCACCGTCGTCAAAATATTGTGCGTTCCCGTGCCGACAACAGGACCAAATCTGGGGGAGATTCCGGCTCTGCCGAGGACGGCTGGCTGGACAGGAAGATCGGGCTGTGCGGGTGGGTCGCGATTTGCGTCCGACTGCGCTAGGAGAGGCTCCATGTCAATACGTCGCCTGCCCGAAAAGCTCGTAAATCGGATCGCAGCCGGTGAAGTGGTCGAAAGACCCGCCGCAGCGCTCAAAGAACTGGTTGAAAACGCTATCGACGCGGGTTCGACTCGCATTTCGGTGCGAATCGCCGAGGGCGGGATTTCGCGGCTCGAAGTCGAGGATGACGGCTGCGGAATGACCGCGTCCGACATGGCGCTCGCACTCGAACGCCATGCGACGTCGAAGCTGCCCGACGATGCGATCGAGGACGTTACGACATTGGGGTTCCGCGGCGAGGCTTTGCCCTCGATCGCCAGCGTTGCGCGGCTGACGCTCGAAAGCCGCGTGGCGGGCGGCGACGGTTGGCGGCGCGTCGTCGACAATGGCGCGGTGACCGCCGAAGGGCCCGCGGCGCTCGCAAAAGGCACGCGCGTCGTCGTCGAGGATCTGTTCGCGCGCGTACCGGCGCGGCGCAAATTCCTGCGCAGCGGACGCAGCGAATATGCCGCGTGCATCGATGTGGTGAAACGGCTCGCGATGGCGCGGCCCGACGTCGGCTTCACCGTCGAGCATAACGGGCGCCGCGTGCTCGACGTGCAGGGCGGACAGGATCAGCTGACGCGCGTCGCAGCGCTGACGCAGCGGGATCTCGCTGCGAACAGCATTGGCGTGGATGTCGACCGCGGCGAGGTGCATCTGGGCGGCGTCATCAGCCTGCCGACCTACAATCGCGGTATCGCCGACCATCAATATCTGTTCGTCAACGGCCGCCCGGTGAAGGACCGGCTGCTCGTCGGGGCGCTGCGCGGCGCCTATGCCGATTTGCTCGCGCGCGATCGCCATCCGGTCGTCGCGCTCTTCCTCGACGTGCCGACCGGCGAGGTCGATGTGAACGTCCATCCGGCCAAGACGGAGGTGCGCTTCCGCGACCCGCAGCTCATTCGCGGCATGATCGTCGGCGGCCTCCGCCGCGCGCTCGACGAGCATGGTTTCCGCAGCGTCCAGCGCCCCGCCGAAGCCGCGCTGGCGGCGTGGCAGCAGGAACCGGTCGCGCCTGAGCCTGCGACGGGTTTCCTGTTCGGCCACCGTACCGAGCCTGCGGTGCATCTGTTCGGCGCCGACATCGCGCCTGCCGCCGCGGATGTCGCGCGCGTCTATGACCGCATCACGCCCTTCGCGTCGGCCGCGCCGCTCGCCGGCCGCGCTGAGGTCGCGTTCGCGCCGCCGCCCGAAGTCGAAGCCCACCCGCTCGGTATCGCGCGTGGCCAGATCGCGCGCACCTATATCGTCGCCGAGGCCGAGGACGGCCTCGTCATCGTCGACCAGCACGCCGCGCACGAGCGGCTCGTGCTCGAGCAACTGCGCCGCGGCATGAGCGGGCAGGCGGTGTCCTCGCAGGGGCTATTACTCCCCGAAGTCGTCGAACTCGACGAGCCCGCGTGCGACCGGCTCGAAGCCGCCGCGCCGCAGCTCGCCGCGCTCGGCGTCGAACTCGAACGCTTCGGCCCCGCCGCGGTAATGGTCCGCGCCACGCCGGCGATGCTTGGCGCGATCGATTGCCGCAAACTCGTCACCGACATCGCCGATGACCTCGCGGGTTACGACGCCGCGCTCGGCCTCAGCGAACGCCTCGAACTGGTGGCGGCAACGATGGCATGCCACGGCTCAGTCCGCGCCGGCCGCACGCTCAGCGTCGCCGAGATGAACGCGCTGCTCCGCACGATGGAGGTGACGCCGCACAGCGGCCAGTGCAATCACGGCCGCCCGACCTGGGTGAAGCTGGCGATGGACGATGTCGAGAAATTGTTCGGGAGGAAGTGACCCGTTCAGGGGATGATTTCCAGCGACGAGATCTTTTCACCGTCGGTGACGAAGAAGTGCCGGAGGTCGACCTCACCGCCCGCAAAATTCCCGACGATGTGACAGGTGACGACGGTTTTTCCGTCCTGCGCGGCGATTGCGATGGGCGTGCTGGTGTAGCTGATTTTCGCCGCAATATCGCGCTTCCAAGCCGCGATCTCGGCTTTTCCGCTATGCGTCCGTCCTTCATCCTTCACAATCGCGCCGTCGGTGAAACAGGCGGCTACCGCCTCGGCATCGTGGCGGTCGGCGGCGAAATAGGCGGCGATGGGGTTGGGAATATCAAGCGGCATGGCGGGGTCCTTTTGCATCGTTGATTGTCTCTGCCCCTAGATGTTTCTAAGCTTTCCAAATGACAAGAACACACGAAAAAGTAAGGTACTGACCTTTGGGTAAGGCCGGATATACCGCCATGAGCGCCGCCGCCGGTGTGGAGCAGGCCTTTCGCATGCTGGAAGGACGCTGGAAGTTCATCATCCTCTTCCATCTTTTTGGCGGCAAGCTGCTGCGTTTTTCCGATCTGGAACGCGCGATCCCCGGCATCTCGCAAAAAATGCTGATCCAGCAGTTGCGACAGATGGAAAGCGACGGCATCGTCTGCCGGATCGTGCACCATCAGGTGCCGCCCAAGGTCGAATATGGCATCACCGACTGGGGGCAGGCGCTGTGCCCCGCGCTCGACGCCATCCTCACCTGGGCGGAGCAGCGACCCGAACGGCAATAGGAGGTTGGAGATGCGGCTTTGGTATGGAATTCCGGCACTGGCCGCCATGATCGGCAGCATTCCGGCCATGGACCCGGCTGCTGCTGCCGAAGCTCCCGCTGCATGCCCCGCCACACCCGTCCTGCCGCCCGAGCTCGCCGACTGGGCGCGCGCCGCGTCGAGCAGGACGATCTATGCCTATGGCGCCGATCTCGCGGCCGACTGGTCACTCCTGGGGCCGGCGAAGACCGAACTGCCGCTGCATCGCTTCGAAAGCCTGCGCTACGGCATCGCCTCTGAACGCAAGCCCGACGTTCACAAATTCGGCGGCATGATCCCGATCGCGGTCGAAAAGCCGGGGCGGCTGGTCGTTGCCCTCGATGCCGGGGCGTGGATCGACATGGTGCGCGACGGCGCCAGGGTGAAATCGGTCGCGCACGGGCACGGTCCCGCCTGCTCGGGCATTCGTAAGATGGTCGAATTCGATGTGACGCAGGGGCGTTACCTGCTCCAGATTGTCAACGCGCCGACGGCATCGATCCACGCGATGGCGGTGCTGCGCGACTGATCAGCGCCGCGCCTTGACGAGCACGCCCGCCGCGTCGCTCGGCAGCGGCGCGACGCCGACCAGCTCCATCAGCAGCGGATAGACCTCGATATTGTCGATGATGCCGACATCGCCCGACAGCCCGGCGTTGGACGCGACGAACAGCGCCAGCATTTGGGGGTCCTGATTGTCATAACCGTGCGCGCCGCCCTTGACGGGCCATGTCGGTGGACCCGCGAGGATCGACCAGCCGGGTTCGGCGATACAGATGATCGCGGCGACGCGCGGGTTGCGGCCATAATGGAGCCGTTCGGGCAGCTCTTCGCGGCGGTTGCAGGTCATATGGTCGTGCGGTTTCAGCAGTGCCTTTGCAACGCGGTCGTCGGTGCCGGCAGCGGGCTCGATCGCGGCGTAGGGGCCGGTTTCGACCGCGATGATACTCGGCAAATCGATCATGTCGGCGAGCTGGATCACGCGGCTTTCGTCGATCGCGCGCATACCATGATCGGCGACGACGATGATCTGCGCGGGCTGGCCCATCGCCGCGAGCCCGGCGACGAGATCGCCGATGCGGGCGTCGACGTTCGAAATCGCGGCATTCACTTCGGCACTATCGGGTCCGAATTCATGCCCCGCACCATCGACCGCTTCGAAATAGAGGGTGGCAAAGGCCGGACGGATGTCGGCGGGGCGGCGCATCCAGTCGAGTACCGTGTTGACCCGCTGTGCGTAGCCGACATGTTCGTCATAGCGCAGCCAGTCGGGCGGCCGTACCTCGTGGATCGCAACCTCGCTCCCCGGCCAGAACATCGTCGCGCTGCGCACCCCCGCCTTGCCCGCGGTGATCCAAGCGGGTTCGGCTTCGTCCCACCAAAAGGGATCGAGCGCCTGCTTCGGATCGCCGAGGCTGAACTTCACCCCCGGTCGCCGCGGATCGAGCATATTGTTGCCGGTGATGCCATTATTGTCGGGCCGCTTACCGGTGACGATCGCATAATGGTTGGGAAAGGTCTTGGTCGGGAAGGACGGGCGCAGCTTGCCGCGCGCACCCTCGGCCGCGAGCCGCGACAGGTTGGGTGTGATGCCGCGATCGAGATAATCGGCGCGAAAGCCGTCGATCGAGATCAATATGGTGACGGGCTTGCGCGCCTCCTGCGCCTGCGCGGGCGCGGAGGTGAGCAGCAGCGAGAACAGTAGTAGCGAGGCAAAGCGTATCATGGCTGCTCCGCTATGGCCGTTGTGTGACGCCCCGGCGACAGCTCACGCCATCTTGATCCCGGCGACGCCATTTTCGACGACGCCCGTCGCGCGCTTCGACAGCGTGTTGACCGGGGTCGTCACCTTGTCGACGACCATGAAATGGGTTTGCCACGCCTCGCGGTTGACGTCGCACACGATATAGCCGCGCTGGTCGTTCGCGAATTTGAGCTCGGGGTTGAGCGCCAGGAACGTATCGGTGCCGCCCCGCTTGTCGCTGCCGTCGCCACCGCTCGAAATCGACGTTGCGACGAATTCGGCGCCGACGACCTTGTCTTGTCGGACGAGGTCGCCGCAGAAATTCTGATGCTCGTCGCCGGTCAGCACGACATTATTCTTGAGCCCCGCCATGCGCGACAGCACGCGTTCGCGCGGCGCCTCATAACCCGCCCAGCTGTCGAGGTTCACGATCTTCTTCGGCTCGTCGTCCTTCCGCCGCCGGTCGAGCGACATCATCGTGATCTGCTGGGCAAAGGCGTTCCACGTCGCGCCGCCGGCACCGAGGTTGCGGCCGAGCCATTCCTCCTGCGCGCGGCCCAGCACCTGCGCGTCCTTGGCGAACACATCGGGGCATGCGGGCTTGAACCCGTCGCCGCACGGCTGGTCGGTGCGATATTGCCGCGTGTCGAGCAACTGCATCGCCATCAGATCACCGTAGCGCAGCTCGCGGTTCAGCGCGACCATCCCGCCGCGCGGCAGCAGCGCCTTGCGCACCGGCATATGCTCGTACCACGCCTGCATCGCCGCCTGCTTCTTCAGCATGAAGACTTCGGGCGAAGCCGCGTCGGGATCGTTGCCGTCGAGCCCCATTTTCCAGTTGTCGAGGTCCGAGACCCAGTCGTTGCGGATTTCATGATCGTCGAAGCTCGACAGGAAGGCGTGAACCGACCGCGCCGCCTGCAAGTCGATGTCGCCAAGCTGCTGCGAATAGGCGGTGCGGAAATCGTCGAGGTCGACAAGCGCACGAAACGCATGCTGGCGCACGGGCCGCGTCGGCAGCCCCGTGTTGAACAGATATTCCTCGCTATATTCGTAAATGAAGTCGCCATAATGATAGACGAAGGCGAGATCTTCGCGCGCGAGGTGGCGATAGGCGCCGAAAAAGCCCGCCTCGAAATGCTGGCAGCCCGCGACGCCGAACTTCAGCGCATCGGTGCGCGCGCCGGGCGCGGGCAGGGTGCGCGCGCGGCCGCGTAGGCTGCGTTCGCCGCCGGCGGTGAAGCGGTAATAATAGGGCCGATCGGGCTGGAGCCCCGCGACCTCGACATGAACACTGTGCCCGAGCTCGGGCCGTGCGAGTTCGGTGCCCTTCGCCACGACATCGCGAAAGCCCGTATCGCTCGCGACTTCCCACTCGACCGGCACGTTCGCCAGCGGCATCCCGCCGTGGCGCTCCATCGGTTCGGGGGCGAGGCGCGTCCAGATGACGAAACCGTCGCTCGCCGGATCGCCCGCCGCGACGCCCAGCTTGAAGGGGAAGTCGCGCAATATGCCCTGCGCGCGGACGATCGCGGGGGCCGCAAGGCCGGCGAGGGTCGCCCCGGCAAGGAAGTGGCGGCGGTTATACATGGCTGGGCTCCGTAAGGGCGCGAATCGATGCCCCTCGATAGCCGAGCCATGCGTTTCATCAATGACCGATGGCTGCGCCGGTTACACCCACATCCGCGCCATCCACAGCGCCATCGCGACCATCATCACATTTTCGGTCAGCGAGACGAAGCCCAATGGCACCTTGCTGCTGCCGCCGACGCAAGCGCATTTAAGTTCGCGCTTGTCGATATAGACCGCCTTGAACACCGACGTCGCGCCGATCCCGCCGATGAACAGCGCGACCGGGATGGACAGCCAGGGCAGCGCGTGCGCGGTCATCAGCACGCCGGCGAGTCCCTCGGCAAAGGGGTAGATGCTCGCATAGGGCACCCAGCGTTTCGCGAGCAGGTCATAGTTCAGGAACATCGTCGCGAACTTGTCTACATCCTGCAATTTGAGCAGCGCGAGCACGATCATGCTGAACGAGATGAACCATTCGGCTGCGCGCAACGTGAAAGCGTCGCCCTCGACGGCAAAGCTCGCCGCAAGCGCCATCAGCGCGGTCATCGCGAACAGCGCGATCACGGGTGTGTAGCTCACCGCATCGGGGTCGGCGACCTTCAGCCCGAAATGACGGCGCAAATCGTCGTGGCCGCCGATGCGCACGCCGTCGATGAAGGTCTGGGGTGTCGTTTTGACGCCATGCCTGGCCTTGAACGCGTCGGTTTCCTCGCGCGTGGTCAGCCATTGGTCGTCGACCGTAAAGCCTTTCCTTTCGAGCAGATGTTTTGACTTGAGGCCATAGGGGCAGGTGTGACCCGGCATGACCATGCGATGGAGTGTTGCTTGTTTTGTCATGCACCCCATATAGCGTCCGTACCATAGTACGGAGTCAAGCGGTGCAGCTCACGATCGGGAAATTGGCGAAGGCGGGCGACGTCGGGGTCGAAACGGTGCGCTATTACCAGCGCCGCGGCTTGCTCGATATACCCGCGCGCAGCGGCGGCGACGGCTGGGGCGGCGGGATCCGCCGCTATGGCGAGGATGACCTCAGGCGGCTGAAATTCATCCGATCGGCGCAGGCGTCGGGCTTCACGCTCGATGAAATTTCCGAACTGCTCGCGTTGGAGGCCAGCGACGACCGGGTGCGCGTGCGGACGCTGGCGCGGCAGCGGATCGAGGTGCTCGACGAAAAGATCGTACAAATGACAGCAACGCGCGCCGCCCTCGCACGCCTCGCCGACCAATGCGCGGCGAGCGACAAGGGACCATGCCCGATCCTGGCGGCATTCGAACCGTAAACCGTTCCGCAACCTCGGCTAACGACCGGAAGCTGCCCTTCCCTTCATCGTCATGGATCCCGGACTTGATCCGGGATCCATGACGACGGCGCGGCTATGGATCCCGGATCAGGTCCGGGATGGCGAAGCCGGGATAACAACCGACCACTTCCCACGCCAAGGCCGTCATCGGCCGCTCGCCAAAATAAACGCTGTCCTACATTATCTGGCTGTGTCAGCCTTCATCCGGCTCTTTCAATATGTGGACAAAAGCGGTCGCTGCCCGGCGTGCGGGAGTGGCAACGGTGGGACCGCCGATCGCGTCCAGCACGCCCAGGGAGGCAAATCAGGGAGCGGATAGCGTGAATTTTCCTGAACTTTGGAATATATTTCCGCGTCGGCCGGGCTGTCGCAACGGCCTATAAGCCGGCCCGATCCAGGGCGCATGCCGCCGCGCGCGGGATATCGAACCACCCCGTCCTCAGCCACTGCCGCAGGCAGGCAGTCGAAAGGGAATAAGAAGCCGGATCAGCTATGCAGGAAATGCATGACGTCACCGTCGTGCACGACATAAGCCTTGCCCTCGGCGCGCAGCTTGCCCGCTTCGCGCGCACGCGCTTCGCCGCCGAGCACGACATAATCGTCATAAGCGATCGTCTCGGCGCGGATGAAGCCCTTCTGGAAATCGCTGTGGATCTCGCCCGCGGCCTCGGGGGCGGTGGCGCCGGTGTGGACCGTCCATGCGCGCGCTTCCTGCGGCCCGACGGTGAAGAAGGTGATGAGGTGGAGCAGCTCGTAACCCGCGCGAATAACGCGCGCGAGGCCGGTTTCGTGGAGGCCCATTTCTTCGAGGAACTCGAGCCGGTCGGTCATGTCCATCGTCACCAGCTCGCTTTCGATCGCCGCCGAAACGACGACCGCCTGCGCGCCTTCGGCGGCCGCCTTGGCAAAGACCTTTTCGGAAAAGGCGTTGCCGTTCGCGGCGCTGCCCTCGTCGACGTTGCAGACATAGAGGACGGGTTTCGAGGTCAGCAGTTGCGCGGTGCGCAGCACGCGGGCCTCTTCCTCATCCTTGGGATCGGTCAGCCGCGCGGGCTTACCCTCGCGCAGCAGCTCGAGCGCCTGGCCGAGCACCGAGGCGGCGATTTTCGATTCCTTGTCGCCCTGTGCGGCTTTCTTGGCGAACGCGGGGACGCGTTTTTCGAGGCTTTCGAGGTCGGAGAGCAGCAATTCGGTTTCGACCGTTTCGGCATCGGCGACCGGGTCGACCTTGTTCTCGACATGCTGGATGTCGTCATCCTCGAAACAGCGCAGGACATGGACGATCGCGTCGACTTCGCGGATGTTGCCGAGGAACTGGTTGCCCAGCCCTTCGCCCTTCGACGCGCCGCGCACGAGGCCGGCGATGTCGACGAAGGCGAGCTGGGTCGCGATGATCTTCTTGCTGCCCGCGATCGCCGCCAGCTTTTCGAGCCGCGCGTCGGGCACCGCGACATTGCCGATATTCGGCTCGATCGTGCAGAAGGGATAGTTGGCCGCCTGCGCCGCCGCCGTTTCGGTCAGCGCGTTGAACAGGGTGGACTTGCCGACATTGGGCAATCCGACGATCCCGCATTTGAAACCCATAAAAACTCCGTGTAGCCGGCGTGCGGCCGGTGTTGCAGCGCCCCTAGCGCCAACTTGGCCCCGACGCCAGTCTTTGGCACGCGCCAGATTATGGTTGCGGCAGGTTCAGCCTTGCGCCTTTATCGTCTGCATTATGACGAAACACTATCGATGGGCGGCCGCCGCACTGGCGCTGGCGTTTGGCGCGGCGGGCGCCGCTGCCGCCTCCAGCCGTTTCGAGGCCGGCGTCCTTGCCGAACTCAATCACTTTCGCAGCGACCCCGCCGCCTATGCCGATTTCTTGCGCGACTATCGTCCGCGGTTTGAGGGCAAGCTGCTGATCGCCGAAGAAGGCAGCGAAATCGACATCATGACGAACGAGGGGGTCGCCGCGGTCGACGAGGCGATCCGCGATTTGCGCCACGAAAAGCCGCTGCCTGAAATGACGTGGAGCGATACGCTGGCGCGCGCCGCCGCCGACCATGTTGCGGCCCAGTCGCGCTCGGGCGCGGTCGGCCATTACACGAATGGCCGCGGCCCCGGCGAGCGGATGAAGGCGCGCGGCGGCGGGCCCTATGTCAACGAGGTCATCACCTATGGCCACCACAGCCCGGAGGGGGTGGTCGATCAATTGCTGATCGATGACGGTGTGCCCGGCCGCGGCCACCGCCACAGCCTGCTCCGTCCGACGCACCGCTACGCCGGCGTCGGGTGCGGGACGCACCGGGTGCACCGGACGATGTGCGTGATACTGATGTCGCAAACCCCCGACGGATCGCCGCCGCCGCCCCCGAAAAGGGCCGGCGGCTGACGTTCCGCATTGGAAAAAACGCAGCCGCCCACCCCCGTCGGAGGGGTAGGCGGCGCATTTCAATCAGGCGCCAACCGGCTGGCTGTCGGTCCGCCGCACGACGATCGTCGACGAACGCGGCTGTTGGCCGGCGACCGGCCAGTTGCCGGTCGGATGCTGGATGTTGACGAAGAAGGTCTTGAGGTCGGGCGTATAGGCAAGGCCGGTGATCTCGCAGCCCAGCGGGCCGACGAGGAAGCGCTTCGACTGCTTGCTCACCTGGTCGACGTAGAACATCGCATTGTGACCAAAGGCCTGGTCGATGGTGCGGCCCGCGACACCCGAGTTGCCCGGCACGCTATGGTCGGTCTGCACCCACATGCGGCCCTGCGGGTCGATGCGCAGCCCGTCGGGGCTGGAGAAGGTGTCGCCATTGATATTGCCGACCAGGTTGCTGCCCCCCGACGCCAGCGACGGATCGCCGGCGGTGAGGAAGATTTCCCAGCTGAACTTCGTCGCCAGCGGCGAATCGCCTTCTTCGCGGAACTTGATGATGTGCCCGTGCAGGTTGGTGACGCGCGGGTTCATCGGGTCGGTGACGCGGCGGCCGCTGTTGTTGGTCAGCGTCACGAAGACCGCCTTGTTGTCGGGGGCGACGGTCACCCATTCGGGACGATCCATCACGGTGCCGCCGGCGACGCGGGCTGCCGACGGGCAGTTGATCAGCACATCGGCCTGATTGTTGAAATTGACGATCGTCGGTGCCGGCGGCGTCGTGCTCTGGCTGACATTGCCCGGATCCGAGGCGCCCGCGGTCAGGCCGTTCTGTCCGACGACCAGCGCGCGCCACTCGCCCGTGCCGTTGCCGTTGAAACGCGCGACATACAGCGTGCCATAGTCGAGCAGGTCGGTGTTCGCCGCGCGGTTCGATGCGCTGTACGCCCGGTCGGGCACGAATTTATAGATGCAGCCCGGTGTGGAATCGTCGCCCATGTAAAAGGCGACGCGGCGGTCGCTGTTCGTCATGAAGGCCACATTCTCGTGGCTGAAGCGACCCATCGCGGTGCGCTTGGTCGGCGCGGCCAGTTCGCGCAGCGGATCGATCTCGACCACCCAGCCATAATCGCGCGCGGGCTGCGTCGGGTCGAGATAATTGTCGGTCGTCTCCTCGCAGGTCAGGTATGTATCCCACGGAGTGCGGCCGCTCGCACAATTGTTCAGCATGCCCTTGATCGACCCCGACAGCAGGCCCGCGGCGGGGCCGCCGGCGCGGTAGCTGCTGTTGCCGGTATAGCGGCGGTTATAGGTCGATCCGGCCTGGACCGCCCATTTTCCGTCGCTGCCCTTGGAAATCTCGACGACGCCGATCCCGACCGCCGACAGCGCGATCGCTTTCTGGTCGGCGGTGGCGGTCGCTGCGTTATAGCTGCCCGCCATCAATATGTTGAAATCGGGATATTCGTAGTTCATCGCGAGGATGCCACGGTTGTTGGCGTCGACGCCCGGAAAGGCGAAATATTCCATGCCGTCATGGTTGCCGCCGGCCCATTTCTCGGCGACCGCGGGGGTAGGGAAGCTGCCCGAATAGGGCGTGCCTGCCTCGACCGAATCGCCGGCCTTCAGCAGCACATCGACCGTATAACCGGCGGGAACCGTCACGGCGTCGTTCTGGTTGGCGGCGACCGCGGCGAACGTCACCACAAAGCTGCCCGGCGTCGGCGTCGGGGTCGGTGTGGGGGTGGGGGTCGGAGCAGGCGGAAGCGTGACGGTGGGATCGCCGCTGGTGTCGCCGCACGCCGCCAGCGCCGCGGCGGGAAGCACCGACAGCCCGAGCAGGCCGTTCCGCAGCAGCGTCCGCCGCGACGGATTTTCGGCTACGATCGCCTCGAGGCTGTCGGGCGCACAAAGGTCGGTGGTTTCGCCGCGATAAGGCGCGCGGGCTTCGTCGGTAAGATGTGACATGCAGTCCCCTGTTTCGGTTGAGCCCCGGGCTGGACAGCCCGGCTATGAGGTGGCGCACCGATTGCAGAGAGAGGTGTCAGCTCCGTGGCTTCACCATGTCGGGAAAACAGGATTTGCGTGACGCTCGTGTTACAGGGGCGGCTCGCCACCGATCGGCGCCCGGTCCAGCCACCGGCCAAACACGTGGACATCCTGTCGTTCCCAGCCAAGATGTTCATAGAATTGTTCGGCAGGATTGCCCGCGCGAAGCATCAGTTCGACTTTCGGACAATCGCAAAGCCGCAACCAGTCGCAGGCGCTTTCGAGCAATTGTCGCGCCGCGCTGCGCCCGCGCCGATCCGGTGCGACCCCCAGATAGTAAATCCACCCGCGATGCCCGTCAAAGCCGGTCATGACAGTGCCGACAATCCGCGCGTCTTGTTCCGCCACGATAACTGTCGATGCGACATGATCCAGCGCTCGCTGGAAGTCTGCAAAAGGGTCGTTCCACGGACGGGTGAGCCCGCATGCTTCCCAAATCCCGACCGCGGCATCGCGATCGGCTGCCGTTGCCGGTCGGATGGAGATCACAGCTGCAAACGCAGCGCCAGATCGCTCTGGAACCGCACATCGTCGCCGTCGGCGAGCCACTTCGCTTCGGCGGCGATCGCGCCGAGCAGGTCGATCAGCGGCTCCATCTCGCTCTTGTGATAATTGCCCAGCACATGGCCGGTCACGCGGTCCTTGTGCCCCGGATGGCCGATGCCGATGCGCACGCGGCGGAAATCATCGCCGATATGCTGGATCATGCTGCGAATGCCGTTGTGGCCCGCCGCGCCGCCGCCCTGTTTGATCTTGACCTTCATCGGCGCAAGGTCGAGCTCGTCGTAGAAGGCGGTGACGTCCTGCGGGGTCAATTTATAGAAATCGAGCGCGGCGCGCACGCTGCGGCCGCTTTCGTTCATGAAGGTGCCGGGTTTGAGCAGCAGGATGCGCTGCGATCCGATGCGCCCGTCCTGGATCCAGCCCTGGAATTTCTTCGCGGGCGTGGGGAAATCATGGACATCGGCGATGACATCGGCGGCCATGAAGCCGACATTGTGGCGGTGCATCGCATATTGGGGCCCGGGATTGCCAAGGCCGACCCAGAGCTGCATCGCTAGTGCCTTTCGTGGAAGGCCCCTCCCGCCGGGGGAGGGGCCACCCGAATAAGATCAGGCTTCTTCGCCGCCTTCGGCAGCGGCAGCTTCTTCGCCGCTATCGACCGTCGTGTCGCCTTCGCTCGACTTCATCGCCGAGGGGGCAACGATCGTTGCGATGGTGAAATCGCGGTCGGTGATCGCGCTTTCGCTGCCCTTGGGCAGCGTCACGTTGCTGATGTGGATCGAATCGCCGACATCATAGCCGGTGACGTCGATCTGGATGTCGTCGGGCATCTTGTCCGAATCGCAGATCAGTTCCAGCTCGTGGCGAACGATGTTGAGCACACCGCCGCGCTTCAGGCCCGGCGAGGCTTCTTCGTTGATGAACAGCACCGGAACCGCGACCTGGACCTTGGCATCCTTGCTGATGCGCAGGAAGTCGGCGTGGATCGGGCGATCCTTGACCGGGTGGAAAGCGACGTCCTTCGGCAGGGTCCGCACCTGCTTGCCATCGACTTCGATCATCACGATCGAGTTCATGAAGTGACCCGTCATCAGCTGCTTCATCAGCAGCTTTTCTTCGACGTGGATCATCAGGGGTTCTTCTTTGCCGCCATAGACAACGGCGGGGACGCGGCCATTACGACGCAGTTCACGCGAGGCTCCCTTGCCTCCGCGATCACGCGTCTCGGCCGACAGCACCAGCTGGTCGCTCATCATTTTTCTCCGAAACAGATTTCACAGTCCGCCACGCCTCCAGGGATGACCATGGACGGAAGCGGCGGCGCTTAGCGGGGAAGTGGCAGAAATGCAAGCGTAGGTGCGTTCATTGCACACGGCTGACCTTCATCCCTTCGGCCTCCAGTATCGCCGGAACCCCGTCACTCCCCACTAGATGCCCCGCGCCGACCGCCATCAGAACCGTTCCGGGTCGCCCCATCCGCGTCTTCACCCACGCGCTCCAGCGCCGGTTTCGGTCGGTGATGATCGCCTTGCGCGCCGCGGGCACGGCGTCGACATCCTCGTTGATCACCCTGTCCAGCGCCGCGACATCGCCGCAGGCCCAGGCGGCGGTCAGGATGCCGACCTCTTTCACCGCGTCGCCCGATTCTTCGGCGGCGCGGGTCAACAGCGCGCGCTGCGTCGCGGCGTCGAGCGTTTCGAACAGCATCAATTGGGCCTCTGCGGTCTCAAGCCCGCCGATCGGCTTGCCCGCCGCCTCGAATTCGGCGGTCAGCCTGGTTTCGACGCCGTCGGCGGACGACAGTTCGGCATTGCGGGCGACGCGCTGTCCCATCAGCACCATCACCGCCCAGTCGTCGAACCTCTCGCCACCGAATCCGTCCCCGCTCGCCTCCAGCGCGCGATAGCGGGTCAGCGCCGCGCCCGAGAGCCGGGCTTCCATCGCGAGCGGCGCGTTGCGGGGGGCGAGTTTCTGGAACATATCGCCGGCGGCGGCGAGTTCGGCGGGCGACAATTCCACCACCAGTTCGTCGGCCTCGCGAATTGCACCCGCGACCTTGCCCTCGTCCCAGTCGGTGCCGCGGGGCAGCGCGTGCATCGTGCCGAGCACATAGATGCGCGTGTCGGCATCCTCGACCAGCCACATCGCCGGGCGCGCCTGCGGCCCTGGCTCGGCGGTGCTGCAGCCCAGAAGCAGGCACGGCAAAAGGGCCGCCGCAAAACGGCGACCCCGATGCCGGCCAAGATGGCTGTCGCGCTTCAATATTGGACCCGCGTTGCGGTCAGCCCGCGCGCCTTCAGATAATCCTGCACGCTCTTCTCGCCCGCGAGGTGCCCCGCGCCGACCGCGACGAAGACGGTGCCGGGCTGGTCCATTCGCGTCTTGATCTGGTCGGCCCAGCGGGCGTTGCGGTCCCACAATAGCGTCTTGGCGAGCTCGGGGGTCGCGGCCATGCTTTCGTTCATCGCCACGGCCAGCCCGTCGGGATCGCCCTTGGCCCACAGCACGACCATCTTGTCGAGCGTCGGCCCGAGCTTGTCGAGATCCTTGACCACCGAATTGAGGAAGGCGACCTGCTGCGTTTCGGGCAAAGTATCGAAAAGGCCGAGCTGTTCTTCCAGTGTTTCAAGCCCCGCGATCGGCTTGCCGTCCGCTTTGGCAAATTTCGTCAGCAGCTTCTCGGCGCCCTGCTCGGGATCATAACCGAGCTTGGTCAGCGGCAGCACCGACAAGGTCATCGCCGGAAACCAGGGTTCGAAGGTGTCGAAGGCGTTGGCGGGCAGGCCGAAACCGGTGATCGCCGCCTGATAGGCTTTCAGCTCTCCTTCGGTCAGGCGCGACGGGATGGTTTTGCCAGTCGTGTCCATGGCCATCGGCATCATCATTTTCGCGACCGCCGCCTGATCGTCGGGCATCACCAATTCGAGCATCAGCTGGTCGGATTTATCGAAGGCGGTCTTTACCGCTTCGTCGAACCAGCTCAGGCCCGGCTTCAGCACATGGACGGTGCCGAACAGGTAGATGGTCGTGTCCGCATCCTTGACCACCCACAGCGCGGGGTCGGCGTCGGTCATTGCCGGGGCGCTCGCCGCCGGCGCGACCGTTGCGGCAGGTTCGGCGGCGGAGGCGATATTGCCGCCGGGGATCAGTGCGCACTGCGCGAAGGGGACGGCCACACAGGTGGTGGCGAGCATCTTGAACCAGGTTTTCATGGAGAAATCACCTTTCATTGCTGGCCTTATGGCCGGAGGGGATGGGGAAGGGGAGAGGGAAAAGATCAGCGGTACTTGAGCCACAGCCATACGGCGCAATTGACGAGCATGGCGCCCAAAAACAGCAGCATCGTGTCAACGGGCGGGGCAAGGTCGGCGCGATGCAGCACCCACCATGTCGGCGCCGACAGGACGAACGTGTACCAGGCAGCGAGGCCCGCCCACAGATAAGCGCGCTCTTCATGGTCATCGACGGCGCGGTGATAGATAAAGAGGCACACAATCAGCCCGACAATCCAGAGGATCGACGCGCCGATCGCGAAACTGGGCGTCAGTGGCGAATTGTTGAGTAATGCAAACCTTGCGTGTTCGTCGAAATTGTCGACTTGCGACCACGCCCCCATGATGATGCCGATCAGTCCGGAAAGACCGATCGCCGTCAGGTAACGCTTGCGGCGCGGCGACATCGGGCGCTTAGCTTTTTCGCGCTCAGACATTGTTGGATCCTTCAAATTCATCATCGAAGATTTCCTCGATCGGCATCTCGAACAGCCGCGCGAGCTTGAAAGCGAGCGGGAGCGACGGGTCGTATTTTCCCGTTTCGATCGCATTCACTGCTTGCCGCGAAACATCGAGCCGGTCGGCCAGCTCGGCCTGGCTCCAGTTTCGCATCGCGCGCAGCACTTTCAATTTGTTGTTCATCGGCGCCTCGCCAGCATTTTCACCCGAACCCGTATCGCGTCCCATAGAGCATTGAAATGTCGGGGAAGGGGAATTTTTTGTCTCGATGGGTTCGGCGTGACCGGGTTCGCGGCGGACGATCGGGGGCGGTCATTCGTGGAGCAGGAGACTGGAGCGCCATCGTCCGCGAGAGCGCTCCAGCTCAGGTCGTCGGCCGCTACCGGGGAGGTGTGGCCAGGACGAAACCGTCGAATGGCTATCCGGCCCGTCACCGGGCGGCCTGAACCATCAGGAGCGCCAGCCTGGTGCCGCCCTGCGCCTGGGCAATCGCTCGTGCGGCCTGCGGTTCGGCGTGCGCGAGGGCTGCGGAAACGCACAGCGACGTCCGGGTGGCTTCGGTCAGGCCGCGAAGACCCGAGTGGCAAACACGGCGCGCGGCATTCTTCAGGCGGACGTCGAGGCGTTCGCGATCGGTTGCGCGGGTCAGGTCCAGGTCGTCGACGCGGACGGTGGCGGATGCGCTTTCGGTTTCGGCCGCGACGGCGGGAAGGCCGCCGATGGTGAGCGAGAGGGCGAGGATCATCGTGCGGGTCAACATATCTATATCTCCTTGGATCGCTTGGTATGGGTCACGTCCACCTGTCTTTATGTCAGGTTTCCATGACTATATGTCGCGATTCGCTGACTATGTCAACAACGCCTTACAAAAAGTTCTGGAACCCTGACAAAGTCGCGCATTTTCGTGATGAAGCGCGCGGCGGGGAGCCTTGACCCTGCGCCCCCGCTGCGCCAATGCGGCGACGATTTTGCACCTGCGAAGGAATTGCGGCCGTGGCCGAAGGGGCGGACAAGACACCACTCAGCTTTCAGGACATGATCCTGACGCTGCATGCCTATTGGAGTGCGCGCGGCTGCGCGATTTTGCAGCCCTATGACATGCGCGTCGGGGCGGGCACCTTTCACCCGGCAACGACGCTGCGCAGCCTCGGTCCCGAGCCGTGGAACGTCGCCTATGTCCAGCCGAGCCGCCGGCCGACCGACGGCCGCTATGGCGAGAACCCGAACCGCCTCCAGCATTATTACCAGTATCAGGTGATCCTGAAGCCATCGCCCGCCGACCTGCAAGACCAATATCTGGGCAGCCTCGCGGCGATCGGCATCGATCCGCTGCTCCACGACATCCGCTTCGTCGAGGACGACTGGGAATCGCCGACGCTCGGCGCGTGGGGGCTTGGCTGGGAAGTCTGGTGCGACGGGATGGAAGTCACCCAGTTCACTTACTTTCAGCAGATGGGCGGCTTCGACTGCAAGCCCGTCGCGGGCGAGCTCACCTACGGGCTCGAACGCCTCGCCATGTATATCCAGAATGTCGACAATGTGTACGACCTCCGCTTCTCCGATCCCGTCGGCGATGTATCGGGGATCAGCTATGGCGACGTCTTCCTCGAGAATGAAAAGCAGTTCTCGAAATGGAATTTCGAGGTCGCCGACACCGATAGCCTGTTCGCGGGCTTCAAGGCCGCCGAGGCGGAATGCCAGCGCGCGATCGAAGCCGGCGTGCCGCTCGCGGCCTATGACCAGGCGATCGAGGCGAGCCATCTGTTCAACCTGCTTCAGGCGCGCGGCGTGATCAGCGTGCAGGAACGCGCCAACTATATGGCGCGTGTCCGCGACCTCGCAAAGGGCAGCTGCAAGGCGTGGATCGACAGCCAGTCAGAACGCTGGACCGCTAAATATCCGGGGTGGACGCTGTGACCGACTTTCTTCTCGAACTGCGCAGCGAGGAAATCCCCGCCCGGATGCAGGCCGGCGCGCGCGCCGAGCTCGACAAGCAGTTCCGCGCCCAGATGACCGCTGCGGGCATCGAAGCCGGCGAACTCACCATCTGGTCGACCCCGCGCCGCCTTGCGCTGATCGCCAAGGGCCTGCCCGAAGCGACCGCCGCGGTCAGCGAGGAGCTGAAAGGCCCGCGTAGCAGCGCGCCGCCGCAGGCGCTCGAGGGCTTCCTGCGCAAGACCGGGCTGACGCAGGATCAGCTCGAAGACCGCGACGGCGTGTACTTCGCCGTCATCGACAAACCCGGCCGCGCAACCGCCGAACTGCTCGCCGACGCAATCCCCGCGATCGTCCGCGCCTTCGCCTGGCCCAAGTCGATGCGCTGGGGCAAGGAAAGCGCCAGCAGCGAAAGCCTGCGCTGGGTGCGCCCGCTATCGGGCATCGTCGCAATCTTCGGCGAAGACCTGATTCCGTGTGAAGTTAGCGGGATTTCGGCGGGTTTCGCGACGCGCGGCCACCGCTTCCACTGCCCGGGCGAGATAACCATCGGCTCGGCATCCGACTATGCCGAGAAGCTCCGCGCCTGCCACGTCATCGTCGACCATGAGGAACGCCAGTCGATCATCCGCGACGGCGCCGCCAAGGCCGCGGCCGACGTCGGGCTGAGCCTCGTCGAGGACGAGGGGCTGGTGATCGAGAATGCCGGCCTCACCGAATGGCCGGTTCCTTTGCTCGGCCGCTTCGACGCAGCGTTTCTGGAAGTGCCGCCCGAGGTCATCCAGCTGACGGCGCGCGTGAACCAGAAATATTTTGTCGTGAACGATGCGGGCGGCAAGCTGGCGAACGGCTTCGTCTGCACCGCGAACATCGACGCGGTCGATGGCGGCGCGGAGATCGTCGCGGGCAACCGCAAGGTGCTGGCGGCGCGGCTTTCGGATGCGCGCTTCTTCTGGGAACAGGATCAGAAGAAGACGCTCGCGCAGCACGCCGAGAAGCTGGCGAACATCACCTTCCACGAAAAGCTCGGCACCGTCGCCGACAAGGTCGAGCGCGTCGCGAAGCTCGCCGAATGGCTGGCGAGCGAAGGCATCGTCCCGAACTGCGATCCCGCGCTCGCGCGGCAGGCGGCAGAGCTGGCAAAGGCCGACCTCGTCACCGAAATGGTCGGCGAGTTTCCTGAATTGCAGGGCCTGATGGGCGGCTATTACGCCCGCGCCGAAGGCTTGCCCGACGCGGTCGCCGATGCGATCCGCGACCATTACAAGCCGGTCGGGCAGGGCGACGACGTACCGACTGCGCCGGTGACGGTGGCCGTGGCGCTGGCGGATAAGCTGGATACGCTGGTTGGGTTTTTTGGATACGATTTGAAGCCAACCGGATCAAAAGACCCGTTTGCCCTTCGACGGGCTGCTATTGGGGTAATCCAACTGCTTATGGCTGAAAATACTCGTATGCAGCTAGGTGAACCGCTATTTCAGCATGCCATCTATTTGCTGAAAAGATCAGAACCTTCGCTCACCAAAGTCGCTGCCGGATTGTTCACTCAGCTGAAGTCCAGCTTTGGAGAATCCGCTGCGAACGCGGCGCTTGTGGCGGCTTTGCGAACTTCATTGCCGAGCGCAACTGAAGAGGGCCACAAAATTGTGATGAAGGCGGGGGAAGGGACTACCGAACTCCTCGATTTCTTCGCTGATCGTCTAAAGGTCCAGCAGCGCGAAGCCGGCGTCCGCCATGACCTGATCGACGCGGTGTTCGCGCTCGGCGGCGAGGATGATCTCGTTCGTCTTCTCGCCCGCGTGAAGGCGTTGCAGGCCTTCATGGCGACCGAGGACGGCACCAACCTGCTCGCAGGCTACAAGCGCGCTGCGAATATCCTGAAACAGGCGGGCGAGATGACCGCCACCGCGGCCACGTCGCCGCCGACCGATGCCGATGCGACCTTGCTCAAGGCCCTCGACACCGCCGAACCCGCGGCCTCCGCTGCCGTCACCGAAGAACGCTTCACCGACGCCATGGCCGCGCTCGCAACGCTCCGCGGCCCGATCGACTCCTTTTTCGACGGCGTAATGGTAAACGACCCCGATGAAGCGGTCCGCGCCTATCGCCTCGGCCTGCTCGCGCGATTTACCGGCGCGGTGCATGGCGTCGCCGATTTCTCGAAGATCGAGAGCTGACGCACCGGCCGCATTGCAGCGAACGAAGTAAAACTGAATCGACGATAAGCCTTCTCAACCCTATCCAGCCGCAACCTCCTCCCCGGGGCAGCAGGAGCTACATATGACGACGATGGTGCATCTTTTCGGCGGCGACGCGACGACGGCCGAACGCTCGAAGGAATTGCTGGGCGGCAAGGGGTCTAACCTCGCCGAAATGGCCTCGATCGGCCTGCCCGTGCCCCCGGGCTTTACGATCACCACCGACGTCTGCACCGCCTATTATGCCAATGGCGAGCAATTCCCCGCGGGGCTGATCGAAGAGGTGGCCGCGGGCATCGCGCATATCGAAGGCATCACCGGCAAGAAGTTCGGCAATCCCGCCGATCCTTTGCTCGTCTCGGTTCGCTCGGGCGCGCGCGTGTCGATGCCGGGGATGATGGACACTGTCCTCAACCTCGGGCTCAACGACAAGACCGTCGTCGGCCTGTCCGACGCGTCGGGCGATTCGCGTTTTGCATGGGACAGCTATCGCCGCTTCGTCCAGATGTACGCCGACGTCGTCATGGGCCTCGACCATGCCGAGTTCGAGGAAGCGCTGGAAATTGCCAAGGAAGACAGGGGTTTCTACCTCGACACCGAGATGTCGGCTGAAGACTGGCAGGCGCTCGTCAAGGAATATCAGGCGATCGTCGAGCGCGAGACCGGCGCGCCGTTTCCGCAGGAACCGAACGACCAGCTGTGGGGCGCGGTCGGCGCCGTCTTCGCGAGCTGGGAAAGCGATCGCGCGAAAGTCTACCGCCGGCTGAACTCGATCCCCGCCGAATGGGGAACCGCGGTCAATGTACAGGCGATGGTGTTCGGCAATATGGGCGACACCTCGGCGACCGGCGTGGCGTTCACGCGCGACCCCGCGACCGGCGAGCGCGCCTGGTACGGCGAATGGTTGATCAATGCCCAAGGCGAAGACGTCGTCGCGGGCATCCGCACCCCGCAATATCTCACGAAGGTTGCGCGCGAGAAAGCGGGCGCCAAGCCGCTCTCGATGGAAGAGGCGATGCCCGAGACCTTCACCGAACTCGGCCAGGTTTTCGACACGCTCGAGCGCCATTATCGCGACATGCAGGACATCGAATTCACCGTCGAGCGCGGGACGCTCTGGATGCTCCAGACGCGTTCGGGCAAGCGCACCGCGAAGGCAGCGCTGAAGATCGCCGTCGACATGGCGGCCGAGGGGCTGATTTCGGAAGAGGAAGCCGTCGGCCGCGTCGATCCGGGAGCGCTGGACCAGTTGCTCCACCCGACGCTCGATCCCGATGCGCCGCGCGACGTGTTGACCAAGGGGCTGCCCGCCAGCCCCGGCGCGGCGTCGGGCAAGATCATGTTCACCGCCGACAGCGCTGAAAAAGCCGCCGAAATGGGCGAAGCGGTGATCCTCGTCCGTGTCGAAACTTCGCCCGAGGACATCCACGGCATGCACGCGGCAAAGGGCATCCTGACCGCGCGCGGCGGGATGACCAGCCACGCCGCGGTCGTCGCGCGGGGCATGGGGCGTCCCTGCGTCTCGGGCGCCGGCGGGCTGTCGATCGACGGCAACGCGCGCGTGCTCCGCGTCGCCGGACGTGAACTTCGCGAAGGCGACATCCTGACCCTCGACGGCTCGACCGGCGAAGTGATGGCGGGCGAAGTCAAGACGCTGCTCCCCGAACTCGTCGGCGATTTCGGCACGCTGATGGTGTGGGCCGACAAGGTCCGCCGCATGAAGGTGCGCGCCAACGCCGAAACGCCGCAGGACGCCCAGGTCGCGCGCGATTTCGGCGCCGAGGGCATCGGGCTTTGCCGCACCGAGCATATGTTCTTCGACGCCGCGCGCATCACTGCGGTGCGCGAGATGATCCTCGCCGACAGCGAAGCCGGCCGCCGCGTCGCGCTCGCGAAATTGCTCCCCGAGCAACGCGGCGACTTTGCCGCGATCTTCGGCGTGATGGCGGGTCTGCCCGTCACCATCCGCCTGCTCGACCCGCCGCTCCACGAATTCCTGCCGACGCGCGAAGAGGACTTTGCCGACGTGGCCGAGGCTGCAGGGGTGGGTATCGAGGCGCTGAAAGCACGCGCCAACGAACTCCACGAATTCAACCCGATGCTAGGTCATCGCGGGTGCCGCCTTGGCGTGACCTATCCCGAAATATACGAGATGCAGGCGCGCGCGATCTTCGAGGCGGCGTGCGACGTCGCCGCCGAAACCGGCGCCGCGCCGATCCCCGAGGTGATGATCCCGCTGGTCGCGACGCGCCGCGAATTTGACCTGATGAAGGCGGTCGTCGACGCCCAGGCCAAGGCGGTGTTCGCCGAAAAGGGCCGCGAGATCGCCTATCTCGTCGGCACGATGATCGAACTGCCGCGCGCCGCGCTGATGGCGGGCGAGATCGCCGAAACCGCAGAATTCTTCAGCTTCGGCACCAACGACCTGACGCAGACGACGATCGGCATCAGCCGCGACGACGCGGGCCGCTTCCTGACGCAATATGTCGACAAGGGGATATTCCTGACCGACCCGTTCGTCAGCCTCGACGTCGAGGGTGTCGGCCAGCTGATCGAGCTCGCGGCGGAACGCGGCCGTAAGACGCGCCCCGACGTCAAGCTCGGCATTTGCGGCGAGCATGGCGGCGACGCGCCGAGCATCCACTTCTGTGAAAAAACCGGCCTCGACTATGTCAGCGCCTCGCCCTACCGTGTGCCCATCGCACGTCTGGCGGCAGCACAGGCGGCACTGAAACGGGGATAGGGCGCATGAAGAGCTGGCACCGCTATACGATCACTTTGGTGGGCGGCTTGGCGGTGGGTCTCGGCGCCGCCTGGTGGATGACCGGCAGCGGCCTCAGCAGCGGCGCGATCGTCAACGGTCCGTGGACGACCTCGCTCGGCTACGGCACCAAGGCGACCGATCCGGTCACTCGTGCCGCCGTCGCGCGCGCCGGCCTCCTCGCGCTCCCGGCAAAGGAAACCGTCTATTGGTCGGCCAAGACCGACGCCGCGGGCGGACCGCTCGACGGAAATTGCCGCTACCGCCTCTCCGGCACTCCGCTCGATGCGCGCTGGTGGAGCGTCACCATTTATGACGAGGCGGGTTATCTCGTCGCCAACCCGGCGAAGATCTGGTCGGTCAACGGCGCCAATGTCGCGCTCGACGCCAGGGGCGAATGGCGCGTTACCATAGCGCCGACCAAACCGGCCGAGGGCGCATGGCTCCCCGGAGCGAAAGGCCAGCCCTTCCATCTGACCTTGCGCATGTACAATCCCGGCAAGGGCTTCCGCGCCGATCCGAAAAAGGCCGCGCTTCCCCAAATCGTGAAGGAGGGCTGCTGAGATGCGTAACTGGCTTGGCCCGCTCGCCTTCGGCCTCCTCGTCGCTGTCGCCACGGGCTACGCGGCAATCGCCGCCATCCCTTATGGCCTGATGAATGTCGCGGTCGACCGATTGGGGCAGGGCGGCATCAACCGCATGGCCTATGGCAATCTCGCGACGCCCGAGCGCCAGCCGGTCGTGCGGCCGAGCCCTGACCTTGCTTATTCGACCTGCCCCTATGACCTGTCGGCAGGGCCGCTCGCGGTCGATGTGACGCCGGTGCCCGGGCGCTACAGCTCGCTCAGCATCTTCGATGCCGCGACCGACGTCATCTTCGTGCGCAACGATGTCGAGGCGGGCGGCAAGCCGTATCGAATCGTTCTGGCGCGGGGCGGACAGGCGGTGCCCAAGGGCGCCGAAGTCGTGCGCACGAACTATGATCGCGGCATCGCGCTGATCCGGCTGTTGCTGAAGGATCCGGCGGAAATCGGTGCGCTCGATGCCGCGCGCCGCCAGTCATCCTGCGCCACGGTCACAAAGCTGAAATAGGGGGTTGCGCCCCTGCGCCCCACCCCTTAAAGGCGCCTCTCCACGCACCCGTAGCTCAGCTGGATAGAGCACCAGACTACGAATCTGGGGGTCGGACGTTCGAATCGTTCCGGGTGCGCCATTTCCCCTCAAAACTGCAATAAACCTCCCCCTAAGGGGAGTTTTTTGACGATCGCGCAGCCGTGGCGGTGCCGTTTGGGCCTATTTGCAGCGGGCAGTCGTTTCCGGAACGGCGACGATCGCCGCCGGGCGCCCGGTTTGCCCCACCGCCTCGCCGACAAGGATCAGCGTCGGCGCATCGGCGGCCAGCGCCCGGGTGGCGAGGCCGAGCAGATCGAGCCGCGTCGCGAGCTGCTTTTCGTCGGGCAGGCTCACATTGCAGGCGATGAGCACGGGCGTCGCGGCGGGCATTCCCGCCGCGCGCAGGCCGCGCTCGATTTCGGGCGCGGCGTCGCGTCCCATGTAGAAGGCGAGCGTCGATCCAGAGGCGGCCAGCGCTGTCCAGTCGAGGTCGAGTGTGGCGCCGCGCCGGCTATGCGCCGTGACGAAGCGGACATCGCGTGCGACGCCGCGCAGCGACAGCGATATGCCCGCGGACGCCGCCGCGGCGCTGGCGGTGGTTACGCCAGGGCAGACATGGACGGCGCAGCCCGCCGCGCGCAGCGCCGCCATTTCCTCCGCCGAGCGTCCAAACAGCGACGGATCGCCGCCCTTCAGGCGCACGACGCGCCGTCCGGACAGCGCGGCGGCCACAAGTAGCGCGTCGATCGACCGTTGATCCTTCGAATGACGTCCCGATCGCTTGCCGACGCTGACGCGCTCGATATGCGGCGGGATCAGGGCCACTACGGCGGGGCCGACCAGCGCATCGGTGAACACCACATCGGCAGTTTCGATCAGCCGGATGGCCTTGCGGGTCAGCAACTCGGGATCGCCGGGGCCGGCGCCGACCAGCCACACGGTGCCCGGCGCGAAATCGTCAGGCTGCATCGCTTGTCTCCTCGGCCAATATGCGCGCCAGCGCGGGGCGGCATGAACCGCAATTGGTCCCGGCGCCCAGGGCGCCGCCGATCGCCGCGACGTCGGTGAGGCTCTGGTCGCGAATCGCCGCGGCGATCGTCTTCAATCCGATGTCGAAGCAGACGCAGACGATCGGCCCGCGATCGGCCTGCACTCCCGGTGCCCGCCCGGCGAGCAGCGTCGGAGCGACGTCGGGCGCGGTCAGCTGCGCGATCAGCCAGTCGCGCGGCGGCAACTCGCCGCTTTCGGTCACGAACAGCGCGCCGGCGAGGCGCCCGCCCGCTACGACGGCGACGCGGCGTGTGCCGCGCGCCGCGTCCCGCGCTTCGATCCGTTCGCCGCTCGGAAGCAGCGCCTCGATGCGGCCAAGGTCGCCGTTGCCGGCGAGCTCCCACAACGCGCCCGAAGGAACCGCAACGCGCGTGGCCCACAGACAGGCGGGGGGGGCGGCGAGTTCGCGCGCCAGCAACAGGAAGCCGCGCCATTTTGTCGCGACCGCCGCGATCGAGGCGGGGGTCGACTTGAACCCCGGCTGGCCCGAAATCGGATCGACCAGCGGGCGCGAGAGCAGGCCGGTGCGCCCGCCGCTGCTCGTGCGGTCGGTCCAGTGAATGGGCACGAACAATTCGCCCGGCCGCTGGCCGCTGCTGAAGATGGTGCGATAGATGCTGTCGCCCTGCGGCGTCGCGACGCGCGCCAACCCGCCATCGGTCAGCCCCAGCCGCGCGCCATCGCCCGGATGCACTTCGACCAGCGGTTCCTCGCGGTGGCGCGCCAATTTGGGGGCAAGGCCAGTGCGTGTCATGCTGTGCCACTGGTCGCGATAGCGGCCGGTGTTGAGCGTCAGCGGCCATTTGACGAGCGGCGCGGGCAGGGGCTTTTGCGCGATCGAAACCAGCCGCGCGCGTCCGTCGTCGGTGGGAAAGCGTCCGTCGGAAAAGATATGGTCACCGCCCCAGCGAAACGGCGTCATCGCGTCATAAGCCGCATTGCCGCCTTGTCCCCCGCCGGGCAGCGCGAACAGGCGTGCGCCGTCATTGTCATAGGTCGACAGCCGGCAATGCTCGCGCCAGATGTCGGCGGGCCGATCGTAGGTGAAGGCGTTTTTCCACCCCATGCGCCGCGCGACCTCCTTGACGATCCACCAGTCGGGCATCGCCTCGCCGGGGAGCGCGAATAGCGCGCGCTGGCGGCTGATCGTGCGGTCGCTGTTGGTGACGGTGCCGTCCTTCTCGCCCCACGCGGCGGCGGGCAGGCGGACATGCGCAAAAGCGCCGGTGTCGGTTTGCTCGATGACGTCGCTGACGACGACGAAGGGGCAGTCCGCCAGCGCCTCGCGCACGCGATTCGCGTCGGGCATCGACACCGCGGGGTTGGTCGCCATCACCCACAGTGCCTTGATGCGCCCCTCGCCGATACTGCGAAACAGATCGACCGCCTTCAACCCGGGCTTTTCTGCCATCGCCGGCGCGGCCCAGAAGCGCTGGACGCGCGCGCGGCTCTCGGGTGCGAAATCCATATGCGCGGCGAGGGTCGAGGCGAGCCCGCCAACCTCGCGCCCGCCCATCGCGTTGGGCTGGCCGGTGATTGAGAAGGGCGCGGCTCCGGGCTTGCCGATGCGGCCGGTGGCGAGATGGACGTTCAATATCGCGTTCACCTGATCGGTGCCCGACGTCGACTGATTGATCCCCTGGCTGAACATCGTGACCGTGCGCGGAGTGGCCGCAAACAGCTCATAGAAACGCCTGAGGTCGGCGGCGGGCACGTCGCACGTGCGCGCCACCGACCACAGGTCGTTCCCCTCTCCAAGCTGGTCCCAGAAATCGGCGGGCACCGCGACATGCGCGGCAAGATACTCCTCGTCGGTCGCGCCCGCTTCGCGGCAATATTGCAGCAGCCCGTTCATCAGCGCGATGTCGCTGCCGGGGCGGACGGGCAGGTGAAGGTCGGCTTCTTCGGCGGTTTCGGTGCGGCGCGGGTCGATGACGACCAGCTTCGCCCCCGCCTCGCAGCGCGCGCGGATGCGCTGATAGACGATCGGGTGGCACCAGGCGGTGTTCGACCCGACAAGGACGATCAGATCGGCGGCGTCGAGATCGTCGTAGGTCGCGGGGACGATGTCTTCGCCGAAGGCACGCATATGGCCCGCGACCGCGCTCGACATGCAGAGGCGTGAATTGGTGTCGATGTTCGCGGTGCCGATGAATCCCTTCATCAGCTTGTTCGCGACATAATAATCCTCGGTGAGGAGCTGGCCCGAGACGTAGAAAGCGACGCTGTTCGGGCCGTGCCGCGCGATGGTGTCCTTGAACTTCTTCGCGACGAGGTCGAGCGCCTTGTCCCAGCTCGCGCGCTTCTTGCCGATCATGGGGTGGAGGAGGCGGCCGTCGAGTCCGACGGTCTCGCCCAAATGCGTGCCCTTCGAACAGAGCCGCCCGCGGTTCGCCGGATGATCGGGGTCGCCTGCAATCTCCACTTGGCGCGCGCCGGTGACGGTCGCGCGGATGCCGCAGCCGACGCCGCAATAGGCGCAGGTGGTGCGGACGGCCTCGACCATCAGGCGGCGGCCTTCAACGTGCTCGCGCGGCAGATGAGGACGCGGCCGCTGTCGATCTTGACCGGCACCGTCGGGGTGCAACCCTTATCCTCGCCGAGCGCCTCGCCGGTCGACAGGCTGATCCGCCAATTGTGCAGCGGGCAGGCGACCGCGCCGCCGTGGACGATGCCCTGGCTGAGGCGCCCATGCTTGTGCGGGCAGCGGTCGAGCAGCGCGAAAACCTTGCCCTCGGCGGTACGGAACACTGCGATGTCGTCGCCGCCCGCGACCTGCACCGTCCGGCTGCCGCGCACCGGGATCTGATCGACCCAGCCGATGTCGAGCCATTCTGCGGTGGTCATACGAGTGCCTCCTGCGGGGTAAAGCGCGCCATCGGCGCATGATGCTCGGCCTCGGCGCCCTCGGCGCGCTGCGCCCAGGGATCGTCCTGCGAAAAGCTCTGCGAGTAGAGGAAACGCGCGCGCAGCGCCTCGCGGCCGACCGGATCGTCGGCGATCTGCGCCTTCACATAGTCGACGCCGACGCGCTCGATCCAAGGCGCGGTGCGCTCGAGGTAACGCGCCTCCTCGCGGTAGAGCTGGATGAAGGCGGCGCAATGGTCCATCGCCTCCTGCTCGGTCGCGACCTTGCAGAGCAGGTCGGTGGCGCGGACGTGGATGCCGCCGTTGCCGCCGACATGGAGTTCGTAACCGCTGTCGACGCACACGATGCCGAAGTCCTTGATCGTCGCCTCGGCGCAGTTGCGCGGGCATCCCGACACCGCGATCTTGAACTTGTGCGGCATCCAGCTGCCCCAGCTCATCCGCTCGATCTTGACGCCCAGCCCGGTCGAATCCTGCGTGCCGAAGCGGCACCATTCGGACCCGACGCAGGTCTTCACCGTGCGCAGCGCCTTGCCATAGGCATGCCCCGACACCATCCCCGCAGCGTTGAGGTCGGCCCACACCGCGGGCAGATCCTCCTTCTTGATCCCGAAAATGTCGAGCCGCTGGCCGCCGGTCACCTTGACCATCGGCGCATCATATTTCTCGACGACATCGGCGATCGCGCGCAGCTCTGTCGGATTGGTGAGCCCGCCCCACATGCGCGGGACGACCGAGTAAGTGCCGTCCTTCTGGATATTGGCGTGAAGGCGTTCGTTGACGAAGCGGCTCTGCTGGTCGTCGAGATAATCGCCGGGCAGTGCGCAGAGCAGATAATAATTCAGCGCCGGGCGGCACGAAGAGCAACCGTCGGGGGTCGTCCAGTGCAGCTGCTGCATCACCTCGGGAATCGAACGCATGCCTTGCGCGACGATCTCGCGGCGGACATCGTCGTGGCCGAAGCTCGTGCATTTGCACATTGTCTTGGGCCCCGCCTGCACCTCGTCGCCGAGTGTCAGCGCGAGCAGGGTTTCGACGAGGCCGGTGCACGAACCGCAACTCGCCGACGCCTTGCAGGTGCCGCGCACCGCATCGAGGCTGTGCGCGCCCTTGGCGATGCACGAAACGACCTGGCCCTTGGTGACGCCGTTGCAGCCGCAAATCTCGGCATCGTCCGAGAGCGCTGCAACGGCCGCCTTAGGGTCCGCCGCGCCCCCTCCCGAGGCGAAGGCCTGGCCGAAGATCAGCAGCTCGCGAAGGTCGGAGACATCCTCCTGTTTCTTGAGCAGGTCGAAATACCAGCTACCGTCGGCGGTATCGCCATAGAGCACTGCGCCGACGATGCGGTCGTCCCTCACGATCACGCGCTTGTAGACGCCGCGGCTGGCGTCGCGCAGCACGATGTCCTCGCACCCGTCGCCGCCGGAGAAGTCGCCCGCCGAGAAGACGTCGATCCCTGACACCTTGAGCTTGGTCGAGGTCACCGATCCGCGATAGCCCGTCGGCTTTTCGACGAGCCCGTCGGCAAGGCTGCGGCACATGTCCCACAGCGGTGCGACAAGGCCGTAAACCTGCCCGTCATGCTCGACGCATTCGCCGACTGCGAGCACATGCGGGTCGCTGGTGACCATATGATCGTCGACCTGGATGCCGCGCCCGACCGCCAGCCCGGCCTCGCGCGCGAGCTGGGTCGAGGGACGGATGCCGACCGCCATCACCACGAGGCTGGCGGGGATCAGCGTCCCGTCCTTGAGCTTCACCCCCTCGACCTTGCCGTCGCCGACAATCTCGGCGGTGTCGGCGCCGGTCAGGATCGTCTGCCCGCGCGCTTCGAGCGCCTGCTTGAGCAGCCACCCCGCCGCTTCGTCGAGCTGGCGCTCCATCAGCGTCGGCATCAGGTGGATGACGGTGACCTTCATCCCGCGCAGGCTCAGGCCGTGCGCGGCCTCGAGCCCGAGCAACCCGCCGCCGATCACGACGGCATCGCCCCCGGCATTCGCGGCGGCGAGCATCGTGTCGACGTCGTCCATGTCGCGAAAGGCGATCACCCCGGGCAAATCCTTGCCGGGCACCGGGATGATGAACGGATCGGAACCGGTGGCGATCAACAGGCGGTCATAGCTTTCGATCAGGCCGCCGCGCGTCGTCACCGTCTTCGCGGCGCGATCGACCGCTGCAACCGGATCGCCCGCTACCAGCGCGATGCCGTTCGCGGCATACCAGTCGGCATCGTTGATCACGATGTCGTCGAAGCTCTTTTCGCCCGCGAGCACCGGCGAGAGCATGATGCGGTTGTAATTGACCCGCGGCTCGGCGCCAAAGATCGTCACGCGGTAACGCGTGGGATCGCGCGCGAGGAGTTCCTCGACCGCGCGGCAGCCGGCCATGCCGTTGCCGATCACGACGAGGTGGTCGCGCGTGTCGGCCTCGGGCTTGAGGGGGTAGTGTTCCATCAAAGCATCCAGTCCAGTTGCAGCCAAAATTTGTCGGTGTCGGTCGCAAAACCGTCGGCGTTGTAATGCGCGTAGCGCGCGGCGGCGGTGACTTTGCCGAGCTTCGCGCTCGCCAGCAGGTCGATCTCATCGCCATAGGCGCGGCTGGCGCGGTCGCTGCGATAGTCGTGGTATGCCGCCTGCAGCGTCACGGCTTTCAGCGGCCCGACCGCTTTCCAGCCCCAGCCCGCGCTCGCATAGAGATCGCGGATGCCGTCGGGCGGCGTGATCAGGAATTTGTCGGCCCAGCCCTGGAACTTGAACCCCGTCGCGAGCGGGGTCTGGAAGCTGGTGAGCGCTATCCCCTTGTCGGCGCCGAGTATTTCGTACCCGACGCCGACCCGGGGGCCTCCAAAATCGACCGCGACGTCGGCGAGATAATAATCCGCGCCATAGTCATTGGGATTGCGGTGCCAATCCGACTGGCGGGCATAGCTGAGCTGGTACGCCAGCTTCGCCTTGCCGAGCGCCTGCGTTCCATCGAGGCGGGCGCCATAGCTCTGGCTCGACATGCGGAATCCCTGCATCGCCGCCTCATCTTGATCGACGAGATAGGCGAAAGCCGAGAGTTTTCCGGCGGGCGTGGCGACACCCACATTGCCGAAGAAATTGTCGCCCGACACCGCCTGTTGCCGCGCGCCGGCGCCATCGATGCCCCAGATCGTCCGCACGCTCCACGCATAGGCGAAATCGGCCTTCACACCCTTGATCGGTGTAATCTCGGCGCGCATCGCGTCGAAGCTCTGGCCGTTCTGGCGGAACCCGACGCTGCCGACGAAACGCTCGTCGTCGAAGCCCAGCCGCTGCCGCCCCGCGGTGAGGGCGAAAGCGGGTGACGCATAGCGGATCTGCGCGCGGGTGAGGGCGATGTTGTCGGGATCGGCGATCAGCGGACGGGTGGCGGCGCCGTGGAGCCCGTCGAAATAGTCGTCGACAAGTCCCAGATTGCCTTGCCCCTCGACCAGCGCCGACCAGCTACCCGCCTTGGCCTCGACCCCGGCGCGGACGCGGAGCGTCAGGGCCTCCGCGTCGGCGGCAAGGCCGTCCTGGTCGACGCTCTCATGGCGTAGGCGCGCTTCGCCGAGCGGCTTGAGGACGATCTCCTGGGCATGGGCCGCCCCGGCCGGCGCGAGCGCCAGCAGCAAGATAAGGGTGCGGTTCATGGCTAGATCCGCACGCCTTCGGCCGCGCCCCATGTCGCGCGCCATTGGCCCTTCACGAACATCAGCGCGGCGAGTGCGGCCACCGCGAGCCCTGCGAAGATATAGAAGCCCGGCGCAAAGCTGCCCGTCCACTGTTTGGCGAAGCCGAGCGAGGAGGCGAGGTAGAAGCCGCCGACGCCGCCCGCCATGCCGACGAGCCCCGTCATCACCCCGATCTCGGCCGAGAAGCGTTGCGGCACCAGCTGGAAAACCGACCCATTGCCCGTTCCGAGCGCGAGCATCGCGATCACGAACAGACCGAGCGCGGCGGGCAGCGTGTCCGCCTGCGGAACCCCCGCGATCGCCAGCGCGGCGACGACGAAGACCATCATCAGCGCCTTCACTCCGCCGATCCGGTCGGCGAGCGCGCCGCCCATCGGCCGCACCAGCGACCCCGCGAACACGCACGCCGCGGTGCAATATCCCGCCATGACCGGGGTCAGGTGGAACTGGTCGGTGAAATAGATCGGTAGCGAGGCGGCAAGCCCGACGAAGCCGCCGAAGGTCACCGAATAGAAAGCCATCAGCCACCAGGCATCAGCGGTCTTGAGCGGTTCGAAATAATGCGCGAGCTTCTTGGGCGCCGGGGCGTTCGGTGCGTCCTTTGCCATGAAGAGATAGACGAAGAAGACGATCGTCAGCGGGATGCAGGCGAGGCCGAGCACGGCGTTCCACCCGAACATTACCGCAAGACCGGGCGCGAACAGGGCGGCGAGCACCGTGCCGGAATTGCCCATGCCGGCGAGGCCCATCGCTTTCCCCTGATGCTCGGGCGGATACCAACGGCTCGCGAGCGGGAGGGCAATCGCAAAGCTTGCCCCGGCGAAACCCAGCACCACGCCGAGCGCCAGTGTGCCGGTGAAACTCGTAACGCCCATGAGCCAGGCGAGGAACAATCCGACAATCACGATGACCTGGCTGATCGCGCCGGCGCGTTTCGGGCCGATGCGGTCGACGAGCAACCCGTTGACGACCCGCAGCACCGCCCCGGCGAGCGTTGGCAGCGCGACCATCAGCCCCTTTTGCGCCGGGGTCAGCCCCAAATCCTGGGAAATGGCGGGAGCGAGCGGCCCGAGGATGACCCACACCATGAAAGCGAGGTCGAAATAGAGAAAGGCCGCGACCAGCGTCGGCCAATGTCCGCTTGCCCAGAAACTCGATTTATTCGTCATCGTCCGTCCCCTTGTACGACGGGCAATAAAAAAGCCGCCAGGACGGCGGCCACGCGGGCGCATCCTGACGGCTTCATTGCCTGTTGGAGTGCAGGGAAAAGGCTCCCTGCCTGCCGCGCGGACCGGCCCCGTCGTTGGAGCCGTAGCCGCTTTGTCCTGCCCCGGCAGCCCTGCCGAGTGCATTTAAACTGCCTGATTCGCCCTATCCGTGCAACCTGTTATTTCGCAGGTGCAGCATAAAATTCGCTGCCGGGTAAAACTTAGGGAAGATCAGCAAGATAGCCTTGAATATCGTCGGGGTCGAAGGCGCGCCCGTCGAAAAAGCGGTCGCTGCCGAGGAGCAGGCGGCCTTGCACCGAACCCGCGCCAAGCGGCGTGTCGATGCCGCCCTCGAGCTTCGAACTCGCTCCCGGCAGCGGCGCGCCCGAGCCCGCGAGCGCGGCGCGGTAAATGTCCGGCCGGAACACGGCGGCCGCGGTCGCGGCATCGGTTGCCGAATACGCCGCGCCGTCCCAGCGGAGCATTTGCGAATAGAGCCACGCGGCCTGGCTGCGCCACGGGAAATTGGCGGCTTCGCGGTGCTGGAACATGAAATCGGGGTAATGGATCGGTTCGCCGCCGGGGACGAGGCGGATGCGGTCGGTGATCGCGCGCAGTATCGCATCGCGCGGGGCGCCCAGATATTCGGGTCGCGCCAATATATCGGCGCTTTCCTCCGCGGTGCCGGGCTCGACGAAATGGGCGGCGGCCGCATGGAGCGCGCGCAGCAGCGCCTCGACCGCATCGCGCCGCTCGTCGATCACCGCATCGCGCATCGCGAGGACTTTTTCGACGCCGCGGCGCCAGATTTGCGCGGTTGCGAGTGCGATATGCCCGACACCGCGCTCTACCGCGATCGAATTCCACGGCTCGCCGACGCAGATGCCGTCGACCTCGCCCGCGGCGAGCGCATCGGCGGCAAAGGGTGGGCTGGTGACGACGATGTCAATATGGGTGTCGGGGCGGATGCCCACGCCCGCGAGCCAATAGCGAAGCATATAATTATGGCTGGAATAGCGATGCACGACGCCAAAGCGTAGTGGCTTTCCCGCTATTTTTCGCGCTGCCGCCACCCGCTGCAGCGCCGCGCCGATGGTCGCCGGATCGCCGAGCGTTTCGCCAAGCCCCACATCCTTTGCGAGCTGGGTCGAAAAGGTCACCGCATTGCCGTTGAGCCCGAGCACGAAGGGCACCGCCATCGACACCGCCGGCCGGTCGCGGCCGAGCGCGGTGGCGATCGCGAGCGGCGCGATCATATGCGCGGCGTCGGTATGGCCATAGAGCAGCCGGTCGCGCACCGTCGCCCAGGTCATGTCGCGGACCAGCTCGATATTCACGCCTTCGCGCGCGGCGAACCCCAGTTCATGTGCAAGGATCGGCAGCGCGGCATCGACCAGCGGCAGGAAGCCGATGCGGAATGTTTCGGCGCTCATTCCATGTCTCCCAAGAGCGCATCGCTCGTCACAATCGCTTCTGCGATCTCGGCGATCCGGCGGTTGGTGCGCATCGCCTGTCCCCTCAGCAGCGCATAGGCTGCGGGCTCGTCGATCCCGCGCCGCTTCATCAGGATGGCCTTGGCGCGATCGATCGTCGCGCGTTCGGCGAGCGCATTCTTTGCCTCGTCGAGTTCGCGCTGCAGCCGCGAAAAGGCCTGGAACCTGCGCACGGCAAGATCGATGACGGGCTTGATCCGCTGCTTCGACAGCCCGTCGACGACATAGGCCGACACGCCCGCGTCGATCGCCGCGCCCGTCGCCTCGGCATCGCTCTGGTCGACGAACATCGCGATAGGCCAGGCGAGTGCGCGCGACATCGCGAAAAAATCCTCGAGCAGGTCGCGGCTGGGGTTTTCGAGGTTGATCAGCACGACTTCGGGTTTCGCCGCTTCGACCTGGGCAACCAGCGGACCGGCCGGATCGATCAGCACAAGGTCATCGAGACCAGCCTCGCGCAGACCATCGGAGATGATGGCCGCGCGCGTCGTGCTGGTGTCGATGATCGCGATCCGCATGACCGCGCCTTACGTCGCCGTTCGCGAATCTGCCAGCTCGATGATTATGGGACTGGATTACACGCCGTCACGATCCACACCGCGCCGTCGATCAGCACCGACGTGTCGCCGGGCTGTTCGGCAAAGGCGGCGCGGACGGCCATCGCCGCGCGGGCGCGAATATCGTCGGGCTGGTCGGCCAGCGCGCGCGACAGCGGACCGACCTGGAAGGCCATGTCCAGCGCATCGTCGATTGCCTCGTCGCGCGTGGCGCCGTGCCCGTAAGCGAGCTTGGCGTCGAACGGCGCGATGTCGACGTCGGCAAAACCGGCCGCCATCAAGATGCCCGCCAGTCGGTCGCGGTCGCCAAAGGCAAAGGGACCGGGGGCATAGGGGTCGGCCGGGGCGGGCTCGACGATGTCGCGGATCGCCGCCATCGGCAGGCGGACCCAGTCATTCTCCTGCGCGCCGCGCCAGCAGACGAAGGCGAGGCGGCCTCCGGGTTTCAGTGCGCGGCGCATATGGGTGAACGCCGCTACCGGATCGTCGAAGAACATGACACCGAAGCGCGAGAAGAGCAGGTCAAATGCTTGCTGCGGCAACGGCGCGCTGGCTGCATCGGCGCAGCGAAACGCGACGGGCGCAGCGGTCGGGGCCGCTGCGCGCGCGATTGCAATCAGCTGCTCGGATATGTCGACACCCAGCGCATGACCCGCGGGTCCGACCTGTTTTGCCAGCGCGAATGTCGAGGTGCCGGAACCGCAACCGATGTCGAGTATATGCTCGCCGGGCCGGGCATCGGCGGCAAGGATCGCGGCCTCGCCGAAATCTTCCAGCATCAGGTCCAACCGCTCGATATTGGCTGCCCAACGGTCGCCGCTGTCGCCGTTCCAGTCGTGGGTCGGCGCGGTCTGGGTCTCCGGCATCGGTTCCATCTCCATTATTGCGAGTAATTCGCAACTAGGCTCGTTGCGGGCAAAGTGCAAGGCGCGCGCATAGCTATGCCTTGTTGCATCGCCGGAGGCCATGCGACATTCCGGATCACGCGCCGGCCGCGATGGACCGGCAAGGGAGAGTCATGAGCGAACGGATCGTCACAGTCGACATCGGCGGAACCCACGCGCGCTTTGCGATTGCCGAGATCGAGGCGGGCCGCGTGAGGTCGCTCGGCGAGGCGACGACACTGCATACCAAGGATCATGCGAGCTTCCAGACCGCGTGGCAGGACTTCGAGCGTCAGCAGGGCGGGGCGCTGCCGCGCGCGGTGGCGATCGCGATCGCCGGGCCGACGCGCGGCGAGATTATCCGTTTCACCAACAATCCGTGGATCATCCGCCCGGCGCTGATCGGCGAGAAGATGAACGTTGACCGCTATGTGCTCGTCAATGATTTCGAGGCGGTGGGCCATGCCGTGGCCCAGGCGGACGACAGCTATTTCGAGCGGCTGACCGGCCCCGACGAACCGCTTCCCGTAACCGGTACGATCACCATCATCGGGCCTGGTACGGGTCTAGGCGTTGCGCATATCTGGCGTGATGGCCCCGATTATCGCGTGCAGGCGACCGAGGGCGGGCATATCGACTTCGCGCCGCTCGACAGCATCGAGGATGCGATCCTCGCGCGGCTGCGCAAGCGACACCGGCGCGTGTCGATCGAACGGATCGTCTCGGGTCCCGGCATCGTTGACATTTATGAAACGCTCGCCGCCCTCGAAGGGCGCGCGATCCCGCGGCTCGATGACAAAGCGATCTGGACCAACGCGCTGAGCGGCGGCGACAGCCTCGCTGCGGCAGCGGTTGATCGTTTCTGCCTGTCGCTGGGCAGCGTCGCGGGCGACCTTGCGCTGGCACAAGGCGCGAGCGGTGTCGTCATCGCGGGCGGCCTTGGACTGCGCATCCGCGACAGCCTCGTGCGCTCGGGTTTTCCCGAACGTTTCATCGAAAAGGGGCGCTTTGAGGGCTTCATGTCCGCGCTCCCGGTCAAGCTGATCACCCATCCGCAACCGGGCCTGTTCGGCGCAGCCGCCGCTTTCGCGCGCCAATACGCCTGAATTCGCAAATTCCGCTGGCGAAGCGGCGCGAAAATCGGCAGCAATGGAGCTTCATCTTTTGAAGGATTCCGTCGCTCGTGTCCGCCCGCCCCGTCCTCGGCATCATCGCCTGTAACCGGCAGGTCGGCGCCGAATATGCGCAGGCGGTGATGAACCGCTATGCCAAGGCGGCGATGCGCCATGCCGACTGCGCGGCGCTGCTCATTCCTTCGCTCCCCGACTATATGCGCGCCGATGAGATCGTCGGCCGGCTCGATGGCGTGCTGCTCACCGGATCGCCGTCGAATGTCGAGCCGGCACGTTATGGCGAGGATGAGACGGGCGAAGGGCCGTTCGACCCCGACCGCGACCGCATGATGCGCGACCTGGTCAAGGCGGTGATTGCGGCGCAGCGGCCGCTGTTCGGTATCTGCCGGGGTTTTCAGGACATCAATGTCGCGCTTGGCGGAACGTTGCGCCGCGACACCGCGACGAACGGCGATCTGCTGCGCCACCACACCCCCGACGGCACGCTATTTGATGCGATGTTCGATTATCGCCACCATGTCGATCTGGTCGAGGGCGGGATGCTGGCATCGGCCTATGGCACGCCTTCGCTCGACGTGAATTCGGTCCATTATCAGGGCGTGGGCCGGCTCGCCGACGGGCTGAATGTCGAGGCGCGCGCGCCCGACGGGCTCGTCGAAGCCTTCAGCGCGCGGCCGAATGGCGCGCCCTTGCTCGCGGTGCAATGGCATCCCGAATGGGCGACCGACGCCAATGCGGAAAGCCAGACCTATTTTCGCCTGCTCGGGCAGGCGCTGAGGGGGGCCTTATGAACCGACGCGTCACCCGCTATAATCGTTACCTCGCGCGGCTGGGCTTTTCTCCCTGACTGGATTCCCCTCCCGCTTGCGGGAGGGGTTGGGGGTGGGATGAGCCACAGCCGAGCTTCCATCCTCTCGTCCTTTCCGGCGCGCCGACGCGCGCGCCCACCCCTAACCCCTCCCGCAAGCGGGAGGGGGGTTTGAGGAAGAACCAAATATGCCCCGCAATCACGACATCGCCGAACTGCGCCGCCTCGACGTCGCGCACCACCTTCCGGCACAGGCCGACTGGGCCGAAATCGAACAGCTCGGCGGCAGCCGCATCATCACCCATGCCGAGGGTTGTTACATCCACGACGGCGACGGCCATCGCATCCTCGACGGCATGGCGGGCCTCTGGTGCGTCAATGTCGGCTATGGCCGCGAGGAGCTGGTGGAGGCGGCGGCGACGCAGATGCGCGAGCTGCCCTTCTACAACACCTTCTTCAAGACCGCGACGCCGCCGACAGTGACGCTCGCGGCGAAGATCGCCTCGCTCACCAACAATCGCCTGCCGCATATCTTCTTCAACGCCTCGGGCAGCGAGGCGAACGACACGGTGTTCCGCATGGTGCGCCATTATTGGAAGCTGAAGGGCGAGCCGAAGCGCACCGTCTTCATCAGCCGCTGGAACGCCTATCATGGTTCGACCGTCGCGGGCGTGTCGCTGGGGGGCATGAAGGCGATGCACGTCCAGGGCGACCTGCCGATCCCCGGCGTCGAACATGTCCGCCAGCCCTATGCCTATGGCGAGGCGCAGGGGATGAACGAGGACGAGTTCTGCGACGCCTGCGTCCAGGCGATCGAGGACAAGATCCTCGAGGTCGGCCCCGAAAATTGCGCCGCCTTCATCGGCGAGCCGGTGCAGGGCGCGGGTGGCGTCATCATCCCGCCCAAGGGCTATTGGCCCAAGGTCGAGGCGGTGGTGCGCAAATATGGCCTGCTGCTCGTGTCGGACGAAGTGATCTGCGGTTTTGGCCGCACCGGTAAGATGTGGGGCCACGAGACGATGGGTTTCACCCCCGACCTGATGCCGATGGCGAAGGGGCTATCGTCGGGATATTTGCCCATTTCGGCGACCGCGGTCGCGGCGCATGTCGTCGAGGTGCTCAAGACCGGCGGCGATTTCGTCCATGGCTTCACCTATTCGGGGCATCCGGTTTGTGCCGCGGTGGCGCTCAAGAATATCGAGATCATCGAGCGCGAGGAGCTGGTCGAGCGCACCGGCAACGTCACCGGCCCGCATCTGGCCAAGGCGCTGGCGACGCTCAACGATCATCCGCTCGTCGGCGAAACGCGCTCGATCGGCCTGCTCGGCGCGGTCGAGATCGTTGCGGACAAGGCAACGCGTGCGCGCTTCGGCGGCGCCGAAGGCACGGCAGGGCCGGTGGCGCGCGACGCCTGCATCGCGAATGGGCTGATGGTGCGCGGTATCCGCGACAGTCTGGTGATGTGCCCGCCGCTCGTCATTTCGACCGAACAGATCGACGAGATAGTTGCCATCATCCGCAAATCTCTCGATGAGGTGCTGCCGAAACTCCGCGCGTTATAGAGCTTCCTTCTCAATCCGTTCGTCCCCGGACCTGATCCGGCGTTGTCGAAGCACCGTTCTTTCTCTTGGCGCCGTCAAAAGAAAAGAACAGCCCTTCGACAAGCTCAGGGCGAACGGTTTAGGGGGGAAGGCTCGCATTAGAAGAAAGACCAAGACCCCATGCCCTCCGGCCTTTTTGCCCTGCTCGACGATATTGCGACCATTGCCAAGGTCGCCGCCGCAAGCATCGACGACATCGGCGCCGCGGCGTCGAAGGCGGGGATCAAGGCCGCGGGGGTGGTGGTCGACGATACCGCGGTGACCCCGCGCTATGTCACCGGCTTCACCCCCGATCGCGAACTGCCGATCATCTGGCGGATCACCAAGGGGTCGATCTTCAACAAGCTGGTGCTGATCCTGCCCGCGCTACTCGTGCTGTCGACCTTCGTCCCGTGGGCGATCACCCCGCTGTTGATGATCGGCGGCGCCTATCTTTGCTTTGAGGGCGCCGAAAAGGTGCTGCATTCGTTGCAGGAGGACAAGACCAGCCTCGCCGAGGATGCGGCGATCGTCGCCGACAAGGATCATGAGGAGGCGATGGTGAAGGGTGCGGTGCGCACCGACTTCATCCTCTCGGCCGAAATCATGGTGATTGCATTGAACGAAGTGCTCGACGAGCATTTTGCGATGCGCGCGGCGACGCTCGCGGTGGTCGCGGTGGCGATCACCATTGCGGTCTATGGCGTCGTCGGCCTGATCGTGAAGATGGATGACATTGGCCTGCATATGGCGAAGGAAGGCAACAGCGCGCGGCGGGCAATCGGGCGCGGGCTTGTCGATTTCATGCCGAAGCTTTTGGCGGCGCTCGCACTGATCGGCACCGCGGCGATGCTGTGGGTTGGCGGCCAGATCTTCATTCACGGCCTCGACGAATATCGCATCGGCAATATTGGCCACGGCCTCCACGATTTCGCGCATGCCGTTGCGGGCAATTTGCCCGGCGCGAGTGTGTGGGAATGGTTGATCAACGCGGGCGGGGCGGGCGTGTTCGGGTTGGTGCTCGGCGGGGTGATCGTCGGCGCGCTCCATCTGTTGCCAGGCAAGAAGAAGTCCCACTAATTTCGACACCCCGGATCAAGCCCGGGGTGACGATAGAATTACCCCAATAAAACCACCGGGCTATCCGCGCGCCAGTGCATGCTGACCTTGTCGCCCCAGGTGAAATCTTCCTGGTCGTGACGCGAAAGGTTCGGCCGCGATACGCGGATGCGCGCGCCCGATTCGAGCTCGATATCGAACAAGGTGATGTCGCCGAGGTAGCTCATGCCTTTGATCTTGCCGCGCGCGAAATTATAGCCGTCGGGGGCGTCCTGTGCCGCGGCGCGCACCGCCTTGCCCTCGCCGGGAACGTGGAGGTAGATTTTCTCGGGCCTGAGGGCGATCCACACATCGGCGCCGTGCGGGCCGGTAACGCCGTGGTTGAGATAGACCTTGCCCAGCCCCGGGCAATCGACCGCCGCCTTGTCGGGATCGTCGAGGGTCAGCTTGCCCTCGAAGATATTCACCGACCCGACGAAATCGGCGACAAAGCGGTTGGCGGGATATTCATAGAGGTCCGACGGGGTCGCGAGCTGTGCCACATCGCCTTTGTTGATCACCGCGATCCGGCACGCCATCGACAATGCCTCATCCTGGTCGTGGGTGACGGTGACGAAGGTGATGCCGACCTTTTCCTGCAATTCCGACAGCTCGAACTGCATCTGCGCGCGCAGCTTCGCGTCGAGCGCCGACAGCGGTTCGTCGAGCAACAGCACCTTGGGCCGCATCACCAGGCTGCGCGCGAGTGCAACGCGCTGGCGCTGGCCGCCCGACATCTGGTCGGGCATGCGCGCCTCGAACCCGCCGAGTTTGACCAGCTCGAGCGCCTCGGCGACGCGGTCCTTGACCTCGCCGCCCCTTACCCCGGCGATCTTCAGGCCATAGGCGACATTGTCGGCGACGCTCATGTGCGGGAAGACGGCATAGCTTTGGAACACCATGTTCACCGGCCGCTTGTTCGGCGGGATGCCGGCCATATCCTGCCCGTCGATCAGGATTTTCCCCTCGGTCGGCAGCTCGAAACCCGCGATCATACGCAGCAAGGTCGTCTTGCCGCAGCCCGAGGGCCCGAGCAGCACGAAAAATTCGCCCGCGAGGATGTCGAGGCTGACATTATCGACCGCGGTCACCCTGCCAAAGCGTTTGGAGACGTTCTGAATTTGAATGATCGGGCGGGCGGTGTCGGTCATATCAATGGGTTTCCGCAATGGCCTTCACGCCCTGAAGCTTCAGCGCGGCGAAGGTCAGGATGACGGTGAGGAGGATGAGTAGGGTGGAGGCGGCGTTGACCTCGGGCGTCACCGAGAAACGGACCATCGAATAGACTTTCACCGGGAAGGTGATCGTGTCGGGGCCGCTGGTGAAATAGGTGATGACGAAATCATCGAGGCTGAGCGTGAAGGACAGCAATGCGCCCGCGACGAGCGCTGGCTTGATATGCGGGATCAGCACGTCGCGGAATACCTGCCACTCGCTCGCGCCCAGATCCTTCGCCGCTTCCTCCTGCTCGCGGTTGAAGGTCGCGAGCCGCGATCGCACGACCATGGTGACGAAGGGGAAGCAGAAGGTGATGTGCGCGATGGTGATCGCGCCGAGATTGAAAGGCCAGACGAGGTCGGTCGGCCAGTCGACCGCGGCAAAGAACATCAGGAAAGCAACGCCCATGCAGATTTCGGGCACGATGATCGGCAGCGAAATCGTCCCGTCGATCGCGGCTTTCAGTGGAAAGCGGAAACGCCACAACATCACCGCGGCAACCGCGCCCAGCACAAGGCTTGCCACCGTCGCGAGCGCCGCGATGGTCAGCGAATTGACCAGCGCCTCGACGAGTTGATCGTTGCCCATCGCCTTTTCATAATATTTGGTCGTGAAACCGCGCCACACGACGTTGCGCTTGCTGTCGTTGAAGCTGAAAATCATCAGCACGATCAGCGGCGCATAGAGGAACAGCATCACCGTGCCGACCCACAGGCGCATCCACAGCGTGCGGCTATATTCGAGCGGCGCGACCGGCGCGCTGGCAAACAGCGCCATCAGGGAGCCTCCGGCACTTTCTTGCGCATCGACTGGATCGCGATCAGCGCGAACATCGCATAGATGAGCAGGAAGGACAGCGCGGCGCCGAAGGGCCAGTCATTCGCCTTCTTGAACTGGCGCTCGATGACATTGGCGATCATCTGGCTGTCGGTCCCGCCCATCAGGTCGGGGGTGAGATAGGCGCCTAGCGCCGGGATCAGCGTAATCATCACCCCCGCGACGATACCCGGTGCCGCGAGCGGGACGACGATGCGCATGATCGTGCGGAAATGTCCCGCGCCCAGATCAAGGCTCGCCTCGATCAGGCTGCGGTCGAGCCGGTCGAGCGCCGCGTAAAGCGGCAGCACCATGAACGGCAGGTGGACATAGACGAGCCCGAAGACGACCGCGAAATTGTTGAAGAGCAGTTGCACCGGTTCCCATGTCGGGAGCGGCTGGAGCCCGGCGAGCGTCTTGATCCAGCTCGTCCCCTCCCACAAGGCGCCGAGCCCCTTGTTCGCATAGCCCTGCGTGCCGAGCAGCATCATCAGCGCATAGGTGCGGATGAGCAGGTTGGTCCAGAAGGGCAGCATGATGCCGAGCAGCAGCCACGGCCGCCATTTCTCGCTGGCGAAGGTGATCGCCATCGCGACGGGAAAACCGATGATCAGGCAGATCAAGGTGACGAGCGCCGCGACCGCGAAACTCTTGCCGAAAATGGTGAGGTACAGCCATTCGGTCGCGCGCTTGTAATTGTCGAGCGTGCCCGAAAATTCGAAACCGGTTTCGCCGACCTTTTCGCCAAAGCTATACTGCCAGACGATGAGCATCGGGATGACGAAGAAGATGGTAACCCAGAACAATGTCGGCAGCGAAACCGCGGCGAACACGCGCTTGTTCTGTTTCCAGTCCTGTTCGGCCACCCCCCGCTGCCTCCCGTTATCCTATGCCGCCCGCACCCGGGTGAAGGCTTCTTCGTAGAGTGGCTGAAGCTCCGCATTATACGCCGCATATTCGCATTTCGCGAGCACGTCGGCGGGCGGGAAGATCACCGGGTTGTTCTTGTAGCTGGCGGGCATCAACGCCTTCGCGGCGGCGTTCGGCGTCGGGAAAAGGATCGTCTCGGTGATCTTCTTGTCGACTTCGGCATCGAGCAGATAATTGATGAAGGCGTGAGCATTTTTCGGATGCGGCGCACCCTTCGGGATGCAGAGGTTATCCGAATTGAGCTGGCTGCCCTCCTTCGGCACAACAAAGTCGATATCGTCGTCCTCGGCCATGACCTGCGCAATATCGCCATTATACTCGAGCACCAGGTCGACGTCGCCCTTCATCAGCAAGTCTTGCCCGTCGTCCGAATGGAAATTCTTCACATTGGGCTTCTGCTTGATCATCATCGCTTCGATCGTCGCGATGTCGGCAGGGGTGAGCGCATTGACCGACTTGCCTAGATATTTGCCATAGAGGCGGAACATGTCGCCGGCTTCGGACAGCCACGAGATACGGCCGGCATATTCGGGGCTATCGAACAGCAGTTTCCAACTGTCGGGTTTCGCCTTCACCTTCGATTTGCGATAGCCGATCCCCAGCGTGAGCCAGGTATAGGGCATCGAAAATTTGCGACCCTTGTCGTAATCGACGTCGATGAAGGCCGGGTCGATATTCTTCATGTTCGGGATTTGCTTTTGGTCGATCGGCAGCAGCATGCCGGCCCGCGCCATGCGCTCGACAAAGTCGTTCGAGGGCACGATCACGTCGTAACCGGGATTGCCGGCCTTGAACTTGGCGAATAGCACGTCGTTGCTGTCGAACAGGTCCATCTTCACATCGACGCCGGTCGTTTCCTTGAAATCGTCGAGCGTCGTCTCGCCGATATAGGTGTCCCAGTTATAGAAATTCAGCTGCGCCTCTTCGCCGTTGGCGAGCTTCTTGCCTTCGCCCTTGCTGCACGCCGCGAGGCCGCCGAAGCTGATCCCGATCGCCGCGACCCCCATCGCCTGCAGCAGTGAGCGGCGGCCTCGGCCTTGTGCGAGCAGTTCGTTCAGATCCATGACGGCCTCCCTGTTTGTGACGTCAAGCTGACTCAATAAAACCGGCTTGGAAAGAGGTTATTTTGCGGTGCAGCACGAATCTTTGAAAGATTGTTACGCCGGTTCAGGAGTTGCGCAGATACCAGTCGTAATCGAGCGTCGGCACAACGCTGAAATAGCGGTCCTGTTCGACGCGCTTCACGATGCTGAACATGTCGACGAACCGTGCGCCCAGATAATCGCGCATCAGCGTCGATCCATGAAAGCGATCGACTGCGGCGAACCAGTTCGACGGCGGCTTGTCGTCGCCCGAGGCATCGCGATCATAGCCGTTGCCGACCACCGCCGCGCCGGGATCGGCCTGGGTGGCCATGCCGTGGTGCATTCCGGCGAGCACCGCCGCGACCGCCAGATAGGGGTTGGCGTCGGCGCCGCACGCGCGATGCTCGACATGGCGGCTCGGTGGCGGGCCGGCGGGGATGCGGAACGATACGGTCCGATTGTTGACGCCCCATGTCGGGGCGACCGGGGCATAGCTGTTCGCCTTGAAGCGGCGATAGCTGTTCGCGTGCGGGGCGAAGAGCGCAAAGGCGTCGCCGACGGTGCCGATCATCCCGCCGATCGCATGACGCAGCGCCGGGGCGCCTTCGGGGTCGTCGCTCGCGAAGATATTGCTGCCCTTGACGTCGTCGACCGAGACATGGATGTGCATGCCGCTGCCCGCCTGTTCGGCAAAGGGCTTGGCCATGAAGGTCGCCTCGAGGCCATGTTGCTGCGCGATAGCCTTGACGAGCCGCTTGTACATGATCGCATCGTCGCAGGCGCGTAGCGCATCGGGCTTGTGGCGCAGGGTGAGTTCGAACTGGCCCGGCGCAAACTCCGAAATCGCGCTTTCGAGCGGCAGGTCCTGCGCATCGGTCGCGGCGTAAAGCGCGTCGAAAAAGGGACGAAAATCGTCGAGTTCGCGCAGGCCATAGACTTCAACATTGCGCGGCGCGTCGCGGCTGTAGCCGGGACGAGCGGGACGGATCGATCCGTCGCGCGCGCGGCGCGGGTCGACGAGGTAAAACTCCAGTTCGACCGCGAGCACCGGAGTCAATCCATCGGCGGCGAAACGGTCGATGACGCCCCCCAACACGTGGCGCGGGTCGAGGTCGTGCGGGGTGCCGTCGAGTTCGTAAAAGCCGACGAGGAATTGTGCGGCATTCTCGCCGCCCCAGGGCGTGCGGACAAGCGTGCCGGGGATCGGCTTCATCGACCGGTCGGCGTCGCCATCTTCCCAGACGAGCCCGGTTTCGACGGTGTCCTGCCCGGTGATGTCGACCACCGTGATCGACCCCGGAAACATGCGGCCGCTCTCATACACCGCGAGCACCTCATGCTGGCGCAGCCGCTTGCCGCGCGGCACCCCGCCCATGTCGGTATAGATCATCTCGATCGAATCGACGTCCGGATGGGCCTTGAAGAAAGCTTCGGCTTCCGACCATGGCGCGATCACGCCCGATGACTTCGACATATGAAAACCTCCTGAAATCTGCGTCATCCGAGCCGATCGCGCAGCGCATACCAGAGCAATCCCAGCGTAGCGAGGGGGCGTCTGAGCCATTTTCCGCCGGGGAAGGGCCGTGAGGGCAGGTTTGCGAGCACGTCGAACCGCTCGGCGGTCCCGGCCATCGCCTCGGCGATCAACTCGCCCGCGAGCGTCGTCACCAGCGCGCCATGCCCCGAAAAACCGTGGGCGTAGAAGATATTCCCGTCGCGACCGATGTGGGGCAGGCGGTTCATCGTCACCGCCACCGCCCCGCCCCAGCCAAAGTCGATCTTCGTGTCGGCGATCTGTGGGAAGACCTGCGCCATGAAAGGCCGAACGAAGGCGGCGATGTCGCGCGGCGGCGTCTGCGAATAACGCTCGCCGCCGCCAAAGATCAGGCGCTTGTCGGCCGACAGGCGGAAATAGTTGAGCACGAACCGGCTGTCAGCCACCGCCGCATCGCTCGGCAGCAGTGCATCGGCATTCGCGAGCGGCGCGGTCGCGATATTATAGTTCATGATCGGTACGGTGTAGCGGCCGAGGTCGGGTTCGACCTCGCCGATCCAGCTGTCGGTCGCGTTGATCACGTAACGGGCGTCGATGTCCGCCCAGTCGGTCAATACGCTGAGGCCATCGATCGTATTCACCATCTGGTAGGCGCGCTGACTTTCCCAGATGCTGACCCCTGCAGCTTCGGCGGCATGCGCGAGACCAATTGCATAGTTCAGCGGATGGAAATGTCCGCCCTGCGGGTCGTGGATGCCGCCGTGATAAAGCGGGGTCGCGACATGCGCGGCCATGTCGGCCTTTGCGACGACTTCGCTTTCATAGCCGAACCGCGTTGCCAGATAGCCGGCTTCGCGTCGCATCGCGTCGAAATCCTTTGGCGTCCACGCCGCTTCCAGATGCCCCGCCTTGAGATCGCAATCGATGCCATGCTTTGCGATCCGCGCCTTTACGCGGTTGGCGCGCCAACAGAGGTCGAATAGCGCGTCAGCGCGCTCGCTACCGAATTCTTCTTCCAGTTCCGACGCATTCCAGCGGAGGCCCGGAATGAGCTGCCCGCCGTTGCGCCCCGAGGCGCCGAAGCCGACGTGCCCGGCTTCTACGAGAATGACCGAAAATCCGCGCTCCGCGCAGGCGAGCGCGGCACTGAGTCCCGTGAACCCACCACCGATCACCGCGACGTCGCAGCGCGCGTCGCCCCGGATACCGCTGCGTGGCCGCCACTCGTGCGCGGTCGCGGCATAATAGCTGTTGGCAAGCGGGTCGCTCATGGCCGGGCGCGGGTCAGACCCGCATCAACAGATGTTCGCGTTCCCAACTCGACACGACCGACTGGTAGTTGAACAGCTCATAATCCTTCACGGCGAAGAAGATTTCGAAGAAATCGTCGCCGAGCAGATTGCGCACCTTCTTGCACGAAGCGAATCGGTCGAGCGCCGCCTCCAGCGTGCGCGGCAGGGTGCGTGCGCGGTTGTAGGCGCTCCCCGTGATCGCCTTGGCCGGCACCATGCGGTCGATAACGCCGATATAGCCACAGATCAGCGAGGCGGCGATCGCGAGATAGGGATTGCTGTCGGCGCCCGGCAGGCGGTTTTCGACACGGCGATTGGCCTTGTCCGAAATCGGCACGCGAAACCCGCACGACCGGTTGTCCTCGCCCCACTGGACGTTGATCGGCGCGGCGCTGTCGGGGCGCATGCGGCGGAAACTGTTCACATTGGGCGCCCACAGCGGGGAGATTTGCGGCATATAGCGCACCAGCCCGGCGATATAGCTGCGGAACATCGCGCTATCGCGGCCGTTCGCGGTCGAAAACAGGTTCTTGCCGGTTGTCGCATCGACCACCGATTGATGGATATGCATCGCGCTGCCCGGCTGGCCCGCCATCGGGTTGGCCATGAAGGTCGCGTAGACATTGTGCTGTTTCGCGACGTTGCGCACGACACGCTTGAACAGGAATACTTCGTCGGCAAGCCGTAGCGGGTCGCCATGCTCGAAATTGACCTCGAGCTGCGCGGCCCCCATCTCGTGGATCATCGTGTCGATGTCGAGCCCCATCAGCTCGCAATCGTCATAGATATGATCGATGATGTCCTCATATTCGTTCATCGCCTCCAGCCCGTAAGGCTGGCTCGCGGTCTCGCTCCGCCCCGACTGGCCGACCGGCGGGGTCAGCGGAAAATCGGGGTCGGTGTTCTGCGACACGAGGTAGAATTCGACCTCGGGCGCGATAATCGGTTTCCAGCCCTTTTCGGCGTAGAGGCCGAGCACTTTTTTCAGGATCGTGCGCGGCGCAATATCGACCTCGCTGCCATCGCCATTATAGGCGTCGGCGATGACAAAGGCGGTGGGCGAGGTGAAGCCCGGCGCGACGCAGATCGTGCTCGGGTCGGCGATCAAAATCTTGTCGGGATCCTTGTCCCAGATGTCGTCGATGTCCTCGGGGTAATGGCCGTCGATCGTGCAGATGAAGACGCTGCCCGGAATGCGCAGCGACTTGTCCTTGACCGATGACAGGAACTTCTTGGCCGGCAGCACCTTGCCGCGCTGGACCCCGTTGATGTCGGGGACGATACATTCGACTTCGTCGATCTTATGGTCGCTGATCCATTGTTCCAGATTGACTGACATGAGCCCCCGATTGGGCCGCGGAGCCGGCCCGTTTGTGCGGGGGGCAGCCTATCGTGAAGTGGAACGAAGCGCCAGAGGGGCTGTTATCGGCCATTTTCGAGATTGCCAGCATAGCGGGCGGCGGTCACTATGTGCGGGTTCGGCTGGCCGGGAGAGTGCGTGGTGAAGGGTGAGAATGATCCGCTGGCGTCCTTCTGGATGCCCTTTACCGCCAATCGCGCGTTCAAGGCGAACCCGCGCCAGCTCGTGTCGGCGAGCGGCATGCACTACCAGAGCGCTGACGGGCGGGCGATCCTTGATGGCACCTCGGGGCTGTGGTGCAGCAATGCCGGGCATTGCCGGCCCGAGATCACCGAGGCGATCGCGCAAGCCGCGGCGACGCTTGATTTCGCCCCGACATTTCAGCTCGGCCATCCACTACCCTTCGAACTGGCGCAGCGGCTCGCGGCGTTGATGCCCGATGGGCTCGACCGGATATTCTTTACCAACAGTGGTTCCGAATCGGTTGATACTGCGCTTAAAATCGCGCTCGCGATCCAGCGCGCCAAGGGGCAGGGGACACGCACCCGGCTGATCGGGCGCGAGCGCGGTTATCATGGCACCGGCTTTGGCGGGATCAGCGTCGGCGGGCTCGTCAACAATCGCCGCGCCTTCGGCGGCGGGCTGCCGGGCGTCGATCACCTTCGCCATACCCACGATCTTGCGCGCAACGCGTTCACCCGCGGCTTCCCGCAGCATGGGGCCGAGCTTGCCGACGATCTCCAGCGGCTCGTCGACCTGCACGGTGCTGATACGATCGCGGCCGTAATCGTCGAGCCAATGGCGGGCTCAACCGGTGTGCTCGTGCCGCCGGTCGGCTATCTCCAGCGGCTGCGCGACATTTGCGACGCGCACGGCATCATCCTGATTTTCGACGAAGTCATCACGGCGTTCGGCCGTGTCGGCGGCGCGACCGCGGCGGGGCAGTGGGGCGTGACGCCCGACATCATCACCATGGCAAAGGGGCTTACCAACGCGACGGTGCCCATGGGTGCCGTCGCGGTGAAGCGCGAACTGCACGATGCAGTGATCGAGAGCGCGCCCGGCGGGATCGAGCTGTTCCACGGCTATACTTATTCGGGGCATCCGCTCGCGAGCGCTGCGGGTCTCGCCACGCTCGATCTCTACGCGCGCGACGGTCTGTTCGACCGCGCGGCCGAACTCGGCAGCTATTGGGAGGATGCGGCGCACGGCCTGAAAGGGCAGTGCCATGTCATCGACATTCGCACGATCGGTCTTGTCGCGGGGATCGAGCTGGAGCCGCGCCCCGGCGCGCCGACAGCGCGCGCGATGGAGCTGTTCCATGCCTGTTTCGATAATGGTCTGCTCGTCCGCGCAACCGGCGACATCATCGCGCTGTCGCCGCCGCTGATCGTCGAGAAGACCGAGATCGACGAGATGTTCCGGAAGATTGCGGAGCTGCTCGACCGCATCGACTGACGGGAAACCCCCGTCAGTCGGCGGTTGCGTTCGCTTCGGCTTTAGCGGCTGTGAGCGCCGCTTGGCGCGCGCGCGTCGCTTCGGTCTGGATCAGGCGCTCGGCCATCGTGCGCCACGCCTGTTCGGCGCGCAAATTGCGGTCGCGAACCTGCGACAAGCTGCTTTCCGCCGCGTCGGCCGCGCATTTGTCCGCCTGGATCAGGTAGAAATCGCTGGTGTTCGACATGGCGGCTATCCTTGGGCTGTGGTGGGTTGAAAGTCGGTCCGGGAGAAATCAGTCGACCATTTGGGCGATCAGGCGGCGCAGTTCGCGCCGCGACAGCGTCGGCGATCGCCGTGCTGCCTTGTCGGCCTGCGCATCGATGGCGGCAAAGGGCCGAAGGAGGGAGGGGAAAGCATGTAATTTGAAATTCATATTATCCTGTATTCGTTATTCTATTTTTGCTGTTGTTTGAAAATCAGCGCCGGTTGCCCTTGCGGGGGCCGCCGCCGGCCGGACCGGCGCCGCGATCGCGATATACGATGCGGCCCTTGGTCAGGTCATACGGCGTCATTTCGACGCGGACGGCATCGCCGACGACTGACCGGATGCGAAAACGTCGCATCCGGCCTGCCGTGTAAGCGATGATGCGATGATCATTCTCCAAGACGACGCCAAAGCGTCCGTCGGGAAGAATCTCATCGATCTGGCCGTCGAGGGTCAGTAGTTCCTCTTTGGCCAAAGATCAGGCCGACTGGATGTTGACGGCGGCGACTTTGCCGCGCTGGTCGGTTTCCAGGTCATAGGAAACGCGCTGATCCTTGTTCAGCGTCGTCATCCCGGCGCGCTCGAGGGCGGTGATGTGGACGAAATTGTCGCCCGAACCATCCTCGTTGGCGATGAAGCCATAACCTTTTTCGGTGTTGAAGAATTTTACGGTGCCGATGGGCATGGGTCGTTCCTTTCACGGAATCGGAGTTACCACCGGCTCATGCCGATGGCGCCAGGTAGCGTGAGGATGGAAGTGTCCGCCGTTCAGGCAAAAAATTCCGTCGTAGGCGACGATAGCTTGCCGAAGATGGGCCTTGATGCGCGAAAAGTCAAGGATAGGCTAGGATTCGCGCTTCGGGCCGCTGGCGCTCAGCCTTTGGCAAGCAGCGGGAAAGTGACCGAAACCCGCGTGCCCCTGCCGACTTCGCTGTCGATGTCGAGCTGCCCCTGGTGGCGCTCGCTGATATGCTTGACGATCGCGAGGCCGAGGCCGGTGCCGCCCACCGAACGGCTGCGTGCTTCGTCGACGCGATAGAATCGCTCGGTGAGGCGGGGCAGGTGATCGGGCGCGATGCCGTCGCCCTCGTCGCTCACCGACAACCGCACGCGGCTGCCTTCGCGGACCAGTTCGACCGTCACCGGTGTCCCGGCATGGCCATATTTCATCGCATTCGAAATGATATTGTGCGCGAGCTGCCCCAGCTGCGCCTCGTCGCCCAGCATCGGCTGCGGATCGTCCCCCAGCTTGGCGACCACGTCCTTCATCCGCGGCTGCTCGCTGTCGCGGAGCTGCGCGATCGTCGTCCCGACGATGGTGGCAAGGTCGACCGGGGTCGTGGGGCGGCGAAACCGGTCGGCCTCAACGCGCGAGATCGAAAGGAGATCGATCACCAGCTGCTGCATCCGCCGCGCCTCGCGTTCGATGATCGAGAGGAAGCGGTGGCGTGTCGGCGCGTCGGTCTCGCCGTTCATATCTTGCAGCGTTTCGACATAGCCGAGGATCGCGGCGAGCGGTGTGCGCAGTTCGTGGCTCGCGTTGGCGACGAAGTCCGATCGCATCCGGTCCGCGGCATCGATCGCCGAACGGTCGGACAGGAAGAGGATATGTTCGCTGCCCGACAGCGCGGCGATGCGCATCGTCCAGCGCTGGCCGGGGCGCGGAAAGTCGATCAGGTTGATCGTTTCGAGCGGCGCGTTTTCACTGATCCGCGATAGCCAGTCGGTCGCGGCGGGATGGCGGATCGCGGTGCGAACGTCGGCGCCGACGATGTGCCGGCCGAGCAAGCGGATCGCGGCGTCATTGGCGATGGTAACGATACTGTCGGCGGTGCCGAGCAGCGGTTCCTTCTCCTGATCGACCCAATGCGCGAAGTCGGGGTGACGGAGGAGCGAGATGAGCGGTGCTTCAGCCGGGGTTGGGGCCGCGCCCTGCGTATCGGGCCGCGCCGCCGGAAGCGCGCTATAGACCGTGGCGGCTGCGACGAACCCCGCGATCGCCATGATCGCGATCGACAGGGGGTCGCCCCCGGTCAATGCGGCAAAAATTGCCGCGATGACGACCAGCGTCAAGGCGATGACAAGGCTGGACAGGCGATCGAACATCGCCGCCGCGCCTCGCACAAAGCGAGGGGCGAGCGCAAGGATGTTTGCGGCCATTAACGCTTGAAAATCAAATGTCCCAAAGAGGGATGTAGAACCTGCTGGTCGGTCTTTTGCTTTTCCTTGGCGCTTCATTGGGTTATGCGCCGGTCATGGAGAACAGCGACATTCCGGCCGAAAATCCCGTGGAAACGGAAGAAGCCATTCCCTCGCGGCGGCGGATGCTGGCGCTGGGCGCCGTCGGCGTGTCGGCCGCGCTAACGATCCGGCCCGCTTTTGCGCAGACCGCCGTGTCGGTGATGAATTGCCAGATCCCCGTGCCGGGCCCGACCGGTGCCGGAAAATATATCGACGCCGCGGGCAAGCTGGTGCCGCCGGGAACCAAGGGCGCATTTCCTGGGTCGCCCCGACCGTTCACGGGCGAAGAAGTGAAGCGCGCTTTCCGCGGCCAGACGCTGCCCGGAACAAGCTATAATCAGTCGCAGGCGTACCTCCAATATATCCGGCGCTTGCAGGCGGGGCAGAGCGGCTTTACCTGTTTCGCATCGATCACGACGTCGCGCTGATTTTCGCTCCCTTGCAGGCGACGTCGGTTCAGCCGCATCGTCAGGCAAAGGAAAATTCGTGAAACTAGCTTCGCTCAAACAGGGTCGCGACGGGCGCCTCGTCGTCGTTTCGGACGATCTCGCTTGGTATGCCGACGCCGGCCAGATTGTTCCGACGTTGCAGGCCGCGCTCGACAATTGGGCCTATGCCGCGCCGCGCCTCGCGGCGCTCGCCGAAGACCTCAACCATGACGCCATTCCCAAGGAACGCTTCCATGAGCGCGATGCGGCGTCGCCGTTGCCGCGCGCCTATCAATGGGCCGACGGCAGCGCTTATGTGAACCATGTCGCACTGGTACGCCAGGCGCGCGGCGCCGAGATGCCCGACAGCTTCTGGCACGATCCGCTGATGTACCAGGGCGGCAGCGATGCCTTCCTGGGTCCGCGCGATCCGATCCCGCTCGGGGATCCCGCCTGGGGCTGCGATATGGAAGCCGAAGTGGTCGTCGTGACCGGCGATGTGCCCGCGGGCATCGATGCGGCGGGCGCGCGAGAAAAGATCCTGCTCGTCGGCCTCACCAACGACGTGTCGTTGCGCGGGCTGATCCCGGCCGAACTCGCCAAGGGTTTCGGCTTTTTCCAGTCGAAGCCGTCAAGCGCGATGTCGCCGGTGTTCGTGACGCCGGGTGCGCTCGGCGAACGCTGGAAGGATGGAAAGCTGCACGGAACGCTCTGCGTCGACCTCAACGGCCAGCCGCTTGGCCGCGCCGACGCGGGCGTCGACATGACCTTCGATTTCGGGGCGCTGGTCGCCCATGCGGCGAAGACGCGCGATCTGGGCGCCGGAACGATCATCGGGTCGGGCACCGTGTCGAACCGCGATGCCGATGGCGGTCCCGGCAAACCGATCGCGGCGGGCGGCCTTGGTTACAGTTGCCTTGCCGAAGTCCGGACGGTCGAAACGATCCAGCAGGGCGAGCCGAAAACGCCGTTCATGCAAAAGGGCGATACGGTCCGCATCTGGATGGATGACGAACGGCACCACAGCATTTTCGGCGCGATCGAACAGCAGGTGGCATGACTTCAAGGGGCGGGTCGAGGCCCGCCCCTTGAAGTCATGGAATCCCGGCTTGGCCGTCAGCCGAAGCTGCCGCCGGACATCGCATCCTTCAGCGAACAGGCCGCCGGGCCAAGAATGACGATGAACAGCACCGGCAGGATGAACAGGATCAGCGGTATGGTCATGATCGCCGGCAGGCGCGCCGCTTTTTCTTCGGCGCGCATCATGCGCTCGTTGCGGAATTCGGCCGACAGGACGCGCAGTGCGCTGGCCAGCGGCGTGCCATATTTCTCGGTCTGGATCATGGTCGTGACCACGCCCTTCACCGATTCCAGATTCACGCGATAGGCCAGATTTTCGAAGGCCTGGCGCCGTTCGGTCAAAAAGCCGAGTTCGATCGACGTCAGCGCAAATTCCTCGCCCAGTTCGGGATAGGCGCGGCCGAGTTCCTTCGACACACGCGAAAAGGCAGAGTCGACCGTCAAGCCCGCTTCGGCGCAGATGACGAGCAGATCGAGCGCATCGGGAAGGCCTTTGCGGATCGCGTCGGTGCGCTTGGTGCGCTTGTTCGCCACAAACAGGTCGGGCGCCTTATAGCCGAGCACCAGCATGGCCATCGTCGCGCCCGAGCGCTTGAACGGCGTCAGGTCGGGCCACATCTCGACCCCATAGATCAGGAAGGCGGCGAGGCCGCCGAATATGATCGGCAGGACCATGCGGCCAAAAATGACCGCGACCGCCAGATCCTTCGACCGGATACCGGCCTGCGCCAGCTTTTGCTGGACGTCCTTGATCTGTTCTTCCTGCAGCACCTGGAGCTTGCCGAGGAAGGTGCGCATCTTGTCGGCGGTCTGGTTCTTGCGGACCAGCTTGGCACGGCGTTTCGCGGTCGAGGCGGTGATACCGGCTTTGAGCTGCTCGCGGCGCTCGTTGAGCGCCTTGACCCGCTTGGTCATCGGATTGCGGACGGTCAGCGCATTGTAAATCGCGAACAGGACGGCGAACACACCGACCGCGGCCAGCATCGTGCCGGCCCAGACGACATCGACGCCGAGCAGCGTCGGGCCGCTCTGGGCTCCGGTGAAGGCGGAAGAAAGAACGAGGCTGCTGTTCACTTGTTCCGCCCCTCAGATTTCAAAGCTGATCATTTTGGCCATGATGCCGGCGCCGATGCTCATCCAGACCAGGCCGCCCAATCCCGCGATGATGAGCCGCTGTTCGTAGAAGAAGCCCGCCAGATAGCTGGGATTCATCGACCAGACGACGCCGAACACGAAGAAAGGCAACGCCCCGACGATATAGGCCGACGCCTTCGCTTCCGACGACATGGCGCGGATCTTCAATTTCATCTGCGCGCGCTTGCGCAGAACGTCGGAGAGGTTGGCCAGCGTTTCGGCAAGGTTGCCGCCCGTTTCGCGCTGGATTTGAATCGTGATGCAGAAAAACTGGAACTCGGGTGTCCCCAGCATCACGGCCGATTCCTGCAGCGCCGCTTCCATCGTGTTGCCGATACGGATGCGTTCGATGACGCCCTTGAATTCCTCGCCAACGGGTCCGGGAAGTTCCTGGCTCACCACCTGGAAGGTCTCGGTGACCGGAAGGCCGGAGCGCAGGCCGCGGACCAACAGGTCGATGGCATCGGGAAAGCGGGCGTTGAACTTTGCGACGCGCTTTTTGATGGCGCGGCCGACGACGAGGTACGGCAAGCCGAGGCTCAGCATCAACCCGATCATTCCGGCCAGCAATATCGGGGCACGCACCACGAGCATGCCGCCCGTGGCGACCACGAACAAGGCCATCGACGCCAGCATATACTGGGTGAGCGTCCATCCCTTACCGGTCCGGCGCAGCCGCTTTTCCATCTCTTCGCGGCGCGGCATCAGGCTGGTCAAGGTCGAATTGCCGCCGCCGACCGACTGAATGGTCTTGCGCATCTGCGCCGCCACGACCGCCTCGGTCGACGCCGCGTGACGATCCTTGACCGTTGCCAACCGCCGCAGCTTTGCCTTGCCGGCCGACGGGCCGCCAAGCAGGATCACGAGGAGGGCGAAGGCCAGGAAGGCCCCGGCGATGATAAGGATGACTGGCAGATTCATGGTCGGCTGATGTCCGCTTCTATCGCTGGTGGAGGTGACGACCCGTCAGGCGGAGCGTCATACCGCCTGTTTCGCGCCCTTTTTGCTCATCAAACCAAGCTTGCCGAGCAGCGATCCGCCCGACTTGCCCTTTGCGACAACCTGCGCCTCTTCGGCTTCGACGTCGGCGCCGTCGAGGATGAGGCGCATCAGATTGTTCCACACCTGCGCCGACTTCGTTCCCTTGCAGATCTCGGCATAGGATTTGCCGAGCTTGGCCGACTGGCTGACCAGTTTCGGGTCGAACGGAATGACGACATCGATCTGGCGTTCGATCGAGGATTCAAATTCCTTGCGCGACAGTTCGCCGACCGCGTTCTGGAACTTGTTGGCGACCAGAATCACGCGGGCGCCGGGCACATTCTGTTTGAACCAGGACAGCAGGCGAATGGTATCGCGCGCTGCGGCGAGCGTCACATCGCTGACGAGCAGGATCGTGCCCGCTTCCGACACCAGGTGTGGGAAGGGGATGAGGACCTGGCGCGGGATGTCGACGATCGTCATCTCGAACGCGCCCCGCAATTCTTCTTCCAGCTGGAAGAAAGCCGAACCGTCGGTCATCACCGGCTGGTGGATCGGCGCTTCGGCCGACAGCAGGCTGAGCTTGTCCGACGCCCGCACCATCGCGCGTTCGATGAACAGCCCGTCGATGCGGCTGGGATTGTCGATCGCATCGATCAGTCCGCGGCCGGGTTCGAGGTCGAGCGTCAGCGCGCCGGTGCCGAAATGGACGTCGAGATCGAGCAGCGCCGTCTGGCGGCCGGCCTGTTCGCTGATCGCCCAGGCGAGCGAGGTCGACACGAGCGATGCGCCCACGCCGCCGCGGACCCCGACCACGGCCATCATATGGTGCGGCTTGTCGTCCTGCATGTCGGCATGTTTCGGCGCCGTCAGCATGGCCTGCGCCATGGTCAGCGATTCGCGCACCTGCTCGAGCGACAGCGGCTTCAGCAGATAGTCCTGGATGCCGCTCGACAGAAGGTCGCGGTACAGGCGAACGTCGTTCACCTGGCCGGCCGCGATCACGACCGTGCCTGGTTCGCAGACTTCGGCGAGCGCGTTGATGTCGTTGATCGGATCGCCCGATTCGGACATGTCGACGAACAGGATGTTCGGGCTGGCGGACACCGACAGCGACTGCACGGCGTTGCGCAGGCCGCCCTTGTTACATTTTTCGATCGGCCAGCCCATGTCGTTGGCTGCGGCGCGGATCAGCTCCAGCGTATCGTCGTCGCAGACAAAGGCGTTGAAGGGATCACGCAGTCCTGCCGCTTTGAAAGGAGCGTTCACTTGCCACCTCCGTTGCTGGTTTCTTCGCCGCTGAGTTCGCCTGCGCCCGTCTGAGGCTTCTCGCGATAGGTACGGATCGCCCGGGTGGCGGCCGACGGATCGTGGCGGTCGTTGCGAGCACCCTTGATCAGATCATTGGGGTCGGCGACCATCGCGGCGAGGTTGCTGTTGGTCGCGCAACCATAGTTGGACGACGTCGCGTTGGTTACATTGATCGCCGATTTGCTTTCCCAATTGGGGCAGCCGGGCACAAAGGCCGAGGCGCGCGTGATGATCACACGCAGGTGGCCTTGCGGCACGGGCCCCGTGGTCACCGGAACATCGCCGCTCAGGAGGAGCCCGCGGCGTTCGATCATCGATCGAACGGTCGCCTGCGCCGAACCGGCGCCATAGACCGACGGATCCTCGATCGCGATGCGGTCGCCATAGCGTGCACCCATCGCGTCGAGCCAGCCCTGCAGGCGGCCCTGCTCGCTGGGCGCAAGTTCGCCGTTTGAAGCGGCAACATCGAATTGGTAGATATTGTTGCGAACGACCGGCTGATGCACCGAATCCAGGCTACGATTGCTGTGGGCGGCGCCGGTGCACCCGGCGAGCGACGTGGCCAGAGCCAGGACCGTCCAAGTTGCGATTTTTTTCATCACTTTGCTCCTGAAATCCAGCGCGTCACTTGATGCTGAAGCCGGGCGACGCGTCGCCGCTGCCCCGCGGGCGATCGGCGTCGCCGACATTGGTGTCGAGCCGCGGTTTCGGCCGGTCGCCGCCCGTCACGCCTTCGCTCTCCTGGTTGAGCAGCAGCCGCGACAGGTCATTGGCGTTTTGATAGGCGTCGGTGGGCAGTTTGATGTCGTTCGCCGACACCGGCTGGACCAGATAGGGCGTCACCACGATGACCAGTTCGGTCTCGCCGCGGCGGAAACTGTCCGATTTGAACAACATGCCGAGCAGGGGCACGTCGCCCAGGCCGGGCATCTTGTCGATCGCGCCGATCGAACGGTTGTTCATCAGGCCCGCGATCATGAAGCTTTCGCCCGATCCGAGTTCGACCGTCGTCTCGGCTCGGCGGATCGTCAGCGCAGGGATCTGGAACCCTTCCATCTCGATCGCGCCTTCGGTCGACAGTTCGGACACTTCGGGACGAACGCGCAGGCTGATCCGGCCGTTCGACAGCACCGTCGGCGTATAGGCCAGACTGACGCCATATTTGCGATATTCGATCGTCGTGCCGGCGAGGTTGCCGGGGATCGGGACCGGGAATTCGCCGCCCGCCAGGAAGTCGGCGGTTTCGCCAGAAATGGCGGTCAGGTTCGGCTGTGCGAGTGTCACGACCATGCCGGAGCGTTCCCCGATATCAAGCGAAGCGATCAGGTCGAGCCCGAACAGACGCCCGGCGCCCGCGAGGCTCCGCTTGCCTGCAGCGTTGGCGATCCCATAGCTTGTGCTCATGATCGATCGGTTGACCGGCTGGCCGGTAATCGGATCATAAGGCCGCGGAACCGGGCTACCCGGGAATACCGCAGTCGGGTAGGGAACATCGGTGATCGTCCCGGCGGAGCGACCACCGAATATACCGCCAAGGAAGCCGTTGCCCAGCGCCCCGTCGTTGTCGCGGGTCAAAAGATTGCCGCTGATTTCCTTGACCAGCGTGCGATTGACCTCGGCGATGCGGACCTGCAGATTGACCTGCAGCGGGGTCGCGGTACGCAGGCGCGAAAGCACCTTCGTCCCCTCGCCGACAAAGGCCTGGACCAGGCGTTCGGCCTCGGCGGCATCGTCGGGCGACTGGACCGTGCCGGTGAGCAGCACAAAGCCGTTCATCGTGTTGGCCGAGATGCTTGCATCGGGCATCGCGAGCGACAGCATCTGGTCGATCGTCTCGATATTGTTGCCGACGCGGGCGACGGTCGAATAGACGACCCGGCCGCTGGCATCGGTGGCATAGATGCTGGTTTCACCCGGCTTCTTGCCAAAGATATAGAGCTGGCGGCCCGAGCGGACCTGGACATCGGCAACCTCGTCATTGGCGACGAAGACGTCGGACATGGCGGCGGGCAAGCTGATCAGGCGGCCGCGGCCGACCGACAGGTCGATGCTGCTGTTCGCATTCTGGGTCGCCTGCGCCGCCGCCTGCTGCGACGGAGCAGAGACCAGGGCGGCTGCCACGAGGCCGATCGCCAGGGTGCGGGCGAGTGCCGCCGCCTTGAAATTGGCTTTGCTGTTCATCTTACTTACCCCCAACCGGAACTTCGGTGACTTTGTCGCCGCGCGTGACGCGAACGACCGGTCCGCCACCATATGCCGATCCATAGCTGCGAGACGGTGCCGACGGGGCGCTGTTTACCATCGGTTGCGGGCGCCCATCGCCACCAACGCGGCCGCGCACCGGGACCCAAAAGCGCGAAACATCGCCGCCGGTGGTCGCCGTCTTGGAGGTCGTCGGGCGAGCCTGGGCCTGCGCCAGCATGCGGCGTTCGGCCGCGGCGCCACCCTTTTCGGGAACGCTGATTTCGCCCGATGCGATCGCCGATTCCAGTTCGCCGCTGCTTTCGGCGAGCGGGCGGAGCGCGAGCGACAATTTGCCCATGCTCTGCGCGACCGCGATGCGTTCGGCGAGTTCGGGCGTCGCCTCGAGCGTCACCGAGCCGAAGGTGCGGACCGGGGTCTTGCCGGTTTCGTCTTCGGCGTCAAAGCGCTGGTCGGTAGCGAGCACGCGAACGTTGCGCACGATCGTTTCGGCCGTGTAAAGCTGTTCGTCGGGATAGGAGCTGCCTTCCTTGACCTGGATGGTCTGGGCGAGCAGCACGTCGACGCGGTCGCCCGGAAAGACGAAACCGGCGACGCCCTGTTCCTGCGACACCTTGACCGTCACGGCGCGCATGCCGGGGCCAAGCGCCGCCGCGAGGAAGCCGCGATCGTCGGGATGGACCAGCGCGCCCTGCGTCAACGGCTGACCCGCTGTAATCGGATAGCGCACAACGGTGCCGACCAGCGTATTGACGTCGGTCTTTTCCTTCAGGAAATAGGCCTTTTCGACCAGCTCCTTCGGCCAGGGCTGGAAACGAAAGCTGTCCGGGCCGATAATCGTGCCCAGGGGCAGCTGGCGCGTTGCGACAAGGATCATCGGGCCGGTAATGTCCGGCGCCGCGGCTGCGCGAGCCGGCGGAGCCGAGGCCCCGCGCATCATCTGGTTGACCCCGAACGCCGCGCCGATGGCAATGACCAGCGCGCCGACGATCAGCATAATCTTTCGCGTATCCATGACGATTTTTCGCCCTCCTGCACCCACCAGAGACGGTCGTGCTTTTCCCTCAGGTCATCCGATAGCCTGAAACTGGTTAAGATATTGTTGGTGAAGGGCCCAAAGGCCCGCAGCGGCGATGGCCACCCCATAGGGGACCTCGACCGGCTTGTCCGAAGGACGCAATTTCATATGGATAAGCATCACGGCCGACAGGATGCCGCCCCCAACGGCCATGACCATGAGCATCGGCATGAACAGCGGAAGCGGGGTCCACAGCATCACCGCGCCGATCATCTTCACATCGCCGCCGCCCATCGCGCCGATGGCGAACAATCCGGCAAAAACCAGAAAGACGGCAAAGGCGGCGCCGAACTGGATCGGCACGTCGGGCCATGGCGACAGCCCGCTTGCGATCCAGAAGGGGATGGCAAGCAAGGCCATCGCGGCGTTGAGTTCATTGGAGATCGTCCGCGACCGCAGATCGCTGATCGCCGCGGCGATCATCAGCAGACCGAGCAGGGCCATCAGGCCCAGGGAGATTGCGCCGCTTTCCATCGGCTTTCTCCTACGCATCATGGCTTACCAAAGAGTAACCATGTTGTCCGAACCGGCGTGGCTTGCATTCCGCGGCCCAGCGGATATGCGCCGGGACATGACCGACGCGCCGCCTTCCGCCACCGATGTGCTGATTGTCGGCGCGGGCATCGCCGGCGCCAGCCTGGCGGCCGCACTCGCGCCCTGGCGTCGCGTTCTGCTGGTCGAGGCCGAGGATATGCCCGGCTATCACGCGACGGGGCGGTCGGCGGCTTTCTGGCACGAAACCTATGGCGGGGTGCATGTGCAGCCGCTGTCGATCGCGTCCTTTGCGACGCTGAACAGTCCGGCGCCCGATTTTGCCGATCGCGGTTTCCTGTCGCCGCGCGCCGCGCTGACGCTGGGACAGCGTTCGGAGGCCGCAACGGTCGACGCTTTCGCCGCCGAATTTGCTGCCAAGGGCGTCGATGTGACGCGCATGGCCGCTGACGAAATTGCCGAAAAAATCCCCGGTGTCCGCCCCGAATGGAGCGAAGCCGCTTATGAAGGCGCGTGCAGCGACATCGATGTCGGCGCCCTCCACGCGGCGTATCTGCGCGCCGCGAGGCGTGCGGGCGCTGTGCTGGCAACCCGCACGCCGCTCCAGTCCGCGCGCCGGGAGAGCGACGGGTGGGACGTGCAACTGGGCGGGCAAAATGTCCGCGCGGCGCTGATCGTCAATGCTGCCGGGGCATGGGCGGACCCGGTGGCGGCCGCGTGCGGCATCGCGCCGATTGGCATCCAGCCTTACCGCCGCACAATCATCCAGCTGCGACTCGGCGTGCCGGTCCCCGCCGATCTTCCGCTCGTCATTCACGTTGGGGGCGAATTTTACTTCAAGGGCGAGAGCGAAGGGCGGGTCTGGCTCAGCCCGCATGACGAAACGCCGACTTTCCCGCACGACGCGGCGCCCGAGGAACTCGACGTTGCGGTCGCGATCGACCGGCTGCAATCGGTCGTCGACTGGCCGATCGCGGCGGTCGAACGCAAATGGGCTGGTCTGCGCAGCTTTGCGCCCGACCGCATTCCCGTGTTCGGCGCCGACCCGCACGAGCCCGCATTCATCTGGTGCGCGGGGCAGGGCGGGTTCGGCATCCAGACTTCGCCGGCCATTGCCGGACTGCTCGCGGCCCAGCTCGGCGCTCCGCCGCCCGATGGCGCTATCGGCCGCGTCGACGCGTTGCCCTTCGCACCGTCACGCTTTGCCTGAGGCATCTTGCGGGTTGCGCGTCGTAACCGCCTGCTTACCATGGCTTTGTCGCGCCACCCCCGGCGCGGGCATGATCAGTGGAGGATAGCATGGCCCATTATTTCGAGATCAAGAAGAACAAGGCCGGTGAGTTTGTGGCCTATTTCAAATATAATAATGAGCCGATCTTCTGGACCGAAGGCTATTCGAGCAAAGCCAATGCGGTGAACGCGATCGAATCGATCAAGAAGAATGGGCCCGCCGCCGAAACGCGTGAGGTCGAATGATTTGAAGCGCGCGGGCGTTCAGCGCGCCCGCGCGATTTTCAATGCCGCATCGCTGGCGAGCTGGTCGGCGAGTTCATTGTCGCCATGTCCCGCATGGCCCTTCACCCACAGCCATTCGATGTCGTGCCGTTTGGCCTCGGCGAGCAACCGCTGCCACAGATCGGCGTTGGCGACCGGCTTTTTCGCCGCGGTCTTCCAGCCATTCTTCTGCCAGCCGAAAATCCATTTGGTAATGCCGTCGCGAACATAGACGCTGTCGGTCGACAGTTCGACGTTGCAGCGGCGCTTCAGGGCCGCCAACGCCTCGATCGCCGCCATCAATTCCATCCGGTTGTTCGTCGTGTCGGGCTCTCCTCCCGACAGCGTCTTCACCACATCGCCCCAGCGCAGCACCGCGCCCCAGCCGCCAGGGCCGGGATTGCCCTTGCATGCGCCGTCGGTGGCGACGATCACCGTTTTGCTCGTGGCCTCGGTCATGCGGCGACGAACAGGTTGGCGGCGTCGGCAGCGCTGTAGCGTTGCAGGCGGGCGAGGAAGGGCGAGGGATCCTTGCGCGTGACGAGCGCGTCGGCGGGCGTATGCACCCAGTCGTGCGCGCGGGTCAGCAGGAAACGCAGCGCCGCGCCGCGCGCGAGCAGCGGCAGCGCGGTAATCTCGGCATCGGTCAGCGCGACCTCGCGGGCATAGCCGCGCATCAGCGCGCGCGCGCGCGCCGGATCGCATATGGTTCCGTCGGCGGAAAAGGCCCAGGACGCATGCGTGATGACGAGATCGTAGGCGCGAAAATCGCTTGCCGCGAAATAGAAATCGATCAGGCCGGTAACCCGGTCGCCGAGCATCAGCACATTGTCGGGAAACAGGTCGGCGTGGATGACATGCGCTGGCAGGTCGGTTGGCCAATGCGCGTCGAGCCAGGCGAGTTCGTCGTCGACAATCGCCTGGAGGCCCGGGCGCACGACGTCGAGATTTCCGGTCGCTTCGGCCACCTGGCGCCAGTGGCGATGGCCCATGCTGTTCTCGCGCGCGCCGGCATATCCTTCCAACGCCCGGTGCATCGCGCCGAGCGCCGCGCCCGCCGCCTCGCACTGGTTTGGCGAGGGCTGGGTCAGCGAAATGCCCGACAGGAACTGGATGATGCAGGCGGCGCGGCCCGAAATCTTCTGGATCGCGGTGCCGTCACGGTCGCGGAGCATCGCCGGGACGGGGCAGCCCTCGTTCGCCAGATGGCTCAGAAGATCGACGAAAAAGGGCAGGTCGCCCTCGCGCACGCGCTTTTCGTACAGCGTCAGGATGAAGCGCCCGCCGGTGGTTTCGAGCAGGAAATTGCTGTTCTCGACGCCTTCGGCAATGCCCTTGCACGACAGGACGGTGCCGATGTCGTAGCGGGCAACCAGGGCGGCGAGATCGTCAGGTTCGACGTGGGTATAAACCGCCATCAGGCTGCGTCGAGCCCGCGCGGCAGCTTGAAAACCATATTCTCCTCGGCCGTGACGACGACATCTTCGACGATGGGACGAACCGCTGCAACCGCGTCGATCACCTCGCGAACCAGCGTCTCCGGCGCGCTTGCGCCAGCGGTGACGCCCAGCGTGCCGATGTCGCGCAGCCACGTCGGATCGATGTCGGTTCCACGCTGGACAAGATGCGCTGGCGTTCCCAGCCGCTCGGCGACTTCCACCAGGCGCAGGCTGTTCGAGCTGTTCGGCGCACCGATCACGATCATCCGGTCGCACTCGCCGGCGATGGCCTTCACCGCGTCCTGGCGGTTGGATGTCGCATAGCAAATATCTTCGCCGCGCGGGCCTGTGATTGCGGGAAAACGGTGCTGCAGCGCCGCGACGATGTCGCGCGTGTCGTCGACCGACAGGGTGGTCTGGGTCAGAAAGGACAGCATGCCGGGGTCGGGCGGCGACAAGCCCGCAACATCGTCGACCGATTCGACCAATGTCATCGCGCCCTCGGGCAATTGGCCGAGCGTGCCGATGACTTCGGGGTGGCCGGCATGACCGACAAAGATGATATGGCGCCCCGTTTCGTGCGCGCGTTCGGCCTGGCGATGCACTTTCGATACCAGCGGGCAGGTCGCGTCGATATAATCGAGCCCGCGCATCTCGGCCTTTGCCGGCACGGCCTTGGGCACGCCGTGGGCGCTGAACACCACCGGCACGCCATCGGGAACCTGGTCGAGCGATTCGACGAAAATCGCGCCCTTTGCCTTCAGCGAGTCAACGACATAGCGGTTATGGACGATTTCATGCCGGACATAGACGGGCGCCCCATATTTCTGGAGCGCCAGTTCGACGATGCGGATCGCGCGGTCGACACCGGCGCAAAAGCCGCGCGGTGCGGCGATCAAAACCTTGAGTTCTGCCACTTCACTGCCTTGCGCGCGCGTCATCGGATGGGGAGCGTTCATGATGCGCGCGCTCTAGCGCAGCAAGCCATATGGGGTAAAGCGGCTTCGTCTTTGTTGCACCGCGTTCATCGCACCGATAAGAAGCGGCGCGCATGAAGCGGGATCAACCGTCCCGACGCCTGTCAGCGTGCCTGTTTGGAAAGCCCGATTATCATGATGTCCATTTCGTTCCCGTCGCGTAAATTCCTGACCGTGCTCTGTGGCACGGCAGCCATGGCGACGGTGGCGGGCTGCGCGAAGGACAATGAAATCGACGTCGCGGGGGGCGTCGGCATCACCGCGACACGCAGCGCTTGCCCGGCCGTTGCGGTGCCGCTGCACACCGGCGACGTCACGCTGTTCGACCCGGCAACCAGCCGCGACGCGCGCGCCATCGATGTTGTTGCCGCGATCACCAATGTGGCGCCGCAATGCAACGACGCCAGCGAAAAGGTCTATCAGCTCGCGAGCTTCGACGTCGTCGCGACGCGCCGCGACGCCGGTCCCGCGCGCACCGTCACGCTGCCTTATTATGCGACGGTGCTGCAGGGCGGCACCGTGGTTGTTGCAAAACGGCTCGGCAATGTGGCCGTGACCTTCGCCGACGGGCAGACGCGCGGCACCGGCCGGGCGCAGGCGTCGGCCTATGTCGATCGTGCCGCCGCGACGCTGCCCGCCGACATCCAGGAACGCATCACCCGCAAGCGCAAGGCGGGCGACCAGGACGCGGCGATCGACCCGCTCAGCCTTCCCGAAGTGCGCGCCGCGGTGCAGCGGTCGAGCTTCGAACTGCTCATCGGTTTCCAGCTGACGCAGGAACAGCTCGAATATAACGTCCGACGATAAGGACCGCGGCGGCGCCGCGGCGCCGTTCGCATCATCACGCCCTGCGCGCCGACCGGTGACGCAGGGCTTTTCGCGCCCGCTCCACTGCGATAGGGCGCGAGCAAGACTTTCCTGATCGAAGATAGGCCCAGCCCGTGACCCTGTTCAGCCGCTTTTCCGACCATATCGGCGCCGCGCTCGATGCGCTTGCCGCGCGCGATGCCTTGCCGGGCGGGCTCGATCGCTCCGCCGTCAGCGTCGAGCCGCCGCGCGACCCTGCGCATGGCGACGTCGCGACCAACGCCGCGATGGTGCTGGCGAAGCCCGCCGGCATAAACCCGCGCGCACTCGCCGACCTGCTCGTCGCCGAACTCGGCGCGCTCGATGAAGTCACCGAGGCCAGCATCGCCGGCCCCGGCTTTATCAACCTGCGCCTCGCCGACGACAGCTGGCGGGACGAGCTGGCGCTGATCCACGGCGACGGCGGCGATTATGGCCGGTCGACGATGGGGCAGGGGCGGATCGTCAACGTCGAATATGTCTCGGCCAACCCGACCGGCCCGATGCACGTCGGCCACTGCCGCGGGGCCGTCGTCGGCGACGCGCTCGCGGCGCTGCTCGAATATGCCGGGCACAAGGTTATCCGCGAATATTATGTCAACGATGCCGGCGCGCAGGTCGACGTGCTCGCGCGCTCGGCGCACCTGCGCTACCGCGAAGCGCTCGGCGAAGACATCGGCGCCATCCCCGAGGGGCTTTATCCCGGCGACTATCTGATGCCCGTCGCCGACAAGCTCGCGGTCGAATATGGCGACCGCTTCGTCGGCGCGCCCGAGAGCGCTTGGCTCGGGCTTTTCCGCGCCGAGGCGGTCAGCGCGATGATGGACATGATCCGCGCCGATCTCGCCAAGCTCGGCATCCACCACGACCTCTTCTCATCGGAGGCCGAGCTGCAAGCCGCGGGCAAGCCCGCCGATGCGGAGAAATGGCTGCGCGACCATGATCTCGTCTATGACGGCCAGCTCGAAGCGCCGAAGGGCGAAACTCCCGAGGATTGGGAACCGGTCGAGCTGCCGCTCTTCCGCTCGACCCGGTTCGGCGACGATCAGGATCGCCCGATCAAGAAGTCGGACGGGAGCTGGACCTATTTCGGCGCCGACCTCGCCTATCATTTCCAGAAAAGCCAGAATGCCGACGAACTGATCGACATCTGGGGCGCCGATCATGCGGGGACGGTCAAGCGGATCAAGGCGGCCGTCGCCGCGCTGACGGGCGGCAGCAAGAAGTTCGACGTCAAGCTGGTCCAGATGGTCCGGCTGCTCAAAAATGGCGAACCATTCAAAATGTCGAAGCGTGCGGGCAATTTCGTGACGCTCGCCGATATCGTCGACGAGGTCGGCAAGGATGCCGTGCGCTTCACCATGCTGACGCGGAAAGCCGACGCCCAGATGGACTTCGACTTCGCCAAGGTGGTCGAGGCATCGCGCGACAACCCCGTCTGGTATCTTCAATATGCGAACGCCCGGATCTCGCGGCTGCGCAAAAAGGCTGAAGATGCGGCGATCGACCTGCCTGCGCCCGCCCCGGCGCGGCTCAACGCCCACGAGCTCGGTCTGGTGAAACTGCTCGCGCAATTCCCGCGGATCGTCGAATCTTCGGCCTTGGCGCGCGAGCCGCACCGGGTTGCCTTCTATCTTGCCGACGTCGCGGCGGCGTTCCACGCTTGGTATAATTTGGGCAACGACGACCCGGCCTCACGGATCGTGATCGACAATGATCCCGAATTGACTGCGACGCGCCTTTATTTGGCCGACGGAATCGGGCAGGTTATCCGCAACGGGCTGCACCTGATGGGGGTAGAGGCGCTCGAGGAGATGGTGTGATGGCCGGCGACAAGAACGTGGAGCAGGGGGATGCGGGTCTCGGGCTCGAGGACGAGGATCGCCTTCCGTGGCTGGAGTCGGCCGACGGGTTCGAGGAAGAAGGCGAAGTTTCCCCGGCGCGCCTGCTCGTGATGGTGCTGGGCGGGCTGTTGCTGATCGGCGCGGTGCTCGGCGGCCTCTGGTGGATCCAGAACGGCGGCGCGCGCGGCAAGGGCGAGTTGATCGCCGCGCAGGAGGGCAATTACAAGGTGGCGCCCAAGAATGACGGCGCCAAGACCTTTGAGGGCGAAGGCGACGCCAGCTTTTCCGCCAGCGAAGGCGTCGAGCCGGCCGGCAAGGTCGATCCGACCCGCATGCCTGAGGAACCTGCGGTAACACCTCAGGAGCGCGAAGCGGCGGCGAGCAAGGCCGTAACCGACAAGGCCGCGGCGACGAAGGCCGCTGCGGCACGCACGGCACCGGCAGAGAAGGCGAAGGCCAAGCCTGCGGCTATCGCGACCAAGACGCCCGGTGCAGAGAGCAAGGCCGCATCGGGGTCGGCGATGATCCAGCTCGGTGCATTCAGCAGCGACGCCGCAGCGGCAAAGGCATGGACCAGCCTTTCGAAACGCTTCGCCTATCTGGCCGAGCTCAACAAGACGGTGTCGCCGGCCAAGGTCGGGAGCGGTACGGTCTATCGGCTGCGCGTATCGGCGGGAACAGCCGCCAACGCCGCGAATTTGTGTGGGAAATTGCGCGTTGCCGGTGAAAATTGCGTCATCGTTCGCTGATTCGGCCCGCTTGGCCGCAGACTCCGTTGGTGCGACCCTGCCGCTGTGGCATGTTGTCCGTTCTGGTTGCTGCTTGAGGGAGCGGCGGCCGATGGAGGTTGATGCACGATGATACCCGCAATTTTCGGCCTGTCGGGCCTGACCCTCACCGACGACGAGCGCGCCTTCTTTCGCGATAGCGACCCCGCGGGTTATATCCTGTTCGGGCGCAACATCGAAAATCGCGAGCAGGTGCGCCGCTTGACCGACGAACTTCGCGCGCTCGACGGGCGAACAAACCTGCCGATCCTGATCGACCAGGAAGGCGGCCGCGTCGCGCGCATGAAATCCCCCGAATGGCCTGCTTTTCCGAGCGGTGCGGCGTTCGACGCGCTTTACGAGCGCGCGCCCGCCAGCGCGATCGAGGCGGCGCGGCTCAACGCGATGGCGCTCGCCGCGATGCTGGCCGAGGTCGGCATCACCGTCGATTGCCTGCCGCTGCTCGACGTGCGTCAACCGGGTGCGAGCGATGTCATCGGCGATCGTGCGCTCGGCAGCGAACCGATGCGCGTCGCTGCTCTGGGCCGTGCGATTCTTGGTGGCCTGCAAGCGGGCGGCGTTGTCGGTATCGTCAAACATATTCCCGGCCATGGCCGGGCGCTGCTCGACACGCATGAGGCGCTGCCCGTGGTTACTGCGCTCGACCGCGATCTGCAGACCGATCTCGCGCCCTTCGCGGCGCTACGCGACGCCGCGATGGCGATGACCTGCCACGTCGTGTTCGAAGCGTGGGATCCCGATCGGCCGGCGACGCTTTCGCCCATCGTCATCGACAGCGTGATCCGTCAGCGCATCGGTTTCCATGGCCTGCTGATGACCGACGATCTCGATATGAAGGCGCTATCGGGCGACGTACCGTCGCGTGCTGCCGATGCGGTTGCCGCGGGATGCGACATCGCGCTCAATTGCTGGGGAAAAATGGACGACATGGTCGGGATTGCGAACGCGCTCGATCCGATCCGCACCGTCTCGCGCGCGCGGCTCGAAGGCGCGATGGATCGAATATCGGGCGTCGGCGACGAACGCCCCTTCGCAACACTGGTCGACCAGCGCGACGCGCTGCTGGCGATCGCCTGAGCGGTCGAATGGATAGCCTGCCGCTCGACTTCGAGATCGTCCCGGCAGCGCCCGAGCGCGACGATGCGCTGCAGCTCTCGCTCGAAAGCTGGGAAGGGCCGCTCGATCTTTTGCTCACGCTCGCGCGGGGCCAGAAGGTCGACCTCAAGCAGATTTCGATCCTTGCGCTGGTCGAGCAATATCTGACCTTCATCGCCGAAGCACGCGAGCTGAAGCTGGAGGTCGCGGCCGATTATCTCGTCATGGCGGCCTGGCTCGCCTACCTTAAATCGGCGCTGCTGCTTCCCAAGGATCCGCTTGAGGATCCGTCGCCCGATGAACTCGCGCTGCGCTTGCAACTGCGCTTGCAGCGACTTGCGGCAATGCGCGAGGCCGCGGCGCGGCTGCTCGCGCGCGACCGCATTGGCCGCGATGTCTTCCTGCGCGCCAAGCCCGAGGGCTTGCGCGACATCAAGCTGCGACGCTGGGACGCCAGCCTTTATGATCTTCTCTCGGCCTATGGGCAGGTCAAGCTGCGCAGCGAGCCCGTCGTCCATATGGTTTCGCGGCGGCCGGTCATTACGCTCGACGCCGCGCTCCATCATCTGCAGCGGATGATCGGCATCAAGCTCGACTGGGCCGAGTTGGCGGACTTCCTGCCGTCCGATTATGATGGCCCGTTGCGCCGTTCGGCGATCGCGTCGAGCTTTGTTGCGGCGCTCGAGCTGGCGCGGCAGGGGCGGCTCGATCTGAAACAGGCGGGGGCATTCGAACCCCTTTATCTCAAGGCAGCACAGGCATGATCGACGATCTCGAGCGCGCGATAGAGGCGATGCTTTTCGCCAGCGACCAACCGCTCGACGCGCGCCAGGTCGCGGGGCGGCTGGGCGACGAGATGACGCCCGGCGAGGTGCGGATAATCATCGCGAGGATTGCGGAACGCCACGATGGCAGCGGGATCGAACTCGTCGAACGCGGCGGGCATTGGCATTTCCAGACGCCCGCCGATCTCGCCCACCTGCTGCGCCGCGAGCGCGACGACCCCCGAAAATTGTCGCGCGCGGCGGCCGAGGTGCTGGCGATCGTCGCCTATCATGAACCCGTCAGTCGCGCGGAAATCGAAGCGATCCGGGGCGTCCAGACGTCGAAGGGGACGCTCGATGTGCTGATGGAGGCCGAATGGATCGCTCCCGCCGGGCGCCGCGAGGTGCCGGGGCGGCCGCTGATTTACAAGACGACCGACGCTTTCCTGCAACATTTCGGCCTCAACAGCCGCAAGGACTTGCCGGGAATCGAGGATCTCCGCGCAGCCGGTCTGCTCGATCCCGTCGATCTCGCTTTCGAGGAGGCGATGGGCGAGCTGGACCTAGTAAAAGACGGCGAAGAGGCTTAGGGGCGTTTTTTGAACGCCGGACGTGCATTCGACGAGCGCAGTTCTTATATGGGCGGCTCAAGGAGATATTGAGATGGGTGGTTTGAGCATCTGGCACTGGCTGATCGTCGGGATTCTGGTCCTGCTGCTATTCGGCAAAGGCCGCTTTTCAGACATGATGGGCGACGTCGCCAAGGGCATCAAAAGCTTCAAAAAGGGCATGACGGAGGATGACGTTCCGCCCGCCGCCACGCCGAAGCATATCGAAGGCCAGCGGGCCCCTGACGTCACGCCGGTGACGACGCCGACCAACGAGCACGACAAGCTCTGACCGTTCTTCCTGCGGGGAAGCCAAGTGAATGTTTGATGTCGCGCCCACCGAGTTGCTGCTCGTCGTGGTGGTGGCCTTGGTCGTCATCGGACCCAAGGATCTGCCCAAGGCGATGCGCTTCGTAGGCAAATGGATGGGCAAGGCGCGCGGCATGGCGCGCCATTTCCGCGCCGGGCTCGACACGATGATGCGTGAGGCTGAGCTCGAAGAGCTCGAGAAACAGTGGCGCGATCAGAATGACGCGATCATGCGCGAATTTCCGCGCATCGACGACGCCGGCACAGCGCCGGCGACCCCCGCGACTTCGCCGGCGACCGGGTCATCGCCCGAACCGACCGGGTCCGAACCCACCGACCAGGACATCGATCAGGCCGCCGCGACCACCCCGCCGGAAACCCACGCAATACCGCCCCGCGACGGACCGCTGCCATGACTGTCGAAACGCCGATCAGCGCCGAAGAGGATGACGGTGCTGGCGGCAAGATGCCGCTGCTCGACCATCTGATCGAACTACGCTCGCGGCTTTTGAAGTCGCTCGTCGCTATCGGTCTCGCCTTTGGCGTTTGCCTCTATTTCGCGGAACCGATCTTTGGCATCCTGGTGCAGCCGCTCGTCGCTGCGGGCCAGGGCAAGATCATCTATACCCAGTTGTTCGAGGCGTTCTTCGTACAGATCAAGGTCGCGTTGTTCGCCTCGATGATGATCGCCTTTCCGGTGATTGCCAACCAGCTGTGGAAATTCGTCGCCCCGGGACTGTATCGCAAGGAAAAGCGAGCGCTGTTGCCCTTCATCTTTGCAACCCCGGTGCTGTTCACCGCGGGCGCATGCTTGGCCTATTTCGTGACTGTTCCCGTCGCGCTGAAATTCCTGCTCGGCTATCAGGGCGACATGGGCGGGATCCAGCAGGAAGCGCTGCCGTCGGTCGCGAATTATCTTAGCTTCATCATGCAGTTTATCATGGCGTTCGGGATCGCCTTCCTGCTGCCGATTTTTCTGATGCTGATCGAGCGGTCGGGGCTCGTTACACGCGAACAGCTCGTGTCGGCGCGGCGCTATATGATTGTGGCGGCCTTCGCGATCGCGGCGGTCGCGACCCCGCCCGATATTCTCAGCCAGTTCCTGCTCGCGGTGCCGCTGATCCTGCTTTACGAATTATCGCTCTTCGCGATCTGGTTTACCCAGCGCCGACGCAAAACAGGCGCCGAAGAGGCGCCTGTCGAACCTCTCGAAGAGGCTTAGGGTAAGTTACTCGATCCCGATTAGTCGATGGCATCGCTGCCGGCTTGACCGACAGATTCGATGTCGCGACCGGCACCCTTTACCGTGTTGCAGCCAGCGACCAGAAAGCTTGCCATCAGGGCGAGAAGGATTGCGCGGTAACTCGTCATATTTCTACCTCTCAGGAT
>NZ_JAKFEM010000052.1:0-19053 GCF_036675685.1 Sphingopyxis sp.
CAGGCGATTTCGCTGGACAAATTGAACGCATTCGGCCAAGGCGCCGCCCAATCAGAAGTATTTCTGCCGCTTGAGGCAGGGCTGGTCGACATCCCGGCTCTGAACCTTTCCCCGGAAGCGGCAGGGGCGATCCGTCAGGGTCGTGTCTGGACCGGGGGTAGCACGGATGACGGGCTCTATTGGGGGAGGGACAGCGATATGCGTCCCGTTGCCCTGATCGAGGCTTTGGCGGGAACGCTGAAGGTCGTCCGAGGCTTCAATCTGTAAACAAGGATGTTCGAGGAAGAACGAATATGTCGATTACCGCCGAGCGCAAAGCCGAAGTCATCAAGGACAATGCCCGCGAAAAGGGTGATACCGGTTCGCCGGAAGTCCAGGTCGCGATCCTGACCGACCGCATCAACACGCTGACCGATCACTTCAAGGCGCACCACAAGGACAACCACAGCCGCCGCGGCCTTCTGATGATGGTCAACAAGCGCCGCAGCCTCCTCGACTATCTGAAGAAGAAGGACGAGGCCCGCTATTCGGCGCTGATCGCGAAGCTGGGTCTTCGCAAATAAGAATTTCTGGCGGCCCCGGACTTCCGGGGCCGTTTGCTTACCCAAGCCTCCGTTTGTCCTGAGGAGGGACTGAGCGAAGGCGAAGGCCCGTCTCGAAGGACGCTGGCGCAGACATCCTTCGAGACGCCATTTCGACAAGCTCAATGGCTCCTCAGGACGAGCGGGTGTTGAGTTTGACAAAGGGCCGCTCCCGCATCCGGCGGGACCGCCATAGGGGCAGACAGACGCCCTACACCGCCCCGGGCCGGATTGCCCGGAACTAGAGGCCCCGCCCGGCATTGGGCCCGGCGGGCGAAGGAAATCCCATGTTTGACGTGAAAAAAGTATCGATCGAGTGGGGCGGTGAAACGCTGACCCTCGAAACGGGCAAGGTTGCCCGCCAAGCCGACGGCGCGGTCATCGCGACGCTCGGCGAAACGGTGGTATTGGCCGCCGTGACCGCTGCCAAGACGGTCAAGGAAGGGCAGGATTTCTTCCCGCTCACCGTCCATTATCAGGAAAAATATTCGGCCGCCGGACGCATTCCGGGCGGCTTCTTCAAGCGCGAACGCGGCGCGACCGAAAAGGAAACTTTGGTTTCGCGTTTGACCGATCGTCCGATCCGTCCGCTGTTCCCCGAAGGTTTCTACAACGAAATCAACGTCATTGCCCAGGTCCTGAGCTATGACGGCCACAACGAGCCCGACATTCTCGCGATGATCGCCGCGTCTGCAGCTCTCACGATTTCGGGCGTGCCCTTCATGGGCCCGATCGGCGCTGCGCGCGTTGGTTACTTGGGCGGCGAATATATCCTGAACCCGACCGATGCGCAGGTTGCCGAAGGCGACCTCGACCTCGTCGTCGCCGCCACCTACGACGCGGTGATGATGGTCGAATCCGAAGCCAATGAGCTGTCGGAAGAGGTCATGCTCGGCGCCGTCCTGTTCGCGCACGATGCGTGTAAGGACATCGTCAAGGCGATCGTGAAGCTGGCCGAACAGGCTGCCAAGGATCCCTGGGACATGGCCGAACAGGCCGACCTGTCGGCCGCCAAGGACAAGCTCAAGAAGCTGATCGGCAAGGACATTGCCGCGGCTTACAAGCTGACCGACAAATCGGCCCGCTCGAACGCGCTGAACGAAGCGCGCGCCAAGGCCAAGGAAGCCTTCGCCGACGCCGCGCCGCAGGACCAGATGGCCGCCGGCAAGCTGATGAAGAAGCTCGAAGCGGAAATCGTTCGCGGCGCCATCCTCAAGGACGGCAAGCGCATCGACGGACGCACGACGACGCAGATTCGTCCGATCGTCGCCGAAACGCACTTCCTGCCCCGCGCCCACGGCTCGGCGCTGTTCACGCGCGGCGAGACGCAGACGATCGCGACCTGCACCTTGGGCACCAAGGACAGCGAGCAGATGATCGACGGCCTGACCGGCCTGTCGTATCAGAACTTCATGCTGCACTATAACTTCCCGCCCTATTCGGTCGGCGAAGTCGGCCGTTTCGGGGCGCCCAGCCGCCGCGACATCGGCCATGGCAAGCTGGCATGGCGTGCGCTGCACGCGGTGCTGCCGACGAAGGACGAGTTCCCCTACACGATCCGCATCACCAGCGACATCACCGAGTCGAACGGCTCGTCGTCGATGGCGTCGGTCTGCGGCGGCAGCCTTGCGATGATGGACGCCGGCGTTCCGCTCAAGCGCCCGGTTTCGGGCATCGCGATGGGCCTGATCCTCGAAGGCAAGGATTTCGCGATCCTGTCGGACATCCTCGGTGACGAAGATCACCTCGGCGACATGGACTTCAAGGTGGCGGGCACGTCCGAAGGCATCACCACGATGCAAATGGACATCAAGATCGCGGGCATCACGCGCGAGATCTTCGAAGCCGCGTTGAACCAGGCAAAGGAAGGCCGCGCGCACATCCTCGGCGAAATGGCCAAGGCGCTGGGCGAAGCCCGTACCGAACTGTCGGACTATGCGCCGCGCATCGAAACGATGCAGATCGACAAGGCGAAGATCCGCGACATCATCGGCACCGGCGGCAAGGTGATCCGCGAGATCGTCGCGACCACCGGCGCCAAGGTCGACATCGACGACGAAGGTCTGATCAAGATTTCGTCGAGCGATCCGGCGCAGATCGAAGCCGCGCGCAAGTGGATTTCGGGCATCGTCGAAGAAGCCGAAGTCGGCAAAATCTATGACGGCAAGGTCGTCAACCTCGTCGATTTCGGTGCGTTCGTGAATTTCATGGGCGGCAAGGACGGTCTCGTCCATGTGTCTGAAATCGCCAACGAGCGCGTCGAGAAGGTGTCGGACGTCCTCGCCGAAGGCCAGGAAGTCAAGGTCAAGGTCCTCGAGATCGACCCGCGCGGCAAGGTTCGCCTGTCGATGCGCGTCGTCAACCAGGAAACCGGTGAAGAACTGGAAGACACGCGCCCGCCGCGCGAACCCCGCGAACCGCGCGGCGACCGTGGCCCGCGCCGTGACGGCGACCGTGGCCCCCGCGGCGACGGTGGCGGCCGTGATCGCGGCCCGCGCCGCGACGGCGGCGGCGATCGTGGCCCGCGCCGCGAAGGCGGCGACCGCGGCCCGCGCCGCGAACGCAACGAAGGTCCGGAAGACCAAGGCCATGTGCCCGACTTCCTGAAGGACTAAGTCTTCGGAGTATCGAATAAGGAAAGGGGCCGCGAAAGCGGCCCCTTTTTTCTGCGGTGTTCGATCCACTACCGGATTGCGCGAGCGACTATTTCGCGCCTTGACTGGCCTTTGTATCGATCTCTTTGGCCATCCGGCGCCATTCTGCCATCGAACGGCATTCGGTACGTCCCGTCGCCTTGCGAACAAGGCAGCGCCGGTCATCCTTCAGGTAAAGGGGGTTCTGGTTGTGTCCGCTCCCCGAGTTTAAAAGATAGGCTGGAAAGCTGGCCGATCCCGTGCTTTCACTGCGTTGCTGCGCCCCGGCGGGCGCGGAAACCAAAGTCAGCATTATGACTGTGATACCGGTCTTGAGCATGGTGTAACTCCCATCGCCGAACCTGCGCACGACTTCCGCGCTCGTGCCTTGTCATGGATGCCGACGCTGACGCGAAGAGAGACGATTGTCAAATCCGCCTTCGCTCGCGCAGCCCCCTTTCGTTCGGGTATCGGCAGGATCAGTCGAACAGGCGCTCGGCATAAACGCCGCGCAGCTGCGCAAAATTATCCCAGTGCGGCACCGGCGTCGTGCCGCGCAGCTTGGCTTCGAGCACGTCGATATGACTGTGCCAGCCCGCGCTGACGTTGAGGAGCACCGCTGGATCCTCGACGCGCTTGTGGACGATCGTCAGCAGCACCTCGTGGCCCTTTTCCTGAAGCGTGAAGGTCACGCCGCCGGTGCTTCCCCAGCTGATCGACAGCAGGCGCGGCGCGTCGATCGCGATGACTTCGCACGTCATCCGGTGTTCGTCGCCAAAGCCTTCGGGGCGTGTGCCCGGCGGGTCGGTGAGTTCGTCGTTGCGCCAGACGAGATCGACCGGCGCGCCGGCCTTTTCCTCCATCGCGCCCGCCGCAAGCCACTGGCGGCGCAGCTCGCCGTCGGTGAGGTACGACCAGATGCGGTCGACCGGGCCGGGGAGCAGGCGCTCGATCTTCAGCGTCGCGGGCTCGGTCAGGACGCCATAATTGTCTTCGGCAAGCATCGCATTCATCGTCATTCTCCTTCTTTCCCGGGGAGGGGCTTCTTGGGGGGAGGGGGCGGGGCATCCTGCGCGCGCAGGATGCGTTCGAGGGTGCCCAGCCGGTCGGTCCAGAAGCGGCGGTACATGCCGATCCACTGGTCGGCGCTCATCAGCGGCACCGGGTCGAGGCTGCAGACATGGGTGCGCCCGCGCACGTCGCGGCGGACCATCCCGGCGTTTTCGAGCACCTTGATATGCTTCGACGCCGCGGCGAGCGACATTGCGAAAGGCTCTGCCAGTTCGCCGACCGTCCGTTCGCCGGCGGCGAGCTCGCCCAGCATCGCCCGGCGCGTCGCGTCGCCGAGCGCGTGGAAGATCGTATCGAGTGTATGCGAATCATGTTCAACCATGAGGTTGAATATTGATCGGCTGGATTTAATTGTCAACCGATTGGTTGAATTATTCGCGCAAGCGGTGGTCTACGGCGCCCCCGCGATCCGGTTTCGCGCATCCTCGCTGTAAAGCGACCAGTCGGCGGGGCATTGCTTCACGGGCTTGGGAAGCCCCTGCATGCCTTCGATGATCCAGCAGTCGTTGAAGATCGAACAATAGCAGGATCGGACCTTGAGCTTCCACCGCTCCTTGTTGAAGGCCTGCCAGATCGCTTCATTGCCGGGCGTTCGGGGCAGGTTGATGAGGTTCTGCGTTTCGCCCGGCCGGATCGCGACACCGGTCGATGGTGAGGTCGAATAGGACAGCGATGTTCCCCGCTGGTCGCCGCAGCAGACGGCGAACAATTCGGTCGGGTTCGCGAGCGCCTTGCCGTCGTAACGCATCTCTATGGGCCCGAGGATCGCCGGGCCGACGCCATTGTTGGTCAGCGACAGCGAAATATCGGGCTTGCCATCTTTGGTGGCATTGCTGGTGCCGAAGGTGACAAAAGGCATCGCCCCGCCGGTCTGCATCTTCTGCGTAGCATCGGCCTGCACAAACGCGAAATAGGCAAGCGCGAGCGACGCGATCAGCGCGGGCAGCCCGATGACGAAATGCGCGATGGTGATGAAGGGCAGGTAACGCAGGAACCGCGAGCCCACCGCCGCGGCGTCCGACGCTGGGGCGACCGTTTCGGCTGCGGCTTCGCGATCCGGATTCTCGCTCATCGGCCGACTTTCCCCTTCCTCGAGTCGCGTCGCCGCTTGGCGCGGCGGCTGACAGCGTATAGCCTCGGTCGTACCGATTTGTCCGATACAGAGTGAGTCCATGATTTTACAGACGCTGATCCTCTCGTTTGCCATGACCGCCCAGTCCGCACCCGCCGTCGTTCCACCTCCGCCGCGCCCGGTCCCGGTCATCAGGCCGATGATGGCACCGCCGCCGCCACCGCCGCCGCTGCCGGTCCCGCCAAGGCCCGAGGCACCCGATACACGGCCTTACGTCGCACTGGTCACCGACCTTGGTACGATCACCGTCCGGCTCGAGAATAAGCGCGCGCCGGTCACGAGCGCGAATTTCCTGCGCTATGTCGACGCGAAGCGGATGGACGGGTTCAAATTCTATCGCTCGACGAAGAGCTGGGGGCCGGCGAACCAGCTGGTGCAGGCGGGCAATCGCGGCGATGCGCGCAAGAATTTCCCGCCGATCGCACACGAGGCGACGACCACCACGGGCCTCACCAGCTGCAAGGGGGCGCTGTCGATGGCGCGGCTCAATCCCGGCGATGCGACGACCGATTTCTTCATGCTCTTGTCCGACATCAAGGGCTTCGATGCCGATGCGCCGGGCGGCGACGGCGTGGGTTTTGCGGTGTTCGGCGAACTGGTCGCGGGCGCCGACATCGCCGAGCAAATCTTCAACGCCCCGATCTCCCCGACCGCGGGCGAGGGCGTGATGGTCGGCCAGATGCTGGAGCCGCCGGTGACGATCAAGACCGCGCGCCGCGTACCGGCGCCGGCGGACGCGCCGAAAGGGTGTGTGGTAAAGGGCCATTGAGAATCCGCCCTTTTTTCGTCACCCCCGCGAAGGCGGGGGTCCCGCTTAAACGCCGCCGATGAAAGGCGGCTACGTCTACATCATGGCCGACCGCTACCGCGGTACGATTTACATCGGCGTAACGGCGCATATTGCCGCCCGGACAATGCAGCACCGAACAGGCGGCGGCTCCGACTTCTGTAAGCGCTACGGACTCGATCGCCTTGTCTACGCCGAACGCCATGAAGACATCCACGACGCCATCGCCCGCGAAAAGGCGATGAAGAAGTGGAATCGCGAATGGAAGATTCGGCTGATCGAGGAACAGAATCCCGACTGGCTGGACCTGTTCGACACCCTCAACGCTTGAAAGCGGGACCCCCGCCTTCGCGAGGGTGACGAAGGGGTAAAAGACCACGACCAGTGACCATCATTTATTTTGCGTTCATCCGCGCTGTGGCTATACCGCGCGCATGACTCACCGTTTCCCCCCGCGCGCGCCCTCCTCCCGTGCATCGCTGCGCCTGCTCGCCGCCGCACTCGTGATCACCCCCATGCTGGCGGCCTGTGCCGGCGGCGGCGCGGTCAAGAAGGACACGCGCTACGTCGCGCGCGACGTCAACACGCTGTATCGCGCGGCGCAGGACCGGCTCGATCGCGGCCAGTATGGCGTCGCCGCCGCGCTGTTCGACGAGGTCGAGCGTCAGCATCCCTATTCGCCCTGGGCGCGCCGGGCGCAGCTGATGAGCAGCTTTTCCTATTATATGGACCGCGAATACACCCCGGCGATCGAAGCCGCGCAGCGTTTCCTCGCGATCCATCCGGGCAACAAGGACGCGCCCTACGCCTATTATCTGATCGGGCTCAGCTATTATGAGCAGATCAGCGACGTCACGCGCGACCAGAAGATCACCCAGCAGGCATCGAGTGCGCTGGGCGAGGTGATCCGCCGTTATCCGGACAGCCGCTATGCCTCCGACGCGCGGCTCAAGATCGACCTCGTGCAGGACCATCTGGCGGGCAAGGAAATGGAAATCGGCCGTTTCTACCAGCGCAGCTCGAACTGGCTCGCCGCGTCGATCCGCTTCCGCGAGGTCGTCGACAAATATCAGACCACCAGCCATGCGCCCGAGGCGCTCTATCGCCTGACCGAATGCTATCTCTCGCTGGGCATCCCCGCCGAGGCGAAGAAATCGGCGGCGGTGCTGGGCGCCAACTATCCGGGCAATGAATGGTACGAGCGCGCTTACAAGCTGATGCAGAAGAACGCGCCAAGCGCCTTATAAGCGGAGCGTGGATTCGCGCTTTGTTCTGCGGTAAGGACGCTTTGTGCTGACCGCTTTGTCCATCGCCAATATCGTCCTGATCGAACGGCTCGACCTCGATTTCGAATCGGGGCTCGGCGTGCTGACGGGCGAGACAGGGGCGGGCAAGTCGATCCTGCTCGATGCGCTGGGCCTTGCGCTAGGCGCGCGTGCTGACAGTGCGCTCGTACGCCAGGGCACCGACAAGGCGCAGGTAACCGCGAGTTTTGTTCCGCCAGCACCCGGCACGCCGCTCGCCGCGCTACTCGCCGATAATGAGGTCGCGATCGAGGTCGGCGAGCCGCTGCTGATCCGCCGCACGCTGAAGGCCGACGGCGGCAGCCGCGCCTTCCTCAACGACCAGCCCTGTTCGGCGGCGCTGCTGCGTGAGGTCGGGGGGCATCTCGTCGAAATTCACGGCCAGCACGACGATCGCGGCCTGCTCGCGCCCGCGGGGCACCGCGCGCTGCTCGACGCCTATGCGCGCGCCGACACGGCGGCGGTGGCATCGGCGCATGCCGCGTGGCGCGCCGCCGAGACTCGGCTCGCCGCCGCGCGCGATGCCCTCACAGAGGCAACGCGCGACCGCGAATGGCTGGAGCATTGCGTCGCTGAACTGCAGGCGCTGGATCCGCAGCCTGGCGAGGAAGTCGAACTCGCCGAGGCGCGCGCCGCGATGCAGAAGGGTGAGAAGATCGCCGGCGACCTCGGTACGATCCTCGAGGCGTTCGAGGGCAGCGAGAGCGGCCCCGCGCAGCTCCGCGGCGCCGCCCGCCGGCTCGACCGGCTCGCGGGCGACCATCCTTTGCTCGCCGAAGCGCTCGCGGGTCTCGACCGCGCGATCATCGAAGCCGACGAGGCCGAGACGAAGCTGCACGAAGCCGCGCGCGCCATGGAGTACGACCCCGACCGGCTCGAGGCGACCGAGACGCGATTGTTCGAACTCCGCGCGATGGGGCGCAAACACAATGTCCAGCCCGACGAACTCGCCGAACTCACCGGCACCCTCGCCGCGCGGCTCGATGCGATCGAGGGCGGCAGCGCGGGGCTCGCGAAGCTTGAAGCCGCCGTCGCCGAAACCGCCGCCGCCTACACCCACGCTGCCACCGCGCTGTCGGACTTGCGCGCGAAGGCAGCGACCCGGCTCGACGCCGCGGTCGCGGGCGAGCTGGTGCCATTGAAGCTCGATGCCGCGCGCTTCCAGACCCGCGTCGAACGGCTCTCCGCCGAACGCTGGGGACCCGAGGGCATGGACCGCGTCGAATATCTCATCTCGACCAACCCGGGCGCCCCCTTTGCGCCGCTCGCCAAGATCGCGTCGGGCGGCGAGCTCTCGCGCTTCATCCTCGCACTGAAAGTGGCGCTCGCCGAAGAGGGCGGCGCCGACACGATCATCTTCGACGAAATCGATCGCGGTGTCGGCGGGGCGGTGGCCAGCGCGATCGGCGAGCGGCTCGCCAGGCTTGCGGGCGCGGGCAAGCAATTGCTTGCGGTGACGCACAGCCCGCAGGTCGCCGCGAAGGGCGCGGCGCATTTCGTCATCGCCAAGTCGAGCGAAGGCGTCGTGACGCGCACCAGCGTCCACGCGCTCGACGAAGCCGGCCGCCGCGAGGAAATCGCGCGCATGCTGTCGGGCGCCGAGGTGACCGCGGAGGCACGCGCGCAGGCCGAACGATTGCTGGAGACGCTATGACCGACCGGGCGCAAACCTATCGCGATCAGGGCTATCTCGCGCTGCCCGGCTTCGTCCCGACCGATGTGACGCATGCCTTCCTCGCGACGCTCAAGTCCGACCTCATCCGCGGCGGCGTGTCGTTCGATGCGCTGAAACGCGGGTCGGCGCTGCTCAAGACCGAGGCGGTCGAGGTTTACGGCATGCAATATCCGCCGATGGCGACCTTCCTGTGGGGGATGACTCCGGCGATCAGCGCCCTCGTCGGCCACGACCTTCGCCCGACCTATTGCTATTTCCGCATGTACCGCGCGGGCGACATCTGCCGCGTTCATTCGGACCGCTACGCCTGCGAACATAGCCTGTCGCTGCTGCTCGCCGCCAGCGACGGCAAGGCGTGGCCGCTCGAGGTCGGATCGCAGCATGTCGAAACCCCGCGCGAGCGGGCAGACGAGGATTTCGGGGGCGAGTCCCATGGTTCGGTGCCGATGCTGCCCGGCGACGCCGTGCTCTATCAGGGCGTCCATCGCCTGCACGGGCGGATGATGCCCAATCCCAATCGCTGGTCGGCGCATCTGTTTCTGCACTGGGTCGACCCGGCGGGCCCCTATGCCGCACAGGCGTTCGAGGGGATGAAGATCCCGGCGACCGAAACGCTCGCGATGGAACGGGCCTGAGCGATGGCGGCGGCGCATCCGCTCGACCGCCCGGTCTGGAGCATGCTGACCGGACGGCAGGCGCATCTGGCCGAGGGCGATGCCCGCGCGGTGCGGATCGATCGTGGCTATGGCGTCTTCGGTGTCGCCGCCTACACTAGCCCCGATGCGCTTGCTGCGCTTGCTGCGCTTGTCCCCGATGACGGCGAAATCTGGATTGTCGAAGGCGAGCCTTGGCCCGTGCCCGCCGGAACACGCGAGGTGAAGCGCGCGGTGCTCGCGCAGATGGTCGCCGAGGGCTCACCGCCGCCGCCGCGCGAAGGCGAGCCGGCAATCCTCCCGCTCGGCGAAGACGACGCGCCCGAGATGGCCGCGCTCGCCGATCATGCCAAGCCCGGTCCCTGGGGGCCGAAGACGCATCGCTATGGGCCCTTTTTCGGGATCCGTGAAAACGGCCGGCTGCTGGCAATGGCGGGGCAACGCATGCTCATGCCAGGCATGGCCGAGGTGAGCGGCGTGTCGACGTGGGAGGATTGCCGCGGCCGCGGTTATGCGCGCGCGCTGATCGGCCATGTCATGCGCGAAATGGCCCTGCGCGGCGAGCAGCCGTTCCTGCACAGCTACGCCGACAATGCCGGTGCGATCGCGCTTTACGAATCGCTCGGCTTTCGCATCCGCCGCGAGGTGCATGTGCTGGCGATCGCCAAATGATGAACCGCCGCGACCATATGGCTGCGCTGATCGCGACGGCTGCTGCGCTGCTCCCCGCCACGAAACTGCGCGCCCTGGAGGCCAAGATGGAAGAAGCCGACCCCCAATATGGCCTGCTCGGCCAGATGACGGCGCATCCCGGCCAGCGCGCCGCGCTCGTCGCGATCCTGTCCGAAGGCACGGGTCAGATGCCCGGCAACATCGCCTATCTGATCGGCGAGGACAGCGCGAACCCCGATGCGATCTGGATCGTCGAACTGTGGGACAGCAAGGAATCGCATGCCGCCTCGCTGAAGCTGCCCGCCGTGCAAGAAGCGATCAAGAAGGGGCGCCCGCTGATCGCAGGATTTGGTACTCGCGCCGAATTCAAGCCGGTGGCAAAGACCGGTGCATGACCGAAATCGAATCCCTGTCCGAGGCCGACGCCGCCAATGAACTGATGCGGCTGGCAAAGCAGATCGCCTATCACAGCAAACGCTATCATGCCGAGGATGCGCCCGAGATTTCGGACGCCGACTATGACGCGCTGGTCCGCCGCAACAACGAATTCGAAGCCGCTTTCCCGCAGCTGATCCGCGCCGACAGCCCGAACAAGCTGGTCGGCGCCGCGGTCGAGGCGTCGCCGCTCGCTAAGGTCGCCCATGCCCAGCGGATGATGAGTCTCGACAACGCCTTTGCAGCCGAAGATGTCGAGGAATTCGCTGCGCGCGTGCGGCGTTTCCTGAACCTTGGCGAGGGCGAGAGCGTTGCGCTGACCGCCGAGGACAAGATCGATGGTCTCTCCTGCTCGCTGCGTTACGAAAAGGGCAGGCTCGTCCAGGCGGCGACGCGCGGCGACGGCAGCGTCGGCGAAGATGTGACCGCGAACGTACGCCACATCGCCGACATTCCGCAGCAGTTGAAGGGCGACGCCCCCGATGTCTTCGAGATCCGCGGCGAAGTCTATATGGCGAAGGCCGATTTCGCTGCGCTCAACGCGCGGCTGCTTGCCGAGGCCGACGACCCTGAAAAAGCGCGCCAGTTCGCCAATCCGCGCAACGCCGCCGCCGGCTCGCTGCGCCAGAAGGATGCGAGCGTTACCGCGTCGCGTCCGCTCCGCTTTCTTGCACATGGCTGGGGCGAAGTGAGCGCGCTTCCCGCCGAAACGCAGTATGATGCGATGAAGGTAATCGAAAGCTGGGGCGTCCCGGTTTCGCCGCTCCTCAAACGCTACGACAGCGTCGCTGAAATTCTTGCCCATTATGCCGCAATCGAGCGCCAGCGCGCCGAACTACCCTACGACATCGACGGTGTGGTCTACAAGGTCGACCGGCTCGACTGGCAGGCGCGCCTGGGCTTCGTCGCCAAGGCGCCGCGCTGGGCCATCGCGCATAAATTCCCTGCCGAACGCGCGCAGACGACATTGGAAGCCATCGACATCCAGGTCGGCCGCACCGGCAAGCTGACCCCCGTCGGCCGCCTCGTCCCCGTCACCGTCGGCGGGGTCGTCGTCTCGAACGTCACCCTCCACAACCGCGACGAGATCGGCCGCCTCTGCGTCCGTCCCGGCGACCGCGTCGTCATCCAGCGCGCGGGCGACGTGATCCCGCAGGTCGTTGAAAACCTCACCCGCGACGAAGAGCGCGCGCCCTATGTGTTCCCCGACCATTGCCCCGTCTGCAACAGCGAGGCGGTGGCAGAGGAGGGCGAGGTCGACGTGCGCTGCACCGGCGGCCTCATCTGCAATGCGCAGAAATTCGAGCGCCTCCGCCATTTCGTCAGCCGCGGGGCGCTCGACGTCGAGGGACTGGGTGAAAAGAGCATCGCCGAATTCCTCGACCTCGGCTGGCTCGAAAAGGGGCCCGCCGACATCTTCCGCCTGAAAAGCCACCGCGCCGAGCTACTCGACCGCGAAGGCTGGAAGGAAAAGTCGGTCGACAATCTCTTTGCCGCGATCGAGGCGAAGCGCCAGCCCGACGCGGCGCGCCTGCTGTTCGGGCTCGGCATCCGCCACGTCGGCGCGGTCACCGCGCGCGACTTGCTCAAGGGGCTGGGCGACATCGCGCGGCTTCCCGAAAAGGCGGCCGAAATCCACGTCTATCTGGAAGAAAATCCGCAGGGCGAGGGCGAATCCGATGGCAAATATACGGCCCGAAAGGTCGACGCCTTCAAATCGATCCTCGAAGTCCGCGCCGACGGCATCGGCCCCGCGGTCGCCGAAGCGCTCGGCGATTTCTTCCACGAACCGCACAACCGCGACCTGTGGGACGATCTGCTCTCCGAAGTTTCGCCGCCGCTCTATGTCGTCGAAACGCGCGAGAGCGAGGTGTCGGGCATGACGGTCGTCTTCACCGGCAAGCTAGAGACGATGAGCCGCGACGAAGCGAAAGCGCAGGCCGAAGCGCTCGGAGCCAAGGCGGCGGGCAGCGTGAGCGCGAAGACCCACCTCGTCGTCGCGGGGCCGGGCGCGGGGTCGAAGCTCAAACAGGCGAGCGCGCTTGGGATCAAGGTGATCGACGAAGCCGAATGGGCTGCGATCGTCGCCGCGGCGGGGTAGGCAATATCTCCACCCTCGTCACCCCGGACTTGATCCGGGGCCCGCCTGATCTTGAAGGAAAAGGCGGGTGCCGGGTCAAGCCCGGCATGACGAAGATTAGAATGAAGTAAAGCCGTGCGCGCCATCACAGACGGCGCGGCGAAAATGCTGCGAGGGGGGCACATGGCAAAGCGTGATTATCTGGACAGCCTGATGCGCGATCTCGAATCGCACACCGAGGTGCGGCGATTCGGCAGCGGCTGGCTTTCGGGCTTCTTCGGACTCCTGTTCGCGATCGCGGGTTTCTTCATGGTGATCGCGCTGCGCTTCCCCGACTGGTTCGCGACGCCCGAACTCGAAATCATCAAGCATTGGGGCGGCTTTCGCGGGGTCGTCCATGCGACGTTGCTGATCAGCTACGGCCTCTCCCTACTCAGCCTGCTGCTTCGCCCGCGCAAGGCGCTCGGGCTCACTGCGCTGATGATCGGGCTCGCCGCGATCCTCGTCGGCGGATCGAACGTCCAGCCGCAGGAGACGCGCGACTGGGGCATTTTCTTCGGGCTCGACTTCTTCGTCGTGAACCTGCTCGTCACCGGCTTCATGTTCGCGCCCTTGGAACGCGCCTTCCCGCATCGCCGGACGCAGCGGCTGTTCCGCATCGAATGGCGCGAGGATCTTTTCTATTATCTCGTCAGCACGATGTTCGTGCAGGTGCTCGGCTTCCTCGCGCTCGCGCCCTCGACGATCATCAACGAGAATACGAGCAATTGGGAGGCGTTCCGCGCCGGGGTCGCCTCGCTGCCGTGGCTGGTGCAGTTCGCCATCGTGCTCGTCGCGTCGGACATGGCGCAATATTGGTTCCACCGCACCTTCCACCGCTACCCCTTCCTCTGGGGTTTCCACGCGGTGCACCACAGCGCGAAGTCGATGGACTGGCTCGCGGGGTCGCGGATGCACTTCGTCGAGATCATCCTGCTCCGTTCGATCACTTCGCTGCCGCTGTTCACGCTCGGTTTCGCGCCGTCGGTGATGCAGGCCTATATCGGCTTCGTTTACGTCTGGTCGTCGCTGCTCCACGCCAATGTCGGGGGCAATTTCAACCGGCTCGGCCACTGGATCGCGACCCCGCGCTTCCACCACTGGCACCATGGGCTGGAGCGCGAGGCGTTCGACGTTAATTTCGCGATCCATTTTCCGTGGATCGACAAGATGTTCGGCACCTTTCACCTGCCGAAGGACCGCTGGCCCGAAAATTACGGCATCCCCGAGGATGTGCCGCGAAGCTATTGGGGCCAGTTCCTCTACCCCTGGACGCGCACGGGCAAAAAGACCGACGAGACGCCTGCGGAATAATCCTCGTCATTGCGAGCCCTTCGACTGCCTTGCAGGCGCTCAGGATAAACTTCCGCTTTGCGGAAGCGAAGCAATCCAGAGTAGGGTTGCGCCGCTCTGGATTGCCGCGCCGTTTCGGCCAGGGTTTGCGCGCGATTTTGACGGCGGCGAGCGGGACGGCTTTCCCTGCCGTCCCGCTCGCCTTATGGTCGCGCGATGACCCGCACCCTGTACCAGCTCATCGTGCTGATCGCGCTGCTCCTCGCCCCCACGGCGATGGCGCAGGAACGCGGCCCGGTGGTGCTCGCGGCGGCCAGCCTGCAGGAATCGCTGACCGAAGCGGCCAATGCGTGGGCGGAAAAGGGGCACGCCAAGCCCGTCATCTCCTTCGCCGCCTCGTCGGCGCTCGCGCGGCAGGCCATCGCGGGCGCGCCCGCCGACCTGTTCCTCTCGGCCGACGAGGAATGGATGGACGTGGTGGCGAAGGCGGGGCTGCTGCGTCCGGGCACACGCATAACGCTGCCCGGCAACCGGCTGGTGCTGATCGCGCCGGCGGCGAGCAAGGTGCGGCTGACCCCGGCGCGCGGCTTTCCGCTGGCGCGCGCGCTTGGTGCCGGGCGCCTGGCGCTCGCCGATCCCGATGCGGTGCCCGCGGGCAAATATGCCAAGGCGGCGCTCACACAGCTCGGCGTATGGCGCGGCGTTGCGACAAAAGTCGCTCCCGCCGAAAACGTCCGCGCCGCGATGGCGCTCGTCGAACGCGGCGCCGCGCCGCTCGGCATCGTCTATGCGACCGACGCGCGCGCGTCGAAAGCCGTTCGTGTCGTCGGCACATTTCCGGCGTCCAGCCATCCGCCGATCCGCTATCCGGTCGCGGTCTTGAAGGCGTCGCGGCACAAGGATGCGGCGGGCTTCCGCGCCTTTCTGCTGTCGAAGCAGGGTCGCGCGATCTTCGCGCGCCATGGTTTCTCGGTGCCTTAACGAATGAAAAATCTCGTCATTGCGAGCGAAGCGAAGCAATCCAGAGCGGCGCAACCCTACTCTGGATTGCTTCGCTTCCGCAAAGCGGAAGTTTATCCTGAGCGCCTGCAAGGCAGTCGAAGGGCTCGCAATGACGGATGTGGGGGCTTCTGATGCTCTCACCCGAAGAGTGGGGGATCGTCGCGCTGTCGCTGAAGGTCGGCGGCGTCGCGGTGCTCGTGACGCTGCCCATCGCCTTTGCGCTCGCCTGGATGCTGGCGCGCCACCGCTTTCCGGGCCGGGTCCTGCTCGACGCGCTCGTCCACCTGCCGCTCGTCCTGCCCCCCGTCGTCACCGGCTGGCTGCTCCTCATCGCTTTCGGCCCGTTCGGCCCCGTCGGGCGCTGGCTCGAAAGCTGGTTCGGGGTGAGTTTGATGTTCCGCTGGACCGGCGCGGCGCTCGCCGCCGCGATCATGGCGCTGCCGCTGATGGTGCGCGCGATGCGGCTGTCGATCGAGGGCATCGACCGGCGGTTCGAGGGCGCGGCGCGCACGCTCGGCGCGAGCCCGTGGCACAGCTTCTGGACGATCAGCCTGCCGCTCGCGCTGCCCGGCGTCCTCGCCGCACTCGTCCTCGGTTTCGCGCGTTCGATCGGCGAGTTCGGCGCGACGATCACTTTTGTCTCGAACATTCCGGGCGAGACGCGCACGCTGCCGCTCGCCATTTATTCGGCGCTGCAGGTGCCCGGCGGCGAAGCGATGGTGACGCGGCTTGCGTTGCTCTCGGTCGCCTTGTCGCTGGGCGCGCTGGTCCTGTCCGAATGGCTGGTGCGCCGGACCCACGGGGGGAGGGCGCCGCATGGCGATTGACATCGACATCGAACGGCGGCTCGGCGACCGCACGATCGCGGTGCGCTTTATCGCCGGACCGGGGCTGACCGCGCTGTTCGGCCCGTCGGGCGTCGGCAAGACGAGCATCCTGGCCATGGTCGCCGGATTGCTGAAGCCCGATCGCGGCCATATCCGCATCGGCAACCGGACCCTGTTCGATGGCGCCGTCGACCTGCCGCCCGAGGCGCGGCGGATCGGTTATATCTTTCAGGACGGCCGGCTGTTCCCGCATCGCCGCGTCCGCGCGAACCTGCTTTACGGCCATGACCTGGCCGACCCCGCCGACCGCTGGATGACCCTCGACGAAGCCGTCGCCTTTCTCGGCATCGGCCATCTGCTCGACCGCTGGCCGCACACGCTGTCGGGGGGCGAGGCGCAGCGGGTGGCGATCGGCCGCGCACTGCTTCGCGGCCCCGATTGCCTGCTGATGGACGAGCCCTTGTCGTCGCTCGACGCCGCGCGGCGCGGCGATATCATGACGGTGATCGAACGGATTCGCGACGAGCTTAAGCTGCCGATCCTCTATGTCAGCCACGACCGTGCCGAGGTCGACCGGCTGGCGACCGAAGTGGTGACTCTCGACGGGTAAAGTTTCACTTGAAACCAATTTTATGCTAGGCTCTCGCCCATGAAGAATCCCGCCACCCACGTCCATGACACCCCCCCGCCCGGCGCCGCGGTCGACTGGACGATTCAGCAAAATTGGGACGCGTTCACCGCCGACGAGCATGCGATGTGGGACACGCTTTTCGCGCGCCAGTCGGAAATGCTTCCCGGCCGCGCTTCGGAGGCATTCCTGCGCGGGATCGACGTGCTGCGTCTCGAAAAGCCGGGGATTCCCGATTATCGCGAACTCAACGCGCGCCTGACCGACGCGACGGGGTGGCAAGTTGTCGCGGTGCCGGGGCTCGTCCCCGACGAGGTCTTCTTCGACCATCTCGCGAACCGCCGCTTCCCGGCGGGCAATTTCATCCGCACCCCGCAACAGCTCGACTACCTCCAGGAACCCGACGTCTTCCACGACGTCTTCGGCCATGTCCCGATGCTCGCCGACCCGGTGTTCGCCGATTACATGGTCGCCTATGGCGAGGGTGGGCTGCGTAGCCTGAAATTCGATGCGCTGAAACAGCTCGCGCGGCTTTACTGGTACACGGTCGAATTCGGCCTGATCCGCGAGGCGGGCGGCCTGCGCATCTACGGCGCCGGGATCGTGTCCTCCTATGCCGAAAGCATCTTCGCGCTCGAGTCGGACAGCCCGAACCGCATCGGCTTCGACCTCGCGCGCGTGATGCGTACCGATTACCGGATCGACGATTTCCAGCAGAATTATTTCGTCATCGACAGCCTCGACCAGCTGCTGGATATGACGGTGAACACCGATTTCGCCCCGCTCTATGCCGCCAATGCCGCACTGCCGCCGATTCCGATCGCCGACTTCCTGCCGGAGGACGAGGTGATCACGCGCGGCACGCAGGATTATGCCGCGGTGAAAGCCTAGCGACTATCCCCTCCCGCAAGCGGGAGGGGGACCAAGTTTCACCAGCTCCCGAAACTCGCGTCCGACGGGCTCGCGCGGTGCAGCGCGCGTTCCTTGCGGCGCCAGCCATAGCGGCGGCGCTTGACCAGCAGCAGGCACGGCCACTCGGCGCTGCCGCCGCGCCCCGCGAGCCGAAAGCCCTGCGCGCGATAGGCGGCAAGCACCGGCTCCATCTGGCGCGCGATCAATCCCGCGAGGATCGCGTGGCCGCCGGGCGCGGTCGCGGCGGCGATGTCGGGGGCGAGGGTGATCAGCGGCCCGGCAAGGATATTCGCGATGACGAGATCGTAAGGCGCGCGGTGGCGGATCGCGGGATGGTCGGTGCCCGGCGCGACCGCGAGCGCGAGCCGCCCGCAGCCGCGGCCGAGCGGCACGCTGTTGATGCCCGCATTGTCACGCGTCACGAAAATGCTCGCGGGGTCGATGTCCGACGCGATCGCGCTCGCGCGCGGCCACAGCGACAGCGCGGCAAAGGCGAGGAGCCCGGTGCCGGTGCCGATGTCGGCGATATTGCGCGGGGCTGCGCCAGCGCGTGCGAGCCGGTCGAGCATCGCGAGGCAGCCCGCGGTCGTGTCGTGCCCGCCGGTGCCGAACGCCTGACTCGCGTCGATCAGGAACGGCGTCGCGCCCGCGGGGACGCGGCCCGAATAGCTGCTCGTATGGACGAAGAAGCGGCCCGCCTGCACGGGCTCCAGCCCCTGCTGGCTCAGCGTCACCCAATCCTCTTCGGGCAGCTCCGCCACGGCCGGCTTCTTGCCCTTGGCGCTCGGGATCAGCGCCTGCAGGATTTTCAGCAGCTCGGGCGGCGGCTTGTCGTCGACATAGGCGTCGAGCTGCCACGCGTCCGCATCCTCGTCGATCTCGCGCGTCACCACCACCGGCGGCTGGGCGAGCGCGTCGAGTGCGGGCACCTCGCCCGAGAGCGCCTCGGCCTCGGCGCGGGTGCAGGGGAGCGAGACGATCCAGCTCATGGCTTAGCGGACATAGCTCGCGCCATTGACGTCGAGCACCGCGCCGGTCATCGCCGCGGGCGCATCGAGCGCGCACCAGCGCGCCATTTCGCCCACCTCATCGGGCATCGCGACGCGGCCGAGCGGGATCTCGGCGAGCAATTTCTCCCCGCCGCGGCTCGACAGATATTCCTCCGCCATGCCTGTCATCGTGAAGCCGGGGCAGATTGCAAAGGCAAGGATGCCGTCCTTGGCATAGGCGCGCGCGATCGTCTTGGTCATCGCGACCATGCCCGATTTCGACGCGGCATAATGCCAGTGCGCGGGGCTGTCGCCGCGATAGGCGGCGCGGCTCGCGATA
>NZ_JAKFEM010000040.1:0-18646 GCF_036675685.1 Sphingopyxis sp.
GAGGCTTGTCAGCTTGCTGGCTAGCCGCAGCGGGGTGGGCATGGTCGCCACGTCGCTGCCCACCCCCGACCCCTCCCGCAAGCGGGAGGGGAGAATGATGGCCGCTAACGGTCGTTAGCCGCCCCTTCACGCCGCCATGCGCAGCCGGTTCCGTCCCTCGCGCTTGGCGAGATAAAGCGCCTTGTCGGCGCGGTGGAGCAGTTCCTCGATGTCGGGCTCGCCCTCATAGACGGCCAGGCCGACGCTGATCGTCGCGTTCGGCAGTTCGGTTTCCGCAGCCGTGCCCGTTTCGACCGCCTTGCGAACGCGCTCGGCGACGATTTCGGCGGCCTGCGCGCTCGATCCTTGCAGGATGCAGACGAATTCCTCGCCGCCGATGCGACCGAGCATATCCTCGTCGCGCAGCGCCGCCTTGGCGCGCTGTGCGACACGGCGGATCACGTCGTCGCCCACCGCATGGCCATAGCTGTCGTTGATCCGCTTGAAATGGTCGATGTCGAAAATCGCGACCGCGAGCGGCGCGCCATGTTCGCGCGCACCGGTCAGCGCCTTTTCGAGAAAGCCCAGCGTGTGGCGGCGGTTCGGCAGGCCGGTCAGCATGTCGGTGTTGGCGACCCGTTCCGCCGCGCTGCGCGCCGCCTCGAGAATGCGGGCGTTTTCGACCGTTTCGGTCACATCCTGAACGGTGCCGAAGATGCCGACCGCGACGCCGCCGCGGCCCCTCTCGATCGATCCGTGCGACTTCACATGACGGACCACACCGTCGGAACGGCGGATCCGGCCCTGAAACTCGAAAGGCTGGCCGGTCCGGACCGCCTCTTTCAATATTTTTCGCACCGCGATCTGGTCATCGGGCAAATATTGTTCGACGCTATAGTCCACGCCAACGGGCATTCCGGGTTCCAGCCCGTGGACGCGATAGGCCTGATCCGACCATTGGATCGTCCAGCGCACCAGGTCGACGCGCCAATGGCCCACGAGTGCCGCCGCCTCGGCCTGGAGCAGCCAGCGATTGCTCTGTTCGAGCCGTTTGGCGAGCCGCTGCCGCCCGATCAGCAGCGCCGCGAGCGGCAGCGTCGTGGACAATAAAGTGAGCAGATAGAATTGCAGGAAGAACACCCTGACCTTCGGCGCGCCCTCGATCGCGGCGACCGGCCCATATCCCTGGCCGGTGAGCAAAGACGCGATGACCGTCACGATCAGCATCCCCGCCGCGGCGCCAAAGGGTCCCAGCCGGTAGGCCGCGGCAACAACCGCGATGCAGGGGAGGAATGTCACGGGAAACTGCGACTGCGAAAAGGACAGGATGGTGACCAGCCCGGCCGCGGTCAGGATCGCCGTCGCTTCGGTTTTCGTTCCCGCGGGCGCGTTGCCGAATGCGTTCGTTTTGACCATCCGGGCAAGCATCACGATCGGCGGGGTCACGATCAATATGCCGAGCAGCACGGTCGTCAGCCATGAAAGGAAGAAATCGAGACTCGTTCCAGCCAATGCCCAGGCAAGCGCCGCGCTGACCACACTGGCGGCCAGAGCCGCGATGCAAAAGCTGGCGACGGCGCGCGGCACCATGAACGAGAGCTCACCGGGCTCGCGGCGGCGCAGCAGCCACAGCGCGACCACCGCCTCGCAGACATTCGAGAAAGTAAAGGCAAGGCATGACCAGAGCGGCGCGCCGCCCAAAATATTGGCGGCCAGGCTGGCCGTCACCATGCCGCCGAAAGCGGCGATGCGCGCGCGGGCGGGCATGAACAGCAAGAGCGCGAGAAAATAGCCGCTGGCCGGCCAGATCGCGGCGATATTGTCCGCGCCCTTGGTTGCGTGCAGCGACAGGCTCGCGAGCAGGAAATATCCCACTGCGGTCAGCAGGAACCAAAAGACCGCCTCGACTCTGGGGGACAGCGACCGGGTCATGGAAACCGACTAGCCGAAAAGGGGAAAATAAACCGCAAATATTCTTCGGCTGTCCGTCGGTCCCGATCGCGCGGCCTATCGGATCGCGGCCTTATCGATGCCGCCAAAGGTCAGGCCGACGACCTCCTCGACCATCGTCTCGTCCCACTCGATCCGGCGGTCGAGGATCAGCATCGCGAGGCCGTGTACCAGCGCCCAGGCGTGCAGCGCGGCAGTATCGGGGTCTTCAAGGTGGGGCATCGTCTGCGCGACCCCGGCCCGCAATAAATTATAGCCCACCTCTCCCCCGTCGGCGCCGGGCTCACAGCGTTCGGACATTTGGCGGGTGAAGCTCAACCGGAACACCGCCGGCTCCTCATAGGCAAAGCGGACATAGGCGATGCCCGTCGCCTTGAAACCGGCGTGACCGCCGCCCGCCTTCAGCCACGCCTGCGCCTGCAGCGCGCCGAGCCGGCGCAGCCCTTCGTCGGCGAGCGCATCGAGCAGCGCCTCCTTGTCCGGAAAATGCCGGTACAACGCGGTCGCGCTCACCCCGACATCGCGCGCAAGCGCACGCAAGCCAAGCTCGGCGCCGTCGCCTTGCGCGAGCCGTTCCAACCCTGCCGCGATCACCGCCGCGCGCAGGTCGCCATGATGATAAGCGCCCGCCGCTTTCGCCCCGTCGCTTTTTATGTTGACACTGTTATCTTTGTTCGCCATCATGTTGCCACTGTAAACATATCGAGTCGCCGGCGCAACCCCACGCTGCGCGGCACTTTCGCCAACATCCGTAAGGAGCAACATCATGGCAAGCAACGTCGAAACCCTGATCCGCGGCGCCGTCGCCAAAGGCATCGGCAAGGTCGCCGATTTCAACCGCAAGCGCCTCCCCCGCCCCACCGACGCGCACCCTTTCCTGACCGGCATCCACAAACCGATGACCGAAGAGTTCACGCTCGAGGCGCTCCGCGTCGACGGCGAAATTCCGGCCGCGCTCACCGGCCGCTATCTGCGCAACGGCCCGAACCCGGCCGTCGCGCCCGATCCGGCGAGCTATCACTGGTTCTCAGGCGCCGGCATGGTCCACGGCATCCGCATCGAAGGCGGCAAGGCCGACTGGTATCGCAACCGCTGGGTGCGTGGCAGCGAAGCCTGCGCCGTGCTCGGCGAGGAACTGCCTCCCGGCCCCCGCGCCGATGGCAATGATGCGCCGAACACCAATGTCGTCGGCCTCGCCGGCCGCACTTTCGCCATCGTCGAAGCCGGCGGCAAGCCCGTCGAACTCGATTATGAACTCGGCACGATCGCGCACAACCCCTTCGACGGCACGCTCGCCGGGGCCTTCACCGCGCACCCGCATCACGATCCCTTCACCGACGAGATGCACGCGATCACCTATCGCGGCGACGAACCGAACAAGGTCTGGCACGTCGTGCTCGACAAGGACGCGCACGTCATCCGCGAGCAGGCGATCGCGGTCAGCGACGGCCCGTCGATCCACGACTGCGCGATCACCGAAAATTACGTGCTGGTCCTCGACCTGCCCGTCACCTTCTCGATGAAGATGCTGCTCGCCGGCTATCGCTTTCCCTATGCGTGGAACGACGCGCATCCGGCGCGCGTCGGCCTCCTCGCCAGGACAGGCAGCGGCGACAGCATCATCTGGGTGCCGGTCGAGCCCTGCTATGTCTTCCACCCCGCCAACGCCTATGAAACCGCCGACGGCAAGGTCATCGTCGACGTCGTCGCGCACGAAACGATGTTCGCCGAATCAAAGCGCGGCCCCGACAGCCAGAAATCGCGCATGGAACGCTGGACGATCGATCCGGTCGCCGGCACGACGATCCGCACCGCCATCCACGACCATGCGCAGGAATTCCCGCGTTACGACGAACGGCTGACGACCAAGCCCTATCGCTATATCTATAGCGTGGCGATGCCTGACGGTGAGAGCCTCGAGTGGGCGATGGCGGATACGCGACTATTCCGCCACGATCTGGACCGGCGCGCAACCGACGTTCATGACTTCGGCCCCGGCCGGCACCCCGGCGAGTTCGTCTTTGTGCCGCGCAGCGCCGACGGCGCCGAGGATGACGGGTGGCTCATCGGGCTGGTCGTCGACATGAACGACGAGACGACCGACCTGGTCATCCTCAATGCCGATGATTTTACCGGGTCACCGCAAGCTGTCGTCCACCTGCCGCACCGCGTTCCCCCCGGGTTTCACGGAAACTGGGTCGCCGACTGACAGGGGCGCGGCGCGCCATCAGCGCCTCGGTCACCCGAAGCGAGCGTTCATTGTCGACATCGATTGCCGTCGCCCCGTTGCTGACCAGCAGCGGGGCGACTTCGACGTTCAGCCGGCGCGAAAGACGGCCGAAGATGTGGTGGATCGGCCCCAGCCCGAAACGGAAGCGAAGCAGGTTGATCAGGCCGAACGCCTGCATCACGCGCAGCGGCTTCTTGACGAACTGGCCGCCGCCGCGAAACGCTTCCGCCGCTTTCAAAGCGCCGGGATGCCCGATCCAATAGGCGTTGCAGTTCGACACCGCGACGTCCGAAAACTCGTAAAAGCGCCGCTGGCCTTCGGGATGGACCGCGAGCACATCCTCGCGCCGCGCCAGCGCGACGCCCGCCTCGATATCGAGCCGCGCCGCCTCGGCACCGATCTCGGCGATCGTGTCGGCGGTCAGCAGGCAATTGTCGGCGGTCGTGATGAGGAGCGGAAAGCGCGCCAACCCCGCGGCGGCGAGCACCGAATCCGCCAAATTGTCGGCCGCGGGCAGGACGATCAGGCGGTCGCCGAGCAGATCGACGACCGGATCGTTCAGGTCGGCGAGCAGTGCGGCATGATGCGTCGACACCAATATCCGCTCGGCATCGCTATCCGCCGCGCTATCCAGCACATGCGCGATCATCGGCCGGCCGGCGACGGGAACGAGGCATTTGTCGGCGACGCCATGCGCCTCGGCCAGGGCGTCGACCGCGCCGGGGCGGCGGCCCGCGAGGATCAGGATCGACCCGTTCATGCCGCGACCCGCCGCGCGGCGGCGGGCGCGATCTGGCGCATCATGCTTTCGGCGACGATCGTTTCGATGAGCGCCGAATGGGTGAAGCCCGCAGCGACGGCCGAGCGCGAGAACAGCTTTTCGGACCAGAGGTTGCAGTTCAGATTGACCTCGAGCAGCCGGACGTCGCCGGTCGTGTGATCGACGCGAAACTCGAACCGGCCGTAGTCGAACGGGCGGAATATGTCGGCCATCCGCTTTGTATATTCGACAATCTGCACGGTAATCGCCGGGTCGTCGAACCGCTTGATGCAATATCCGACGTTGCCGACGAGGTCGCGCTTTTCCTGATAGGTGCGAAGCTGGGTCGGGTCGTCTTGTTCGAAGATCATCATCGGCAGCATCGCGGGCTCGCCGCCCAGCGTGATCACCGGCACCTCGATATCGCTGCCGTCGATAAAGGGTTCGACGAGCGCGTCATGGTCGAGGGCATGGATTTCGGCGATCGACCGCGCCAATTCGACGCGGTCGTGCGCGTCGCGGACGCCCCACGAAGCCGAACTGTTGTTCGGCTTGATCACCCAGCGCCGCGCCGGCGGGCAGCGCGACACATCGACCGGCGCGCCGCGGCGGAACAGCGCCCAGGGCGCGGTCGGCACGCCGCGCGCCGCGGCCTCGAGCTTGGTCAGATGCTTGTCGTCGGACAGGCCGCGCACGATCGGCGAGGCGCCGAGATAGGGCAGACCATGCTGGTTGCAGAGCAGGGGCAGCAGCATTTCGGAATTGAAGAAGCCGCCGCGGTTGAGCAGCGGGAAGACGAAGTCGGCGGCGGGCCGATCGAACAGCGCGGCATAGCTGTCGGCGATCAGCAGCTCGATGCCGAGCCCCTCGAGCGTCTCGCGCATCTCGCGGTGATAGAGCGCATGATTGCCATCGTCTGCGTGCAGCCCGCCGGTCCAACGCGCATGCTTGGCGATGAAGAGAAGCCGCTGCGTCTCGCGCAGGCGATCGGGCAGCCGGATCGGCATCAGGTCGGTCGTTTTCATCCGCGCGGCAGACCATGCCAAGGTTGCGTCGCCATGACGAATTGATGACGCGCATGACTCCAAAGCGCAAAACTCCTGTCATTTTCATGCCCTCTGCCCCGGAAAAGCGGGGTCCGCATACCCTTATCGAGCAGCCAGCAACGCGATGCGCCTGACCGCAGAACCGGTCGCTGGTCGCGACAAACGGCACCGGAATCTTCGCCATGCCGTTCGGCGCACACGGCTCATCCCGGAAACGGCGCGGTCCGGGCAGCACTTTGGTCAGGTGGTTCGTTCGTCCTTCACCATGACAAAGAACACCGCCCTCTCCCGCCCCGCCATGAGCGCGATTGCCGCGTTCCTGGCCCTGTCCACGCCCGGCGCTTTTGCGCAGGAAGCCCCCATCACGATGACGCCGCCGGTCGCCACGCCGACGCCGCAGACCCCGCCGACGGTGGCCGAACCGAGCACGGTCGCGCCGGTCGCCACGCCGCAGACCGCACAGCCCCCGGCGCCGAAGCCGGTCATCCGCGTGCCGCTGGAGATCGCGCCCGAAACCACCGCCCCGGCGCCCAAGGCGGCCGAACGCGCCGCAGCCCCGGCGCGCGCCGAACGCACGGCGCAGCGCGCACGGCCGATAGCCGCCGCTCCGGTCGCGGCATCCGCCGTAACGCCCGCCGCCGAGGCTCCGGCGCTCGTGGAGGCAACGCCAATCGCTGTCCCTGTGATGGCACCCGCCGAAACGGTTGTCGAAGCCGCGCCGCTGCCCGCCGAAGCGGCGAGCACGACCGGCAGCGATTTCCCGTGGGAGATCGCAGGCGGTGCAGCCGCGCTGTTGATCGTCGGCGGTGCGGGCCTCGCCTTTGCACGCCGCCGCCGCACGGCGGACGAGGTGGACGAGGAAGTGCCCGTCTACGGATATGAGCGCGCGCCCGCCCCCGCCGCCGAACCTGCGACTGCCCAGGCATCGCAGCAGTGGATCACCCCCGCCTACGCCCCGCCGCGCGAGGAAACCGTCGTGGCACGCACCGTCCCGGCTTTTGCCGCGACGCCGAGCGGCAGCATGGGACGTCACGAGGCCATGGCGATCGCTGGCCCGACCGACGACAATCCCTTCGCGACGCTGAACAAACGCCTGAAGCGTGCGCGCTTCCTCGATCAACAGGAACGCGTCGCCTATGACGAAACGCTCGGCGCACAGAAAGACATGACCCGCAAGCCGGTCAGCGCATGGGAAATCGCCCAACGCCCCGCCCCGGCGATGCACGAGCAGGACGTTCGCCGTGCCGAACCGGCACGCGTTCGCACCACCGCCAACTTCCGTCCGGGATATTCCAGCAACTAGGCGGTGGTCCCCTCATCGCATGAAAAAAAGGGCGGCGCCTCGCGGCACCGCCCTTTTCTTTATCGCTGGAACCCGGCCGGACGAACCGGCCGGACCTTCGCAAACTGATTACTTCAGTTCGACGGTGCCGCCGGCAGCGAGAATCTTGGCCTTCAGCTCTTCGGCTTCCGCCTTGTTCACGCCTTCCTTGACGGCCTTCGGCGCGCCTTCGACGAGCGCCTTGGCTTCGCCAAGACCCAGGCCGGTGATCGCGCGGACTTCCTTGATGACGTTGATCTTGTTGCCGCCGTCACCCGTCAGGATGACGTCGAATTCGGTCTGCTCTTCAGCAGCCGGGCCAGCAGCGGCAGCAGCCGGAGCGGCAGCAACAGCAGCAGCAGCCGAAACGCCCCACTTTTCTTCGAGCAGCTTCGACAGGTCAGCCGCTTCGAGGACGGTCAGCGACGACAGTTCTTCAACGATCTTTGCAAGATCAGCCATGTTCATTCTCCATCAGAACCGGGATGTCCCGGCAGTAAGTTTCAGGTTTAGTTCGAAATCACGCTGCTTCTTTGGCGGCATATGCGCCAAAAACCCGCGCCAACTGGCCCGCCGGAGCTGCGGCAATCTGCGCAACCTTGGTGGCCGGAGCCTGCACCAGACCGATGATCTTGGCGCGGAGCTCGTCGAGCGAGGGAAGCGAAGCAAGCGCTTTGACGCCATTCACGTCGAGGACCACGTCGCCCATGCCGCCGCCAACGATTTCAAGTTTGTCGTTGGTCTTGGCAAATTCCACGGCGATCTTTGCAGCCGAGACCGGATCGGTCGAGGTTGCAAGGGCCGTGGGACCGGTCAGCAGTTCGCCGATACCGGTGTAGGACGTGCCATCGAGCGCGATTTTGGCAAGACGGTTCTTCGTGACGCGAAAGTCGGCCCCTGCATCGCGCATCTGCTGGCGCAGCACCGTCGACTGAGCGACGGTCATGCCGAGGTTGCGGACGACCACAACAGCAGCAGCTGATCCCAGCGTAGCGTTCAGCGAGGATACGGCTTCGGCCTTTTCCGTACGATCCATGCCTATACTCCACTCATCTGCCCGGATGCGCACGCGCCGAAACGCATGGAGCCGCCGGGCGGCTAACACACGCAAAGACAGACGCGAGCCAAGGCTCGCCTGCATTTGCGCAACGATGTCCGATGGGGTCGGTCAAGACGCGTCGCCTGATTGAACAGGCGGGCGACCGAAAAAGACTGTTCCCCGTCTCGGCTGGAAATTAAGAAGGGCAAATCCCCTTCACCAACTGTCTCGGACGGAATTGCCGCGGCCGGAGCCTTGGCAACACGGGGGCGCTAATAGCGTTGATGGCGGCGAAGTCAAGGTGCGATGGCCGCGCTGCCGAGCGAGGAAGGACATGGGCATGCAGCAACAAATCTCTGTGGTCACACTGGGGGTCTCCGGCATCGGCCGGTCGCGGCGCTTCTATGTCGAGGGATTCGGCTGGACGCCGGTGTTCGAGAATGACGAAGTCGTCTTCTACCAAATGAACGGATTGATGTTGGGAACCTGGTCGCGAACGGCGCTGGAGGCCGATATGCTCCGGCCCGGCGGCAGCGCACCCGGCGCCGTATCGATCGCCCATAACGTTCGCGCAAAGGACGATGTCGCGCCGCTCATCGAACAGCTCGCAAGCGCGGGCGGGCAGATCCTTCGGGCCGCCGATGCGCCGCCGCATGGCGGCTTTCGCGGCTATGTTGCCGACCCGGATGGTCATGCGTGGGAGATCGCGTGGAACCCTGCGTGGGCGATCGACGAACGGGGCCATGTGACCTTCGGCACCTGATCGAAAGCGGCGGAAGTTTGCGAAAGTGCCGCGGAGCGTGCAGTCGCCCCTTGCAAAGTTCGTTTTAAGATATATCTTAGACGCATCTAGAATCACTCTAAGGAACGAATAATGATATTCTATGCGAAAATGGAAGGCCGCGGTTGCGGCGGGCGGCGGGCGATGCACCGCGGCGGACGCGGCTTTGGCCATGGGTTCGGGCACGGCTTTGGCGGCGGTGGCCGGCGCGGCGGTGGCCGGGGCGAGCGCGGCGAGCGGCGCCGGATGTTCGACGGCGGCGAATTGCGGCTCGTACTGCTCAAGCTGATCGCCGACGAACCGCGCCACGGTTATGACCTGATCCGCCAGATCGAGGAACTCACCGGCGGCACCTATGCGCCGAGCCCGGGCGTCATCTATCCGACGCTGACGATGCTCGACGACATGGGCCTGATCGAAGCGCAGCAGAGCGACGGCGCGAAGAAGTTGTTCGCGATCACCGACGCCGGACGCGCCGAACTCGACGCCAATAGCGAAATCGTCGAAGCCGCGATCGCCCGCCTGACCGCGGTCGGCGAGGAAACGCAGCGCACCGATTCGGCCTCGGTCCGCCGCGCGATGGGCAATCTGCGCCAGGTTCTGATGAACCGGCTGGGCGACCGCGATCTCGACAATGCGGCGCTGCACGACATCGTCGCGCTGATCGACGAAGCGGCGCAAAAGATCGAGCGACTGTAAGGAGCGAAAGCATGACGGCTTCATCGACGGCGCGCGTGCCGACGGCGCACGCGAGCAAATATCTGCAACAGCTGTGCAAGCATTGGCAGCATAATCTCGCGGTCGAGTTCACCGCCGATCATGGCACCGTGACCTTTCCCAAGGACGCGCGCGGGGCCGACTGGCCGGGCGATGCGCTGGTGACCTTCGATGCCGGGCCCGACGCGCTGTCGGTCCGCATTGATGCCAGCGTCGGCGAGCAACTCACCGGATTGGAGGGCGCGGTCGCGCGTCACCTCGACCGCTTCGCCTTTCGCGAGGCGCCTTTGCCCTTCGACTGGCAGCCGGTATCAACCTGACGGAACGCCGCGCGCGCATGCCGCGTTAGGCGCTCACGAACCTCCCCTTTAGGAAAGGAATATCTGTGACCGAGCCCCAAGGCCTGCTTTGCCCGACTTGCCGCGTGAATTTGACGATGTCGGAACGTCAGGGGATCGAGATCGACTATTGCCCGCAATGCCGCGGCGTCTGGCTCGATCGCGGCGAGCTCGACAAGATCATCGAGCGCAGCGAAGCCGCGAGCGCGCCTGCCCCCGCACCGCGCGCATCGGCTCCGCCGCCGCCGCCGGCCCAGCCGCAATATCGCGACGACGACCGGCATTATGGCAAGCCGTACAAGAAGAATTACAAGAAGAGCTTCCTCAGCGAATTGTTCGACTGATCACCCGATGACGGCATGTCGGCGGGCGTAGAGGAAATAAACGCCGAGTCCGCCGACATTCCAGATCAGGAACCAGAGCTGGGTCTGCGCCGGCAGGCTGAAGAACAGATAGATGCAGCCGAGCACCGCGATGCCGCCAACCACCCAGGGTAGCGGCGCGCGGAAGGTGCGCGGGGCATCGGGCGCGCGGCGGCGCATGATCAGCATGCAGATCGACACGGCAGTGAAAGCGGCCAGCGTGCCGGCGTTTGCGAGCGCGGCCAGTTCGCCCAGCGGGATGAAGCCGGCAAGCACCGCGACGACAAGCGCGGTGAAGATCGTGATCCGCACCGGCGTTCCGCGCGACGACAGCTTGGCGAGGCTCGCGGGCAGCAGCCCGTCGCGCGCCATGGTGAAGAAGATGCGGCTCTGCCCATAGAAGAAGGCGAGGATGACCGTCGGCAGCGCGATGATCGCCGAGACGGCGAGATATTGCGCCGCGAGCGGGCTGCCGAGTTCGCGCAGGATCAGCGCGAGCGGTTCGGGGCTGTTGGCGAAGCGGGTGTAGGCGATTGCGCCCACCGCGGCGACCGCGACGGCGATATAGATGATCACGCAGGCGACCATCGATCCGACGATCCCGATCTTCAAATCGCGGTCGGGATTCTTGGCTTCCTCGGCGGCCGTCGCAATCGCATCGAAGCCGTAGAAAGCGAAGAAAATGATCGCCGCCGCCGCCATCACCCCGCGCTCCACCCCATCGGGGCCCATATGCTTGGCAAAGCCGTAGGGGCTGAAGGGTTCGAGATTCGCGGCATTGAAGGCGGGAAGCGCGACCGCGACGAAGACGACCAGCGCAACGATTTTGACGAGCACGAGGATGGCGTTGAGCGTCGCGCTTTCGCGCGTACCCACGAGCAGCAGCCCCGCGACCACCGCGATGATCGCGATCGCCGGCAGGTTGACGACGCCGCCCAGTTCGGGCCCCTGCATCAGCGCCATCGGCGCGCCCATCCACGCCTGAAGCAAGGGCGCGGCATAGCCCGACCAGCCCACCGCGACCGCGCTGACGACGAGCGAATATTCGAGGATCAGGCTCCACCCGACAATCCAGGCGAGCAGCTCGCCGATCACCACATAGGAGTAGGTATAGGCGCTGCCCGAAGCGGGGATCATCGTCGCCATTTCGGCGTAGGCGAGCGCCGCGCACGCGCAAATCAGGCCCGCGATGCCGAAAGAGAGGATGACCGCGGGACCTGCCTTGTCGGCGCCGACCCCGATCAGCGTCAGGATACCGGTCCCGACGATCGCCCCGACACCAAGCGCGATGAGGTGCGGCCAGCCGAGCGTCCGCGCCAGCGCCTGCTGTCCCTCCCGCTGTTCCGGAACGATCGGTTTGCGGCGGAACAGGCTGTCGGTCATGCGGTGGGCTCCCCTTTGTGCTTTGCGCTGCTTGTAAGGGAGTGACGCGTCAGCGCAAGATAACAACAAATGCATCGTTCCCGTGTCCCCGGTTCCCCGGCGAAAGCCGGGGTCCATGCAACGTCGCAATGGATCCCGGCTTTCGCCGGGAAACAGCTTGTTCGCTGGGTTCCCGCTTTCGCGGGAATGACGAACAAGATTAGAGCAATGCCTCGATCGCTTCCGCCAGTTTCGCATCGCGCTCGGACAATCCATCGGCGTCGTGCGTCGTGAGCAAGATGTCGACGCGGTTATAGACGTTCGACCATTCGGGGTGATGGTCCATCTTTTCGGCGAGAATCGCGACGCTGGTCATGAAACCGAATGCCTGCGCGAAATCGGCGAATTTGAAGCGGCGGGTGATCGCGTCGCGCGTCGGTTCGTGCGCCCAATCGGGAAAGCGGGCGAGCAGCGCGGTGCGCGCATCGTCGTCGAGTTTCTGGACCATGATATATCTCCCGCTGGCCAAGGCGCCGCGCCCGCCATAAGGAAGGGCGCGATGAGCGACAAGCCCGCCCTTCCCGACTTGCCCCCCGACTTGCCTGCCGGCTGGACCGGCGGCGCGCCCGACGCCGACGCGCTGTTCGCGATGGCCGAGGCGGCGCTGGCGACGATGCCCGCGGTGTTTGCGCCGCATATCGCCGGCGTGGTGATCGCGATCGAAGAGTTCGCCGACGACGAGACGCTCGCGTCGCTCGACATCGAGCATCCCTATGAACTCACAGGCCTCTACGAAGGCCGCCCGCTGACCGAGCGCAGCGTCGACCAGAGCGGCGGCATGCCCGACCGCGTCACCCTCTATCGCATCCCGATTCTCGTCGAATGGATCGAGACCGGCGAGCGCCTCGACGGGCTGGTGCGTCATGTGCTGATCCACGAAATCGGCCATCATTTCGGCTATTCGGACGATGATATGCACGCGCTGGAAGACATGGCGTGACGGCATTGCTGCGGCTGGGCGATGTCGCGTGCATCCGCGGCGACCGGCTGGTCTTCGAAAATCTGTCGCTGACGCTGAGGGCGGGCAGCGCGCTGTGGCTGCGCGGACCGAATGGCGCGGGCAAGTCGAGCCTGATCCGCCTTGCCGCCGGGTTGCTCCGTCCCGCCGCGGGGACGGTCGAGCGCCATGGGCGCTGCGCATTGATCGACGAGGCGGCGGCGCTCGACGCCGAACTGCCGCTGCGCCGCGCGCTCGATTTCTGGGCGCGGGTCGATACCGTCGACGGCCACACGGTCGACCGCGCGATGGACGAGATGGCGCTGGCGCCGCTCGCCGAAGTTCCCGTATCGATGCTCTCGACCGGCCAGCGCAAGCGCGCCGCGATGGTCCGCGTCGTCGCCTCGGGCGCGCCGATCTGGCTGCTCGACGAGCCCGCGAACGGCATGGACGATGCGGCGCGGGCGCGGCTCGTCGCGGCCATCGTCAAGCATCGCGCGAATGGCGGGGCAGTGTTGCTCGCGTCGCATTTTGCGCTCGGCATCGACGATCTCGCCGAACTCGACATGGGGGCTTTGACATGATTGCCCTTCCCATTCGTCATTGCGAGCGAAGCGAAGCAATCCAGAGCGGCCTACGCTACCCTGGATTGCCGCGTCGCTTCGCTCCTCGCAATGACGGGGAGGCTAAATGACCGCGCTCATCGCCCTGTTCTGGCGCGACCTCCGGCGTGCGTGGGGCAGCGGGGCGCTGTGGCTACCCGTGCTGTTCTTCCTGCTCGTTGCGACGGCTTTTCCCTTTGCCGTCGGGCCGGACGCACCCTTGCTGAAGCGCGCCGGCGGCGGGATGGTGTGGGTCGCCGCGCTGCTCGCGGCCTTGCTGCCGATCGACCGGCTGGTGCGGCCCGACCGCGATACGGGCGTGCTCGACCAGCTCGCGGTGCGCGGCATGGCCGACGAGGTCGTCGCAGCGGTGAAGATCGCCGCGCATGCGATCGGTTTCGGCCTGCCGCTGATGATCGCGCTGTTCCCGGCCGCGGCCTTGCTCGCGCAGGACGCCGGACGGGTCGAGTTGCTCGCGACCGGGATCGCCATCGCCATCCCGGCGCTCGCCTCGCTCGCGGTGCTGAGCGCCGCGCTGACCGCGAGCCATAAGGGCGGCAGCGCCATCGGCGGGCTGCTCGTCCTGCCGCTCGCGGTGCCGATGCTGATCTTTGGCGCGGGGATGCTCGATCCGTCGGGGCGCGGCGCAATCAAACTGCTCGGCGCGACGAGTTTGCTGCTGACGGTGATCGGGCCGTTTGCGGCGGGCGCTGCGCTGCGGGGGCTGCGCGAATGACGCGCCAGTCGCTCGCGCATATCGCGCTCGTCGTCCGCGATTATGACGAGGCGATCGATTTCTATGTCGGGACGCTGGGTTTCACGCTCGTTGCCGACGACTATCAGCCCGAGCAGGACAAGCGCTGGGTGCTCGTCGCGCCGCCGGGCAATCCGCCGGGCGGGACAACGATCCTGCTGGCACGTGCCGCCAATGAAGAACAGGCGAAGTTTATCGGTGACCAAGCCGGCGGGCGCGTCTTCCTGTTCCTGCAGACCGACGATTTCCGGCGCGACTATCAGCAGATGCTCGATAGGGGCGTGCGGATCGAACGCGAGCCGCTGGAGGCCGATTATGGCACGGTGGCGGTGTTCCTCGACCTCTATGGCAACAAGTGGGATTTGATCGAGTTTCGCCGATCGCAATGACCGCTATCGACCGGTTGCGGACACGTTCTAATTGCCATACGTCTTCGAGAACGACGTCTGGGGTGATCTCAAGAGTGACTTGGCTGAAACGATACCACGATCGACTCATAACTGAGATGGAGCGCGACCCGCCGTGGAGCGGGTACGGTAAACTGGAATGTCTATGGCCGATTTTTTTGGGCGGAGGCATCATGTTTGCGTTCGAATATGCAACCGGGCTCACTGTGCATAACACGTTTTGGGCTGTGCCATTTTTGCTGCCCGGTGTGGTCTGGTATCTTTACCTCACGAAACGCTTTGTGCTCACGCTCGCCCGGCAGTTGCGATCGCCGCGAGCCTAAGTTTGCCTCGTCAGCTTTCACCCCGTTTTTGCCGTTCGGCGCTATTCGGGACACGATGGCAGAAAGCGACCGATTGCGGACAATGCTCCTCAGAGCTATTCGTGGCGAATGGCAACAAAGCTGGAATGGTTTCCGACGCATGGCTTGATTAGCGGGCTGACTTTTCAATTCGCCGAAGGGCACTGGCCGGGGGAGATTGGTGCCGGAATAGCTCTCAATTGGGATGCATTCGACCTGATTGAACCAGTCTTGGCATCATCTTGCGCTGAATGGACACCGATGCACAGATATGGGCCGCTGGAGCTTTCGGCGCCTTGTCTCAAGCTCATGGTTGACGGGTTGCAACAGCCAGACCCCAATGGTCGCGAGTTTCCGGCTCAGGAAAAGGAGCTTCGCTCTTACCTCGCAGGTTGGTTGACAGAGCGTTTGGACGCCCAGAAGATTGTCTCCTTCCTTGGCGTTTGAACGCCAGCTCTCCACCCCAAAGCAGGCATCGCCTTCAAATAAGCCTTTCCTACATTATCCGGCCGTGCCAGCCTTCGTCCCTGCTCTTTCATTTGGTGGATAAAAGCGGCCGCTACCCGACTTGCCGGGCGCCCACGGCGGGGCGTGCCGGACGCGTCCAGCCCGCTGCGAGGTCCCAATCGGGCGATGCACAGGGCTGAACTTTCCTGAACTTTGGAATATCACGCGGCCCTTGCGCCGACCGGATCCCGGATCCAACCCGGGATGACGAAAAAAGGCCATGGCGGTTCACTGCCCCCAAACCCGCCCATAAGAAAAGGGCCGAGGTTTCCCCCGGCCCTTCCCTAACTCAGTGCCGATCGAAATCAGGCGCCGGTGACGTCGGCCGTATCGACCTTCACACCCGGGCCCATCGACGACGACAATGCGACCTTGCGGACATATTTGCCCTTCGCGCCGGCCGGCTTCGCCTTGACGATCGCGTCGACGAAGGCGTCGAAGTTCTGGCGGAGCTTTTCTTCGCCGAACGACAGCTTGCCGATGCCGGCGTGGATGATCCCGGCCTTTTCGACGCGGAATTCGATCTGACCACCCTTGGCGGCCTTCACGGCTTCGGCGACGTTCGGGGTCACGGTGCCCAGCTTCGGGTTCGGCATCAGGCCCTTCGGACCCAGCGTCTTGCCGAGGCGGCCGACGATGCCCATCATGTCCGGCGTCGCGATGACGCGGCCATAGTCGAGGTTACCCGCGAGCATGTCTTCCATCAGGTCTTCGGCACCGACCTTGTCGGCGCCGGCGGCCAGCGCCTTGTCGGCATTGTCGCCGCGCGCGAACACGGCAACCTTGACGTCCTTGCCGGTGCCGGCGGGGAGCGTCACGACGCCGCGGACCATCTGGTCGGCGTGGCGCGGATCGACACCCAGGTTCATCGCGATTTCCAGCGTTTCGTCGAACTTGGTCGAAGCCAGTTCGCGAACCGTCTTGATCGCTTCGTCGACGGCGTGAAGCTTCAGCGCGTCAACCTTGCCCTCGAGGGCCTTCTGCTTCTTGGTCAGCTTTGCCATCGGTTCAGCCCTCCGTCACTTCGAGGCCCATCGAGCGGGCGCTGCCTTCGATGATCTTCGTCGCCTGTTCGATGTCGTTGGCGTTGAGATCCTTCATCTTGATCTCGGCGATTTCGGCGAGCTTCGAGCGCGCGATCTTGCCACCGCTGATCTTGCCCGGCTCCTTCGAACCCGACTTCAGGTTCGCGGCCTTCTTGATCAGGTACGTCGCCGGCGGCGTTTTCGTGACGAACGAAAAGCTCTTGTCGGCATAGACGGTGATGATGGTCGGGGTCGGCGTGCCCTTGTCCATGGAATCGGTCGCGGCGTTGAACGCCTTGCAGAATTCCATGATGTTCACGCCGCGCTGGCCGAGTGCCGGCCCGAGCGGCGGCGAGGGGTTTGCGGTCCCTGCCGGTACCTGCAGCTTGATGTAGCCGCTAATCTTCTTAGCCATGATGGCCTCCTATCTTTCTGTCGCCCCGGACTTGATCCGGAGCTCAAAATTAGCGGTCGAACAGAAGGGCATCACCCCTTCCTCCCGCGCGGGATCACGCCCTTATCTGACGCGAAGCGGCGCCCATAAGCGCAAATCGGCGAAGAAACAAGCCTTTTGGCTGGTCAGGCGGGCGGCGTGAAGCGCACGAGCCCTTCCTGCACGGCGGTTGCGATCAGCGTGCCGTCCTGCCGATAGATCGAGCCGCGGCACAGCCCGCGATCGCCCCCGGTCCACGGGCTGTCCATCACGAAGACGAACCAGTCGTCGACGCGGACCGGCCCATGAAACCACATCGCATGGTCGAGGCTGGTCGTGAACATGCCCGGCGTCCAGAAATTGATCCCGTGCGGCAGCATCGCCGACGACAAGAGGCCCATGTCGGACGCAAACGCCAGAAAGGCGCGGTGGAGCAGCGGATCGTCGCCGATCGGCGCCGCGGCGCGGAACCACTGATAATGCTGCGTCGCGCCCTCCGATGGCGGCGGGCGATAGCTGCGGACCTCGAACGGCCGGCGGCGCGCCATATGCGCAAGCTGCCGGTCGGAGATGTTCGGGTCGGCGGCAATGAAATCGGTGAAGTCCCAGCACGCCTCGGGCGGCAGCAAATCGGGCATCGGCACCTGATGCGACAGCCCCGTCGCCGGAAGCTGGAACGAGGCGGTCAGGTTGAAAATGACCTTGTCATTCTGCCGTACCACGACGCGGCGATTGGCGAAGCTGCGCCCGTCGAAGTCGCGGTGGACGCGGAAATGCAGCGGCTTGGTCTCGTCGCCGCCGCGCAGGAAATAGGCGTGGAGCGAATGGACCTGCTTGTCCGGATCGACGGTGCGCGCCGCAGCGATCATCGCCTGCGCGATCACCTGCCCGCCGAAAATGCGTTCACGCGCCGTCGTGGGAAGCGCGGGGTAAGTGAATTCGTCGTCGGGCCCGGCGGGTTCGAGGTCGAACAATCGCGCCACGGCGCCGACGACCTTGTCGGCGGTGACACCGTCGTTGATCGCCCGGGCTTGCTCGATGCGCGCCTGAATCTGTTCGGGGGTGAGTTCGCCCACGATGTCAGCCAGCCCCCTGCCCCGCCATCCCGGCGAAAGCCGGGGTGGCGCTTATTTGAAGCGTTCGACCTGTTCGAAATCGAGCTCGACCGGCGTCGCGCGACCGAAGATCGACACCGACACCTTGACGCGCGCCTTTTCGAAATCGAGTTCCTCGACCAGCCCGTTGAAGCTGGCGAAGGGACCGTCGAGCACCTTGACCTGGTCGCCGATTTCGTAATCGACGCGGATTTCCTGCTTCGGACGGGCTGCGGCCTCTTCCTTGCTGTTCAGGATGCGCGCGGCTTCGGCTTCGCTGATCGCCTGCGGCTTGCCCATCGAACCGAGGAAGCCCGTGACCTTCGGCGTGTTCTTGACGAGGTGATAGACATCGTCGGTCATCGTCAGCTTGGCGAGAACATAGCCCGGGAAGAATTTGCGCTCGGCCTGGACCTTCTTGCCGCGCTTCACCTCGGTCACCGTTTCGACCGGCACTTCGACCGCCTCGACGAAATCGGTGAGGCCCATGCGTTCGGCTTCGGAAAGCACCGAATCGCGAACCTTGTTCTCGAAACCCGAATAGGCGTGAATGATGTACCAGCGCGCCATGTGTATCCGTATCCTGTCCCTGTAACCGCGG
>NZ_JAKFEM010000024.1:0-75557 GCF_036675685.1 Sphingopyxis sp.
CCTCCCTCAAGATAAGATTTCTTAGAGCCGTGGAAGACCACCACGTTGATAGATCGGATGTAGAAGCGCGGTAACGCGTGGAGCTAACCGATACTAATTGCTCTATTCGCACTTAAGAGTCCCACCATCAACGACACTCCTGATGGATTGTCTGTGATACGTGGATGATTGTAGTCAGTAAAATATTGCACGGACATCGATTGAAACCCGATTTTGACCCACGCCGGCTTCATTGCTTGGTGACCATGGCGTCAGTGACCCACCCGATCCCATCTCGAACTCGGCCGTGAAACCTGACAGCGCCGATGGTACTGCTGCTTAAGCAACGGAAGAGTAGGACGTCGCCAGGCATTGTAGCCGGCGTGAGGACGAAATCGGAAAGACCCATTCACAAAGTTAGAGGCCGGCAGAAATGCCGGCCTTTTGCTGTTTTAGCGGCGCGCTCCGGTTGAAATTCGGGGCATCGTTCGCATATTGGTGGCGCGGGATGGAGCAGCCCGGTAGCTCGTCAGGCTCATAACCTGAAGGTCGTAGGTTCAAATCCTACTCCCGCAACCAACTTGATCGCAAGGCCTCCTCGGTTAACTCCGTAGGAGGCTTTTTTGTTTCTGAACAGGCGCATAGCTCCAGGGTCGACATCGGTTTGCCCCTCATCAAGGGGAGGCTGATGTCCTGCCATCCTCGAATGTCTGCTCGTTTGGAATTATGGCCAGAGGCTGTCCGTCCGCTGAACGCTTAAAAACCCAAAATTCCGGGCTCCGGGGTCCTTCTTCCACGCATCAATTCGACATCACCCGATCGACGAAAGCGCCGCAAATTTGCGGCGCTTTCGTCGTTTCTAGGCCCCGGGCCCCCATGCCCGATAGAAGGTGTCGATCGCGGCGTCGATTTCGTCGGCCACGCGGTGGTGGTCGCGGCCTTGGGGGAGGCCGAGCACGGCCTGCTGGTAGAGCCCCGACTGGCAGAGGCCGGCGAAATGATAAACCGCCTGCATCGGGTCGCCCATCCGGAGCTCGCCGCGAACCATCTTCTCCGCCACCCATTCGCCGAGGCGTGCCTTGCCGCGACGCGGACCGCGATCGTAAAAGGTTTCGGCGAGGTGCGGGAAGCGCTCGGCCTCGCCGACGACGAGGCGATAGAGCGCAAGTAGCGGCGGTGAGAGCAGCGTCGCCATCAACACCTGCGCGAAGCGGCGCAGCACCTCGGTGACGGGTTCTTCCAGCGGCAGGTCGATCTGGAGCACCTGGCCATAGCTCGCGACGATGTCGTCGACGACCGCGGCGAACAGATCCTCTTTCGACGGAAAATAGGTCCAGAGCGTTGTCTTCGATCCGCCGACCTTGCTCGCGATCGACGACATCGTCGTGCCGGCATAGCCGTTCGCGAAAAACAGCTCGCGTGCCGCATCGACAAAGGCTTTTCGCCGCATCGCCGCAGCGTCGTCCAAGGCAATCATACTATCTGGTATCATTTCGATTGACAACGCATCCTCCAAAGCTCATTGGCCCATGATACCATCTAGTATCGTTGGAAGCCATGCCCCGTTTGAATTTTGTCACAATCGCGGTTTTCGGCCTGCTTGCAGGCTGTGCGAGCGTGCCTGACGTCGGACCGAAGCCCGTTCCGGTGACCGCCGAGTCGCTGGAGACGACCGCGACCTTCGCCGTCGCGCAGGGCCAATGGCCCGCCGAGGGCTGGTGGCAGGGCTTTGGCGATCCCCAGCTCGATACGTTGATCGCCGATGGCCTGAAGGGATCGCCCGATGTCGCGATAGCCGCCGCGCGGGTGCGCGCCGCCGACGCGATGGCGCAGCAGGCGGGGGCGGCCTTGCTGCCGCGGGTCGGCGCCGAAGCCAGTGCGGGTGGCGTTCAGCAGAGCAAGAATCTGGGCATCCCGCCGCAATTCGTCCCCGACGGTATCCAGGATACCGGCCATGTCGCCGCGACCTTCTCGTTCGATCTCGATTTGTGGGGTCGCAACCGCGCGGCGCTCGCCGCCGCGACGTCCGAAGCCGAAGCGGCGCGCGTCGACGAGGCGCAGGCGCGGCTGATGCTGACGACCGGGATCGCGTCGGCCTACGCCGATCTGGCGGGCTATTACCATGCGCTCGACGTCGCCAACGAGGCGGTGCGCGTTCGTACCGCGAGCGCCGATCTGTCGGGCGAGCGCGCGCGAGCGGGTATCGAGAATCAGTCGAGCCAGCGGCAGGCCGAAAGCCGCGCCGCGTCGGCGCGCGCCGATGTCGTCGCGCTCGAAGAAGCAATCGCGACGACGCGCAACCGGCTTGCCGCGCTCGTCGGTGCCGGACCCGATCGCGGTCTGTCGATCGAACGCCCGCAGATGGCGCGCCCGGCGCTCGGCCTGCCAAGCGATGCGGGGATCGACCTGATCGGGCGGCGACCCGATGTCGTCGCGGCGCGGCTGCGTAGTGAAGCGGCGGCCAAGCGCATCGACGTCGCGCGCGCCGACTTCTATCCCAATATCAGCCTGTCGGCGCTCGTCGGTCTCCAGTCGCTCGGGCTTTCGAACCTGTTCAGCGCGGGATCCGAATATGGCAATGGCGGCGCCGCGATCAGCCTGCCGATCTTTGATGGCGGGCGGCTCCAGGGCAATTATCGTGGCGCGCGCGCTGAATATGACACGGCGGTCGCGACCTATGATCGCACGTTGATCGGCGCGTTGCGCGACGTCGCCGACATTGTCGCCAGCCGCGCCGCGACGACACGCCAACTCGTGGGGCGGCGCGAGGCGCTGACCGCCGCGGCCGAAGCCTCGAAGCTCGCCGGGCTGCGATACCGCGCCGGCCTTTCGAACCAGATCGTCCAGCTGACAGCCGAGGACAGCATGGTCGCGCTGAGCCGCGCCGTCGCCGACCTCGAGGCACGCGAACTGTCGCTCGATATTGCCCTGATCCGCGCGCTCGGCGGCGGATACCGGGCCGCCAATCCAACAGGAGACGAATGATGGCCGACGAAACGGCTGCAGCGCCAACCGACGCTCCCGAAGCCACCCCCGACACGGCAGGCGCCGAAAGCAACGGCGCGAAGCGCAACAAGCTGCTCCGCATCCTCGCGATCGTTGTGGTCACGATCGCGATCCTGTGGGGCCTCTGGTATTTCCTGACGCAGGCCGGGCGTGTTCACACGGACAATGCCTATGTCGGGGCGGATTCGGCGCAGGTGACCGCGCTCGTGTCGGGACCCGTCAAGGAAGTGCGTGTCAGCGGCACGCAGGCGGTGAAGAAGGGCGACATCCTCGTCATCCTCGACGACGCCGACCAGCGCATCGCGGTCGCCGATGCCGAAGCCGCGCTGCGGCTGGCGCGCCAACGCTATGGTCAAGCGAGCGCGACCGCCGATGCCGCCCGCGCCCGCGTCTCGGCGCGCGGTGCCGACATCACGCAGGCGCGGGCGCGGCTGCGCGACGCCAATGCGACGGTCGAGCGCGCACGCGCCGAGCTCGCGCGGCGCGAAAGCATTGCCGGCACCGGCGCCGTGTCGGGCGAAGAACTGACCTCGGCGCGTGCGGCACTCGCGTCGGCAAGCGCAGCGCGCGACCTTGCCGCCGCTGGCATCGCCTCGGCGGAAGCGACGCGTGGATCGGCGAGCGGCGATCTCGGCGCCGCCGAAGCCGTCGTGCGCGGCACGAACATCAACACCGCGCCCGATGTGGCGGCGGCCGAAGCGCGGCTGGAAAAGGCGCAGCTCGACCTTGCGCGCACCGTGCTGCGCGCGCCGGTCGACGGCATCGTCACCAACCGTCAGGTGCAGGTCGGCCAGCGGATCGCCGCAGGCGCCCCGATCATGATCCTCGTGCCCGTGGCGACCGCCTATGTCGACGCCAATTTCAAGGAAAGCCAGTTCGAGGACATCCGCATCGGCCAGCCGGTCGAACTGGTGTCGGACTATTATGGCGGCGACGTCGTCTATAGCGGCAAGGTCGTCGGCATCGCCGGCGGCACCGGCGCAGCCTTCTCGCTTATCCCGGCGCAGAATGCGACGGGCAATTGGGTGAAGGTGGTGCAGCGCCTGCCGGTGCGCATCGCGCTCGATCCGAAGCAGCTCAAGGAACACCCGCTGCGCGTCGGCTTGTCGATGGAAGCCACGATAGACACGCGCGGTCGCTGAGCCATGGCCAGCGCCGCCGCCCCCGCCCTATCCGCCAGCGCCCCGGCTGAGCCGCAGCCGCTGACCGGCGTGCGGCTGATCGTCGCCGCCTTTGCGCTCGCGCTCGCCAATTTCGTCGTGGTGCTCGACACCACGATCGCCAATGTGTCGGTGCCGCATATCGCGGGCGGGCTCGCGGTTTCGCCGACGCAGGGAACGTGGGTGATCACCAGCTACGCGGTCGCCGACGCGATCAGTGTGCCGCTCACCGGCTGGCTCGCGATGCGTTTCGGCACGGTGCGCTGGTTCATGATCTCGATCATCGGGTTCGGCATTTTCTCCTTCCTGTGCGGCGTGTCGCGCACGCTCGACGCGCTCGTGCTCTTCCGCGTGCTGCAGGGGCTCGCCGGCGGTCCGCTGATGCCGCTGTCGCAGATCCTGCTGCTGCGCATCTTCCCCAAGGAAAAGGCCGGGATCGGCCTCGCGATCTGGGCGATGACGACGACCACCGCGCCGATCCTCGGGCCGATCCTTGGCGGCACGATCAGCGACAATTGGACCTGGCCGTGGATCTTTTTCATCAACCTGCCCGTCGTCGCGATTTGCGCGTTCGGCGTCTTCACCCTGCTGACGCCGTTCGAGACCAAGCGCGCCAAGGCGCGCATCGACGTCGTCGGCCTGATCCTGCTCGTCGTGTCGGTCGGCGCGTTCCAGATCATGCTCGACACCGGGCGCGAGCATGATTGGTTCGGATCGGTGTGGATCGTCGGCCTCGCGGTCGTTTCCGCGATCAGCTTTGCCGCCTTCGTGATCTGGGAACTCACCGATGCCAATCCGGTCGTGAACCTGCGCATCTTCCGTTTCCGCGGCTTCACCTTCGCGACCATGGCGATCTCGCTCGGCTTCGGCGCCTTCTTTGCGCAGGTCGTGCTCACGCCCTTATGGCTCCAGCAGGTCGCGGGCTATACCGCGACGCAGACCGGCTTCATCGTCGCCTGGCTCGGCGTATTCGCCGTTCTCCTGTCGCCCGTCGCGGCCGGCCTGATCACCAAGGTCGACGTACGCATCACCATCTCGGGCGGCATCCTGTGGATGGCGCTGATGTCGGTCCTTCGCGCGAGCTGGAACGCCGATGTCGGCTATTGGACGCTCGCACTGCCGCATATCCTGCAGGGGATCGGCATGCCCTTCTTCTTCGTCGGGCTCACCGCGCTCGCGCTGAGTTCGGTGCCCGCGCAGCACCAGACGTCGGCGGCGGGACTGATGAGCTTCCTGCGCACGCTCTGCGGCGCGATCGGCACCGCGGTCGCGACGACCGCATGGGACGATGCCAGCCGGACCTCGCGATCCGAACTCGTATCGTCGCTCAACAATCCCGAAGCGACGATGACCTCGCTGCAAAATGCCGGGCTGACGCTCGAACAGGCGCGCGCCGCGATCGAGCGGCTGGTCGAGGTGCAGGCATCGACGCTGGGCGTGCTGCACCTCTTCCTCGCGTCGGGGGTCGTGTTCGTGATCGCCGCCATATCGGTGTGGTTCGCGCCGCGGCCGAAGCAGATTTCGATGGGCGGCGGGCACTAGAGCGTTTTCAAGTCAGGCGGGATCGCCTGACGACTCGGAAAACGCGGTAAGATAGGACTCCCCTATTTGGCGAACAATTGATCCAGGTCGGCGAACGCCTTGAACTCGAGCGCGTTGCCCGCCGGGTCGTGAAAGAACATCGTCGACTGCTCGCCCGGCTGGCCGGGAAAGCGTGTGTGCGGTTTGATCACGAACTTTGTGCCCGCCGCCTTCAGCCGATCGGCGAGCGCCTGCCATTCGGCGGGCTGCAGGACGACCCCGAAATGGGGCACCGGCACCGCATGGCCATCGACCGGATTATGCCCTGCGGCGGTGCGCGGTGTGTCGACGCGATGCGCGACGATCTGATGCCCATAAAGGTTGAAGTCGATCCAGTCGGCATCGCTGCGCCCCTCGGGGCAGCCGAGGACGGCGCCATAGAAATGGCGCGCGGCGTCGAGGTCGTCAACGGGAAAGGCGATATGGAAGGGGGCAAGACCGGTCATCTTCCCCATTTGCCGCACCCGCGTGCGGAATGCCAGTCCGGGACTTGGGCTGGCGCGCCGAACATGCTAGGCGCGCGCCCATGCTGACAATCAACGCTATCACTGTACGCCTTGGCGGGCGCGCCATCCTCGAACGCGCCACCGCGAGCCTGCCGGCAAAAAGCCGCGTCGGGCTCATCGGGCGCAATGGCGCGGGCAAATCGACGCTGATGAAAGTGATGATCGGTCAGCTCGAGGCCGATGAGGGCAGCATCGACATGCCGCGCAAGACGCGCGTCGGCTATATCGCGCAGGAAGCGCCGAGCGGGACCGCGACGCCGTTCGACACCGTGGTTGCCGCCGATACCGAGCGCGCCGAATTGCTCGCCGCATCGGAGATCGAGCAGGATCCCGACAAGCTCGGCGACATCCACGAACGGCTGATCGCGATCGACGCCTACACCGCGCCGGCGCGCGCCGCGCGCATCCTGATCGGACTCGGCTTCGACGAGGACATGCAGGGCCAGCCGCTCGACAGTTTCTCGGGCGGGTGGAAGATGCGCGTCGCGCTTGCGGCGCTGCTCTTCTCCGAACCCGACCTGTTGCTGCTCGACGAACCCTCGAACCACCTCGACCTCGAAGCGACCTTGTGGCTCGAAAATTTCCTCCGCGCCTATCCGGGCCAGCTGGTGGTGATCAGCCACGAACGCGACCTGCTCAACAATGTCGTCGACAATATCCTCCACCTCGAAGGCGGCAAGGTGACGCTCTATGCCGGCGGCTATGACGCGTTCGAGCGCCAGCGCGCCGAGCGCGCCGCGCAGCTCGCGGCGGCGAAAGCCTCGCAGGACGCGCAGCGCGCGAAGCTGCAAGACTATGTCGCGCGCAACAGCGCGCGCGCCTCGACCGCGAAGCAGGCGCAATCGCGCGCGAAGATGCTCGCCAGGATGCAGCCGATCGCTGCGCTTGCCGAAGACCAGACGCTGGCGTTCGATTTCCCGAGCCCCGACGAGTTGAAGCCGCCGCTGATCACGCTCGATCTTGCCAGCGTCGGTTACGCGGAGCGGCCGGTGCTCCAGCGGCTCAACCTGCGGATCGATCCCGACGATCGGATCGCGCTGCTCGGCCGCAACGGCAATGGCAAGACGACGCTGGCGCGGCTGCTCGCGGCGCAGTTGGCGCCGATGGCGGGCGCGATGGCGGCGTCGGGCAAGATGCGCGTCGGCTATTTCACCCAATATCAGGTCGAGGAACTCGAAGGCAGCGACACCCCGCTCGCGCATATGACGCGCGTGATGGAGGGCAAGACGCAGGGTGCGATCCGTGCCCAGCTCGGCCGCTTCGGCTTCTCGGGCAACAAGGCGGTGACGCAGGTCGCCAAGCTGTCGGGCGGCGAGAAGGCGCGGCTCGCGCTGGCGCTGATCACCCGCGATGCGCCGCACCTCCTGATCCTCGACGAACCGACCAACCACCTCGACGTCGATGCGCGCGAGGCGCTGGTGCAGGCGCTCAACGGCTTCGACGGCGCGGTGGTGCTGGTCAGCCACGACCGGCATATGCTCGAACTCACCGCCGACCGGCTCGTGCTCGTCGATGACGGCACCGCGCGCGAATATGACGGCAGCATGGACGATTATGTCGACATGATCCTTGGCAAGGGACCGGTGAAGGATCGGGTGTCGAAGGCCGACAAGAAGGAAGACCGCAAGGCCGCAGCGGCGGCGCGCGAAGCGGCGGCGAAGATCAAGAAGGATGTATCGGACGCCGAAGCCGACCTCGCCAAATATGAGGTCGTGCTCTCCGCCATCGACCGCGCGATGTTCGACCCGCAGGGTGCTGCGAGCGAATATAAGGGCCTGACGATGAGCGAGCTGTCGCAGCGGCGCGGCAAGATCGTCGCCGCACAGGAAGCCGCCGAGGCACGCTGGGTGACGGCGAGCGAAGCGCTGGAGGCGTTTGAAACCGCGGCAGCCTAAATTCGCCGGTCACTGAGTATCCGTCGCCCCCCGCGAAGGCGGGGGCCGCTGGAGGTTTACGTAGCGGCGACGTGCAAGGACGACGACGGCCCCCGCCTTCGCGGGGGCGACGGGACTCGCACATTGACTCCCGCACCCCATTCCATCATAATAGTTTCAATTGAAACTAGATGGGAATGCGACATGGCCGACTTGTTCGATAATCCGCTGGGCCTCGACGGCTTCGAATTCGTTGAATTTTCGGCGCCCGAAAAGGGTATTCTCGAGCCGGTGTTCGAAGCGATGGGCTTCGCGCTGATCGCGCGCCATCGTTCGAAGGACGTCCAGCTGTGGCGCCAGGGCGGCATCAACCTGATCGCCAATTACGAACCAAAATCGCCCGCGGCCTATTTCGCCGCCGAACACGGTCCGTCGGCATGCGGCATGGGATGGCGCGTTCGCGACGCCGCCAAGGCTTATAGCGAAGCGGTCGCGCGCGGCGCCGAGCCGGTCGAGGTCAATCCCGGCCCGATGGAGCTGCGCCTGCCCGCGATCCGCGGCATCGGCGGCTCGATCATCTATCTGATCGACCGCTACGGCGACGACCTCAGCATCTACGACATCGATTTCGTTTACGAAGAGGGCGTCGACCGCAATCCGGTCGGCGCGGGCATGCAGCTGATCGATCACCTGACGCACAATGTCTATGGCGGCCGCATGGCGCATTGGGCCGCCTTCTACGAGCGCATCGCGGGGTTCCGCGAGATCCGCTATTTCGACATCAAGGGCGAATATACCGGCCTGACCTCAAAGGCGATGACCGCCCCCGACGGCAAGATCCGCATCCCGCTCAACGAAGAAGGTGCCGGCGGCGGCGGCCAGATCGAGGAATATCTGCGCGCCTATAATGGCGAGGGGATCCAGCATATCGCGTTCAGCTGCGACGACCTTTACGCCGCGTGGGACAAGTTGAAGGCGCTCGGCAATCCCTTCGCGCCCGCACCGCCGGCGACCTATTACGAGATGCTCGCCGATCGCCTGCCCGGGCACGGCGAGCCCGTCGAGGCGCTGCAGTCGCGCGGCATCCTGCTCGACGGATCGACCGAGGATGGCGACCCGCGCCTGCTGCTCCAGATTTTCGGCCAGACCGTGATCGGCCCGGTCTTCTTCGAATTCATCCAGCGCAAGAAGGATGAAGGCTTCGGCGAGGGCAATTTCACCGCGCTGTTCAAATCGATGGAGATGGACCAGATCCGCCGCGGCGCGCTGAATGTCGAGGAACCTGCCGAATGACGAGCCCGATCAAATTGGGCGGCGTCCACCACGCCGCCTATCGCTGCAAGGACGCGAAGGAAACGGTGGGTTGGTACGAGCGCATGCTCGGCATGATCTACACGACCGCCTTTGCCGAGGATCATGTCCCGTCGACCGGCGAATATGATCCGTACATGCACGTCTTCCTCGACGCCGGAAACGGCAATATCCTTGCCTTCTTCGAGCTGCCGAACCAGCCCGAAATGGGGCGCGACACCAACACCCCGCAATGGGTGCAGCATCTCGCCTTCAAGGTCGGCAGCTTTGACGAGCTGACGCAGGCGAAGGCGCATCTGGAGGCGAACGGCGTCGATGTGCTCGGCCCGACGCATCACGGGATCTTCAAGTCGATCTATTTCTTCGACCCCAACGGCCACCGCGTCGAACTGGCATGCGACATCGGCACCGACGAGCAATATGCCGAACTGCGCCGCGTCGCGCCGCTGATGCTCGAAGAATGGAGCCAGACCAAAAAGGCCCCGCGCCACGCCGACTGGCTGCACACGGCGGCGAACGAGTAATACCTGTGAATAGTCGTCGCCCCCGCGAAGGCGGGGGCCGCTGTGGGCCTTTCGCCGCGTAAACCGACAACGGCCCCCGCCTTCGCGGGGACGACGGTTTCCCTTTACTTCCGATCGAGCCCGATGCTCTCCAGCGTCGCACCGCTGCACTTGTCGGCTTCCTTGGTCTTGCCGTCGCCCGACAGCGCGCCGATCACGAGGAAGCCCGCGACCACGGCGACCAGAAACGCGCTCGCAACCCACACCAGATATTTGTCGATGAACGCCTTGATCGGGGCGCCGAACAGCCGGAACAATATGCCGACGAGCATGAAGGAAAAGGCCCGGCTGGCAAGGCTCGCCCACAGGAAGGTCCAGAAGTTCATGTGGATGAAGCCGGCGGTGATCGTCAGCAGCTTGAACGGGATCGGTGTTGCGCCCTTGATCAGGATGATCTCGGCGCCGAATTCGCGCAGGTAGCAGGCGGCCGGCGGGAAGGCGTCGGTGAGCCCCAGCGCGCCGAGCAGCGCCAGCCCGACGCTTTCATAGAGGAAGAAACCGATCCCGTAACCGAGGATGCCGCCCATCACCGACGCGATCGTGCAGATCAGCGCGTAGCGCACCGCCTTTTTCGGATTGGCGAGGCACATCAGCCCCAGCATCGGGTGCGGCGGGATCGGAAAAAAACTCGCTTCGACGAAGGATACCAGCGCGAGCCAGAATTCGGCGTGCGGATGCGCCGATTTCTCCATCGTCCAATGATACATGCGCTGGATGAAAGACGGACGGTGGGCGGTGGCGGTCATGCTGGTCCTTGCTGCGGCGGCGTCGGCTCCTCCTATGCCGCCCGCATCCGGCCAAGTCGAGCCGAAGTCTTTCGGACCATCAAATGAAACGCCGGAGCCGTTCGAGAACGGCTCCGGCGTTGCTCCCACCGAAGTCGGAGCAAGGGACATCGCTGACGCCCCGGCCGCAGCCGGGGGGATACAGGCGGTCAGGGCCGCGAGATGGCGATGACGCTGGCTGCGGCGAGCATGGTGCCCGACTGGCGCGCGGCCAGGACTTCGCGGCCCGCTTCGCGCCCTTTGGAAAGGGCGGACCGGAAGCAGCGGTTGGTGGCATTTTCGCGAACCAGCGTTTCCTGTTCTGGACGCACGTCGCACACCGTCCGCGCCGCAGCGCGCAGGCGGCCGTCGAACCGCGCCCAGCCGTTTTCGGTGTTGAGGTTGAGATCAGCAAAACTGACCGTGACCGACTCGGTTTCACCTCGCGGCGCGGTTGAGACGATGGGTTGCGCCAGCGCGGGTGCCGCCGCGAGCAACAGGACGGGGAAACAGACAAGGACTTTCATGGGCTTTCTCCCTTTCGGCCCACGCGCCGACCGGAATGGACGGCTGGGAGCGAAAAGAGACATGCCGGTACGCCATGCTGAAAGCCGTTAGAGCTGCGTCAATCCTGTATTAAAAATGCGTGAAATACCAATATTGTGAAATTTTACGTTCGGTCGCTCGTCAAAATGATGGTATTCAGCCGCCGGGGAAAATCATAAGGGCGCCGATCCCCCATCGAGGAGGCTGCGCCGTGCCTGCAATGTTCGTTGACCGCTCACCGGGATTCATGAGACATGCGCCGACCCTGCGGCTGCTCGGCGACTTTGCCGTCGATCCGCCGGCTCTTGCGCCGCACGGCCGAAAGGCCCGCGCGCTGCTCGCCCGCCTCGTGCTGGCCGACGGCCCGCTCGCCCGCGACCGGCTGAGCGCGCTGTTATGGAGCCACCGCGCCGACTCGCAGGCGCACGCCAGCCTGCGCCAGTGCCTGGTCGAGTTGAAGTCCTGGACGCGGGCGTCGCCGCCCCTCGTCCGGGCCGATCGCGATACGGTGGCGATCGACCATGGTCATGTCGCCGACGATATTTCGCTTCTCCGCACGGCCTGCATGGCTGGCGATCCAGACGCGGCGCTGCGCTGGCTCCCTGGCGAAGACATTGGCCTGCTCGCCGATCTCGACGGTGTCGACGAGGCGTGGGACGACTGGCTCGCGGTTGAACGGGCACGTCAGGGCGATTCGATCGTCCGCGATGTGCTGGCGATGGCGGACCGGTTGCTCGATGCGGGCGACCTCGATGCGGCGCTGGCGGTTGCCGACCGGATTACGCGTTTTGACCCTTGCAGCGAACATGCTGCGCGGCTGGTGATGCGCGCGCGCTGGCAAGCGGGCGATAGCGACGGCGTCCGCCATGCCTGGCAGCGGATCGAGGATGCGTTGGGGCGCGGACTCGACGGGACGCCGTCGCCGGAATCGCGCGCCCTCTATCGTGACCTCATGGCCAAGCGGCCGACACCGACCGCATTCGGGGTAGCTGGCGCTCGATCCCCCGCGACTGCAAAGCGGATGCAGAAACCGGCGGTGCGCCGGATTGCTGCATTGGCGGTGATCGTTGCGACCCTCGGCCTTGCTGGCGCTGACGCGCCGCGAGGCGGATCGAGCGCCGCCGTTCCCGTAACATCGGTGGTGCGGATCGAGCCGATCGTGTCGCACGGCAATGGCGCGCCCGAATCGCGGTTCGCCGACGCGCTCGCCGGGGATTTCGCCCGTCTTGCGGGGGCCTTCGGCGGTGGCGTCCGGGTTCTCGATGGCAAGACGGCCGGTGACGAGGATGATTTCATCGTGCGGGTGTCGATCGAGCGCGATGGGGATGCGCTGGTCAGCGAATCGCGCGTCGTCGACGCCTTGAGCGGTTCCATCCTGTGGTCGAACCGCCTTTCGGGTGCAGCCGGCGACGTTGCGCGGTTGCGCGAACGCACGGCGGTGTCTGTCGCGGGCATCGTCGATTGCGCGCTGACGCTCAACGGCCCGGATCGCAAGCTCGCCGCCGACGCGGACCGGCGTACACTGGTATTCGCCATCTGCGACGCTGACAGCCGGAACAGTGGCGCGCGCGCCGGTGAACTTCTGGACCAGATGGCACAACGCTGGCCGCGCGATGCTGCGGTCCTTGGCCAGTCCGCACTGTTCCGCGCGAAACATATCTGGGAAGCGCGCGACCCGGTTGCTCAGGAACGGCAACGTCAGCAGGCCATTCGCGCGGCGCGGCGCGCGCTCGCTGTCGATCCCGACAACGCGCCCGCCTTGGTGGCCTTGTCGCTGACGGGCAGGGGCGAACTATATATGGTCGACGCGCTGCCGACGCTCGAACGCGCGCTTGTCCTCGATCCGGATTTGCCTGCGGCGCTGATGACGAACGCAACCGGTCTTTTCCAGGCCGGCTTCGTCAATGCCAGCGTCGATCCAGCGATGCGGGCGGAGCGGGCCGACCCGACCTCGATCTTCAAGGCGCTTGCGGTGGTGCGGCGGCTCGCGGCTGCAGGACGGCTGCGCGAAGCGTCGGGTCGCCTTGCCGAGATAGAGGCGATCTGGCCTTCGCATCCCGAACTCGCCGAACATCGTCAGCGCTTGGCTGTGGAAATGGGCCGACGCGAAGCCGCGGCGATCTATGCCGGGGCGAGTGCGGAGGAACGGCAGGAGCTCCAGATGCTACTGCTGCGACAGGTCGCCGATCCGGGTCGCGAGGCGCCCGAGATTGCGGCCGTCGCCGAAGCCGAGGTCAAGGAAGCTCCGCCGGTCGCCTATCAACTGGCGGCTCATTATGCGCGGGTGGGCGATATGCCCAAAGCGCTTGCCTGGCTCGATCGCGCGCCGGTGCGCGCCACCGACGGCCAGTGGTCGCTGCTCTACTGGCCGTCGGTCGCACCCTTGCGGCGTGAACCCCGCTTTTTTGCCAAGATGGCGCGGCTCGGGCTCGTCGACTATTGGCGGCGCCATGACCGCTGGCCCGACTTCTGTCACGAACCGGGCCTGCGCTATGACTGCCGGACCGAGACGGTGCGGCTTGCGCGCGCCGGGCGTGCCGTCAGTGGCGGAAATGCCGCATCCCGGTGAACACCATCGCGAGCCCCGCTTCGTTCGCCGCCGCGATTACCTCGTCGTCGCGGATCGATCCGCCCGGCTGGATCACGCAGGTCGCGCCGGCCTCGACTGCCGCCAGCAGGCCGTCGGCGAAGGGGAAGAAGGCGTCGCTCGCGACCGCGCTGCCGACGGTGCGGGCTTCGGCCCAGCCGTGGCTCTCGGCGGCTTCGCGCGCCTTCACGGCGGCGATACGCGCGCTGTCGCGGCGGTTCATCTGCCCCGCGCCGATGCCCGCGGTCGACCCGCCCTTGGCATAGACGATCGCGTTCGATTTCACATGCTTGGCGATCGTCCAGGCGAACAGCGCGTCGGCGAGTTCTTCGTCGGTGGGGGCGCGGTCGGTCACGACCTTCAGGTCGGCGCGGGTGATGCGGCCATTGTCGCGGCTCTGCGCGAGCCAGCCGCCGGCGATCGTCTTCATCACCAGCCCGCCGCGCGCCGGATCGGGCAGTTCGCCGGTGAGCAGCAGGCGGAGATTCTTCTTCTTTGCAAACACCGCGCGCGCGTCGGCGTCGGCGTCGGGAGCGCAGACGACTTCGGTGAAAATGCCGCTGATCGCTTCCGCCGTCGGCCCGTCGAGCGGCCGGTTGACCGCGATGATGCCGCCGAACGCCGAGACATCGTCGCACTTCAGCGCCGCGTCATAGGCTTCGGCGATCGTCGCCGCGGTCGCGACGCCGCAGGGGTTCGCGTGCTTGACGATGACGCAGGTCGGATCGGCCTCGCGGAATTCGGCGACCAGTTCGAGCGCGGCATCGGCGTCGTTGATATTGTTGTAGCTGAGTTCCTTGCCCTGGACCTGCTCGGCTTGCGCGATGCCGCGCGCGGCAGGGCCGACGGGCAGGTAGAGCGCCGCCTTCTGGTGCGGATTCTCGCCATACCGCAGCTCGGCTGACAGCTTGGTCGTCAGCGGCAGCGTGTCGGGGAAGAATTTGCCCTGGTCGGCAAAGGCGAACCACTGCGCGATCATGCTGTCGTAGGTCGCGGTGTGCGCGAAGGCGGTCGCGGCGAGCCGCTTGCGCAGCGCCAGCGTGGTAGCGCCGCCATTGGCGTCCATTTCTGCGATCACCGCGGCATAATCCTCGGGCTCGGTCACGATGCCGACAAAGGCGTGGTTCTTCGCCGACGAGCGCACCATCGCGGGGCCGCCGATGTCGATATTCTCGATGATCGTGTCGCGGTCGGCGCCGCTCATCACCGTCTGCAGGAAGGGGTAGAGGTTGACGACGACCAGGTCGATCGCGCCGATGCCGTGCGCTTCCATCGCCGCGACATGCGCCGCGTCATCGCGCACCGCGAGGATGCCGCCGTGCACGGTCGGGTGCAGCGTCTTGACGCGGCCGTCCATCATTTCGGGAAAGCCCGTGAGATCTGACACGTCGAGGACCGTGTGTCCCGCTTCGCGCAGCGCCTTCGCTGTGCCGCCGGTCGACACGAGTTCGACCCCGTGGCGGACGAGTGCAGCGGCAAGCTCGGCGAGCCCCGCCTTGTCGCTGACGGACAAAAGGGCGCGGCGGGCGGGAATCAGGTCGGTCATGGGGGAGGGCCTCGGCTGGCGATGGGATGACGCGGCCCCCCTAGGCGTGTCCCTCCACAAGAGCAAGTATACGTCGCCCCCGCGAAGGCGGGGGCCACTATCGGCCTTGCGCAAGGCCGATAGTGGCCCCCGCCTTCGCGGGGCGACGATTATTTTCTTAGAGCCCCAGCGCCGCCGCGATCTGGTCCCAGCGCACCAGCTTGAAATTCTGCGCCTTGGGGGCATTGTCGCCGTCCTGCGCAAGGAAGAGGCCGTCGGGATAGGCCGGGCCGAAATTGCCCGCGACGGCTTCGATGCCATCGGTTTCGCTCGTCGCGCCAAACGCGCCGGCGGCAACCGCAAAGCGCCCGACATAGTCCATCGAAGGCAGCTTGAAGACCGCATAGGCATTGTCGCCCTGGCTCGACACGAGCAGGTAGCGCTGGCCCTTGTGATCGATCGTCGCAAGGCCCTCGACGTCGGCAACGAGCCGCTGGTTGTCGACCGGCGCGACCATGCGCGCAGCGGCCGTCCTGCCGTTCGGCTTGAGTTCCCAGACGCCGGCGTCTTCCTCGCCGACATACAGTGTATCGCCGTCGAAGACGCAGCCTTCGGACTGGGTCGGGATCTTATGTTCCCATTGGGTTGCAAAACTCGGCGCGGTGCCGTCGGCAATGGTCAATGTGCCGACGCGGACCGTGCCGTCCTTGACGATCAGCGCGGCTGTGAGCGGCGCGCCGGGCGCGGTCTTTTTGAGACACAGGCCATAGGCCTCGCCCGTTCCGGCGGCGGCACGGCCGAGTGCGACGATCGCGGGCTTGTCGGCATCGAGGCGGAAAACCGCGAGGTGGGCGTTGACCCCGTCGTTGCGATCGCTCGCGACGATGATGTTGCCCGCGACATCGACATTATTGACCAGCCCGGCCTGAGTGAAGGCGATGTCCTTGCCGGCCAGGTCATAGACATGAAGCCCCGCCTTCTTGTCGGTCGCGACGATCAGCGCACGGTTCGGATTGGCGGGGTCGATCCAGATCGCCGGATCGTCTGCGGCATCGGCGCGGCCGGTCCCGACGGGCGCGGTTTCGCCGCTCGCTGTGACGGGGACTGGGGGCAAGCCGCTGATGACGGGCGCCGCTTGGCCGGCGCATCCGGCGAGTGTGGATATAAAAGCAAGCGAAGTCAGCAGCTTCCATTTGCCGATCGCGGCCATGACGATTTCCCCCGTTTCGATTGCGCAAAAGCGCGGCTGGCGCGCCCCGTCCCAGCAAAGTGAAGCAACGTCAATCCTACAATATTTCCGTAACTTAACTGTCACTGAATCGCCATATGGCTCGCCCCAAACTGTCACATGACCCCCTTAGAGGCCCGGCAACCACAAAGGGGGGTCTAACACCATGATTCGAACTTTCAGCCTGCATTCCGCCGCCGCTTTCGCCCTTGCCGCGGCGCTTGCCGCCGCCCCCGCCGCCGCGCAGGAAGCGCCGATCCAGAATGAGGACGGCACCATCACCACCTCGCGCGACATCGTCGTCCTCGGCAGCATCGGCTATCGCAATCGCAGCGAGGATCAGGCCGAGCCCGTCGTGAGCTACGACAGCGAATTCTTCCAGCGCTTCGAGCCGCTGACCGCTGGCGACGCGCTGAAGCGTGTGCCGTCGGTGACCTTTCTGTCGGACGTCATCGAAAGCGACGGCGCGCGTCTCCGTGGCCTGCCCCCCGGCTATACGCAGATCCTGATCAACGGCGAAAAGGTGCCGGGATCGAACGCCGACCGCAGTTTCTTTCTCGATCGTATCCCCGCCGAACTGATCGAGCGCGTCGAGATCGTCCGCTCCTCGTCGGCGCGGCGCACCGGCGACGCGGTCGCGGGCACGATCAACATCCGCCTGCGCGACGGCTATGAGCTCGACGGCGGCTATCTGCGCGCCGGCGGCCTCTATTATGACGACAAGGAACTCGAACCCAGCGTCGGCGGCGTCATCGGCGGTGCGCTTGGACCCGGGCGCTTCCTGATCGGGGGCAATTTCCAGGGCCGTCACAATCCGAAGAAGAAATATTCGCTGCGCTACAGCGATTCGCCGGAGAATAATCCCGACTTTGCGACCGACGATTTCGACAATCGCGAGGACCAGACCGACACGCGCGACGGCAAGGATTATTCGTTCAACGCAACCTATGACATCAAGGGCGATACCACCGATTTCTCGATCAACGGCTTTTATGTCCACACCGATCGCACCGAAACCGAGCGCAGCTTCGAATATAATCACCCGACGAACATCAACGGGCCGATCCGCGCGACGCCGCCGGGCAATCTGACCGTCGACAATGCCAATGTCGCGAAAATCAATCAGGACAATTACAGCGTCAACGGCAAGCTCGCGCATCGCTGGTCGGCGGGGCAGACGAGCCTGAAAATCGGCTACGCCTGGTTCGACGAAGACCGGTTCGAGACCGAATATGAAGTCGAGTTCGACCGCGCCTTGCCGCGTTTCACCGGCGACCAGACGCGCACCGGCATTACCGACAAGGAATTTTCGGTGCGGCTCGAGCATGAGGTCGAGCTGGGCGAAACCGCGAAACTCGTATTCGGCGGCTTGTGGCAGGACAAGGATCGCGACACGTCGATCACGGCGCCGCCGCGCGATCGGTATAACCTGACCGCCGCCAACCGTCAGGGCTATGATCAGTTTTCGCGAAACCCGACCGAGTTCGCCCGCACCTTCGGTGCCTTTGTGCCGGGGCCGGGCGGGCTCAACACGATCGAGGAAAAGCGGCTCGACGGCTTTGTGCTGGTCGAGGGCGACATGCCCGGTGTGAAGTGGGAAGCGGGCGTGCGTTATGAAACGACCGACCTCACCATCGACGATCTCACCGTGCCCGCGGCGTTGCAGCGCACGACCAATGATTATGAAAAGCTGCTGCCTTCGGCCTCGATCAAGATCGACGTCGGCGCGCGCGGCCGCATCACCGCATCGGCCGCCCGGACGAGCCGCCGGCCCGAGTTCAACTATCTGTCGCCCGCGACGCTTGTGGCGGAACTCGGTGACAATAATCTGGTCGGCAACCCGCTGCTCGACCCGGAAACTGCGTGGGGTGTGGATGTCGGCTATGAACAGCGCCTCGGCCGTTCGGGTATCGCGGGGATCAACGTCTTCTATCGCAAGGTCAACGATCTGATCGAGTTGACCAACCTTGGCGCAATTCCGGGCAGTTCCACGACGTTCCTGTACCAGCCGCAGAATATCGGTGACGGCAAGGTTTGGGGCGTCGAGTTCGACCTGTCGACCGACCTCGGCTTCATCGGCCTGCCCGACACCGGCGTCTTCGGCAACGTCTCGTGGCTCGACAGCAAGATCATCGACGAGTTTGGCAAGCGTCGCTTCAACGGCCAGAGCGACTATGTCTATAACTTCGGGCTGATCCAGGACATTCCTTCGGTCGGTGCGGCTTTCGGCGCGACCTATCGTAAGCAGGGCGGGGCGTTCGACCGTACCGTCGGCGAGGAAGTCTTCACCACCTATGGCGCCGATCTCGAAGTCTTCGTCGAAAAGCGTTTCGGCAAGAGTTTCACGATCCGCGCGGTGGGCTCGAACCTGCTCAACGGCGCGAAGCGCGAAATCTTCAACAAGTTCAACACGATCGGTGAACAGGCCGCCCGCGATTTCGATGAATATGAGCTTGAAAGCGAAAAGGCAGGCCCCGTCTTCCAGCTGATGGCGCGTTACGCCTTTTAACGCGCTGGGTTGCGGCGGCGGGCAGTCCCTGGCCCGCCGCCGTCAGCCGATATGTTTGAAGATCCAGCCGATGCTGGCGCCGCCCGCGGGCGCGGTGCCGGTGACGACAAGCTGCTCGGTGGGATGCGGCCGGCCTTCGCCGTCGACCCACAGGCTTTCCTCGACCTCCAGCGCGCCTTCCGATGTGCGGAACTGCCACAAGGGACCGCCGTTGATGCGGAGCAGCGCGCCAAGCTTGTCCGCGGTCAGGCTGGCGGAGATCGCGGGGCCGAGGTGGAAACGTATCGCAAAGCCCTTGTCGCCCTTGCGACGCGTGCGCGGGGCGGGAAGCAGCATATCCTCGCCGCGCAGTTCGCGGCCGTTGGGCGACAGGATTAGCAGCCGGCGATGGATCAGGCCGTGGCGCCGCGCATAGCCGTCATGGCTCATCTCGAGCCGGCTGCCCTGCGGGGTCTCGCGCCGGTCGAGCTCGACCTCGGTCACGCCCTTGCCCAGCGATCCGTTGGCGAGGATCGCGGTCGAATTGCTGTCGGCGAGGATCAGCGTCGAATGCGCGGCGGTGGTGCGCAGCCCGCGCGCAAGGTCGGCGGGGATCGTCGCGCCGGTCAGCGCCGCCCCGCCGCAATTGACGACGATACGCTCGGCGCCGTCGCTGAGTTCGAACGCCAGCGTCGACGCACACCCCGCTTCGGTCACCCGCGCGATCGGCGGAGGCGCGGCGTCGGCGAGCAGCACGACCTTGTTCGCGACGAGCCGCTGATACCCCCAGTCGCGCGCCTGCTTCAGCGGCCGCGTGCGCACGCCGCTCGCGTCGACGATCGCCTGCACATAAGCGGCCGACGTCGCGCCGCTGCCCTGCCAGCTGCCCATGCCGCCGTCGCTGTGGAGTAGCCCGAGCAGTGCGGGGACCGCGCGCGCGAGCACTTCCTGCACGAAGGGCGGCACCTCCATGCGGCGCATGTCATAGGTTTTGACGAGCATCGACAGCGCCATGATCGCGTCGAGCTGCGCCTGCGGCGAGCGCGAGATATTGCCGCCGTCGGCGTAGAAGCTGGTTTCGAGCACCTTGCGCAGCCCGGCCTCGCCGAACACCTGTCGCGGTTCGCCGCCGGGCATCAGCAGCGACGCCGCGACGATGCCGACCCATGCAACCATCTGGCCGGTGCCCGGCCGCGTCTTGTCGGCGACGCGGTCGAGATGGCGCGCCGCGCGCGCGAGATGGTTGAGCACCGCCGAACGATAGACGAGGTCGCTCGACGAGAGGATCAGCGGGGCGTGCGCGGCCCAGAACAGGATGCGCCACGCCGTATTGTCGGCCTTCCACGCGGGCTCGCTCACCGTCTCGCCGTGGGTGCCGAGCCAGTGACGAACGACGGCCTCGGCGATCGGCGTCCCGTCGGCGCGCGAACCGGTGGCTGCAAGATCGCGCAGCCAGGCGAAGCTGTGAAGATAATCGGCAAAGGTGGGCGCAACCTCGAGCGCGGCGAAATCGAGATCGCCGAGCGACAGCTTGAGCCCGCGGTGCAGGAAATGACCGGCGCGGATCGCGGTGCCGGCGCGCGCGTCGCCCGGCACCGGGTCGGTCGGCACACCGAGCAGCTTCAGCGGGAAGCGGCCTTTGAGCCGCAGCGCGTGGAGCGGCGTGCGCCAGGTCAGCCGGGTGATATGGTTGGCGATGCGATCGCCGAGCGACAGCCCCTTGTCGGCGGGCAGGCGGATCAGGCGCTTGCCGGGCTCGATCGTGTCGTCGATGGCGTCGGCGGCGCCCTCCGGGTCATCGTCTGCTGGAGCGGTCACCGGTCTTGTCATCGATCAAGCGCCGCCGCGCAGCCGCCGGATATTGTCGGCGTAAGCGTCGGGGCCGCCCTTGAAGGTCGCGGTGCCCGCAACCAGCACGTCGGCGCCCGCGGCGATCGCGAGCGGGGCGGTGCCCGCGTCGATGCCGCCGTCGACCTCCAGCCTGATGTCGCGGCCGGTTTTGTCGATCATCTTCCGGACCGCTTCGATCTTGCGCAGCTGGCTCGAAATGAAGCTCTGGCCGCCGAAGCCGGGATTGACGCTCATGATGAGGACAAGGTCGATGTCGTCGATCAGATAGTCGAGCATCTTCGCCGGGGTCGCGGGGTTCAGCGACACGCCCGCCTGCTTGCCCAGCGACTTGATGTGCTGGACCGTGCGGTGGATGTGCGGCCCCGCTTCGGGATGGACGGTGATGATGTCGGCGCCCGCCGCGGCAAAGGCGTCGAGAAAATGGTCGACCGGCGAGATCATCAGATGGACGTCGAAGGGCAGCGTCGAATGCGGGCGCAGCGCCTTCACCACCGCCGGACCGATCGTCAGATTGGGGACATAATGGCCGTCCATGACGTCGATATGGACCCAGTCGGCGCCCGCGGCCTCGATCGCGCGCACTTCCTCGCCGAGGCGTGCGAAATCGGCGCTGAGGATCGAGGGGGCAATGCGGACAGAGGACGGTGCGGCGGTCATGGACCGGCCTTAACCATCAAGCGAGTCGGGGGCAAGCGGGGTGGGCGCGCTATCTACGCCTCATGGCAATTTATCAACTGCCGCATCCCCGAGCGAAGACGAGGGGCTCGTTCGAGCGAAGTGAGAACCAGCAGCGCCGCTGCCTCGGCTTCGCTCGGCATAGCCCCTCGTCTTCGCTCGGGGATGCGGAGTGTTGGAAACGCCCTGCTATCGCCAGCGCCAGCCGCCCTCGGTCTTGGCGCGATAGATCGGCAGCGGGGCGAGGCCCGCGAGCACAACGAGGATGGTCATCAGGACGGGCCGATCCCGGAACAGATAGGCGAAGCCGGTGATCATCGCGACGTGGAGCGCCATGAAGAACCAGCCTTCCCAGACGAAAGGCAGGCCGGTGCCATAGCCGTGGCGCTTGGCGCGAAACCATGGGGTCTTCCGCATGAACAGGTGAAGCATATCAACCTTCCTCTTTCGGCGGCCGGCCGCGCCTGGCGCGGGCCGGCGGTTTGACGGTCATGCCGCGCCGCGCCAGCGCCTCGCGCAGCAGCACCTCGATCTCGGCATTGGCGCTGCGCAAGTCGGCGGCCGCCATCCGCTCGACCGCCGCGTAGAGCGCGGGATCGAGGCGGAGGGCAAAGGCTTTCTTGGCGGACGCGGGCATGGTCGGTCTCGGCGGGCCGGCTCAGTAGAGCGAGCCGGCATTGACCACGGGCTGCGTGTCGCGTTCGCCGCACAGCACGACCATCAGGTTCGACACCATCGCCGCCTTGCGCTCGTCGTCGAGCTCGACGACGCCCTTTTCGGACAGCAGGTTGAGCGCCATCTCGACCATCGTCACCGCGCCCTCGACCAGTTTCTTGCGCGCCGAAATGACCGCCTCGGCCTGCTGGCGGCGAAGCATCGCCCCGGCGATTTCCTGCGCATAGGCCAGATGGGTGAGGCCACATTCGTCGACGGTGATCCCCGCGACGCTCAGCCGCTCGATCAGCGCCTTGCGCAGTTCGACGCCAACCTCGTCGTGGTTGCCGCGCAGCGTGACCTCCTGATGCTCGATATCGTCATAGGGATAGCGCGAGCCGATCGAGCGCACCGCGGCCTCGATCTGCGCCATCACGAATTCCTTGTAATCGTCGACGTCGAACAAAGCCTGTGCGGTGTCGGTGACGCGCCACACGACTTGTGCCGCCATCTCGATCGGGTTGCCGCGCAGATCGTTGACCTTGATCTTGTCCGAAATCACATTGTTTGCGCGCACCGCGATCTTCTTGCGCGAAAGCCAGGGCAGGACCCAGCGCAGCCCACTTTCGCGGTCGGTGCCCTTATACGCACCGAACAGCTGGATCGCGGCGGCTTCGTTCGGATTGATGAGATAGAAGCCGCAGAGGATCAGCAGGCCGACGATCGCCGAGGCGACAACGACGATCCATTTCCACGCGACCATATATTCGGCGTTGGCGTTGGTGATCCCCGCCCAGACGGCGACGCCCAGCAACAGCAACCAGATGAACAGCATCAGATAGCCGCTCTGCGTATTCGCGCGTGTCTCCCGGCTGCGGTTCAGCGCGGGTGTTCCTCCATCGACCATGTTGCCCTCCGAATCATTCGATATAAAGATGATATCATATTTATATCGAATCGGGCGAAGGTCAATCGGGATTCGAGCGAACGGACGCGTTGGGACAAGCGCAACTGGCGGAAGTTGGGCTCGATCGTGTTTAGACCGGGATGTGTGGCAATCGGTGTGGTTGCCCATAGCGGCTGGCTCCGGCAGCATCGAAGCATACTCAAGTTCGGACTTCCACAACTGACGCGCTCACGCGCGAAGGAGAACAGATGCTCCAGGGCAAAAAACTGGTTCAATCCATGTTTGCGCGTAGCGGCTACAGGATTGTAAGGTCAGAATCTGATCTGCAGTATCGGCCAACCACAGCCGACGCGCGCAACTCGGCCAGCTTGCTCCATGAGATACTTCCGGTGATACAGCGCAATGCGCTGACCGGAGAATGGCCGACGCCAGCATTTCTTGAGGACTACTTCAATGCCAGCCGCCTTGCGATGGCTCGCCTTCTGCTCGATCAATGCGATGCCGAAGGCGTCGAAATCGCGGGCAAGCGTGTTCTGGACATCGGGTGCCACGCAGGGTGCCTCCTGCGCCTCCTGCGCGCAAGATACCCGGAAACCTCCCTCTTCGGATGCGACATCAGCGATGTGAAGCTCGCGATGGCCAAACGGGCCTGCCCTGACGCCGAACTGTTCTTCAGCGCGCTCTCGGACCTTCCCGAGACATCGCGCTACGACGTGGTGTTTCTGATGGAAGTGCTGGAGCACACGGTCGATCCCGAAGCGGTTGTCCGGCGTCTGCTCGATATTGTGTCAGCCGGCGGCACGCTCGTATTGACGGTTCCCGATGGGCGGAAGGATCAATTCCCCGCCAAGGAGTATCATGCGGAGTTTGATTCCTACGCGGGCCACATCAACTTCTGGAGTCCGGAAAGCTGGAACTATTTCCTTATGCGGACCGCTCCTGAGTGGAAACTCCGTACAGGAACACTGTCGACTGGACATTTGTTCGCAGCACTGAGCATGAAAAATAGAGCGGTCTAAGATAAACAAAGGGGGCGAAACCGCCCCCTTTGCCTCCCCGGTTCTATTCGCCCTATTCGGTTGGAAAACCGCGCTTTTTCAGCAGCGCCTTCACGTCGGGATCGCGGCCGCGGAAGGCGCGGTACGCCTCGGCGCGGTCGGTTTCGTTGCCCGTCATCAGCAGGATGGTGCGGAACTTGTCGGCAACCGTGCGGTCCCACGGGCCGCCGGCTTCGGTGAACGCCGCCCAGGTGTCGGCGTCCATCGTTTCCGACCACAGATAGCTGTAATAGCCCGCCGAATAGGCGTCGCTGCTGAACAAATGGCCGAACTGCGGCAGGCGGTGGCGCATGACGATTTCCTTCGGCATGCCCATTTCGGCCAGCGTTTCGCGCTCGAACTTGTCGACGTCGGCCACCGGCACCTTGCGGTCGTGGATCTTCATGTCGACGATCGCGCTCGACAGATATTCGACCGTCTCGAAACCCTGGTTGAACTTGTTCGATGCGAGGATCTTGTCGACCAGCGCCTGCGGCATCGGTTCGCCCGTCTTGGTGTGCGTCGCATATTTCGACAGCACTTCGGGGGTCATCAGCCAATTCTCGTTCACCTGGCTCGGATATTCGACGAAGTCGCGCGGCACCCCGGCGAGCGCCGGATAGTTGATGTGCTGGAGCAGATAATGGATGCCGTGGCCGAATTCGTGGAACAAGGTCGTCGCATCGTCGAGGCTGATCAGCGTCGGCTCGCCCTTTGCGGCTTCGGTGAAATTATTATTGTTCGACGCGAGCACATTGCGTTCGCCGCCCAGCGTCTGCTGGCTGCGATAGGTGGTCATCCATGCGCCCGAACGTTTGCCGTCGCGCGCGAAATTGTCGAGATAGATCAACCCGACATTCTCGTTGGTCTTGAGGTTATAGACCTCGAAGGTTTTGACCTTGGGATCGAAGACGGGGACGGTGCCGGTGTTCTCGCGGAAACCGAGATCATAGAGCTGGCCCGCCGACCAGAACATCGCCTGGGTCAGCTTGTCGAGCTGGAGGTACGGCTTCACTTCGCTTTCATCGAGGTCGTATTTCTGCTTCCGCACCTTCTCCGAATAGAAGCGATAGTCCCACGGCTCGATCGTCAGCTTCGGACCCTTGCCGGCCTTTGCGTCCTGGTCGGCGATTGCCTGCATGTCGGCGACCTCTTCCTTCGCGCGCGCAACCGCGGCGGGCCAGACTTTCATCATCAGGCCCATCGCATTTTCAGGCGTCTTCGCCATCGTGTCGGCCATGCGGTAATTGGCGTGGGTTGGGAAGCCGAGCAGCTCGGCGCGCTGCTGGCGCAGCTTCAGGATTTCGGCGATCGTCGCGTTGGTGTCGTTGGCATCACCATTGTCGCCGCGGCCGACAAAGGCCTTCCAGACCTTTTCGCGCAAGCTCCGGTTGGTGGCGTTCTGCAGCACCGGCTGCGCCGACGAGCGCGTGTTCTTGATCGCCCACTGGCCGGGTTTGCCGTTCGCTTCGGCGGCCGAGGCCAGCGAGGCGACGAAACCGGGTTCGAGCCCGGCAAGCTCGGCCTTGTCGGTGACGAAGGTATAGAGCTTCTCGTCGCCGAGCAGCTTCGACGAGAAGCCCGAGAACAGGCCCTCGAGCTTGGCGTTCATCTCGACCAGCTTCGCCTTGTCGGTCGGCGACAGATTGGCGCCGTCGCGCACCATCTCGTCATAGCTGCGCTCGACGATGCGGATCTGCTGGGCATTGAGGCCGCTGTCTTTGCGCTTGTCATACACCGCCTTGTACCGCGCAAAGAGCTTGGGCTCGAGGAACAGCTCGGTGTAGAAGGTGGAGATTTTGGGGCTCCACTCGGCATCGATGTCCTCGACGCGGTCGTTCGACTTGTTCGACGACTGCACCCCCCACAGCGCGAACAGCCGGTCGGCGGTGTCGCCCGCCAGCATCATCGGGACATGGGTGTTTTCGAAGGTCGGGACTTGCGGATTGTCGATCACCGCCTGCACCTCGGCCCTGGTCTCGGCCATCGCCTTGGCAAAGGCGTCGGGGAACAGTTCGGGATCCATCTTGTCCCACGGCGGCACCCCTTCGAACGGGCCGGTCCATGGCGCGAGCATCGGGTTTTCGCCCGCGGGGGCGGTGGCGGCGGGGGGGACGATCGGTTCGGCGGCGGTAACAGTCATCTGGCTATAACCCACAATCATCGCGGTGGATGCAAGCATCATCGCCAAAGGGCGAACAAGCTGGCGGCGGGCAAAAGGGTGCGCGTGGCGCGGCATCGGCATAACTCCCCGGAAGAAAAGGTTTCGGGCGAAACCATGTCGGGGAGCGTCTTAACCAGATGTGACAGCGCGGTGCAAGCCGCCTAGGCGCCAAAATCCGGCTGAATCAGGCCGGGGACGTCAACGCGGAAGGTGAAGACGCCGCCGGCGTTTGGCTGGCCCAAGCGTTCTTCGTCGGACAGGTTCTTGCCCGCGCTGGTGACGAAAGCGGTCTTCAGGTCCGGCCCGCCAAAGGCGATCATCGTCGGACGCTGCACCGGCAGGTCGACCGTCTGAAGCAGCCCGCCCGCGGGCGAAAGGCGCACAACGCGCCACCCATCCCACAACGCCGACCAGTAACAGCCCTCGGCATCGACCGCGGCGCCGTCGGGGCGGCCGTTGCCCTGCTCGAACTGGTGGAAGATGCGGCCTTCGCCGAGTGCGCCGGTCGCCGGATCGACGTCATAGGCGCGGATCGCATGCGTCGGGGTGTCGGCGTGATAGAAGGTCCGGCCATCGGGGCTGAAGGCGGCGCCGTTGCTGGTGGTGATCCCGCCAAAGACCTCGGTCAGCGACCCGTCGGGATCGAGCCGGTAGAGCGTCGCGGTGGGGTTCGCCTTGTCGCTCGTCAGGCTGCCGACCCACAGCCGGCCCGCGGTATCGACGCGGCCGTCGTTGAAACGCTGTTCGGGCTTGTTGGCAAGGACGGCAGGGCCAAAGGCGCGCGGCGCGGCGCCCCAGTCGTCGATCAGCGCGCAGCCGTTTTCGAGCGCCGCGACAAGCCCGCCGCCTGCGCGCGGCGCGATGCAGCCGACCTGCTCGGCAACTTCCATCGCCTCGTCGTTGCCGGTGGCAGGGTCGGTGCGGTGGATTTTGCGGCCTTCGATATCGACCCAATAGAGCCGCTGCTCGGCGGCATGCCAGAAGGGCGATTCGCCGAGCAGCGCGCCGGCATCGAGAAGCAGTTCGACCATGGGTTGGGGTCTTAGCGCGCGCCGTCGATGCTGCCCAGCGACTGCAAACCTATTCGTCACCCGGAATAGGGCAGGGCGTGAGCCACCTTTCGTCATCCCGGACTTGATCCGGGATCCATGCCGCCTCTCGACAAAGCACGGCGCTCGACGTCGTGGACCCCGGATCAAGTCCGGGGTGACGAAGAAAGACGGGGCGACGAAAGTTTGCTGCCGTAGCGGCATTTCTACTTGACGTGCACGTAAACGTAAGGTCAGTTAGCCAGCAAGGACTACGCGCTGCGTGGCAACTTCGTAAACATCCGCGCCCGGCCGGCGCACCGGGAAAAGGAATGTCCATGTCGCTCGATAATCTGTCGCGCTCCGCCTACTCCGACGATCATGAGGCGTTTCGCGCCACGGTGCGCCAGTTCCTCGAAAAGGAAATCGCGCCGAACGCGGCGAAATGGGCCGAGGACAAGATCGTGCCCAAGTCGATCTGGCCGAAGGCGGGCGAGCTCGGCATGCTGTGCCCGACGGTGCCCGAGGAATATGGCGGGCTCGGCCTCGATTTCGGTTACAACGCGATCGTCGATGAAGAGAGTGCCTATTACGGCCGCGCCACGACGGGCTTCTCGCTCCAGTCGGACATCGTCACCAGCTATATCGTCAAATATGGCAGCGAAGAGCAGAAGAAGCACTGGCTGCCCAAGATGGTGTCGGGCGAGGTGATCACCGCGATCGCGATGACCGAACCGGGCACCGGCTCCGACCTTCAAGGGATGCGCACGACCGCGAAGAAGGATGGCAATCACTATGTCATCAACGGGTCGAAAACTTATATCACCAACGGCCAGAATGCCGACCTGATCCTCGTCTGCGTCAAGACCGACACCGAGGTCCAGCCGGCGTGGAAGGGCGTGTCGATCGTCCTCGTCGAAGCCGACCGCGAAGGCTATGAACGCGGCCGCAACCTCGACAAGATCGGGCAGGACGAGGCCGATACGTCGGAAATGTTCTTCAACGACGTCCGCGTGCCGATCACCAACTGCCTCGGCGAAGAGGGGCAGGGTTTCATTTATCTGATGAGTGAGCTGCCGCAGGAACGCCTGTCGATTGCGGTGTCGGCGCAGGCGTCGGCGCAGCGCGCGTTCGACGACACCGTCGAATTCACCCGCGACCGCAAGGCGTTCGGCAAGCCGATCCTCGATTTCCAGAACACGCGGTTCGTGCTCGCCGACCTCAAGACCAAGCTGCAGGTCGGCTGGGCGCACCTCGACTGGGCGCTGGCGCGGCACCTCAAGAAGGAACTGACCCCCGAGGAGGGCGCCGCGGCGAAGCTGTGGCACACCGAACTCCAGTGGGAAGTGATGGACAAATGCCTCCAGCTTCACGGCGGTGCGGGCTATATGAATGAATATCCGATCGCCCGCGCCTGGCGCGCCGCGCGCGTCACCCGCATCTTTGGCGGCACGAACGAGATTATGAAGGAACTGATCGGGCGCAAGCTTTAAGCCCGTCGCCCCCGCGAAGGCGGGGGCCGCTGGCGTTCTAACCCGGCGTTGCCTGGCGCCTCCAACGGCCCCCGCCTTCGCGGGGGCGACGACTACTCGGAAAGGAATTCTCCCATGGCCATTGCATATATCGTCGATGCCGTCCGCACCGCTGGCGGCAAGCGCGGCGGCCGCCTCGCGGGCGTTCACCCCGTCGACCTCGGCGCCGCGGTGTTCGACGCGATCGCCGACCGTAATGATTTCGATGCTTCGGCGATCGAAGACGTCATCACCGGCTGTGTGTCGCAGGGCGGCGAGCAGACGATGGACCTCGGCCGCAACGCCGTGCTCGCTTCGAAACTGCCCGACTCGATCCCATCGGTAACCATCGACCGCCAGTGCGGATCGTCACAGCAGGCGATGCAGTTCGCCGCGCAGGGCATCTTGTCGGGAACCCAGGACATGGTCCTTGCGAGCGGCATCGAAAGCATGTCGCGCGTGCCGATGGGCTCGACAGCGATGCTCTATATGAAGGAAGGCATGGGCAATTATAAATCGCCCCGGCTCGAGGAAAAATACCCCGGCATCATGTTCAGCCAGTTCATGGGCGCCGAGATGATCGTCAAGAAGCACGGCTTCACCAAAGACGACCTCGACGCCTATGCGTTCGAGAGCCACCGCCGCGCCAAGGCCGCGACCGAAGCGGGCCGGTTCCAGCGCGAGATCGTTGGGCTCCAGATCGAGACCCCCGAAGGGACGCAGACCCACCTCGTCGATGAAGGCATTCGTTTCGACGCGACGCTCGAAGGCATTGCAGGGGTGAAGCTGCTCCAGGAAGGCGGTTCGATCACAGCGGCTTCGGCGTCGCAGATCTGCGATGGCGCGTCGGCGGTTCTCATCTGTTCGGAACAGGCGCTGAAAGATCATGGCCTGACCCCGCGCGCGCGCATCCACCATGTGTCGGTGACCGCGGGCGACCCGGTGATCATGCTCGAAGAGCCGCTGTTCGCGACCGAAAAGGCGCTGAAACGCGCGGGCATGAAGATCGAGGACATCGACGCTTACGAGGTCAATGAGGCGTTCGCGCCGGTGCCGCTGGCGTGGCTCAAATATCTCGGCGCGGATCATGCGCGGCTCAACGTCCATGGCGGCGCGATCGCGCTCGGCCACCCGCTCGGCGCCAGCGGCACCAAGCTGATGTCGACCCTGCTCGGCGTGCTCGACGCGACCGGAGGCAAATATGGGCTGCAGACGATGTGCGAAGGCGGCGGCCAGGCCAACGTCACGATCATCGAACGACTTTGAAAATCTAACAACCGTTCGTCCTGAGGAGCCATTGAGCTTGTCGAAATGGCGTCTCGAAGGATTGGCAGCATAGCGGCCCTTCGAGACGGGTCTTCGAAAAGCTCAGCCCCTCCTCAAGGCGAACGGAACTAGGGAAGGAAAATTAGAATGAAACTCGATTCCACCGTATCCGCCGTCGTCACCGGCGGCGCCTCGGGCCTCGGTGCCGCCACCGCCCGCGCGCTTGCCGCCAAGGGCGTCAAGGTCGCGATCTTCGACCTGCAGGAGGAAAAGGGCCTCGCGATCGCCGCCGAACTCGGCGGCATCTTCTGCGAATGCAACGTCACCGACGACGCCAGCGTCGACGCCGCCTTCGCCAAGGCGCGCGAAGCGCACGGCCAGGAACGCATCCTCGTCAATTGCGCGGGCACCGGCAATGCGATCAAGACCGCGAGCCGCTCGAAGGAAGACGGCAGCATCAAGCATTTCCCGCTCGATGCCTTCAACTGGATCATCCAGATCAACCTTGTCGGCACCTTCCGCTGCATCGCCAAGTCGGCGGCGGGCATGCTGACGCTCGACCCGATGGAAGACGGCGAACGCGGCGCGATCGTCAACACGGCATCGGTCGCGGCCGAGGACGGCCAGATCGGCCAAGCGGCTTACTCTGCGTCGAAGGGCGGCGTCGTCGGCATGACGCTCCCCATCGCGCGCGACCTCGCCTCGGAGAATATCCGCGTCAACACGATCCTGCCCGGCATTTTCGACACCCCGCTGCTCGCTGGCGCGCCGCAGAATGTCCGCGATGCGCTCGGCGCGTCGGTGCTCAACCCGAAGCGCCTCGGCAATCCGCCCGAATATGCCAATCTCGCGGTCTGCATGATCGAGAATGGCTATTTCAATGGCGAGGACGTCCGCCTCGACGGCGGCATCCGAATGGGGCCGCGCTGATATGCCCAAACCGGAAAGCTGGCGGCTCGACGCCGCCAGCTACCCCGTCTGCATCGAATATCAGACGCGGTTTCAGGACATGGACATCAACGGCCACCTCAACAATGTAGCCTTTGCCGCTTTGTTCGAAAGCGGCCGCGTGTTGCTCAACCGGCAGGTACGTCCGCTGGGCGAACGTCCTGTGAACGAACGGACGATGGTCGCGGCGGTCGAGATCAACTATCTCGCCGAGGGCAATTTCCCCGATCCGGTGACGATCGCGACCGGTATCGGGCGGCTTGGCACCTCAAGCTGGACGATCGTGCAGGCGATGTTCCAGAATGGCCACCCGATCGCGACCTGCGACACGGTGGTCGTGTGCCGTACCGACGGTCAGGCCAAGCCGTTGCGCGCCGAAATGGTCGCCGAGCTGAACGCCAATCTGGTGACGCCGGTCTAAAGCGAAGTATCGGCGTCCGGCACCGACCGGATCAGGTCGCGGGCAAAGCCGATCAGGCCGATCTGGCGCCGCCGCTTCAACCGTTCGGCGCGCAGGATCGCGACGACCTCGTCGAAGCATTCTTCGACATGGTCGTTGATCAGCACATAATCATAACCGTCCCAGTGGCTGATCTCGTTCGCGGCGCGCGCCATGCGTGCGGCGATGACTTCGTCGCTGTCGGTATTGCGTGCGCGCAGCCGCCGTTCGAGTTCTTCCATCGTCGGCGGCAGCACGAAGACGCGCACGACATCGGGTCCGGCTTCCTGGTAAAGCTGCTGCGCGCCCTGCCAGTCGATGTCGAACAGCACGTCCTTGCCCGCCTCGAGCAGTTCGTCGACCCGCGCGCGGGGCGTGCCATAGCGGTGACCGAAGACATGCGCCCATTCGAGGAACTCGCCGTCGGCGGCCATCCGCTTGAAAGTTTCGGTGTCGACGAAATGATAATCGACCCCGTCTTTCTCGCCGGGGCGCGGTGGCCGCGTCGTCGCCGAGATCGACAGCGCAATATCCTTGTCGCCTGCGAGCATCATCTTGGAAATGGTGGTCTTGCCCGCGCCCGAGGGCGAGGAGAGCACGAACAACACGCCGCGGCGGTTCAGGTGGACGCTTTCAGCCATGGGCGCTATTCGCCAAAGCTGCGCTACGGGTCAAGCGCGAAGGGGGCGGGGCATGGCAGGAATTTCACGAACGGGCTGGCTGGTCGCCGCGGCGCTGGTCGCGCTGCTTGCGGCGATATTGATCGGCATGGGCCGTCCGCCGATCTGTCCGTGCGGCACGGTCAGCCTGTGGCACGGCACCGTCCAGTCGAACCAGAACAGCCAGCAGATTTCGGACTGGTACAGCTTCAGCCACATCATTCACGGCTTCATCTTCTATGGCGTGCTACGCTGGATCCTGCCGCACCGCCCGCTGTGGGTGCCGCTCGCCATCGCGATCGGGGTCGAGGGCGCCTGGGAAATCCTCGAAAATTCGAGCATAATCATCGACCGGTATCGCGAGGTGACGATGGCGTTCGGCTATTCGGGCGATTCGGTGCTCAATTCGGTGAGCGACGCGCTTTTCATGGTGCTGGGCTTCGTCGCCGCCAGCCGGATGCGCTGGTGGGTCACGGTTGCGTTCGCGCTCGCCTTCGAGCTCTTTACCCTATGGACGATCCGCGACAATCTGACGCTCAACGTACTGATGCTCGTCTCGCCAGTCGAGGCGATCAAGGAATGGCAAGCGGGCGCCTAACGCTCCCTCAAACGCGCTTTGCGGCCAAAGCCGCCCGGTTTGGGGACGGGCGCGTCACCCGGATCGGTATCGCCGCGGCGGCTCATGTAACGCGCGAGCGCGGCATCGGGGTCGAATGTCTCGGGATAGACGTCGACGGGCTCCGGCTTCTTTTCGGGCGGCGCGGCGTCAGCGGGCGGCGCGGCGGGCTTGTCGAAAAAGATCCTTTTGAACGCCCAAGCGAAGCAGCCGAATGCGGCAATCAGGACAGCCAGTGCCGACAGATGATAGCCGAGCCGCGTGCTCGCGGCTGCCGACAGATCGCCCGCAAGTTCGAGCCGGCCGCTGAGAAACTTCAGCGAGAAGCCGACCGCGATCAGCGCGAATGTGCGGAAACCGGGCGGGTTCATCCTCATGACGCATGCCATAGCGCGTCATGATAGCAATTTTCTTAACCGCGTCGGCGGGTCAGTGGAGCGAGCCGCTGCGGCCATTGCCTTCGACTGGAATCGCAGGCGGCAGCGCGTCGCCAATCGTCTGCCCATCGGTGGGGACTTTGGCCGTGCCCGCATAAGTATCGACCACGCCGGCATCGGCGAGCGCAGGATCGAGCGCATGCGCCTCTTCGGCGGCCTTGCGCGCCTCGGCACGCTCGGCCCATTTCTTGGTGAGATAGCCCGCCGCGACCGTTGCCGCGAGAACGGCATAGCGTTGCGGGAATAGGCGCCGCGCCGCGAAGAGCGTGCCCGCGCCGATGACCGCGCCGGCGAGGGGATGATTGCCTTTCTGGCGTCCGATGGCGCTGCCAAGAACGCCGCCTACGATCCGACCGATCATCTTCATCTCTCCTTCCCTTCATCAATCCCCGGAAGGCCCCGCGGGTTCCCGTTCAGCTCTCCGGCCCGAGCATCGTGCGCGGATCGACCAGCTGGTCGAAGGTCGCGGCATCGACATAGCCCAGATCGAGCGCCGCCTCTTTCAGCGTGCTCCCGCTTTCATGCGCGTGCTTCGCGATCTTCGCCGCCTTGTCATAGCCGATTTCGGGGGCGAGCGCAGTGACGAGCATCAGCGAGCGGTTCATCAGTTCGTCGATGCGGGCGCGGTTCGGTTCGAGCCCTTCGACGCAATGCTCGGTGAAACCCGCCATGCCGATTGCCAGCAGGTCGATCGAGCGCAGCACGTTCGACCCGATCAGCGGCTTGAACACATTGAGCTCGAGATGCCCCTGCAGGCCGCCGACGGTGACCGCCTGATGATTACCGATGACCTGCGCCGCGACCATAGTCAGCATCTCGCACTGGGTCGGATTGACCTTGCCCGGCATGATCGAGCTGCCCGGCTCGTTCGCCGGAAGGTCGATCTCGCCCAGACCCGCGCGCGGGCCCGAGCCGAGCAGGCGGATGTCGTTGGCGATCTTGGTCAGCGCGACCGCGAGCGTATTGAGCGCACCCGAAAAGAAGACGAGCCCGTCGTTCGACGCCAGCGCCTCGAACTTGTTGCGTGCGGGTTCGAAAGCGATACCCGTCGCACGGCTGAGCTCGGCCGCCATCGCGACGTCGAACCCCGCCGGTGCGTTGAGCCCGGTGCCTACTGCGGTGCCGCCCTGCGCGAGCTTGCAGATATTATGCGTCAGCGCGCCCTCGATCCGCGCGCGGCACGCGATCAGCTGCGCGACATAGCCCGAAAATTCCTGACCCAGCGTCAGCGGCGTCGCGTCCTGCAAATGGGTGCGGCCGATCTTGACGATGGCGCTCCACGCTTCCGCCTTGGCCGCGAGCGCGTCGGTGAGCACGATCAGCAACGGTACCAGCCGCGCCGTCGTCTCGACCGCGACCGCGATATGCAGCGCGGTCGGGAAACTGTCGTTCGATGACTGGCCCATGTTGACATGGTCGTTGGGGTGCACCGGCGACTTGCCCCCGCGCGTGCCGGCGAGCGCCTCGTTGGCGATGCCCGCGACGACCTCGTTCGCGTTCATGTTCGATTGGGTGCCGCTGCCCGTCTGCCAGATCGCGAGCGGAAACTGGTCGTCATATTGCCCAGCCGCGACGGCGTCGGCCGCGACCACGATCGCGTCGGCCAGTCCGGCGTCGAGGCCGTGGCTGCGGTTGACCCGCGCTGCGGCCGCCTTGATCCGCGCGAGGGCATGGACGATCGGAAGCGGCATGCGCTCGTGGCTGGGAAAGGCAAAATTGTGGCGGCTGCGCTCGGTCTGCGCGCCCCAATAAGCGCCCGTCGGAACGGCAATCTCGCCGATGCTGTCGCTTTCGATCCGTGTGTCGCTCATGTCACGAGCATCCTTGTCACCAGCACCGCGCCGGCCCAGATCATCGCGACCAGGCCGAGCAGCTGCCAATAGCCGCCTTCGCCTACGCGTCGGCGCAGCCAAGCCGCGGCAAGCCATGCCAAGACGAGCGCCGGAGTCAGGATCAGCACGGTAAAGCGAAGCAACCCGTCGGCAATCTGTCCACGCGGATAGGGGCTTTGCGCCAGGGCATAGCCTTCGACGCCCCACCAGAAGGCGGCGGTGAGCACGAGCATCCCGGCGAGTGCCCAATATTGCCAGAAGCGGCTGGGGGGCCAGAGGGGGCCGCCCACGGCGCTATCTCTTCTTGCCGAAATCCACCGTCACGACGTTCGACCCGTCCTCGCTCGTGACGTCGGGTCGGTCATTGTCGGCTTCGTCATGCGGTTCGGGCTGTGCGGCCTCGTCGTCGCTGACCTGGAATTGCAGCCCGAAATCGACCGACGGATCGACGAAGGCGGTGATTGCGGCATAGGGAATCGTCAGGATCGACGGCGTCTGGTTGAACGACAGGCCGACGCTGAAATGATCCTCCTCGACCTTCAGGTCCCAGAATCGGTTCTGCAGCACGATCGTCATTTCATCGGGAAATTTGGCGATCAGATGCGCGGGAATGTCGACTCCGGGCGCCTGCGTCTTGAAGGTGATGTAGAAATGATGCTCGCCGGGCAGACTGTCATAGCCTTCGACCTGGCTCAGCACGCGGCCGACCACGGCGCGCAGCGCGTCCTGCACGATTTCGTCATAGGGAATCAGGCTGTCGCGGACATCGTCACTCATGGGGCGAGGGGATGAACGGCGCGCGTTCGCGGGTCAAGGGGGGAGAGTCGCCTTGCGCTGTGAAAAGTGGGTGCTATGGGGGCGCCATGCGAACCGCCACTGTCCAGCGCACGACCAAGGAAACGGATATCGCGATTGCCGTCAATCTCGACGGAACGGGCGAATATTCGGTGTCCACAGGCATCGGTTTCCTCGACCATATGGTCGAGCAACTGTCGCGCCACTCGCTGATCGACATTTCGATGACGGTGAAGGGCGACCTCCACATCGATCAGCATCACACCGTCGAGGATTCGGCGCTCGCGCTTGGCGAAGCGGTGGCCAAGGCGCTCGGCGACAAGCGCGGCATCGCGCGTTACGGCGAGGCGCATGCACCGATGGACGAGACGCTGACGCGCTGCGCGCTCGATATTTCGGGGCGTCCGCACTGCGTCTATAGATCGGCCTTCTCGCAGCCGCGGCTCGGCGAGATGGATACCGAAATGTTTCCGCACTGGTTCGCCAGCTTTGCGCAGGCCGCGGGGATCACGCTGCACATCGAAACGCTGTACGGCGAGAATAATCATCACATCGCCGAAAGCATGTACAAGGCGCTCGCGCGCGCGCTGCGCCAGGCGGTCGAAATCGACCCGCGCAAGGGCGATGCCATCCCCAGCACCAAGGGTGTCCTGTAAGGACCATCGCATGAGCGCCATCGCCCTGATCGACTATGGCGCGGGCAATCTTCGCTCGGTGCATAATGCGCTCGTCGCGGCGGGCGCCGAGAATGTCGCCGTCACCGCCGATCCCGATGTTGTCGCCAAGGCCGACCGGATCGTGCTGCCGGGCGTGGGCGCGTTCGCGGCCTGCATGAACGGGTTGTCGGCCATCGATGGGTTGATCAACGCGATGGAGCGGCGGGTGCGGCAGGACGGTGTCCCCTTCCTCGGCATCTGCGTGGGCATGCAATTGCTCGCCGATGCGGGAGAGGAGCATGGCCGGCATGCGGGACTCGGCTGGATCGGCGGCACGGTGCGGGCGTTCGATCCAGGGCCGGGGCTGCGCATCCCGCATATGGGCTGGAACGATGTCGTGCCGAGTTTCGCGCACCCGGTGATCGCGGCGGGTGAGGCCTATTATCTCCACGGCTATCATTTCGCCGATGCCGTCGATGTCGCGGCGACGAGCAGCCATGGCGAGACGTTCGTCGCCGCGGTTGCGAAGGACAATATCGTCGGCGTCCAGTATCACCCCGAAAAAAGCCAGGCCTATGGCCTCGCAACCCTCGAAAGGTTCCTGTCTTGGCGCCCGTAGATTCTGGCCTGACCATCTTCCCCGCGATCGATCTAAAGGGCGGGCAGGTGGTGCGGCTCGCCGAGGGCGATATGGCGCGCGCGACCGTCTATGGCGACGATCCGGCGGCGCAGGCGCGGCTGTTCGCTGGTGCCGGGGCGACGCATCTGCATGTCGTCGATCTCGACGGCGCTTTCGCGGGGGCAAGCGTCAACGGCGTGGCGGTCGAAAGCATCATTGCGGCCTTTCCGGGCAAGGTGCAGGTCGGCGGCGGCATCCGCGACCGTGCCGGGGTCGACCGCTGGCTGTCGCTCGGCGTCGAGCGCGTGATCATCGGCACCGCGGCGCTGAAGGACCCCGAATTTGTGAAATCCGCCGCGCGCAACCTGCCCGGGCGGATCGTCGTTGGGGTCGATGCGCGCGACGGCATGGTCGCGACCGAGGGCTGGGCCGATGTGTCCGACGTGCGTGTCGAGGATCTGGCGCGGCGTTTCGAGGATGCGGGCGTCGCAGCCTTGCTGTTCACCGACGTCGGCCGCGATGGCATGCTCAAGGGCTGCAATGTCGAGGCGACGGTGGCACTGGCCCAGGCGGTCGCGATTCCGGTGATCGCGTCGGGCGGGGTTGCCGATATAGGCGACATCCGGGCGCTCCGTCCGCATGTCGCCGATGGTATCGAAGGCGTGATTACCGGGCGCGCGCTCTATGACGGGCGGCTCGACCTCGCCGAAGCGATTGCGGCGGGGACAGCGTGACCGTCCGCGTCCGCGTCATTCCCTGCCTCGACGTCGCCGACGGGCGGGTGGTGAAGGGGGTCAATTTCGTCGACCTCCGCGATGCGGGCGACCCCGTAGAGGCCGCGCGCGCCTATGATGCGGCCGGCGCCGACGAACTGTGCTTCCTCGACATTTCGGCAACCCATCAGGGGCGCGGGACGCTGCTCGACATGGTCAGCCGTACCGCCGAGGTCTGTTTCATGCCGCTCACCGTCGGCGGCGGGGTGCGTAGCGCCGGGGATGCGCGCGCGCTGCTGCTCGCCGGTGCCGACAAGGTGGCGGTGAACAGCGCGGCGGTCGCGCGCCCCGAACTCATCGCCGACATCGCCGACCGCTTTGGCAGCCAGTGTGCGGTCGGCAGCATCGACGCGCGCCGGGTAGAAGACGGCCGCTGGGAAATCTTCACCCATGGCGGGCGCCAGCCGACCGGGATCGACGCGCTCGAGCATGCGGTTCGGCTTGCCACCCTCGGCGCGGGCGAATTGCTCGTCACCAGCATGGACCGCGACGGGACGAAAGATGGTTATGATCTCGCGCTCACGCGTGCGATTGCCGATGCGGTAACTGTGCCGGTGATCGCGAGCGGCGGCGTCGGCAATCTCGACCATCTGGTCGCGGGCGTGCTCGAGGGTGGGGCGAGCGCGGTACTCGCGGCGAGCATCTTCCATTTCGGCGAAGCGACTATCGCCGAAGCGCATGCGCGGCTCGCCGCTGCCGGATTACCCGTTCGCACGCACCGAGATTGACCTACATATACCTCGTCATCCCGGCGAAGGCCGGGATGACGAGGTTAGGGGGTGGTCATGCGCAAGGGGGGCTGCAATAGAAGTCGCATGGTCAGCAAGCTTCGCCTCACCGATCGCGCCAACGACGTTTTTCCGATCCTGGGCTTCCTTACTGCGATGGCGAGCCTCGCTATACCGCTCAATGCCTTTCTCGTCGGCTTCATCCTCGCCGGCGCGATCGTCGCCGCGGTCCATCATGCCGAGGTAATCGCGCACCGCGTCGGCGAACCCTTCGGTACGCTGATCCTCGCGCTTGCGGTGACGGTGATCGAGGTCGGGCTGATCCTGACGCTGATGCAGGCCGAGCCCGCCAAGGCGCAGACGCTGGCGCGTGACACCGTTTTTGCGGCGGTGATGGTGATCCTCAACCTCTTGATGGGCCTCTGCCTGCTCAGCGGAGCGATCCGCCATCATGAGCAGCGGTTCCAGCGCACGGGCATCGGCGCCGCGCTCGCGACGCTGACCGTGCTCACCGTCGTGACGCTCGTGCTCCCCAATTTCACGTCGAGCGTTCCGGGGCCCTTTTATTCGGCGACGCAGCTCGGTTTCGTCGCGGTGGTGTCGCTGATCCTCTACGCGACCTTCGCGCTGGTGCAGACGGTGCGCCACCGCGACTATTTCCTGCCCGACGGCGATGCGCAGGACGAGCCCGATGTGCACGCCGCCCCGCCAAGCATAAAGCGCACGGCGATTTCAGGCGCGCTGTTGCTCGCTAGTCTGGTTGCGGTCGTACTGCTCGCCAAGAATCTGTCTCCCGTCATCGGCGCGCTGCTCGCCGAATGGGGCGCGCCACCGGCGGTGCTCGGTGTGCTGATCGCGGCGCTGATCCTCGCCCCCGAGGGTCTCGCTGCGGTGCGCGCGGCCAAGGCCGACCGGCTCCAGACCAGCCTCAACCTCGCGCTCGGATCGGCGCTCGCGACGATCGGGCTGACCATTCCCGCGGTCGCGATCCTGTCGATCATGACCGACATGCCGATCAGCCTCGGCCTCGACGCCAAATCGACCGTGCTGCTGTTCCTGTCGCTGATTGTGTCGGTGCAGACGCTGGCGAATGGGCGGACGACGGTGCTGCAGGGGGTGATCCACCTGATGCTGTTCGCGATCTACCTGTTCACGACGTTTGTGCCGTAGGAAGAGCCATTTATAAACTCGTCATGCTGAACTTGTTTCAGCATCCATGGCCGACCTTCTCGCTTGGCGCCGCGCTTAAGGCCAAGTCTGGTCATGGACCCTGAAACAAGTTCAGGGTGACGAAGAAAAAAGCGGTTCAAGTCTTCCGGACGAACACCGTTCCCGCGCTATAACCCGCGCCGAACGAGCAGATCAGCCCCGTGTCGCCCGTCTTCATGTCCTCGTGGTGGAGGTGGAAGGCGATGATCGACCCTGCGCTCGACGTATTGCCATAGGTGTCGAGCACCGTCGGGCTCTCATCCTCGCTCGCCTCATGACCCAGCACGCGCTGCGCGATCAGGCGGTTCATGTTGGTGTTCGCCTGATGCAGCCACAGGCGGCGCATGTCGGTGCCCTCGAGGCCCAGCACGCCCATCTGCTCGACGATCATGTTCGCGACCATCGGCACGACTTCCTTGAACACCTTGCGGCCTTCCTGGACGAAAAGCTTGTCGCTCGTCGGCCCCGACTGGTCGATGCCGCCATGGCCGCGGTTCAAAAAGCCGAAATTGTTGCGGATATTGTTCGAGAAGACGGTCTTGAGCTTGGTGCCGAGGATGTCCCAATGGCCTTCAGGGGCAATGTCCTTCTGCTCGACGAGGATCGCGGTCGCGACGTCGCCAAAGATGAAATGGCTGTCGCGGTCGCGCCAGTTGAGGTGCCCCGAACAGATTTCGGGGTTCACGACGAGCACGCTCCTGGCGTGGCCGGCGCGGATATAGTCGGCGGCAGTCTGGATGCCAAAGGTCGCCGATGAGCAGGCGACATTCATGTCGAACCCGAAGCCGTCGATCCCGAGCGCATCCTGGATTTCGACCGCCATCGCGGGATAGGGGCGCTGCATGTTCGACGCGGCGCACAGCACGGCGTCGATGTCCGCCGCATCGCGGCCGGCGCGGACGAGCGCGTCCTGTGCCGCCGCGACGCCGATTTCGGCGAGGATCGAGAGTTCGTCGTTGCGGCGCTCGGCGATCCGTGGCGCCATATGTTCGGGGTCGAGGATGCCCGCCTTGTCGACCACGAACCGCGATCCGATACCGCTCGCCTTCTCGATGAATTCGACACTCGATTCAGCAAGTTCGGACACATCGCCCGCCGCAATCGCGTTCGCATTTTCCCTATTGTGCAGCGCAACATAGGTGTTAAAACTGGCGACAAGTTCTTCGTTGGAGATGCTTTCAGCGGGGGTGAAAAGGCCGGTGGACGAAATGACCGGCTGCGGTGTGTGCGACATGATGGACCTGCTCGTGCCTTTGAATTTCGGGCACGCTGATTAGGACCGGTCGCGGCGTCGCGCAACGCCCCACGCACTTGCTGAACATTCGCCGACGTCATGGTTAACCCGCCACTAACCATTTTGGTGGCAGACTGTTTGATGCAGGCCTCCGGGGGGATGGCTCCCCGGGCGCCGTGCGGGAGCACGACCATGGCGACGCGTTCGGGACCGGCAGCAGGCGACCTGTCGATAACGGAAATCAAGGAATTCGCGGGCTTTCCCGCGGCAACGCAGCGGTATATCCGCCGTTCGCTCGACATCGGGCTGGAGCGCGATGATGCGGTCGCGCGCTGGTCGCGCGACATGGTCGAGGAAACCGCGATTCGCGTCCAGGCCCGCGTTTATAAGCGGATCGACGAAATCCGCGCGCATATCCCCGACGACAGTGGGCTCGACGCGCTCGAACATTTCATGGCGCCGCTCGTCGCGGTGTCGGCGTTCGACCTTGGGCAGGATCGCCTTCCGGGCTTCGCTTCCTATCGTTTCCTGTACGAGCGGCTGCTCGGTGCACATGCGCGGCCGTGGTTGCCCGGCGCCTTCTGCGCTGCGGCGTCGCTGCCGCACCTCCACCCCGACAAGCGGCGCCTGCTGCTCCAGTCGATCAGCGAGGCGGCCGCAACCGCGCCCGGATGGTCAGCGCGCGAGCCGAGCTTCTACCCCGAATGGGTCGACAAGATCGACGAGACCAAGGCCGCGAATTGAGCGGTTGATCCGCTTGGGGGTAGGAAGCGAAACACCAGCTCTACGCCGCCAAAGTAAGCGTCGCCCCCGTCTTCGCGGGGACGACGGCTATTGCCGGCCGCAAGCGGTCCTTTGATCAGGTCAGCGCCTTATAGAGGCCGAAGGCGCTGGTCGCGATCAGCACGATGCCGACCATGACCAGCATCACCTTGGGCGAGAAACGTTTGGCCATCATGGCGCCCAGCGGCGCGGCGGCCACGCCGCCGATGATCAGCCCCAGCGTCGGCCCCAGGATCTGGGAGAAGCCGAGGTTCCAGATGAAGGCGATCGACACCGACACGGCGAGGAAGAATTCGACGCTGTTGACCGTGCCGACGACCTTGCGCGGCTCGCCGCCCTGGACGAGCAGGTTCGAGGTGACCACCGGTCCCCAGCCGCCGCCCCCCGCGGCATCGAGAAAGCCACCCACGATCGCAAGCGGGGCAACGATCTTGGGTTTCTCGAACTTCGGCGGATAGAGCAGGCCGCGGACCAGCAGCCACACGCCGATCAGCACCAGATAGGCGAGCACGAAGGGCTTCACCACATCGGCGTGCAGCGACGACAGCACATAGGCGCCGAGAACCCCGCCGATCACGCCCGGAATCAGCAGCCGGAAGAAGAGCGGCCATTCGATATTGCGGTGGAGCAGGTGGCTGATCCCCGATGCGCCGGTCGTGAAAATCTCCACGACATGGATGCGCGCCGATGCGGTCGCGGGCGGCACGCCCAGCACCGCGACGAGCAGCGTGTTACAGATGACGCCGAATGCCATGCCCAGCGCGCCGTCGACGAACTGCGCAGCAAAGCCGATCAGGATGAAGGGCACGAGCGCCGCAAAGTCGATAGCCGCAAAATCCATCATAATCATCCCAACCCTTTTAATTGACAACCTGCTGCCGGGATTCCCGGCCGCGCGCCAGCCCAAATTTTCTGCTGACGGCAAAGGGATTTGTTTCCGCGCTCGACCGAACCTCTCCGAACGGGGTCAGCCGGTGACGTCGTCGGGCAGATATTCGCGCACATAGTCGATGAAGGCGCGCAATTTGGGCATCACGTGCTTGCGGCTGGGGTAATAGAGGAACAGGCCCGAGGTCGAGGGGGCGTGCTCGGCGAGGACGAGTTCGAGTTCGCCCGATGCGACCATCGCCTTGACCACCGGTTCGGCGGTCATGCCCATCGCGACCCCGGCGTGCACGGCGACCATCATCGCGGTAAAGTCGTTGACGATCACTGGGCCCGTCACCCCGACCTCGATCTCGCGATTCCCCTTCTCGAAGGTCCAGGGCATCAGCGCGCCGCTCCCCATGCGCATGCGCACGCAGCGATGGTTGCGCAGGTCGTCGGGACTTGCCGGACGCCCGTGCTTCGCCAGATAGCCCGGCGTCGCGACTGCGACGAAACGAAACGGCCCGGTCAGGCGGACGGCGATCACATCGGCGTCGAGCGATTCACCCATCCGCACCCCGGCGTCAAAACCGCCGGCGCTGAGATCGGCGAGCGCGTCCTCGGCATAGATTTCGAGCTCGATCTCGGGATAGGTTTCGCAAAAGCCGGCGATGATCGGTTCGAACAAGGGCTGCACAGCGCCGCGCATCAGGTTGATGCGCAGCCGGCCCGCAGGCCTGTTGCCGAGATTGCGAGCGGCTTCATAGGCGTCGCCCAGCCCGGCGTAGGCGGGCGCGGCGCGCTCGAGGAACATCTCGCCCGCCTGCGTCAGCCCGACGCTGCGGGTGGTACGCATGAACAAAGGCGCGCCGACGCGCGCCTCAAGCCCCTTGATGATCTGACTGATCGCCGAGGGAGAGACGCCAAGGTCGGCCGCCGCGGCGGAAAAGCTCCGCCGTTCCGCGACACGCAGGAAAGCTTCGATCCCGTCGAGCACCCCATGGGGGATTGTTAAATCCTGCTTCAAAGCACTTGCAGATTATAGAGGATTATCTAAGTGCGCAACCGCACCTATAAAGGTTGCACAACGAAACGAAAGGAACCTCTCCCATGGCCTATCAGCTCTCCTCATATCGCCGTTTTCCTGCCGCTTTCGCCATCGTCGCCGCTTCGGCACTCGCCTTCACCGGCCTGATGGCAACCGCAGCCCCCGCTTATGCCCAGTCGGGTGGCGATTATCGCTGCTCGGGCCTCGCCGAACAGGCGCATGTCGCCGCCGGCGGCGTCGAAGGCGGCAAGCAGGCCAGCGCGAAGCGCTTCGTCTCGACCGGCAAGAAGCTGTGCGAAGCAGGCAACGAACGCGCCGCCGCCAAGCAGTTCCGCGCCGCGCTCAAGATCGCCGGCGTCGCCGAAGTCGAAACCGACAGCCAGATGGCTGCCCGCTAAGACAGCCTGACACACCAATCTCCGGACCGTCCTCTCCCTCTCCCCGACGGATCCACACACTGGGGCGGCACCTAAAAGGGCCGCCCCTCTTATTTTGTGCGGCAGGTTGTCATGTCCTCGAACTCGGCGCCGATCACGGCGACGACCTCGTGCAGCTTTGCGGCGATGGTCGCGGCCTGCCGGGTCTCGAGCCCCTCGACGGTTACATCGATTCGCATATGGCGGCGCAGCATCCGCATCCGCATGATCGACGGCACGATCGCGCGCTGCGCAAAATAGCCGGCGACGCGCGGAAGCGACTGCGGATCGAGGATCGCGTCGATCCGGAAGCGATGCACTAGGCCGCGATCCGCTCGGCGCCCGCAATCACCTCTTCGGCCATTTCGTCGGCGACGACCGCGGGCGAGCGTCCCTCGCGCGCCGCGCGTTCGAGTAGCGCCAGCGTGCGCGGGGCGATCGCGGCGACACGGCTGGCCACATCGCTTTCGTCTTCGCCCAGATATTCGGCCGAAACGCTGATAATGCCGCCCGCGTTGACGACATAGTCGGGGGCGTAAGTGATGCCGCGGCCCTGCAGAAGCGCGGCGATATCGGGGCTCGCGAGCTGGTTGTTCGCGGCACCGCAGACCAGCCGCGCCTTGAGCTGGCCGACGCTTTCGCGGTCGAGGGCACCGCCGAGCGCGCAAGGCGCGAAAATGTCGGCTTCGACCCCGGCGATCGCATCGACATCGACCACATCGGCGTCAAGGATCGCGCGCAGCCGGTCGCGCCGCGCCGGGTCGGGATCGGCGATCACCAGATGCGCGCCGGCGTCGGCGAGGCGGCGGCAAAGGTCGGCGCCGACATTGCCGGTGCCCTGCACCGCGACCGTCAGCCCCGCGAGGTCGCGGCCCAGCGCAAATTCGGCGGCGACCCGCATCGCATCGAACACGCCGCGCGCGGTCCATGGCGACGGGTCGCCGCCGGCGCGACCCTCGGCGCCCGGCAGGCCCGCGACATGGCGCGAGACGCTGGCGACCTCCTGCATATCGGCGACCGAGGTCCCGACATCTTCGGCGGTCACATAAACCCCGCCCAGATCCTCGACCGCGCGGCCGAAGGCGCGAAACAGGGCGCCCCGGTCGAAATCGCCCGCGGGCCTCCGCAACACCGCCTTGGCGCCGCCGAACGGCAGGCCGGCGAGCGCATTCTTGTAGCTCATGCCCTCGGCGAGGCGGATCGCGTCGGCGAGCGCCTGGTCCATACTGGGATAGCTCCAGAAGCGGCAACCGCCGGCGCCCGGGCCAAGCGTCGTCGAATGAATCGCGATGACACCGTCGAGGCCGCTTTCGGCATCATGGAGGCGCACGCATTCGAGCGGCGGGGTCAGGCGGGTAGGGCGGGCGACCATGAATATTCTCCTGTGATGAGGAGCGGATCATCGCATCCTTGCCTCGGACAATCTTGGTCGCATTTTCATCGGGCATGCGCTGTTTTCGGATGTTATGACCGGATAATATGCGGTATATGGAATGAATGTCCGATCTTGACCCATTTGAGATGAAAATCCTCCGCGAGCTGCAGCGCGACGCGAATCAGACGACGGCGGAGATTGCCGAGCGCGTCGGCTTGTCGGTGTCGCCGTGCTGGCGGCGGATCGACCGGCTCGAACGCGAGGGCTTCATCCGCAAACGCGTCGCGATCATCGACCGGCGCAAGGTCGGGCTCAACGCCCATGTGTTCGCGCAGGTGAAGCTCAATGCCCATGGCCGCGCCAATCTCGACGAATTCAGCGAGGCGATTCGCGGCTTTCCCGAAGTGCTCGATGCCTATGTCCTGATGGGGACGACCGACTTCATGCTGCGGATCGTCGCGAAGGATATCGACGCCTATGAGCGCTTCTTCTTCGACCGGCTGAGCAATTTGCCCGGGGTGCAGGAAATCAATTCGACCGTGGCGCTGTCCGAAATCAAGGCGACGACCGAATTGCCGCTGGGATAGGGCGCGCGCCCTCTACTTGCGCTGGTAACGGAAGTACCAGACTTCATGCCCCTGCGCGCGTGCCTTCGCCTCGTAACGCGTCTCGGGCCACCCGCCCGGGCGGACCTGGAAATCCCGTGCATCCTTTGCCAGCCATTCGAACTGGTGGCGGTGGCGGCGCATGACCATCAGCGCGTGGGCGAGATAGATCGGGTGGTCGGTGCCGAAACGGAACTCGCCGCCGGGTTTCAGCTTCGCGGCGATCAGGTCGAGCGGGCCGTCGTTCATCATCCGCCGCTTCGCATGGCGGGCCTTGGGCCAGGGATCGGGGTGGAGCAGATAGGCGAAGCTCAAGGCCCCGTCGGGAATCCGCCGCAGCACTTCCAATGCGTCGCCATGATGGATGCGGACATTGCCAAGTGGCAACTTCGCACCATGATCGCCCGCGACATGGACCAGGGCTTGCGCCACGCCGTTGATGAAGGGCTCGGCACCGATAAAGCCATGATCGGGCAGCATATCTGCCCGCCCCGCCATATGCTCACCGCCGCCGAAGCCGATCTCGAAATGCAGCGGGCGATCGTAGCCGAACAGACGCTCCGCGGCAACTTCGCCAACTTCCGGAACCGCGATCTGCGGCAGCAGCGTGTCGACCAGATCCTGCTGTCCGGCGCGCAGGGGCTTGCCCTTCGAACGGCCGTAGAGGCGGTTGATCGTCGTCGGATCGCCGGGCTTGTGTGCTGTCATGCCGCGCGCCCTAGCGGCAAGGCCGGATGGCGGCAAGCCGCACTTCAGAGCCGGGTGAAGTCGATCGGGGCGTGGCGATCAAGCGTCTGCGACGCGTCGGGCAGCGGATATTTGAGCCCGGTGGCGCAGTTGAAGAGCAGCGCGGTCTCGCCATCCTTGACCCAGCCTTCGACGCGAGCCTGCCGCCATGCGGCGAGCGTCGCCCCGCCCTCAGGGCAGAGGAGCAGCCCGTCGGTGCGCGCGGCATCGTCGACGGCTTGCTGGATCGCGGCGTCGCTGACCGCCATCGCGCGGCCATTCGATTCGCGCACCGCGTCGAGGATCAGGAAATCGCCCACCGCCTGCGGCACGCGGATGCCCGCCGCGATCGTCGATGCGTCTTCCCAGCGGACCGCGTGGCGCTCGCCGGCTTCCCACGCGCGCACCATCGGCGCGCAGCCTTCGGCCTGCACCGCGACCATGCGCGGCAGCTTGCCGGTGATCCAGCCGATCGCCTGCAATTCGGCGAACGCCTTCCACATGCCGATCAGCCCGGTGCCGCCGCCGGTGGGATAGAAAATGACGTCGGGAAGCTCCCAGCCGAACTGCTCGGCAAGCTCGAGCCCCATCGTCTTCTTGCCCTCGATCCGATAGGGTTCCTTCAGCGTCGACAGGTCGAACCAGCCGTTCGCCGCCGCGCCCTCGCGCACCAGCTTGCCGCAATCGTCGATCAGCCCGTTGACGCGGTAAACGCGTGCGCCTTGCGCCGCGATCTCGCGGACATTCACCTCGGGGGTGTCGTCGGGGCAGAAGATGATCGCTTCGATCCCAGCCTGCGTCGCATAGGCGGCCGCAGCGGCACCGGCATTGCCGTTGGTCGGCATCGCGATTGCGGTGATACCGAGTTCCTTGGCCATGCTGATCGCCATCACCAGCCCGCGGGCCTTGAACGATCCGGTGGGCAGGCGCCCTTCGTCCTTGACCAGCAGGGCGCCGGGTGCGGCACCCGCGTTTTGCCCCAGCTTGTCGAGCGCGATGATCGGGGTGTCGGCCTCGCCGAGGCTGATGATATTTTCGGCCCGCCGCACGGGCAGCAGCTCGCGCCAGCGCCACAGGTCGCGCGGGCGGGCGGCGATTTCGACCTTGCTCAGCGCCGCCGCAACACCATCCAGGTCATAGCGGACAAGCAGCGGGCGCCCGGCGTTCGACAGGCCGTGAAGCACATCGGCGTCGTACCGCTCGCCGGTCAGTCCGCATTCGAGATGCGTGACGAAGGTCGGCCGCTCGGCCGTCAGATTGGCATTGAGCGGCAGCGACGCGCTCAATTGGCGAGTGCCGCTTTCAGCTTGTCGACCAGATCGGTGCGCTCCCACGGGAAGCTGTCGCCCTCCGACGTGCGGCCGAAATGGCCATAGGCCGCGGTCTGCTTGTAGATCGGCTTGTTGAGGCCGAGGTGGGTGCGAATGCCCTTCGGCGTCAGGCGCACGAGCTGCGGAATCGCCGCCTCGATGCGGCCTTCATCAACCGTGCCGGTGCCGTGCAGGTCGACATAGATCGACAGCGGTTCGGCGACGCCGATCGCGTAGGAGAGCTGGATCGTGCAGCGGCGCGCGAGGCCCGCAGCGACGATATTCTTGGCTAGGTAGCGGGTGATATACGCCGCCGAGCGATCAACCTTGGTCGGGTCCTTGCCGCTGAACGCGCCGCCGCCGTGCGGGCTGGCGCCGCCATAGGTGTCGACGATGATCTTGCGGCCGGTGAGGCCAGCGTCGCCGTCGGGGCCGCCGATCTCGAAACGCCCGGTCGGGTTGATGTGATAGACGGTGTTCGCGGTGAGCAGCTCGGCGGGCAGCACGTCGGCGATCACGCCGAGAACATATTTGCGCAGCTCGGCGTACTTCGCCTCGTCGCCTTCGCCATTGTGGAAGAAATAGCCCGGCGCATGCTGGGTCGACACGACGATCGCGGTCGCCTCGACGGGGCGCTCGTTGGCATAGCGCAGCGTGACCTGGCTCTTGGTGTCGGGTTCGAGGAAGGGCGCGGTGCCCGCCTTGCGGTCGGCGGCCATGCGCTCGAGGATCTTGTGGCTGTAGTCGAGCGTCGCGGGCATCAGGTCGGGGGTCTCGTCCGACGCATAGCCGAACATGATGCCCTGATCGCCGGCGCCTTCGTCCTTGTCGCCGCTTTCGTCGACGCCCTGCGCGATATGCGCCGACTGGCCGTGGAGGTTGTTTTCGAAGCGGAAGGTCTTCCAGTGGAAACCGTCCTGCTCATAGCCGATCTCGCGCACCGTATTGCGTACGGCGGCTTCGATCTCGTCGAGCGCGCCCGGGGCCCATTCGCCATTTTCGAAGACGCCCTTGCAGCGGATTTCGCCGGCCAGCACGACAAGCTGGGTCGTGGTCAGCGTTTCGCAGGCGACGCGCGCTTCGGGATCCTTCGACAGGAACAGGTCGACGATCGAATCGCTGATCTGGTCCGACACCTTGTCGGGATGTCCTTCGGACACGCTTTCGGAGGTGAAAAGGAAGCTGTTGCGCATAGGAGGGCCTTCTGTGAATCGAATATAAAGGATGCTTTATGTCGGCGCGCTGTTAACGCCCGCGCCGCCGAAAGGCAATGGCCAGCGCGAGCAGCAGCAACGCAAACCCGACGGGCAGAATGTTCCCATAACGGGCGAACAGCGTGGGGGCATGGGCTGGGGGGAGCGTGGTATCGATCCGGCCCGCCTGATGCATCGGGAGTGATTCGAGCACGCGGCCATTGGCGTCGATCACCGCGCTGATCCCCGTCGGCGTCGCGCGCACGACGGGCAACCCCTCCTCGATCGCGCGCAGCCGCGCCTGCGCCAGATGTTGCGGCGGACCCCAGCCGCCGAACCACGCATCGTTCGAGGGGTTGAAGATGAAATCGGGGCGATGGGCGCGGTCGACGACCTGCCCTGAAAAGATGATCTCGTAGCAGATTTGCAGCCCGGCCTGACCAAAGGCGCCGAGGTCAAGCGTGCGGGCGCCGGGGCCGGGCCAGAAATCGATGTCGCCGGGGGCAAGGCGCGATAGGCCGATCGCCGACAGGATCGGCCGCATCGGCAGATATTCGCCATAGGGCACGAGATGCGCCTTGTCGTAACGCGGGCCGAGCGTGCCGTCGGCATGGACCGACATCACCGCATTGCGCGCGCCGACCACGTCGCCGCCCTTGTCGAGTTCGAGCTTCAGCGCGCCGAGCAGCATCAGGTCGCCGGGGTTCATCAGCTTGGTTAGCCGGCCGCGCGCCTCGGCGGGCGAACGGTCGTAATAGACCGAGGGGTAGCCGGTTTCGAGATAATCGGGCACCGCCGCCTCGGGCCACAGGATCAGGCGCGGCGTGTCGTTTTTCGGTGTCGTCAGCCGGGCAAGCTTGGCGAAATTGACGTCGGCCTTGCTGCCCTCCCATTTGTCCTGCTGCCCGACATTGGGCTGGACGACGGTGATGGGGACGCTCTTTCTATTCGATATTGGTTCTGTTCGACCCAACGCGCTTAAGAGGATCAGTCCTAGAATCAGGCTGAAGAAGGTTAGGCGCCGTCGCCACCAGAAGCCGCGCTTGATGTTCGTATCGGCAACGGCGGCGAACGTGCGGATCGCAAAACCGGTGACCAGTAGCGCTGTCGCCGAGGCGCCATAGGTGCCAATCCAGCGAACCATCGGAACGCCGACGTTGACCGGGCCAACCAGGATTGCGCTTAACGGATTCCATGCGAAGCCGGTGAACACCCAGCTGCGCAGCCATTCGGTCAGCGTCCACAGCGCGGCGAAAGCGAGGATGAAGGAGAGCGTCGCCCCCGCGAAGGCGGGGGCCGCTGTCGGCTTTGCGCTGTCGCTGCCAGCGGCTCCTGCCTTCGCAGGAGCGACGATTTTTTGCGTCAGCCACGCCCCCCACGCCGCGAGTGCGGGATAGACCGCCAGATAGAGCGACAGCAGCACGACCGCGATCCACCCGAGCCACGCGGGCATTGCCGCCTGATAGGTGAAGGCGGTGGCGATCCAGTTGAGGCCGACGACGAAGTGGCCGACGCCAAAGGCCCAGCCGATCCCGAGCGCGCGCGACCCCTTCGGGCTGCACGCAACGAGCGCCATCCAGCCGCCGAGCGCGAGCAAGGTCAGCGGCCAGAGGTGGAGCGGCGCGAAACCGGTCGCCGAGACGGCGCCGAGCAACAGGGCGAGAAGCTTTGGCCAGCGGTCGGCGAAAGCGGCGATGTGGGAGGAGGTCGCGGTCACGCGCGCTCTATTAGCCGTGCGCCGCCGAGCCCACTAGAGCATATATTTCATCTTGATCGACTGGCGCATGTCGCCGGCGACCGTGAAGCTCGCCGATTTGAAGCTCGGCGGCCCGGCGGTGATCGCCGGGTTGCGCGAAAAGCCGAAGCCCTCTTTCGGCAGGAAGATCGCGACATCCATCTTGTTATTGCTGTTCTCGTCATGGACGACCGCGATGGCATAGGTGCCGGCCGCGGGCGCATGGACGAAGAAATCGCCGGCGTCGGCCGCTTTCACCGCCATGCGAACCGAGCCCCGGTCCTTGCTGCAATCGGGAAAAGCCTTGGGATTGGTGGTCAGACAGACGAGGATTTGCCCCTTCGCGCTGCGCAGCCCGGTTACGCTGACCTCAACCGTCGGCGGCGCGCTCGCGGCCGCCAGCAGCGGCAAAACTGCCAAGGCCAAGATCCGTGCCGCACAGCTTGTCCCAGAAGCGGAAATAAAGCCCATAATTCCCCCGGTAAGCGGCGTGATGCTGCTCATGATGCGTCGCGGTTATCAGCCAGCGGCCCGCGGGTCCATGGACCAGCGCGCGCGGGAACATCTCCCACCCCATATGATTGCCTACCCCCATGATCGTCATGATCGCGAGCACGAGCCCCAGCACCGCGACATGGATCGGGATGACGAAGACCAGCGCGGGGATCACGACCGCCCCGGTGATCGCTTCCAGCGGATGAAAGCTCATCGCCGCCCAAGCGGTCGGCGGCCGGCTTTCATGATGGACGCTGTGCGCGATGCGGAACAATGCGGGCCGGTGCATCCAGCGGTGCGTCCAGTAAAACCATGTGTCGTGGATCAGCAGGTAAGCGAAGAGGCTGACGGGCAGATACCAGAGCGGAAAGGCGCTCCAGTCGGTGTAGATGCGCGTCCAGCCATGTACCTGCCACCCCCAGGCGGCGATCCCCGCGGGGATGCCGTAAATTGCGGCGCTGGTCAGGCTCCAGCCGATCTCGCGCCGCATCTGCGGCTCGAGCCCGCGATAGAGGCCGGGATGCTTCCATCGCGTCGCAAGGGCAAAGGCGCCGCTGCTGATCAGATAGCGAACGCCGATGATCAGCGTCATCGCGAGCGTGGAGAGCGCAACGGTTGCCCCGTAGCTCATCCCGGCGCGCTCGCGATGCCGTCGCCGAGCGCGCGCTGCATATAGACGGTGTCGAGCCAGCGGCCATGCTTCCACCCCATCCCAGCGAGCCGACCCGCGTGGGTGAAGCCGCAGGCGGCGTGAAGCGCGACCGAAGCCGGCTCGCCGCCGCCGATCACCGCGACCATGGTACGAAAACCCGCTGCCTCGGCCGCTGCCAGCAGGGCCTCGAGCAGCGCGCGCCCGACGCCGCGACCCTGCTGCGCGGGATCGACATAGATGCTGTCCTCGCACGCCCAGGCATAGGCGGCGCGGGGCCGGAACTGGCTAGCATAAGCGTAACCGACAACCGAGGCGTCGGGGGCGACCGCGACGAGGAAAGGCCAGCCCTTCGCGATATGGTCGGCGATCAATGTCTGGGTTGCAGCGACGCTGCGTGGTTCGGTGTCGTAACTTGCACTGCCGTGCGCGACATGATGCGCATAGATGGCGGCGATCGCCGGGGCGTCGGCGGGTGTCGCGGTTTTGATGGCGGCCGGGGTCACCCGGACTTGCGCGGGCCGAGCAGCGCCGCGACACGCTGCCACAGCACGGCATAGGCCTGCCCCGCCTTGCTGCGCCGGGCATAAGTGGCGAGCGGCCGGCGCCGCACCGCCATCTGTTCGACCACGCTCGCCATCGGCAGCACGGGCCACGCCATTTCGGCGGCGAGCGCATCGCGATGGAGCGCGCGACGTCCGTCGACCATCGCATAGACGGGCATCAGCGGCGTGCTGCCGTTCTTCGCCGGGCGCAGATGCGCGATCACTTCGTCGAGCGCGCGGCGCGACAACGGCGAGGGGATCACCGGCACGACGATCAGGTCGGCGGCGCGCATCATCTGCTCGCTCGTTTCGGTGAGCCCCGGCGGGCAATCGAGGATGATGCGGTCGTAATCGGCGCCGATGTCGGCGATCAGCTTGGCGAGTCGCTTTTTCTTGCCGGCATCGAGGAACAGCGCGTCGAGCCCGCGCAGCGAGGTGTCGCCGGGCAGCAGGTCAAGCCCTTCGACTGCGGTCTTCGTCACCAGCTTGGCGGGGGCGACGTCGCGGTCGAACACCTGGTCGGCGGTGCGCTTGCCGGGGCCGTCATGGCCGAGGATGAAGCTGGCCGCGGCCTGGCCATCGAGGTCCCACAACAAGGTCCGCCCGCCCGCCTGCAGCGCGGCTTCGGCGGCGAGATTGACCGCGAGGCTGGTCTTTCCGACCCCGCCCTTCAAGCTGTAGACCGCGATGACATGCACCTGCTTGCTCATATCCTTTGGACTCCGTCGTTTCGCGCGGCGAGTCAAGCGCACAGCGGGTCGAACGGCTTTGCGCTTCGCTGTACGCACAGCTAGGACAGAAATATGACCGCCGATCTTCCCCGCTGCGATATCGCCATCGTCGGCGGCGGGCTGGCGGGCGGGCTCGCGGCGCTGGCGCTTGCGGCGAAGCGGCCTGACCTCGATGTCCGGCTCGTCGAGCCGGGCTCGGTCGGCGGGAACCATATCTGGTCCTTTTTCGACAGCGACATCGCGCGCGGCGACCGCTGGCTCGTCGCGCCGCTCGTCCGCCATCATTGGGGCCAATATGACGTCGCCTTCCCGTCGCATCGGCGCACCATGCGAATGGGCTACAAGAGCATCACCGGCGAGGCACTGGCCGAGGCGGTCGCGGCGGCGCTGCCCGAGGGGCGCATCGTCGCCGACAAGGCCAAGCATGTCGCGCCCGACCATATACTGCTGGCGCGCGGCGGGCGGCTTTCGGCGCGCCATGTCATCGACGCGCGCGGCGCCGGCAAATTCCCGACGCTCGACTGCGGCTGGCAGAAATTTGTCGGGCAGGCGCTGACCATAAGGGGCGGGCACGGCGTCGCACATCCCGTCGTAATGGATGCACGCGTCGAGCAATTGGACGGCTATCGCTTCGTCTATCTGCTCCCCTTCGATGACGAGACGATCTTCGTCGAGGACACCTACTACAGCGACAGCGCCGATCTCGACGTCGCGGCGGTGCGCGAGCGGATCGCTGGCTATGTCGCCGCCCGCCAATGGGATGTGGCGGCGGTGACGCGCGAGGAAACGGGCGTGCTACCGGTGGTGATCGCGGGCGATTTCGAGCGCATGTGGCCGGCCTCCGACCGCACCGCGCGGATCGGGGTGCGCGCCGGTGCCTTCCATGCGACGACCGGCTATTCACTTCCCGACGCGGTGCGCACCGTGGCGGCGCTGCCCACGCTGGTCGACCGGGCCGACCTTCCCGCGATACTTCGCGCCCGCGCGGCGGCGACATGGCGGCGCCAGCGTTTCTATCGCATGCTCGGTGCGATGCTGTTTCATGCTGCCGATCCCGATGCGCGCTATCGGGTATTCCAGCGCTTCTACCGCCTGTCGCCGGGGCTGATCGCACGCTTCTATGCCGGGGGGTCGACGCGGGGCGACAAGCTGCGCATCCTGTCGGGGAAGCCCCCGGTGCCGTTTGGCCGGGCGCTCGCCGCTCTCCGGCGCTTTGACTGGAAATGAGCCGCAAGGCGATCGTCATCGGCGCGGGGTTTGGCGGGCTCGCGCTTGCGATCCGGCTTCAGTCGGCGGGGGTGGCGACGACGATCGTCGAGGCGCGCGACAAGCCGGGTGGGCGGGCCTACCACTGGCAAAAGGAGGGCTTCACCTTCGACGCCGGCCCAACAGTGATTACCGACCCGCCCTGCCTCGAAGAGCTGTGGGCGCTGAGCGGACAGCCGATGGCCGCCGACGTCGATCTCGTTCCCGTCATGCCTTTTTACCGCCTCAACTGGCCCGACGGGACAAACTTCGACTATTCGAACGACGAAGCCGCGCTGCGCGCTGAAATCGCGACACTCCACCCCGCCGATGTCGACGGCTACGACCGCTTCCTCCAATATTCGAAGGGCGTTTATGAGCAGGGCTATGTGAAGCTCGGCGCGGTCGCTTTCCTCGATTTCGCCTCGATGATAAAAGCCGCGCCCGCGCTGATGAAATATCAGGCTTGGCGCAGCGTCTATTCGATCGTTTCCGCTTATGTGCAGGACGAGCGGCTGCGGCAGGCCTTGTCTTTTCACACCCTGCTCGTCGGCGGCAATCCGATGACGACGAGCGCGATTTACGCGCTGATCCACACGATCGAGAAGGAGGGCGGCGTCTGGTTCGCGCGCGGCGGGACCAACGCGCTGGTGTCGGGGATGGCGCGGCTGTTCGAGCGGATCGGTGGAACATTGCGGCTCGGCGATCCGGTGACGAGGATCGATACTGTGGGTGACCGCGCGACGGGCGTTGCGACGCAAAGCGGCTGGCGTGGCGAGGCCGATATGGTCGCATGCAATGGCGACCTGATGCACAGCTACAACGCGCTGCTCGCCGACCATCCGCGCGGGCCGAAAGTCGCCAAGAGCCTCGCGCGCAAACGCTGGTCGCCCTCGCTGTTCGTCGTCCACTTCGGGGCGAAGGGCAGCTATCCCGATGTCGCGCACCACAGCATTCTCTTCGGCCCGCGCTACAGGGGCCTGCTCGACGACATTTACACCAACGGCGTAGTGCCCGACGATTTCTCGCTTTACCTCCATCATCCCAGTGCGACCGATCCCGCGATGGCGCCGCCGGGGCATTCGACCTTCTACGCGCTCGCCCCCGTCGCACATCTAGGGAAGGCACAGGCTGATTGGGATGGCGCCTTCGGGCAGCAGTTCGCCGATGCGATCCTCGACGAAGTCGAACGCCGCGTCGCCCCCGGCCTCCGCGCCAACCTCGTGACCCGCTTCCACTACACCCCCGCCGATTTCGGCCGCGACCTGTCGGCGCATCTTGGCAGCGCATTCAGTCTCGAGCCCGTGCTGTGGCAAAGCGCCTGGTTCCGCGCGCACAACCGCGACGATGTGATTTCGAACCTTTACTTCGTCGGCGCGGGGACGCATCCGGGCGCGGGTATCCCGGGGGTCGTCGGCAGCGCCAAGGCGACCGCCAATCTGATGTTGGAAGATAAATGAAACGCCTTGCCGTCTATTGCGGGTCCGCGACCCCCGAAGATCCGATCTATATCGAAACCGCGCGCCACGTCGGCCGTACTTTGGCTGAGCGCGGCATCGGCGTCGTCTACGGCGGCGGCCGCCTTGGCCTGATGGGCGCGGTCGCCGACAGCGCGCTCGAGGCCGGCGGCGAGGTGATCGGGATCATCCCCGAGGCGCTGGTGGGCGCCGAGGTCGCGCACCGCGGCTGCACCGAACTGCATGTCGTCAGCGGCATGCACGAACGCAAGAAGATGTTCACCGACCTCTCGGACGGTTTCCTCACCATTCCCGGAGGGGTCGGGACGATGGACGAATTGTGGGAAGCGATCAGCTGGGCACAGCTTGGCTATCATACGAAGCCCGTCGGGCTCCTCAACGCCGCGGGTTTCTACAACGACCTCATCGCCTTCAACCGCAACATGGTCGAGGTCGGCTTCATCCGCCCCGCGCACGCCGGGATCATGATCGTCGACGCCGGGCTCGACGAACTGTTGGGCAAGATGGCGGCCTATGTGCCGCACAAGACGATCTTCGCGATGAAGGCCGAAAATCTGTAATGACCGAGGGGGGCGCCTATGATGCCCACGCCCTCCATGGTTTCGCGCACGACAGCATCGCGCGCGGATCGAAAAGCTTTGCACTCGCCAGCCAGCTGTTCGATCGCGAAACGCGCGAGCGCGTGTGGTTGCTCTATGCCTGGTGCCGCGCCGCCGACGATTTGACCGACGGGCAGGATCATGGCGGCGAAATGCACGCGGGCCATGATGCCCCCGCGGCGCTGACCCGCATCCGCGCGCTGACCGACGCTGCTTTTGCCGGGCAGCCGACCGGCGAGATGGCGTTCGATGCGCTCGGCTTCCTGCTCACCGAGGTCGCAATCCCGCGCGCGATCATCGACGACATCATCGCAGGGTTCGAACTCGACGCGAAGGACTGGCGCCCGCGCAGCGAGGCCGACCTGCTCCGCTATAGCTATCATGTCGCCGGTGCCGTCGGGGTCGCGATGGCGCTGGTGATGGGGGTGGATCTCGCCGACGAGACGACGCTCGACCGCGCATCGGACCTCGGCATCGCGTTCCAGCTCGCCAATATCGCGCGCGACGTCGCCGAGGATGCCGCCGCCGATCGCTGTTACCTGCCGGTCGAATGGATGGTCGAACTCGACATCCCGCCGGGCCAGCATATGCACCCTGCCTTTCGCGCCCGCCTATCGGTGATGGCGAAATGGCTCGCCGAAATGGCGGAGGAATATGAGGCGTCGGCGCGCTGGGGGGCGCGCAAGCTTGGCCCGCGTAGCCGCTGGGCGGTGCTCGCCGCCGCGGGCATCTATGGCGACATCGCGCGCGAGGTGCGCGCGCGCGGCGACCATGCGTGGGACCACCGCGCTGCGTCGAGCCTGTTTGCCAAGCTCGGCTGGGTTGCGCGCGCGGGCTGGTCGGTGCTCCGCCGCCCGCCGCAGCGGCGGATCAGCCGCGACGGGCTGTGGACGCGCCCGCGCCACGGGGGCTCGGCATGAGCCAGCTCGAATGGCTGGCGGCGGTGCTGGTCCTGATCAACGTCGCGCTCGTCGCGTTGCGCAGCGTGTGGAACTATCCCTTCGCGCTCATCGCGGTCAGCCTCTACGCCGTCGTCTTCTTTGACGCGAAGCTCTACAGCGACATGCTGCTCCAGGGCTTTTTCTTCGCGCTTAACCTCTATGGCTGGGCCGCGTGGATGCGCGCGCGCAACGATAGCGGGGTGCCTGTGCGCTTTATGAGCGTACCGGCGCGCCAAGGCTGGGCGCTGGCGACGATCGTCGCCTGGGCGGGCTGGAGCTTTGCGATGGACCGCTATACCGACGCGGTGGCGCCGTGGATCGACGGCGCGATCGCGATGCTCAGCATCACCGCGCAATGGCTGCTCGCACGGCGGCGGGTGGAAAGCTGGTGGCTGTGGATCGCCGTCGACCTGATCGCGGTGCCGCTTTTCGCGTGGCGCGGTCTTTATCCGACCAGCGCGGTCTATGTCGTGTTGCTCGGGCTGTCGATCGACGGGCTGATCCAATGGCGCTGCGCGGCGGCGACGGGCAGCGCCGCGATATGACGCGCCATATCTGCCTCCACGGCGCCGAAAGCACGGGAAAGTCCACGCTCGCATCGCGCCTCGCTCTCCAGCTCGGCGGGCTCGTCGTGCCCGAATATGGCCGCACCTATGCCGAGGCGAACGGCACCGACCTCGACGAGGTCGACCTGCTCGCGATCTTCGATGGCCATCTGGTGGCGACCCGCGAAGCGCTCGCGCAGCAGCCCGAATGGCTCATATCCGACACCGATCCGCTGATGACGCAGGCGTGGGCGATCATGCTGCTCGGCCGCCGCCTGCCCGAAATCGACCTGTGGGACGAAGTCGCCGACCTCTACCTCGTTCCCGCGATGGACCTGCCGTGGGAGGAAGATGGTACGCGCCTGTTCGGCAGCGAATTGGCGCGGGATCAGTTCATGGAGGTCGCGATCGGCGAACTCGACCGACGTCGGCTCCAATGGGCTTGGGTCGAGGGGGAGGGCGATGCGCGGCTGCAAAGCGCGCTGGCGGCGATAGCGGCGGCGGACCTGCCCTGAGTGAATCCGCGGACGGGCGCGGGTGCCGGCTTTGGGGTGGTGAACCGCCATTGCCTTCCTTCATCATCCCGGGTTGGATCCGGGATCCGGTCGGCGCAAGGGCCGCGTGATATTCCCAAAGTTCAGTAAAGGTCAGCCCTATGCATCCCCCCGATTTGGACCTCGCGGCGTGCTGGACGCGCCCGGCGCGCCCTGCCGTGGTCGCACCGGCAAGCCGGGCAGCGACCGCTTTATCCACCAAATGAAAGAGCCGGGTGAAGGCTGGCATAGCCGGATAATGTAGGAAAGGCCTATTTGAAGGCGAGGCCTGCTTAGGGGTGGGAAGCTGCCATCTCCCATTTTCGTCATCCCCGCGAAAGCGGGGACCCAGAGCGTCCGTTGGCTGGCCTAGCCCTAGGTTCCCGCTTTCGCGGGAATGACGAAGTATTAAAAGCGGGGCCTCCCCTTCCGGTCGTTAACCGACGGCCCGGCCGCTACGGCGCATAGGCATCCCGCAACTCGCGCTTCAACACCTTGCCGATCGGACTGCGCGGCAGCTCATCGACGACGGTAATCGCGCTCAGCCGCTGGGTCTTGCCGACCTTGGCGTTGCAATCGGCGCGCACCGCCTCGGCATCGGCGCTATCCTTCAGCACGACGAACGCCACCGGAGTCTCGCCCCATTCCTCGCTCGGCATCCCGACGACGGCCGCCTCGACGACGCGATCGTCGGCGAGGAGAATGCCCTCGAGATCGCTCGGGAAAATGTTGAAGCCGCCCGAAATGATCATGTCCTTGGCGCGGTCCATCAGCGTCAGGAAGCCATCTTCGTCGATGCGGCCGATGTCGCCGTGGCGATAGAAGAGATTGCCCTCCGCATCGTACCAGTGCATCGCCTTGGTCGCGTCGGGACGATTGTTGTAGCCGGTCATCATCGCCGGCGACCGGCCCACCACTTCGCCAACCGAGCCCTGCGGCAATTCGTTGCCGTCTTCGTCGATGACCTTGGCGATATGCCCCGGCGCCGGTTTGCCGACGGTATGCAGCTTGTCGGGGTATTGGTGCGCCTCGAGGATGAACGCCGCGCCGCCTTCGGTCATGCCGTAAATCTCGACGAGCCCGCCGGGCCAGCGCTGCAGCACATCGGCCTTGAGCGCCGCGGGGAAGGGCGCCGAGGTGCAATATTTGACGACGAAGCTCGAAAGGTCGAAGTCGCCGAAATCATCGAGCGCCATGATGCGGCGATATTGCACCGGGACCAGCATTGTGTTCGTCGCGCGTTCGCGCGCCGCGAGTTCGAGGAAGCCGCGCGCGTCGAATTTCTTCATCAGCACGACCTGCCCGCCCGACCCGACGGTGGGCATGAAGCTTGCCATCGTCGTGTTCGAATAGAGCGGGGTCGACAGGATCGTGACCGCGGCCGGGCCATAGGCCGGGGCACCGCGGATGATATGCTGCCAGCGCATCGCGTGGCTGTGGACGATGCCCTTCGGCGTGCCGGTGGTGCCCGACGAATAGATGATGTTGAAGCCATCCTCGGGCCGAATGTCGACCGGCGCCGGCTTTGCCCCCGCCAGCGCGAGCCAGGCGTCGAGCGGTGTGCCGGCGTCGCTGCCATCCATCGCGATCAAGTCGCTGGCGGTGATCGCCTGCCCTTCAAGGCTCGCCCTTGCCGCGCTGTCGAGGAACAGGTGGCGCGCGCCGGTGTCGGCGATCATCGCCGCCATCTGTTCGCCCGTCGCGCTGTTCGTGACAAGCCCCGCGACCCCGCCGGCGCGCAGTGTGCCCAGGATGACCGCCATTTGTTCGACGCTGTTCAGCCCGGCGATCGCGGTGCGGTCGCCTTTCGCAAATCCGTCCTGCTGCAGCCGTGCCGCGATTCGGTCGATCAATTGATCCAGTTCGGACCAGCTCAGCCGCCGCAACGCGTCGGCAGCCGCTACGGCATCGGGGCGCTCCGCGGCATGGGCACGGACAAGGTCGGGCAGGGTGGCGAAGTCGCCGTCAAGCATTTCGATACTGGTCATGCCTATGGGTTAGCACAGCCGAAAGGCGGTGCAATGCCGGCGGCGCGGCGGCGCGACACTATGTTGCGACGACGGCGGGGGTCGGGGATGGCATCATCGGATATGGAAAAGCGAGGCGACCGGAAGTTGCTCGTTGCCATCTATCATCCGCAGGCGGCGCGCGCCGACCGGCTTCGCGATGCGATCGAAACCGCCGGTTGCCGGGCGCAAATTCTCCCGCCGCAGGTGAACGGCCTCCGGCCCTGGGTCGACTGCTGTTTCGACCTGCTGCTCATCAACCCCTTCCTTGACTGGCAGGAGCCATTCGAATTCGTCCGCTTGATGCGGTCGGTCGCGGGGCGGCGGCCGTTGATTGTCGTGTCGGACCGCGATTCGCTCGATGACCGGATGGTGGCGCTCGGCGCCGGCGCCGACGATGTCGTCGGCTGGACCGGCAATTTGCCCGAGGTGCTGGCACGTATTGCCAGCCTGCTACGGCGCAGCCGTATCGCCGCCGGCCAGCTGGGCGCGGGCGAGCTGCGCATCGACCTGATCGACCGGCGGGTCGAGCGGGCGGGGCGCCTGATTCGCCTGCCGCTGCGCGAGTTCGACCTGCTCGCGAATCTGGCCCGCCTCCCCAACCGGCCGGTCTCGCGCGCTGCGCTCCTGAAAGCGGTGTGGCGGCTCGATTTCGACCCCGGCACCAACCGGGTCGAGGTCCATATGTCGCGGTTGCGCGCCAAGATCGACCGGGACTTTGCATGGCCAATGCTGCGCACGGTGAAGGGGCAGGGGTACACGCTGCGCTCGCGGCCGGATTAGGTTCAGTCTCTCCCAACTTCGTCATTCCCGCGAAAGCGGGAACCCAGTTTGCGCAAACTGTCGTCGCAACTGGGTTCCCGCTTTCGCGGGAATGACGAGGGAAAAAGTTCGGCAGTATGATTTCACGAATTCTCCGCCCGCATTTGCCCTTCTTGACCGCAACCCTGTCATCGACCCCGCCTCGCTTGACCAAAAGTTTCAACCCGCTACTCATTTCGGGCATAAACAAATCAACGATCCCGGAGATGATGCCCGATGCACCCGTCCGTCCACGCCCGTTCGAATCCCGAAAAGCCCGCGATCATCGTCGCGGAAACGGGGGAGTCGATCAGCTATGGCGAGCTCGACGCCGCGTCGAATCGCGTCGCGCAGCTGTTTCGCGCGCACGGGCTGGGGCATGAGGATGTCGTCGCCTTCATGCTCGACAACACGCCGCATTATTACGGTCTGACCTGGGGCGCGCAGCGCGCGGGGCTGCGCTATGTCTGCATTTCGTCGCGGCTGACGCAGGATGAAACCGACTATATCCTCGAAAATTCAGGCGCACAGATCCTTGTCGTGTCGGCGAGCCTTGGCGGTGCTGCACAGCAGTTGACGACGCAGATCAAGCGCTTTGCCATGGGCGGCGACATCGCCGGTTATGACAGCTGGGAGGATGCGGTTGCCACCATGCCCCCAACCCCGGTCGCCGACGAGCGCGCCGGGGCCGACATGCTTTATTCGTCGGGTACTACGGGACGTCCCAAGGGCGTGCGCGTGCCGCTGCCCGAGGATCCCGCGATCGATGCGGTCAACAGCCTCGTCATGCTCGCCTCGGCGGTGTTCCAGATCGACTCGGACAGCATCTATCTCTCGCCCGCGCCGCTCTACCACGCCGCGCCGCTGCGCTGGTCGATGACGGTCCATCGCCTCGGCGGCACGGTGGTGCTGATGAAGAAATTCGATCCCGAGGCGGCGTTGTCGTACATCGAAAAATATCGCGTGAACGCCAGCCAGTGGGTCCCGACCCATTTCGTGCGGATGCTCAAATTGCCCGAAGAAGTCCGTTCGCGCTACGACACCTCCTCGCTCAAGGTCGCGATCCACGCCGCGGCGCCGTGCCCGGTGCCGGTCAAGCAGGCGATGATCGACTGGTGGGGACCGGTGCTTTTCGAATATTATGCGGGGTCGGAGGGCAATGGCATGACCTTTGTCTCGAGTCAGGACTGGCTGACCCACAAGGGCACCGTCGGGCGCCCGATTCTCGGCGTCGTGCACATCATGGGCGAGGACAACGAGACCGAGCTCGGCGTCGGCGAGGAAGGCTGCGTCTTCTTCGAAAGCGAGAATGTCTTCGAATATCATGGCGACAGCGAGAAAACGGCGTCGAGCCGGAACAGCAAGGGTTGGTCGACCCTCGGCGATGTCGGCAAGGTTGACGAGGAGGGCTTCCTCTACCTCACCGACCGCAAGAGCTTCATGATCATCACCGGCGGGGTGAACGTCTATCCGCAGGAGATCGAAAATCACCTCGTGACCCATCCCGCGGTCGCCGACGTCGCGGTGGTCGGCGGCCCGCACGAGGATTTCGGCGAAGAAGTGATCGCGGTGGTCCAGCCCGCGAACATGGCCGATGCGGGCGACGCGCTGCGCGACGAACTGATCGCTTATGCCCGCGAGAAATTGTCGGGCGTCAAAGTCCCGCGCCGCATCGATTTCATGGAAGCGCTGCCGCGGCACGACACGGGCAAGCTATACAAGCGCCTGCTGCGCGACCAATATTGGGCGCGGACGAACTGACCGCACGAGTCGGCGGCGGACCGACAGGTCGCTGCCCTTTTTTGGGAGGCGTATATGAACAAGGCGATGATGACGGCAGCGGTCGTGCTGGCCGTAGGACTGGCAGGGTGCGGCAAGAAGGAAGCCCCGCCCGCCGAAGACACGACGACCGCCGAGCCGGCTGCGACGACAACCGCTGCGCCTATGGCCGCTCCCGCTGCGACCGCCGCGATCGATCCCGCCAAGCCGAACGCTTGCGCTAAACTGGCCGACGTCAAATTGACCGCGATGATCGACAAGGCGACGAACACGCTGAAGGTCAGCGGCACCGCCAATGCGCCAACCGGCGGTTTTGCCACCGCGCTGCAGGCCGGGCCGCTCGACAAGATGAACCCGCCCAACCAGGTCGTGCTGCTGCGCGCGAACGCGCCCGACGGCATGGCGACGCAGGCGATTACGCCGGTGACGCTCAGCCTCGACATCCCGACCGCGCAGCCCGCCTATAATTCGGTCCGCGTTGCCTGTCCGGGCGTGCCCGACGTCGAACTCAAGGTCGGCTAAACCATGCAGGGAGGTCCAGGGTGACGGACGAGCGCGTCGAATTTTTCTTTGATCTATCGTCACCCTGGACCTGCCTCGCTTTCCATAATTTGCCGGGGGTGCTGGAACGGACGGGCGCGGCCGCGCGCTATCGGCCGATCCTCGTCGGCGGCGTGTTCAATGCGGTGAACCCCGCCGTCTATGCCGCGCGCGAGCAGGTGGATAACCGGCGGTTGCAGCATAGCTGGAAGATTTTGAAGGACTGGGCGCGGCTCGCGGGCGTCGCGATGAATTTCCCGTCAGAGTGGCATCCGGCGAAGAGCATTGCCGCGATGCGTTTCTGCTGCGCGCTTGAGGAAGATCAGGCGGCGCTGATCCGGTTCGCGCGCGGCGCGTTCGCGAGCTATTTCGACGCCCAAGAAAATCTCGACGATCCCGCGGTTCTGGCGGCGGTCGCCGATGCCGAGGGGCTGGATGGCGCCGTGCTCGCCGCCGCGGCGGCCAGCGACGCGATCAAGACCCGGCTTCGCGCGAACACCGAGGAGGTGATCGCGCGCGGCGGCTATGGTTCGCCGACGATCTTCGTCGACGGCGACGACATGTATTTCGGAAATGACCAACTGCCGCTCGTCGAAGCGGCGCTTGAGCGTTAAATGCAGAGGACTCTCCCATGAAGGACCGTATTTCGATCACGATGCTCGAGGGCGGCATCGCCGACGTGCGGCTGATCCGCGCCGACAAGATGAACGCGCTCGACCCCGCGATGTGGGACGCGCTGGCGGAGGCGGTCGATCAATTGAAGGCCACCGCAGGCCTGCGCGTCGTCGTATTGTCGGGCGAAGGCCGCGCCTTTTGCGCCGGGCTCGACCTCTCGAGCCTCAGCAACGAGCGCGATCCGGGCGCGAGCAGCGCGGGCGGCAGCCTTGCCGATCGCACGAAGGGCATCGCGAACAATGCCCAATATGCCGCATGGGGCTGGCGCGAAATCCCGGTGCCGGTGATCGCCGCGGTGCATGGTGTTGCGTTCGGCGCGGGCAGCCAGATCATGGCGGCCGCCGACATCCGCATCGTCCATCCCGACACGCGCATCGCGATCATGGAAATGCGCTGGGGCCTCGTCCCCGACGTCGCGGGCATGGCGTTGTGGCGCACGCAGGTCGCCGACGATGTGCTGCGTGAGTTGATCTATACCAACCGCGAATTCAACGGGTCGGAGGCGAAGCTCCTCGGGTTCGCGACGCATGTGTCCGACGATCCGCTGGTCAAGGCGATGGAGCTTGCCCACGTGATCGCCGACAAGAATCCGCACGCGATCCGCGGTGCCAAGCGGCTGTGCAACATGCTCGCCGATGCGAGCGACGCCGAAATATTGCAGGCCGAAAGCGACGAGCAGGTGAAGGTGATCCGCACCCCGAACCAGATGGAGGCGGTGATGGCGGGGATGCAGAAGCGCAAGCCGAATTTTACGGATTAGAGTGCAATCACCGTCATTTAAACCGCATCCCCGAGCCTTCGACTGCCTTGGCAGGCGCTCAGGATAAACTTCGGCCCTTGGTCGAAGACGAGGGGCTCGTTCGAGCGAAGCGAGAACCTCGACGTCGCTGCCTCGCCTTCGCTCGGGAAGACGGGTGGGATCGGGTCACACCCTAGTCGAGCAACCCCAAAAACCGCGCCGCATTGTCCCAGTCGCGCTTGTGCGCGGCGCGCTGCGCCTGCGCCTGCGCGTCGGCGCCCCAGCGGCGTTCCTGATACAGCTCGTCGAGGCTCACCGCCTCCCACAAAAGCTCTGCGTCGAACGCTTCTTCGATGCGCGCAAGGCCCGCGACGAGTGACCCGCCGATGGTGACCAGCGGTGTCAGCGCCGCCATCCGCCACGGATCGATCGCAAACACCGCAGCGCGGAGCGCCGCGATCGTCACCCGCGGCTGATCGACGGGCAAAATCCCCTGCGTGATGACGAATTCGATCCCGAAACGCGCCTCCGCCCATGTGAGCAACGGGTTCCACGCCGCTACCTGTTCAGCCTGGAGCATCGCATCGCGGTCGTCGCGGTAACAGAAAAGGTCGGTCGCGGCATAGGCGGCAACGGGCTCGGCAAAGGCGGCCGGGTCGGGCGAGGCGAGATCGATCGCGGCATTGGCGATGCCGGTCATCGGCATATTCGAGGGATCGATCGTCTCGCCCTGTTCACGCCATTCGGCGGCAATCGCCTCGGCCAGCGCGAGGCTCGTCACGACCAGCGGCGCGCGATGCGGCGTGCGCACCGGCCGCCCATCGAGCGCGATGCCCCAGCCGCCGTCCTGCAGGGCGACTTCGACCTCTTTCCAGAAACGCTTCACAGGTCGATCACAGGTCTTTGGGCGAGCGCCAGCGCCGCGCGAGGAGCAGCGGCATGACGGCGAAATCGAACGCGCCGATCAGCACGACGGCAACCCCGAGCCAGCGGTCGGTCGGCTGGCCGGCGAGTTCCCATCCGCCGCGGATCAGCACAAAACCGACAGCCACGAAGATCGCGCCCATCAGGCGCATCGACGTGATGGCAAAGAAGCGTTTTTTGGCGAGAGCATCATCAGCCTGGGTCATGCGCCCTCCCTATCGCCGCCGAGGTGGCGCATCAACTGTGCGAGCGCGCCGTGGCCCGTTGCCTCGACCCCCTCGATCACGCGTTCGCGCTCGTCGGCGGGCTTGTTCTGCGACAGCTTGATTGTCGGGCGCCATGCGGTGATGCGCATTTCGAAACCGACAATGGCGCCGGTCATCTTGCTGAAGAGCGCGGGGTTCATTTTGCCCCGCGTCCATGGCGGATTGGCGCCGACGCGCGCCTCGTGCTGCGCAGAGAGTGTATCGAGCTGCGCGACCAGTGCGTCGTCGTCGAGCTTGCGCACTGTGCCTTCCATTTCTATCGCGACATAATTCCACGTCGGCACTTGGTCGGCTTCGCTGTACCAGCTCGCGCTGACATAGGCGTCGGGACCTTGCACGACGGCGAGCGCACTCGCGCCGCCCAAGTGGCGGGTCAGCGCGTTACCGCGCGCGATGTGGAATTGCAGCGTGATCGCATCGGCGCTCAACACCACCGGCGCGTGCGCGACGCGCGGCCCATCGGGGGTGTTGGCAAAGATCGCGGCAAAGCCGATCTCGCGCACGAGCAATTCGGCGAGATCGTCCTGCCGCGGGCGAAAGGCGGAGTTCGGGTGCATCAGCCCGCTTTGGGTGAGCGCGCCGGATGCTTCTTCGCGCTCGGCTTTTTACCCGCGGGCTTCCCCGACGCCGGCTTGCCGGGCTTCCCCGGTTTCGCCTTGGGTTTGGGTTTCGGCTTGCCGACGAAATCGGTGGGCTTTCCTTCGGCGGTGCGGCCGCGCCGTTCGCCGCGCCGCGCCTTGCGGATCTGCTTGCTGTGCGCCTTCGCCTGCGCCTTCAGCGCCGATTTGGGCGGCGGGCCTTTTTCGCCCGCGTCGATGCCGACATCGCCGAGCAGCAGGTCGAAACCCAGATCGTCGATGCTCGCCGCGAAATGGGCGGGCAGGTCGGCGCTGATATCGATCGCGCCGCCGTCGGGATGGTCGATGCGCAATCGCCGGCTGTGCAGGTGCATCTTGCGGCTGATCGTGCCGGTCAGGAACGCGCCCTTGCCGCCATATTTGCCGTCGCCGACGATCGGATGCCCGATCGCCGCCATATGGACGCGCAGCTGATGCGTGCGCCCGGTCAGCGGCTGCAATTCGACCCACGCCGCGCTGTTCCCCGCGCGCTCGATCACGCGGTAGCGCGTCCTCGAGGCAAGGCCGCTGTCGTGGACGTGCATCTTCTCGCCGCCCGATCCCGGCTGCTTGGCGAGCGGCAGGTCGATCTCGCCCTGCTGGATGTCGGGCACGCCGACAATCAGCGCCCAATAGGTCTTCTTCGCGCTGCGGTTCGAAAAGCTCTTTGCGAAATAGGCGGCCGCCTTTGGCGTGCGCGCGATCAGCAGCGCGCCCGACGTATCCTTGTCGAGCCGGTGGACGAGCTTGGGCCGCGTTGGCCCATCGAATTTCAGCGCATCGAGCAGGCCGTCGACGTGGCTCTCGGTCTTGGTGCCGCCCTGCGTCGCGAGCCCCGGCGGCTTGTTCAGCACGATCGCGCTCGCGTCGCGGTGGATCACCATCCCGGTCGCCAGCTCGACGTCGGCGTCGGTCAGCGGACGGCCCTTGCGCGCCGGGCGCGCGACGGTCTCGACCGGCGGGCTCGGCATCACCAGTTTCTGGCCCGTCGCGATGCGATCCGACACGTCGGCCTTTTTCCCGTCGAGCGTGAGCTGTCCCGACCGCGCCCAGCGTGCGAGCAGCGCGTGCGGCGTCCCCTCGCGGTGACGCTTGAACCAGCGGTCGAGCCGGATGCCGTCGTCTTCCTCGGCGATGGTCGCGCCATCGAGATTTGGCTTGGCGTCGCTCATGCCGGCACCTGCCGCACAAGGAACAGGCCCAGCCCGCAGGCGGCGATCGCACCGATGACCGACGCGAGGACATAGGCGGCTGCCTGCGCGTTTTGGCCGCGTTCGAAAAGCATCCAATATTCCATGCTGAAAGAGGAAAAGGTGGTGAAGCCGCCGAGAATCCCGACGCCGACGAACAGCCGCGCCGTGTCGCCGCCACCGCTGCGCGCGAGCCAGCCGACGAGCAGGCCCATCAGGAGGCTGCCGACGATATTGATCGACAGCGTCCACCATGGGAAGCCGGGGCCGAGCCGCGCGAGCATCGCCTGGCCAACCAGATGGCGGGCCCCGGCGCCGATCGCGCCGCCGATCATGACGGGGAACAGGCTGTTCATGACGCTCGCCCTAGCCGGAAACGGCGGCGAGGCATAGCGGGTGCGTGGTTACGCGTCGGGCGGCGTCAGCGCGGTGGCCGGACGCTCGTGCGTCGCGCGCCAGTTTTCGGGACGGACGAAGTCGCCCTGCCAGATGCCGCGTCGTTTCGCCTGCGCCTCGGCTTCTTCGACCATATAGGCTTCGACGGTCGCGATCGCCCAGCCTTGCCGGACCATTTCGGCGCCAAGGTCGATCCCGTCGGGGAAGGGGCGAGTGCGGCAGGCGGCGAGCGTGCGGTCGTAATGATCCTTTGCCGCGACCTCGCAATAGAGCGGCCCGCGGCCCGCGAGTTTTTCGAGCATCGTCCGCGCTTCGCGTCCGCAAGGCCAGCGACTCGCGTCGCCGCGCGCGCAATCCTGTCGATATTCGACCGCGTCGATGCCGGTCAGGCGGATCGTCAGCGTGGCGTCCTCGTGCTGCACCGTCAGGCTGTCGCCGTCGATGACATGGACCAGCGGAACTGTGGTCACCGGCGCCGGCAGCCACACCCACGCCGCATAGGCCAGCCCGCCGAGCAGCAACAGCGCGACCAGCGAGCGGAAGCGCCGCCGCCAGCGCAAGCGGGTGAGCGGAGAGGGGCCTGAAACCATGGTACTTCGACTGACCCGGTCCGCGCCGCTTGGCAAGTGTGAAGTAGATATTGACGAGGAGAACAAATCATGTCCAAATTGGATTAATTCCACTCGGGCCGCCACGCGCCGACTCATGCAACGAACATCGCTTGGGTCCGGATCGGCGGAAAACAGGAACGAACAAAAGGTGAATACCGCCGAAATGACGACATAGTTACGCCAAGGTGGAGCGACGAAGCGGAGACAGGCATCATGATGGACCAGGACACACAAGTGCGGACGGATTTTCGATTTGAGGGCTTGGGCACTGCCGTTCATGGTGCCGCGACCTGGCCCGATGCGGGGGATGCCGGGGCGGCGCCGGCGCGGTTGCTGTTCGTAGGACCGCGGGACTGCGCGCCCGACATCGATCGCGTGGGCGACGTGCGGCTCGTCGCAGCGATTTCCGCGCCCCGCGCCGCGGACCATGTGCGCCGGATGGGCGCGATCGACATGATCTGGCTGACCGCCGCCGAAATGATCGAAAGCGAAATGCTCGCCGATCTCTGCGCGGCAGCGGCCGAGCGCGGATGCAGTCTGATCTGCGAAACCACACTCGCCGCGCTCGACCGCGTCGCGGCGGTTATCCCCGAATCGCTGCGGACCGAATATCTGGTCGATGCCGATGCGACCGAACGCCTGATGGCGCTGGTGGCGGTGCGGCGCACGCCGCGGATGACGGTCCACGATATAGCGCGCGGCGATGCGATGGAACGGATCGACCAGCTGCAGGAGGAAGTGGCGCGCATCTCCCGTTTGCTCGGCGACCTCGCTGGCCAGCGCGGCCTTGGCGGCACCCCTGCGGGTTTTGCGCCGCGGGGCGACGATTTTGCCGATTATCCGGGGCAGGTCCGTTCACCGCCGCGCGATTATGCGAACATGCCGCGCAGCTTCGTGCCCGAAGACCGCACGATCGACCGGCAGCGCGCGAAGGCGGTGCGACGGGTGCTTCGCCAGCGGCGGATGCGCGAGCAATATTTTCCCGCCGACCTGTTCGCCGATCCGGCGTGGGACATGCTGCTCGACCTCTACGCCGCGCGGCTCGAGCGCCAGCCGGTATCGGTGTCGAGCCTCTGCATCGCGGCCGCCGTCCCCGCGACGACCGCACTGCGCTGGATCAAGACGATGACCGACGCCGGCCTGTTCGTGCGCGAAGCCGACCCGCACGACGGCCGGCGCATCTTCATCGCGCTCGCCGAAGGCGCGTGCGATGCGCTCGCGCGTTATTTCGAGGCGCTGGAGGAATAGCGGCGCGCTTGCCAGCGGCGGCAGCTTGTGGCAGGGGCGCGCTTCCCTGAACGGGGGCGCTTAGCTCAGTTGGTAGAGCATCTCGTTTACACCGAGAGGGTCGGCGGTTCGAGCCCGTCAGCGCCCACCATCCTTCAGCCTTGTTGTTTTTGCCCTCGCGGCGTTAAGGGGTTTTCCTGTTCGGAAAGGTCCCCGCGATGCAACGCCTGCTTACTGCTCTCGCCTCTGCCCTGATGGTCTTTGGGCAACCAGCATCCGCAGCGCAGAAGCAGGGCGACGTCATCATCCGCCACGTTACGCTGATTGATGTCGAGGGCGCCAAGGCGATCGAGGATCAGGCGGTCGTGCTGCACGGCACCGACATCGTCGCGGTCGGCCGCGACGCCGCAATCGCGCAAGGCTGGCGCGCAAGGCAGAAAATCGACGGCAAAGGACGCTTCCTGATCCCGGGCCTTTGGGACATGCACGTCCATTTCGGTGGCGGCCCCGAGCTGATCGAAGAAAATAAGGCGCTGCTGCCGCTCTATGTCGCGAACGGTATCACGACGATCCGCGACGCATCGGGCGACCTGCCCAACCAAGTGCTGGCGTGGCGCGGCGAGATTGCGAACGGAACGCTGTTCGGCCCGCGGCTGCTGACCTCGGGGGCGAAGATCGAAGGGATTGCCCCGCTCTGGAAAGGCACGATCGAGGTCGGCAGCGAAGCCGATGTCGACGCCGCGCTCGCGCGCCTGAAGCAGCGCGACAAGGTCGATTTCGTGAAAATCACCGACAGCACGCTGAAGCCCGAACTGTTCCTCTATGCGCTGCGGCAGGCGAAGGCGCTCGGCCTTCGGACCTCGGGCCATATTCCGATGGCGCTGACGGTCGACCAGGCGGTCAATGCCGGGATCAGCTCGATCGAGCATCTCGACTATGCCTATAACGCCGGGGCGAAGGATGAGGCCGCGGTCGCCGCCGATTTCGCCGCGGGGCGCATCGATCGCGCCGAGGCGAACCGCCGCCTCGACGCCGGTTTCGACCGCGATACCGCGATGGCCGCCTATCGCCGTTTTGCCGCCAAGGGCGTGTTCGTCACTCCGACGCTCAATGGCAGCCGCATCATCGCCTGGCTCGACCGCGACGATCATTCGAAGGATGCCGGCCTCGCCTATATCGGCCCGAAGCTGCGCAAGACCTATGACTGGCGCGTCGAGCGCGCAGCCAAGGCCGATGCCGCCGCGATCGCGGCGCGGCACGCCCATATCGACGAGATGGCGGCGATCCTGCCGATGCTCGCCGAAGCGGGGGTGCCGATCATCGCGGGGACCGACGCGGGCTTTCTCAACAGCTTCAACTATCCGGGCTTCGGCCTGCACGACGAGATCGCGCTGTTCGCCGAAAAGGGGCTGACCTCGGCGCAGGCGCTCGCCGCGGCGACGCGCGCGGGGCCGGCGTGGTTCGGCCAGCTCGACCGCTACGGCGCGATTCGGCCAGGCATGGCGGCTGACCTAGTATTGCTGGGCAGAAATCCGCTTGAAGACATCGCTGCGACGCGTGCCATCGATACGGTGGTGATGCGCGGGACGGTCCATGATCGTGCGGCGCTCGACAAGATGCTCGCCGATACGAACGCCAAGGTTGCGGCGTGGAATGCCGAGGCCGCGAAGCCCTAGGGGACCGGCGCGCGCGCGGCCCGCCGTGCGCGCCATACGCTCCACAGGGTGAAGATCCCCATCGCGGCCCAGATGACGTTCAGCACCGCCGAGGGCAGTGCGCCATTATAGCCCGAATTGATGATAAAGCCGCCCGCGCCGATCACATTCATCCACTGATATAGATAGCTGCGTCCTTCGAGCTTGCCGAGCGAGAGCAGGATATAGGCGGCAAGGATGATGACGGCCGCGGCCCAGCCGATGACCTCGATGACGATGGTTTCCGCGCTCATCCGCTTCCCTTCCAAAAAGAAAACGCCCGCCCCGGCGAGGGGGCGGGCGTCTCTGACGTCCTTCCGCCGTTACGCGGCGAGCTTGCGCAGCACGTAGTGCAGGATGCCGCCGTTCATATAATATTCGACCTCGTTTGCCGTATCGATGCGGCAGAGCGTATCGAAGCTGAAGGTCGAGCCGTCGGGGCGCGTGACATTCACCGTCACCGTCTGGCGCGGCTTGAGATCGGCGACGCCGGTGATGGTGAAGGTGTCGTCGCCGGTCAGGCCCAGCGTCTCGCGCGTCTGGCCGTCGGTGAACTGCAGCGGCAGCACGCCCATGCCGACGAGGTTCGAGCGGTGGATGCGCTCGAAGCTTTCGACGATCACGGCGCGGACGCCGAGCAAATTGGTGCCCTTTGCCGCCCAGTCGCGCGACGAGCCGGTACCATATTCCTTGCCCGCGATCACCACCAGCGGCGTGCCGTCGGCCTTGTGGCGCATCGCGGCGTCGTAGATCGGCATGACTTCGGCGCCGTAGCGCGACATGCCGCCTTCGATGCCGGGGACCATTTCGTTCTTGATGCGGATGTTGGCGAAAGTGCCGCGCATCATGACGTCGTGGTGGCCGCGGCGGGCGCCGTAGCTGTTGAAGTCGGCCTTGCTAACCTGATGTTCCATAAGCCATTTTCCGGCCGGCGAGTCCGCCTTGATCGAACCCGCGGGCGAGATGTGGTCGGTGGTTATGCTGTCGCCGAGGATCGCGAGCGGCTTGGCGTCGATGATGTCCTTCACCGGCGCGGGGGTCATCGTCATGCCCTCGAAGTACGGCGGGTTCGCGACATAGGTCGAGCCCGCGCGCCACTGATAGGTGTCCGATCCTTCGACCTCTATCTTCTGCCAATGCTCGTCGCCCTTGTAGACATGGGCGTAGCGCGCCTCGAACATATCGCGGTCGATCGCGGCGTTCATCGTGTCGGCGACTTCCTGGTTGGTCGGCCAGATGTCGGCGAGGAAGACGTCCTTGCCGTCCTGGTCCTGCCCGATCGGGGTCGTCGTGAAATCCTCGGTCACCGTGCCCTTGAGCGCATAGGCGACGACGAGCGGCGGCGAGGCGAGGAAGTTCGCGCGCACGTCGGGCGACACGCGGCCTTCGAAGTTGCGGTTGCCCGACAGCACCGACGCGGCGACGATGTCGTTGCCGTTGATCGCATCCGAAATCGGCTGCGCCAGCGGCCCCGAATTGCCGATGCACGTCGTGCAGCCATAGCCGACGAGATTATAGCCGACCGCGTCGAGATGGACCTGCAGCCCCGCCTTCACCAGATAGTCGGTGACGACCTGCGACCCCGGGGCGAGCGAGGTCTTGACCCACGGCTTGGGCTTCATGCCGCGCTCGTTCGCCTTCTTGGCGACGAGCCCCGCGGCGACCATCACGCTGGGGTTCGAGGTGTTGGTGCAGCTGGTGATCGCGGCGATCACGACGTCGCCGTCGCCGATGTCGTGGCTGGCGCCCGCGACCGGAACGCGCTTGAACCCGTCATGCTTGTAGACGTTGGCGAGGTCGGCGTTGAACACATTATCGACTTCGGTGAGCACGACCTTGTCCTGCGGACGCTTCGGCCCCGCGAGCGACGGGACGACGGTCGACATGTCGAGTTCGAGCGTGTCGGTGAACACCGGGTCGGCGGCGCCCTCGACGATCCACAGCCCCTGCGCCTTCGCATAGGCCTCGACCAGCGCGATATTCTCGGCGCTGCGGCCGGTCAGGCGCATATAGTCGAGCGTCTTGTCGTCGATGCCGAAGAAGCCGCAGGTCGCGCCATATTCGGGCGCCATATTGGCGAGCGTCGCGCGGTCGGCGAGCGACAGCGACGCGAGCCCGGGGCCGAAATATTCGACGAAGCGGCCGACGACGCCCTTGGCGCGCAGCATCTGGGTGCAGGTGAGCACGAGGTCGGTCGCGGTGACGCCCTCGTTCAATTTGCCGGTGAATTTGAACCCGACGACTTCGGGGATCAGCATCGACACCGGCTGGCCGAGCATCGCGGCCTCGGCCTCGATCCCGCCGACGCCCCAGCCGAGCACGCCGAGCCCGTTGATCATCGTCGTGTGGCTGTCGGTGCCGACGCAGGTGTCGGGATAGGCGACGGTCGCGCCCGACGCGTCGTCGCTGGACCACACCGCCTGCGCGATATGCTCGAGGTTGACCTGGTGGCAGATGCCGGTGCCCGGGGGGACCGCCTTGAAATTGTCGAGGCTCTTCGATCCCCATTTCAGGAAGTCGTAGCGTTCGCCGTTGCGATAATATTCGATCTCGACATTCTGCTCGAACGCCTTCGGGTGGCCGAATTCGTCGACCATCACACTATGGTCGATGACGAGGTGCACGGGGACGAGCGGGTTGATCTTGGTCGTGTCGCCGCCGAGCGTCGCGATCGCATCGCGCATCGCGGCGAGGTCGACGACGCAGGGAACGCCGGTGAAATCCTGGAGCAGCACGCGCGCCGGGCGATACTGGATCTCGCGGTTCGAATGCGGGTCCTTCTGCCAGTCGACCAGCGCCTGGACGTCGTCGGTCGACACGGTGAAGCCGCCATCCTCGAAGCGCAGCAGGTTTTCGAGCAGCACCTTCATGCTGAACGGCAGCCGCGACACGTCGCCGAGCTTCGCGGCGGCCTTGTCGAGCGAATAATATGCGTAATTCTTGCCGCCGACGCTCAGCGTCGAGCGGGTGCCAAGCGTGTCGTTGCCCGTGGTCGTCATAGGATTGCAGTCCCCATGTTGGCGCGGCGGGGAATGACTGTCCGAAGGCGAAGCGGGAGAGCGGGGCCAACGGGAGTCGCACGCGCGGGTTTATGTTGGCGCCGCCTTACGCCGGGGG
>NZ_JAKFEM010000060.1:0-16720 GCF_036675685.1 Sphingopyxis sp.
TCGCCCGCATCGAGCAGCACCCAATCGGCATTGGGCAGTCCTTCGACGCGAACCTGGCGGCCCGCTTCCTGCTTGATCCGCTGTGCCAGTTTCTCGGCGATGGCCGAGACATGGCGCGTCGACCGGCCGCTCGCGATCACCATATGATCGGCGATGCTGCTTTTGCCGGCAAGCGGGATGGAGATGGTTTCCTGGGCCTGGTCCTCATCCAGCTGGTGGAGGATCAGAGCGTGGAGCGCGTCCACATTGTCGTTGGCGGATGCGGCGCCATTGGCGGCATCCTGGGTGGCGGAGATCAAATGCGTCCTTTCCTAGTCGGGTCCACAAGCCGCGAACGCGTCAGCGGGTCGCGCAATGCGCGGCCTTCATAGCGTTCGAACCAGCGGGGGTTGGCCTGCCGTATCGCAGTTGCGGATCGCACATCGGGCGAAAATCGCAGGAACACGAGGGCGGGCGGTCTCCAGTCCGTCCAATGCAATTTCTGGTCCGCGGGCCGGACGAAGCGCCGAAGCCAACCCATCGCACGTCTTGCATGGGCGCGGTCATTATAGCCCGGACGCGCGACAACCGCAATCGGCATCAATCGCGCGATCCCCCGCCAGTCGCGCCATTGGGGCAATTGGACCAGATTGTCGGCCCCCATGATCCAGATGAACTGGCGGTTCGGGTAGCGCCGGACGAGCTTTTTGAGCGTGTCGATCGTGTAGCGCGTGCCAAGCTCGGCCTCGATTCCCGTCGCGCGAATCGGCGACCGCCGCGCCATATGCTGCGCCGAACCGAGCCGTGCGGCGAGCGACGCCATGCCCGCCTTGGGCTTGAGCGGATTGCCCGGCGACACCAGCCACCACAGCTCGTCGAGCCCGAGCGCGTCGATCGCATTCAAACTGATCGCGCGGTGCCCGCCATGCGCGGGATTGAAACTGCCGCCGAGGAGGCCGGTGGGGATCATGTCTCCGCCGAGTCCGCAACGATTGTCGGCAATGTGTCGCAGTAAGGCAAATTCTTCACTGTATCGCGGCCCGAAACCGGCCGCAGGATGCCCAGTTTGATCTTCTGCTTCTGACGCCGTCCATCTGTATCGTCAGCGCGCCCGTCGAACTTCCGCTGGCACCAGCGGGCCAGCGGCGTTGCCTGCATGCAGGCGCTCAAGAAAATCATCTCATGCTTCGAAAAACTGGCTTCGATATGATTGCGCCCCGCCATCTGAAAGAGGGTTTCCATCGCAAGAGTGCGATAAAGGCCCAGCGCACGCCCGGCCTCTGTAGCAGCCTTTCGATCTTTAACGGGAATGGTCACGCAAGCCGGCGTCAAGTCGCTATCCGACGCCCGCCGGGCTGTAACGCCTAAATCCCGTGCGCTCTCCGCCAGCCGTTCGACCAAGAGGAATTGGGCGTGGCTTTCCGAGATGCCTGTCACGCCGGATAGCATCAGATAGTCCCGGCTCACGAGCCAGAAAAATGGTGTGACGGCAATGCAGGCGGCCAGCAGCAGCGCGGTGCGGATTTTCAAGGCCGGACCTGTCCCGTGCCGCGCACCAGCCACTTGTACGTCGTCAGTCCTTCGAGCGCGACCGGGCCGCGCGCGTGGAGGCGCCCCGTGGCGATGCCGATTTCGGCGCCAAGGCCGAATTCGCCGCCGTCGGCGAATTGCGTCGAGGCGTTGTGCATGACGATCGCGCTGTCGACACCCGCGAGGAAGCGTTCGGCGGCGGCGGCGTCTTCGGTGACGATCGCGTCGGTGTGGCGGCTCGAATGCGCGTCGATATGCGCGAGCGCGCCGGCGAGGCCGTCGACTATGGCGATCGACACGATCGCGTCGAGATATTCGCAGTCCCAGTCGCCGGTCGACGCGGGTTCGACATGCGGGCTGAGCGCCGTGATCGCCTTGTCGCCGCGCACTTCGCATCCCGCCGTGACCAGCGCGTCGATGATCGCGAGCGGCGCGGGGTAGGCGTGATCGATCAGGATCGTCTCGGTCGCGCCGCACACGCCGGTACGGCGCATCTTGGCGTTGACGGCAAGCGTGACCGCCTTTTCAGGATCGGCGGCGCCGTCGATATAGAGGTGATTGATCCCGTCGAGATGCGCGAGCACCGGCACGCGCGCCTCGTCCTGCACGCGCCCGACCAGTCCCTTGCCGCCGCGCGGGATGATGATGTCGATCAGCCCTTGCGCGCGGAGCATCGCGCCCACCGCGGCGCGGTCCTGCGTCGGGACAAGCTGCACTGCATCGGCGGGCAGGCCGGCCTCGACCAGCCCCGCCGCGAAAGCAGCGTGGATCGCGCGGTTCGACCGGGCCGCCTCGCTGCCGCCGCGCAGGATCACGGCGTTGCCCGACATCAGCCCGAGCGCCGCCGCATCGGCGGTTACATTGGGCCGGCTTTCATAGATGATGCCGACGACGCCCAGCGGTACGCGCACGCGGCTGAGCACCAATCCGTTCGGCCGCGTCACGCGGTCGATCTCGGCCCCCGAGGGATCGGGCAGCGCCGCGACCGCGTCGATCGCGTCGGCGATCGCGGCGACCCGTCCGTCGTCGAGCCGCAGCCGGTCGAGCATCGCGCCCGACAGGCCGTTCTTCTGTCCTGCCGCCATGTCTTCGGCATTGGCGGCCAGAATATCCGCTGCCCGCGCGCGGATCGCCGCCGCGGCCGCAACCAGCCCGGCGGCCTTGTCCGCCGTCGGCGCCAGCGCGAGCGCTTTCGCCGCGGCGCGCGCGCGCGCGCCCATGTCGGCGATCAGGGCGGCGGCATCGCCGGGCATCGGCGGGGCAGTGAGAGCTTCGGCGTTCATGCCGCCGCCCTATCACGGTCTGCGCCGCCCGCGAAACCCCCGTTGCGCAGCTTCGCGCCTCTGCTTAGGGTGCGCGCCATGACAGGGGATATCGAGGGAATCGGCGCGGCCGTGACGGCGGGGCTCGCGGGGCGCGCGGTCGAGCCGCAACATGGCGGGGTGTCTCACGGCCACGCATCGACGCGCTGCCTGAACTGCGGCACCAGCCTCGCCGGCTCGCACTGCCACCATTGCGGCCAGCGCGCCGATGTGCACCGCAGCTTTGGCGCGATCGGGCATGACCTCGTCCACGCGATCTTCCATTTCGAGGGCAAGATCTGGAACACGCTGCCGCTGCTCAGCTGGCGGCCTGGCGACCTGACGCGCCGCTATATCCACGGCGAGCGCGCGCGCTTCGTCTCGCCGCTCGCGCTGTTCCTGTTCGCCGTGTTCCTGACTTATGCCGTGCTCGCGATGGTCGGCAGCGGTGGGGGTTTCAGCGAGGAGATCGCCGAGGCGGCGGCCGAGCAGACGCGGTCCAACGCGCTGAAGGAGAGTTTCCAGGAGGAAGTCGACCGGGTCGATGCGCGCCTCGCGGGCAAGAATTTGCCCGCTGCGGAGCGGAGTGAGCTGATGGAGGAGCGCGACACGCTCCAGAAAAGCGCCGACTATCTCGGCGTCGCGCGCAATCTGAGCAAAGAAGAACGCGAAAAAGGTCCTCCCGTGCTCGACGATCCCGGCAAGCAGATGATGACGAGCGTCGAGTTCCTGTCGCGCACCAAGGTCGACACCGGCGTTCCCTTCATCGACCATGGCCTTGAAAAGGCGATCGCGAACCCGGGCCTGACGCTCTATAAATTGCAGGCGAACGCCTATAAATTCGCCTGGGCGCTGATCCCGCTGTCGCTGCCTTTCATGTGGCTGCTCTTTCCGTTCAGCCGCCGCTTCCACACCTACGACCATTTCGTTTTCGTCACTTACTCGATCAGCTTCATGCTGCTCCTGTTTGTCGTCGTGCGATTGCTCAACCTGACGATATTCGGCGAGGTCGCGACCGCCTTTGCGATGCTTTATGTGCCCTTCCACATGTATCGCCAGCTTCGCGGCGCCTATCGCTCGTCGCGGTTCGGGGCGCTGGTGCGTGCCACTTTGCTTCTCTTCTTCAGCCTGTACGCGGTCGTCATGTTCATGCTGCTGCTGCTCGCGCTCGGGGTGATGGGATAGGCGCGCCGAATCGTAACAAAGGCCGGGCAAAGACCCGGCCAGACGAAGACGAAGAGGAGAATCGCGATGCACCAGCTTTGGGGCGAAATGGACCGGCGCCTGCTCATCAAGCTCGGCACCGCGGGGCTCGCGGCGCTGTCGCTGCCGGGCGCAGTGCGCGCGGCGATGGCACAGGGCTTTACCCATGGCGTCGCGAGCGGCGAGCCCGGCGCGAATTCGGTTCTGCTCTGGACGCGTTATGCCGCGGCGAACGACAGCGCGCTGACGGCAGAGCTGTCCGAAACCCCCGACTTCGCCCGGATCGTGGGTGGCGGCAGCGTCACCGCAGAGGGCGAACGCGACCACACGGCCAAGCTGGTTGTCGACGGGCTCGAACCCGGCCGCTGGTATTTCTACCGCTTCGTCGCACCCGACGGGACGAAGTCGGTCACCGGTCGCACACGCACCTTGCCCGCGGGACCGACGGGTAACTTCACGCTCGCGCTCTTCTCCTGCTCGAACCTGCCGTTCGGCTGGTTCAACGCCTATGCCCACGCCGCGGCGCGGCAGGACATCGACCTTGCGGTCCATGTCGGCGATTATCTCTACGAATATCCCGCCGGCGATTATCCGTCGATCAAACAGATGGTTCCAGGCCGCGATATTCAGCCGGCGCACGAGATCGTCGCGCTCGCCGATTATCGCCTCCGCTACGCCGCCTATCGCAGCGACCCCGACCTTGCGCGCCTGCACCAGCTGTACCCGATGATCGCCCAGTGGGACGATCATGAATTCACGAACGACACATGGAAGGGCGGAGCGGAGAATCACAACGAAGGCGAGGGCAGCTGGGCCGATCGCGCCGCCGCCGCCGAGCGCGCCTACCGCGAATGGATGCCCGTCGCCGACACTCGCTGGCGCCACTATCAGGTCGGCGATCTCGCGACGATCTTCCTGCCCGAAACGCGCGTCACCGGCCGCGACAAGCAGTTCGAGATCGACGAGATCGTTGCGGGCGCCGGCGACGCTGCGGCGAAGCTCAAACAGTTCGCCGAAACCGCCTATCGCGATCCGGCGCGCCAGATGATGGGCGCTGAACAGGAGAATTGGCTGTTCGCGGGGCTCGCCGCCTCGGCCAAAGCGGGGACGCGCTGGCAGGTCTGCGCGCAGCAGGTGATCATGGGCAGCCTGTTCACCCCGCCCGAGACGAAGGACTGGTTCGGCGCGAACATGGCCGACAATGTCCGCCGCCGCGTCGAAACCTCGATGCTCGCTGCGAGAGCCGGCTTGCCGTTCAATCTCGACGCGTGGGACGGCTATCCGGCCGCGCGTTCGCGCCTGCTCGCCGCGGCGCAGCGCGCCGACGCCGACCTCGTCACCCTCACCGGCGACACGCATAATGCGTGGGCGTTCGACCTGGCCGAGGGCGGGCGGCCCGCGGGGATCGAAATCGCCGGGCAGAGCGTGACCTCGCCCGGTTATGAGAATTACACCCGCGGGATTTCCGATGCCCGGCGCGTCGCGGCGCTGCGCGGGTCCTCGCCCGAACTCAAATGGGCGAACACCGAAGATCGCGGTTATGTCACGGTCGCGCTGACGCCCGAGCGCGTCACCGCCAACTGGCACAATGTCGAAACGATCCGCAGCCATACCCCCGCGCTCAAGAACACGCACAGCATGGCCGCGACGCGCGGGCGGCGGAAATACGACGCCGTCTGATTGGGTGGGCTTGACACATTCATAACTCTATGGTTATGGGATGATCCATAGCCAGAGAGTTATGGATATGACGCAATATTCCCCCGACCTTCTTTTCAGGGCGCTCGCCGACCCGACGCGGCGCACGCTCTTCGAGCGGTTGTGCCTCGACGGTGAGCAGACGGTTGGCGCGCTCACCGCGGGCGCCGGCATTTCGCAGCCCGCGGTCTCCAAACATCTCGGCGTCCTCAAACAGGCGGGGCTGGTGCTCGACCGGCACGAGGGACGCCAGACGCATTACAGCGCGCAGCAGCGCGCGCTCGCGCCGCTGGTCGACTGGACCGGCCGGATGAACCGCTTCTGGGAAGCGCGGTTCGACGATCTCGAAGATTTGCTCAAAAGGATGGATCAATGACCGATACCGACGTGCGCACCGTTACCGTCGAGCGCGAAATCCCGCACCCACCCGAAAAGCTCTGGCGCGCGCTGACGCAGCCGCACCTGATCGAGGAATGGCTGATGAAGAACGATTTCGGTCTCGATCTCGGCCACCGGTTCCAGCTGCGCGGCGACTGGGGAAATGTCGACTGCGAGATCCTCGACGTCGATCCCGGCCGGACACTGTCCTACACATGGAATTATGCGCACGATGATCCGGCCTACCAGTTGGAAAGCGTCGTCACCTTCACGCTCGAACCGACGGGCGCCGGCACGCTGCTCCGCATGGAGCAGGCCGGTTTCCGGCCCGACCAGAAGCAGGCCTTCGGCGGCGCCAAGGGCGGCTGGCGCATCCATCTCGAAAATCTCGAGAAGGTCGTCGCCAAGCTCGACTGACAACCAAACAGGGAGAATATCATGAACTGGAGCCTGTGGATCCGGCAGTTTCACCGCTGGGTATCGATCCTCTTCACCGCGATCGTCATCGCGATTTTCGTCATGCTCGGCGCGGGGCAGCAGCCCGCCCAGTGGGTCTATTACCTGCCGTTGCCGCCGCTCTTTCTCTTGATGTTCAGCGGTCTCTATATGTTTTTCCGGCCCTATTTCAGGAAAAGCCGTCAGCTATAGGGCGGGGTGTCCTCGAACTCGGCGAACCAGGGATAGTCGTTCGCGACGCTGACCGTGAAATTCGCGGGGCGCTTTTCGAGGAAGCTCGACACCCCCTCGGCGGCATCGGCGCTGCGTCCGCGCGCGAAAATCGCGCGGCTGTCCCAGCGGTGCGCGCTCATCGGGTGCGGCGCGCCGAGCATGCGCCACAGCATATGGCGGGTGAGCGCGACCGACACCGGCGCGCTGTGGTCGGTCAGCTCGCGCGCCTTGGCGATCGCGGCGTCGACCAGTTCGCCGGGCTTGTGGACCGATTGCACAAGCCCCTTTTGATGCGCTTCGGCGGCATCGATCAGGCGGCCCGAATAACACCAGTCGACGGCGTTCTGGATGCCCACGAGGCGCGGCAGGAACCAGCTCGACGCCGCCTCTGGCACGATGCCGCGCCGCGCAAAGACAAAGCCGTAACGCGCGGTCTCGCTCGCGAGGCGCGCGTCCATCGACAGCGTCATCGTCGCGCCGATGCCGACCGCGGCGCCGTTGATCGCGCCGAGCACCGGCTTCTTGCAGTCGAAGATCCGCATCGACACGCGCCCGCCCGAATCGCGGATCAGCGGGTGCGACCAGTCGATCGTGCCGTCCGCGCCGACCGGGCTCGCCGCCATGCCATCGGGCAGCAGCGCCGCCTTATCGGTGCGCTTGTCATAGTCGAAGGTCGCAGCGCCTTGGCCGAGGTCGGCGCCGGCGCAATAAGCGCGGTCGCCTGACCCGGTGAAGATCACCGCGCGCACCCCGTCGTCGGCATCGCATTCGTCAAGCGCGGCGACGATTTCCAGCATCATCTGGGTGGTAAAGGCGTTCATCCGGTCGGGCCGGTGGAGCGTCAGCAGCGCGATGCCCTCATGTTTGTCGAGGCGAATCTGGTCGAAGCTCATCTGTCTCTCCCTTGGTTGGGCTTATCGTTGCAAGCGAGGCTGGGGAGTGCAAGCACTTTACGTAAACGTAAAGATGGTGACGACATATGGGACGCAAGTGTAGTCGCCAAACAAAAGTTCGTCATTCCCGCGAAAGCGGGAACCCAGCAGCAACGTCGGACTGGGTTCCCGCTTTCGCGGGAATGACGATGGGAGAAGGGAGGCGACGTGACTGGTGACGCGCGCGACCTTTGCCGCTATAGGCGCCCCATCGCCCCGGCGGCGCGCCTCCCCCTGAGTCGCTTTGCCGGGGTCATTCATTTTGGTTCCGACAGAAAGTTTGAACGCCATGGCCCGTCGCCGCCAGATTTACGAAGGCAAAGCGAAGATCCTGTACGAAGGTCCCGAACCGGGGACGCTGATCCAGTATTTCAAGGACGACGCGACCGCGTTCAACGCGCAGAAGCGCGGGACGATCAACGGCAAGGGCGTGCTCAACAACCGGATTTCGGAGCATGTCTTCACGCTGCTCGGCAATATCGGCGTGCCGCATCACTTCATCCGCCGCCTCAACATGCGCGAACAGCTGATCCGCCAGGTCGAGATCGTGCCGATCGAGGTGATCGTGCGCAACGTCGCCGCGGGCACGCTGTCGAAGCGCCTCGGGATCGAGGAAGGGACGCAGCTTCCCCGCACGCTGATCGAATATTGCTACAAGGACGACGCGCTCGGCGATCCGCTCGTTGCCGAAGAGCATATCGCCTGCTTCAGCTGGTGCAGCCAGGACGAGCTGCACGACATCCAGGACATGGCGATCCGCATCAACGACTTCATGTCGGGCATGTTCGCCGCCGTCGGCATCCGCCTGGTCGACTTCAAGCTCGAGTTCGGCCGCCTCTATGAAGGCGATTTCAGCCGTATCATCCTCGCCGACGAGATCAGCCCCGACGGCTGCCGCCTGTGGGACATGACGACGAACGAAAAGCTCGACAAGGATCGCTTCCGCCGCGACCTCGGCGGCGAGGTCGAGGCCTATCAGGAAGTCGCGCGCCGTCTGGGCCTGCTGCCCGAGGGCGGCGACCACACCGTGCTCGACCTCGACAGCCACCGGAAGAAACGCGACAAATAGCCCGTGATGCTCGCATAGCGCGAAAATTATCCGGTTGGTAACCATCCGGGCGCTATCCGATCCTCCACATCTAGTGGGGAAGTGGCATCATGAGCGTATTGGGCGGGAAGGCGCAACCGGCGGCGAGCGTCGTCCATTGGGACCTTTTGGAAAAGGTCGTCGTCGTCCTGCTGCTGGCGACGCTCGCGTCGAGGCTGATCCCGCCCGCCATCACGACGGGCCATTATCAGAACTGGCTGCTCCTTCTCGCGGAAGGCTGCGTGGTCTTCTTTGTCCTGTTCCGCCGTTCCACGACCAATATCTCGCTTCGCCCGCTCGATTGGGCGCTGGGGTTCGGGGGAACCCTTGCCCCCATGCTGGTCATTGCGTCGAGCGACACGCCGCTGGTGCCGGTCGCCTTTTGCGGATTCCTGATCATCGCGGGCATGTTGTTCCAGATCTACGCCAAATTCACGCTGCGGCGCAGCTTCGGCGTCATCGCGGCCAATCGCGGGGTAAAGGTCAGCGGACCCTATCGTTTTGTGCGCCACCCGATGTATGCGGGTTACACCATAACGCACCTCGGTTTCCTGCTCAGCGGTCCCAATTGGTGGAACTTTTCGGTCTACGCCTTGGGATTGGCGCTCAATATCACGCGCATCCTGGCCGAAGAACGCATGCTGATGGCCGATCCAGCCTATCAGGAATTGAGCCGGAAGGTGCGTTACCGGCTTGTGCCTTTTCTCTTCTGAAGGAGCGGCGCGGCGGTGGATTTCCTGCTGAAACTGGTTGATCTGGAAAGCGCGTGGCTGATCGCGCTGATCTTCCTGCCGCTCGAACGGCTTTTGCCCGCGCGCCCGGCGCAGGGCGTGTTGCGGCGCGGATGGTTCAACGATGCCGTCTATTTCCTGCTCAATCGTATTCCCATCGGAATTGGCCTGCTGCTCGTCGCCGCGTTCGCCGTCATGGCGGGGGAGGCGTTCCTTCCCGCGGGATTTCGGACAACGGTCGCGCAGCAGCCCCTATGGCTCCAGGTGATCGTGCTGACGCTGATCGCCGATCTGGGTTTCTATGCTGCACACCGGCTTTTCCATACGCTGCCCTGGCTGTGGCGATTTCACGCCATTCATCACAGCATCGAGGAACTCGACTGGCTGGCCGCCCACCGCGTTCACCCGGTCGACCAGATATTGACCAAGGGCGCTTCGATCGCTCCGGTTTTTGCGCTTGGCTTTTCGGACGGTGCGATCGCGATCTTCTTCATTCTGTATCAGTGGCACTCGCTGATGCTGCACGCCAATCTCCGGATCGGATTCGGCCCGCTGCACTGGGTTTTTGCATCGCCATGTTTCCATCACTGGCACCATGCCGATCAGCCGGAGGCCTGGAACCGGAACTTTTCCGCCCAGTTTCCGATCTGGGACATCTTGTTCGGAACGGCCCACATGCGGCGCGACACCATGCCAACGCGCTATGGCATAGAGGATAATGTCCCGCCGACATATGCCCGGCAACTCCTCTACCCGTTCCGGCGTGGGTCGAAAGACGCCGCCTGAGCATCGTGAGCGTGCGGGCCCTCCTTTCGCCGTGCCCCCTCAGATATTGATGCTCGTCGGGATCAGGCTCGGCTGCAGATACGGGTAGGGCTGCATCCGCTCGGCATTGCGCGCCGCGATTTCGGCCTCGACACTCACCAGCGCCGCCTGAAACCAGGCGAGCGGGCCTTCGGCCCCCGTCACGCGCGGATCCTGAAACCACAGCGGGTAAGGGAAGGCGTTGCTGCGATAGTCGCCGAGCGGGCGGTAATGCACCGACCCCAGCAGCTCGAGCACATTCAGTTGTTCGAGCGCGAGCGCCATCGACGGCATCATCGCGAGCCGGCCGGGCTTGTCCTGTCCGCGCTGCCCCGTCGGCGCCGCCTGCCAGCCCGCGCCGGTGACCGCGGGCGCGAAGGCCATGATGTCCTTTTGCGGGAAATTGACCGCGGCATGCTGCGCGCTCGCGGTGAACATCACCATCGTGCACACTTCGGCCAACTGCTTGCGTGTCGTCACCGGCCCGAAACCCTTGATCTTTGCCTCGCCAGCGAGCGTCGTCGCCCACGCGGTGAGCTCGGTGTCCGCGACGACGTCGGCGTCGCTCGCATAATAGAGATCGACATATTGCCGCGCCCATTCGTGGATCGCGTTCCACACGAGCAGCGCGTCGTCGCGATACGGATAGTCGGCAAGCGTTGAATCGACCCCGACGCCGCGCGCCGCAAGGTCGGCGGGGAGCATCTTGGCATAGAAGTCGAACGCCAGCCGCGCGTCGACCGCGGCGAGCTGGCTCGACGTGATCGTGCCCGCGAAAATATGGTCGATCGGGCCGCCCGCCGCGATCAGCGAGGTCGCCGCCTGCTCGTTGATGAACAAGGTGCCCTCGAAATGCGGGACGAGCAGCGCCCAGACCGGATGCACTTCGGCGAGATGGCGGTGCGTCGCAACCGCGAACGCCTCGATCACCAGATGCGTGCGCGCGAGATGCGCGAACAGCTCGTGATAATTGCCGTCGGCGACCTGCACGACGAATTTCGCCATTTCCCAGCCCCATTGCTTGTCGGTGACGGGCGAGGGGGTGAAGATCGGATCGTCCGCCGGATCCTGCCCGCACTGGATCGCGACGGGGACGAGCGACGATCCGCCCGGCGGCACCGCGAACAGCGCCATCGGCTGCCACGCATATTTGGCTTGTGCGCCATAGGTGCCGGGATCGAGAACCTCGAGTGGCTTGTAGTCGAGCATGAACAGGCGCCCGTCGGCGAGCGCGGCGGTCAGCGTGTCGCCGTTCACGACGGCGGCATATTTGGCGGCGCTCAGCGGGAAATTGACGGGCAGGGCGCCCGTGACCGCGGTGATCAGCATGCAGTTCGGACCCTGGACGCGCAGCCGCGCGAATTTGCTGTCGTCCTGGAACATATAGCTGACGCCGGGGGCGGGCAGCGTGGCGAACAGTGCGCGATACGCCTCGATGCTCCGCGGCGTCTTGCTGCCGAGCGCCTCGGCCTCGTCGACCTTCATCAGATCTTCGAGGCGTTCCTTGTATCCTTTGAGCAGCGCGACATGGACGTCGCGCTCGGCCGCCGCGACGGCATTTTCGACATCGCCGACGAGGCGTTCGAAGATGTTGCCGCCGGTATGGACGCCGTGTTCGGCCGCGATCCTGGCGACCGAGGCCTCGATCGCGTCGCATTCGGCCAGGGCGACTTCATAGTCGGCGCGCGGGCTGTCGAGCTCGCCCTTATCGACCCCACCGAGCTTCACCGTCAGCGCGTTGCGCACGATGTCGAGCCCGACGCCGATCAGGATGACGAACCAGGCGATCGTCGGTTCGTCATTCTTCGGCACCTCGCTCGCGAGTGGAACACCGGGCAGCGTCGGGATGTTGGTATCCCACACATAGACCGCCTGCGTCGCGGTCAGTTGCGCGGCGCGCGCGGCCTGCTCCGCGGGCGTATCGTTCTGGGGCAAGGTGGGATCGGCCGATGGCATGGGAGCGGCCTGAGGGACGGGAGGCGGCGCGGTCGTGGGCGACGTCAGCGGCGGCATCGGATAGGACATGTCTTGCTCCTGTCGGGCGCGAAAAAAACCGGCCTTCGCTATCGCGCAACATGGTTAATATTTTGCAAGCCAACCGCGCGCCGACGCGCGTTAGGCGAATGATAATCCGTGCTTTCGATCCTTAACTCCTGCTTTACCCGCGCTTGCTATTCCGCCCCTATGACGGGGGTCCATCACTGGTTGCGAACGCGGTTCTTTCCGCCGATTCCGGAAGCGCTTCGCGACGATGTCGCGCTGCTCCGCGCCAATCGCGTCGAGACGCTGACCCCCATGCTGTTCCTGATGCTCGCGGCGACGACGCCGACCGCTATCTACGGCGGGATTGCGAGCGTTCATCCGTTCATCCGTATCGGTTTCCCGATCATCCTCGCGGTCGTTTGCCTGTTGGGTTTTCTGGTGCTGCGCCACAATCGCGGCCGGCGGATGAGCCCGCGCCGCGCGCGCCGGATGATCGTCGAATCGACCTGGCTGTCGGGAACGATGGGCGCGATGTGCAGCAGCTGGACGGTGATCAACTGGCTGGCCGCGCCGCCCGCGACGCACAGCTATTATGCGATCATCATGGCGATGGGCTCGCTCGCGACCGCTTATTGCCTGTCCTCGATCCGTTTTGCGACCTTCGTTAACCTCATCATCGGGCTGGTCCCCATATCGGCCCTGATGCTGACGTCGGGCAATGCGCCCGAAATCGCCGCTGGCACGAGCCTGGTCGTCGCGACGCTGTTCCTGCTGCGCATGATTCTGCAACAACATGGCCAGCTGGTCGACCTGCTCGAACTGCAGCGGCAGATGCGCGAACTCGCCCATACCGACCCGCTCACCGGCCTGGCCAACCGCCGTGAATTCGACAAGCGGCTCGACGAAGAAATTGCCACGGCCCGCGAAGGCCATCCTTTCGCGATCGCACTGCTCGATCTCAACGGGTTCAAGCCGGTCAACGACCAGCACGGCCATGCGATCGGCGACGGGCTGCTTTGCGAGATTGCGCAGCGGCTGCGCGGCGCGTGCGGCGACCATGCCGTGGTCGCGCGCCAGGGCGGCGACGAATTTGCGATCCTGGCGCCCGTGGGGTCGCCGCTGCTCGAAACCTCGCTTGCCGACCATATCCTCGCCGCGCTCGCCGCACCGTACCGCATCGACGGGCGGCCGATCAGCGTCGGTGCCAGCATCGGCACCGCGACCTGGCCCGAGCATGGCGCGACGGCGCGCAAGCTCTTCGAGGTCGCCGACAGCGCGCTTTATGCGGCGAAGGCGGTTGATCGCGGCCAGACGTCGTCTGTCGAAAGCATCGGGCGCGTCGCGTGACGATGGCTTGACCGCCCGCAGGGCGGTGGCCAAACCGGCGTCCATGACCAAAAACCTTGTCCGGCGCGCCTCGACCGCGCTGTCGCCTCTCGCCCTTCTCGCCGTCAGCATCGCCCCGGCCTATGCCAGGGAGGCCCCCGCAAAGGCGGCGCCCGCGACCGCGGCGGTCAATCCGCAGAGCGCCGCCGCCACGGCATGGAACTTCGCCGCGAGCGATATATCGGTCGATCCGAACATCGTCTTCGGCGTGCTCCCCAACGGGATGAAATATGCACTGCTGAAAAACAGCACGCCCAAGGACAGCGTCGTGCTTCGCATGCGGTTCGACGTCGGCAGCTTTGCCGAGGCCGACGACCAGCGTGGGCTTGCCCATTTCCTCGAACATATGGCGTTCAACGGATCGACCAATGTGCCCGAGGGCGAAATGATCAAGCTGCTCGAGCGCAAGGGGCTGGCGTTCGGTGCCGACACCAATGCGTCGACCGGGTTCGACGAGACGATCTACAAGCTCGACCTGCCCAATGCGTCGGACGATCTGATCGACACCGGCTTGATGCTGATGCGCGAGACCGGCGGCAACCTCACCATCGATCCCGCCGCGGTCGACCGCGAGCGCGGCATCATCCTGTCCGAACGCCGCGCGCGCGACACCTATCAACTGCGCAGCCTGATCGACCAGCTCGATTTCCAGATGAAGGGAATGAAGGTTGCGAGCCGCATCCCGGTCGGCACCGAGGACGTGATCAAGACCGCCCCCGCCGCGCGCCTGCGCGACCTGTACGATCGCTATTACCGGCCCGAGCGCGCGACACTGGTGATGGTCGGCGATTTCGACCCCGCGGCGGTCGAGGCGAAGATCAAGGTACGCTTTTCGGACTGGAAGGGCCGCGGTCCGGCGGGCGCGGACCCCGTCATCGGCAATGTCGATTATGCCCGCGCTGCGGCAGCCGACGATTTCGTCGATCCCGCGATTCAGGATTCGGTGACTGTCGCCGCCTTCAAGCCATGGGTCGAGGAAGCCGACACCAGGGCCAAGCGCGCCCGCAATCTCGCCGAGGATGTCGGCGAAGCGATCGTCAATCGCCGGCTGGCAAAAATTGCGCTGAACGAGGATTCGCCGATCCTCGCGGGCTATTTCAACGACGCCGCGGGCTGGAAGGTCTTCGACCAGGTCACCGTGGGCGCGGTGGCGAAGGAAGGCGCGTGGAAAGAGGCCCTGGCGCTCGTCGAGCAGGAGCAGCGCCGCGCGATCGAACATGGCTTCACCCAGGCCGAGGTCGCCGAGCAGCTCGCGAACCGCCGCACCGCGCTGAAGAACGCCGTCGCCGGGGTGACGACGCGGCGCAGCGACGGCCTCGCCGATGCGCTGATCGCCGCCGCCAAGGGCGATTTCGTCTTCACGCGCCCTGAAACCTCGCAGGCCTTGTTCGAGGCGGCGGCGCCCTCGCTGAACGCCGCCGCGGTCACCGCCGCATTCCGCAAGCGTATGGAAGGTTTCAGCGCGCCGCTCGCGCGCGTGACCGCGAAAAAACCGGTCGAGGGCGGGGCCGGCGCCATTCTCGCGACCCTGCGTGCCTCGACCGAGGTCGCGGTCGCAGCGCCGACCGAGGCCGCGAACGCCGCCTTCGCTTATGACAATTTCGGCACCCCCGGAAAGATCGTCGGCGACGAACGCGTCGAGGATCTCGGCATCCGCCGCATCCGTTTTGCCAACAATGTCATGCTCAACATCAAGCAGACCGATTTCCAGAAAGACCGCGTCATGCTGTCGCTGCGCGTCGATGGCGGCAATCTGCTCGCGACGCGCGAGGATCCGACGAAGGTCGCGCTCGCGGGATCGATCATGCTCGGCGGGCTCGAGGCGCATGGCGTCGATGAATTGCGCTCGATTTTCGCGGGCAAGACGGTCAGCCCCAGCTTCGGTTCCGACACCGACGCCTTCGGCGGAAGCGCGCTGACCTCGCCCGAGGATTTCGGTCTGCAGGCCAAGCTGATGGCCGCCTTCCTGACCCACCCCGGCTATCGTCCCGACGGCCTCGCGCTGATCCGCCGCGTGTTGCCGCAGCAATATGCCGCGAACGATGCGACCCCGGCGGCGGTGCTCGGCCGCGATACCGGCGGCATCCTCGCGAACAACGACCCGCGCTCGCAGACCCCGCCGCTCGAGAAGCTGATGACGCTCGACTGGGCGCAGCTGAAACCCGTCGTCGCCGACAGTTTCGCGCATGGCGCGATCGAGATCGGCGTCGTCGGCGACATCGACGAACAGGCGGCGATCGATGCGATCGCCGCCACTTTCGGCGCGCTTCCCGAGCGCCGCGCGGCGTTTGATCCGCGCGCCGACGCGCGTATCCGCCAGTTCGCGGCCGATCGCAGCGAGCGCACCCTCATCCACAAGGGGCCGGCCGAGCAGGCCGAGCTGCGCGTCTATTGGCCGGCGCGCGACGACAGCGACCTTGCTGAAGCGATGCGGCTCAACCTGCTGGCGCGCGTGATGCAGCTGATGCTGACCGAGGAGCTGCGCGAGAAGCTTGGCGAAAGCTACAGCCCCGGTGCGGCGGCCAGCCTGTCCGACGAATTTCCGGGCTATGGCCATCTCTTCGCGGCGAGCAACGTCGACTTTAAGGATCTCGCGACGACCCGTGCCGCCATCTTCGCCATCGCGAAGGAACTGCGCGACAAGCCGGTCGATCCCGACCTGATCGACCGCGCGCGCAAACCGCTCGTCGAATCGATGATCAAATCGCGGCGCGAGAACGCCTATTGGCTGAATTATGTCGCGCAGGCGGCGAGCCACGCCGACCGGCTCGACCGCAGCCGCAAGGGGATCGGCGAGGTCGAGGCCGCGACCCCCGCCGACCTGCGGGTGCTCGCGCGCCGCTATCTGGTCGACGACAAGGCGCTGGTGATCAAGGCGGTGAGCGACAAGGCGGGGAAGTAGAGGTCGGGCGTCGAGTTTCGACCGGTTGCAGTCATCCAACTTCTCGTCACCCCGGGCTTGACCCGGGGCCTGCCTTGTCTTTTCTCGGTTGGGAAGAAGGAAGGCGGGTCCCGGGTCAAGCCCGGGATGACGAATAA
>NZ_JAKFEM010000033.1:0-16528 GCF_036675685.1 Sphingopyxis sp.
GATCGTTGTACGGCACCAGCGGCGCCGACGGTTCGATATGGTGGCCGGTCCCCGCGAAATAGTCGAGGAACGAGCGGCGAATGTCATTGGTCGATGTCATGCGCGCGAATTAGGGATTTTGCGTCGGTGCGACAAGCCGCTTCGTGTCGATGACCGCTTGTTGTCCAATCGGTCAGAAAGCGGTCGCGATTCCTTTGCCCAGATAGCACGGCAGCTGGCGCAGCACGTCAGCCTTGGGAACCCCGTCCTCGATCAGGTCGGCAGGCACCTCCGACGTGTCGGTGCGCACGACCGACCAGCCTGCGCCGGGGGCAGCGCGATGAACGACGATATAGCCGCAATCCATCGTCTTGTCCTTGCGATCGCCGCGAAAATCGAAAGCCGCGTACAATCCGGGCGGCTGCCCGGCAGGGTCGGCGTACCAGCTCAGGCGCAGCACGCGGATCGTCCCGTCGGCCCACAGGGTCGGGCGCTTGCGAAGGTTCATTTCCCATTCGAGCCGCGGATTCGACGCCTGGAACGACAGGCGCAGCATCGCATAGGCGGCATCATAATCGCGCCTTTCCAGCGCGAGCACATATTCGGCGAACCGGTCGACGGCGCCCTCCTCGTCGGCCGGCGACGGTTTGAAAGCGGCGCCTTCGGGGACGATGATCTCGCGCTCGACCTCCGGCGCGAGCGTTGGCGGCGCAGCGAGCGCGGTGGGAGCACCGAAAAGCAAGGCAACGGCCGTCAGAAGGATGCGGCCGCGCGTCAGGCGATCAATAGCCATAATAGGCGCCGCCCTTTTTTCGCGCGCGCTGCCATGCGGGGCGGACGTGACAGGCGTTCACGAAGCCCGCGAGCTTGGGATAGCGCGGCGCCATGCCCTGCATGATTGCGATCTCGGCCGGAAAGCTCAGCATGATGTCCGCCGCCGACAGACTGTCGCCGATGAAATGGCCGTTCTCGCCGACGCGGCTTTCCATATAGGCGAAGTGAGAATCGAGTTGCTGCGAAATGCGCGGCTCGATCGGCGCCGCGGCTTCGCCGAGGCGCGCGGTATAGATGCGTAGCAGGATCGGCGTCATCGCCGATCCTTCGGCGAAATGCAGCCATTCGAGGTGGCTGATATGATCGTCGCTGCCGCGTTCGGGAACCAGATGCCCGCCGCCGTGGCGCTCGCACAGATATTCGGTGATCGCCCCCGATTCGGTGACGACGCGGCCCCTTCCGCCGGAGGCGGAATCGTCGAACACCTCGATCACCGGCGACTTGCCCAGCGGATGGACCGCGATCAGTTCGGACGGCGCGAGATTGGTCACCGGATCGCGATCGTAAAATTTGATTTCGTACGGCGCGCCGATTTCCTCGAGCAGCCACAATATGCGCTGCGAGCGGCTATTGTTCAGATGGTGGACGATCAGGCTCATGGCGCTCTCCTTTTCGGGTCAGTTCTTGTAGGGTCCGTTGCGGTCGATCAGCGCCGCGAGTTCGCGCACCAGCTTGGCGCCAAGGATCGCGGTAACGTCACCGATATCGCGGCCGGGATGAAGTTCGACGATGTCGGCGCCGACGATCGGCGCCGTCTGTTTGTGCAGCACCGCGAGCATTTCGCGCACCGTCAGCCCGCCGGGTTCGGGATGCGCGACGCCGGGCGCCGCCGACGGATCGACCCCGTCGAGGTCGATCGAGATGTAGAGCGGTCCGCCGAGCATCGGTACGCGGTCGGGCGTAAAATCGGCCATCGGGATGATCTCGACCCCGAAGCGCGCCGCCTGTTCGCGGCAATGGCCATTGAGGGTGCGAATACCCACCTGGACCAACCGCGCCGCATGGCCCGCCTCGCAGATGCGCGCAAAGGGCGACGCATGGCTGCGCGGATTGCCGGCGAAATCGTCGTAGAGGTCGGGATGCGCGTCGAAATGGAGAATGTTGACCGGCCCGAAACAGGTCGCCGCCGCCTCGACGAGCGGAAAGGTCACGGCATGATCGCCGCCGAGTGCGAGCGGTATCTCGCCATCCTCGTGCAGCATCGCGACATGGCGGCGGATCGCGGCGTCGTCGCGCGGCGTGTCCTCGCTCAGCGCCAGATCGCCGTCGTCGGTGAAAGCGATGTCGGTGCCGATCTCGGGCCCCAGTTCGCTCGCAAGATTGCCCCGGTCGCCCCACAGCGCCGCGCGGATCGCAGCGGGCCCGGCCGCGGCACCGCGTTCGAAACTGCTGTTGATGTCGGTTGGGAGGCCGAAAAGGCGTATCGCGGGCATCCGCCGCTTGTAACCGCTGGCAAAGGCGGCGCAAGGATCAACGGCGGGCGGGCCGACCTGCGGGGAGAGGGGAGTGCAGGTACGCTATAGCTGCAAGGGGCATAGGGCCCGCCGCCGTCGGCCGGCCGGTTCGAGCAGGCGAACCGGCCGGATGGTTATCAGTTTTCGTCGTCGCCCTCATCGTCGGGGCCGGCCATCATTTCCTCGGCGACCGCGTCGGTGCGGCTGCGAATTGCAGCTTCGAGCCGCTCCATCAGTTCCGGATTTTCTTTGAGGAAGGTTTTGGAATTCTCGCGACCCTGCCCGATGCGGATCGAATCATAGCTGAACCAGGCGCCTGATTTCTCGACGATGCCGGCCTTGACACCCAGATCGAGAATCTCGCCGATCTTCGAAATACCCTGCCCGTACATGATGTCGAATTCGACCTGCTTGAACGGCGGCGCGACCTTGTTCTTCACGACCTTCACCTTCGTCGTGTTGCCGACGATCTCATCGCCATTCTTGATCTGCCCGGTACGGCGGATATCGAGGCGGACCGAGGCGTAGAACTTCAGTGCGTTGCCGCCCGTCGTGGTTTCGGGATTGCCGTACATCACGCCGATCTTCATGCGCAGCTGGTTGATGAAGATCACCATGCAGCGCGAGCGGCTGATCGAGCCGGTGAGCTTGCGCAGCGACTGCGACATCAGCCGCGCCTGAAGACCGACGTGGCTATCGCCCATCTCGCCCTCGATTTCGGCGCGCGGAACGAGCGCGGCAACCGAGTCGACCACCAGCACGTCGATCGCGTTCGACCGCACCAGCGTATCGACGATTTCGAGTGCCTGTTCGCCGGTGTCGGGCTGCGACACGATGAGTTCGTCGATGTTGACACCCAGCTTGCGAGCATAGACCGGGTCGAGCGCATGTTCGGCGTCGACGAAGGCGACCGTGCCCCCGCCCTTCTGCGCCTCGGCGAGGACGTGCAGCGCGAGCGTGGTCTTGCCCGAGCTTTCAGGACCGTAAATTTCGATCACGCGCCCGCGCGGCAGGCCGCCGACGCCAAGCGCGATGTCGAGGCCGAGCGATCCGGTCGAGATCGACTCGACCTGCATCGTTTCCTTCGAGCCCAATTTCATTACCGAGCCCTTGCCAAAGGCGCGATCGATCTGCGCGAGCGCGGCGTCGAGCGCCTTCTGCCTGTCCGTGCTGTTCACTGATTTCCCCGATTCGACGAGTGACAATTGTCCGGCCATGACCGTCCCTTTCCTGCTCTAAAGCGAAGGCAGAGCCATCGCAACGCCAGACCTTCGTACGGCATTTGTTCTCATAGAACAAGAGAGGAACAAAAGAAAAATAGACCGGCAATAAAGGCGCATTATCTCATCGAAAATTCGTCCAGCGCGGCCTCTATATCGCTGATCCGGAACGGCTTGGTCACCAGCTTGCGATGCGCATGCGTCGGCGGGATGACGTCGCCGCCGCCCGAGGTGAAAGCGAAAGGAATGCCGCGTTCGGCGAGTGCGTCGGCGATCGGCCAGCCCTTTTCATCGCCAAGATTGATGTCGATCAACGCCCCGGCAAGCGGCTCGGCGGCGATGATGGCGAGTGCCTCCTCGTTGCTCGTCGCCTGCGCGGGTTCGGGAAGATCTAGCGCATCGAACATATCGACCAGCATCATGCCGATCAGCACATCGTCCTCGACGAGCAGGATGCGGCGATGATCGCTCATTTGGGCACCCGATGCGCGGCATCGTCGAGCGTGGCCGAGACCGCCTCGGCCAGTTGCGCGACCGAGAAGGGCTTGGGCAGGAACGCGACATCGTCGATGTCGATCGACTGGCGAAGCTGCTCTTCGGCATAGCCCGACATGAACAGGATCGGCAGGTCGGCTCGCTTGGCGCGCATCGCGCGCACCATCGCGGGACCGTCCATCGTTGGCATGACAACGTCGCTGATGATCAAATCGATCTTCTCCATCTGGGCAAAACGTTCGAGCCCCTCTTCGCCCTGCGACGCGGTGACGACGGTGTAGCCCGCCCGCGTCAGCGCGCGCTCCGCGACGGCGCGCACCATATCCTCATCCTCGACGAGCAATATCGTGCCCGTCCCCCACTGGCTCTTCTTGGGCTTGGCGGGCGGCTGCTGCACCGTGGGGGGATCGCCGTCGGCGCGGTGGACGGGCAGATAGATCGCGAAGCTCGTCCCCTGCCCGGGCTTGCTGTCGGCGAAGATGTATCCCGCAGATTGCTTGATGATGCCGTAGACGGTCGACAGGCCAAGCCCGGTCCCCTTGCCGACATCCTTGGTCGTGAAAAAGGGTTCGAAAATCTTGGGCAGCACATCGGCGGGAATGCCGGTGCCGGTGTCGCTGACCTTGAGTGCACAATAGTCGGCGGGCGGCATGAACTCATTGCCCATCAGCCGCACGTCCGCGGCAGATACCGGGTAGGTTTCGATCGTCAGCGTCCCCCCGCCCGGCATCGCGTCGCGCGCGTTGACAGCGAGGTTGATGATCACCTGTTCGAGCTGGCCCGGGTCGGCGCGCACCGCGCCCAGCCCGCGGCCATGATGCACCGACAGCTGGACCGTCTCGCCGATCAGCCGCTTGAGCAGGTGCGACACCTCTGAAATCACGTCGGGCAGCTGCAATATCTGCGGCCGCAGCGTCTGTTGCCGCGAAAAGGCGAGCAACTGCCGCGTCAGGCTCGCGGCGCGATTGGCGTTGCTGCGGATCTGCTGGATGTCGTCATAATCGCTGTCGCCCGGCGTGTGGCGCATCAGCATCAGGTCGCAGGCGCCGAGCACCGCGGTCAGGATATTGTTGAAATCATGCGCGACACCCCCGGCGAGCTGGCCGACCGCCTGCATCTTCGACGCCTGCGCGACCTGGCGCTTCAGGCGCGATTCCTCGCTCGAATCCTTGAGGCTCAGCAGCACCGCCGCCTCGCCCAATCCGCGCACGCCGACGACACGCATCGAGACGGGATCGCCGCTTTGCCCCGCCAGCCGGATCGACAGGTCGCCGCCCACTTGCTGGCCGCTGCTGTGGCGGCGGATCATGTCGGCGAGCGCGCCCTTGTCCTCACCAACGACAATGTCGCCAGGGTAGCGCGGCATCTTCCCTTCGCCAAGGTTGGCCGCGCGCACGAAAGCACGGTTCATATAAAGGAAGCGCCCATCGCGATCGACCATCGCCAGCCCGAACGGCAGCAACGACAACAAGGTTTCGACATAGGTCTGCGCCGTCCCGCGGTCGGCGGGCCCCATTTCCTCGTCGAGCATCGCGAGCAGCATCGGCGTATTGCTGTCGGCGGGCGCGAGCGGGATTTGCAGCATCCGCACCGGGGTTGCGCGATCGCCCTCGCGCGCGAAATAAAGTGCCCCGCCATCGTCGAGCCGCAGCATCGCGGCGACATCGCGGCCAGCATAATGGCTGGCGTCGTCCTCACCCAGCGCGCGGAGCAGGAAGGCCTGGTTGGCGACACGCAGCCGCCCCTCCGCACTGACGAGCGCCGTCATCACGCCGGCGTGGCCCAGCGTGCGGCCGGCCGGACCGTCGAGATGGCGCGTGATTTCGGAGGCAAGATCAAGCCGCTCGAGCGCGGAAAAGCGCCAGACCAGATAATCCTCGGCCTGTCCGGTACGCGTGACCTGCGCGCGCAGTTGCAGCGGGCCGATCGCGATATCGTCGGCGCGTCCTTCGCCATCGCGCCACGCCACACGGCCCGCGTTTTTCAACAGTTCGCCCCCCCGCCCTTCGAGCGGCAAGCCTGGCGGAGTGGCAAAGCCGTTGAACCAGGTGCCGAACAGGTCGTTGGCGCAAACCATGCGGCCGGCCCGGTCGGTGACCGCGATCGCGACATCGTCGTGACTGACTGCCTGGCGCAGCATCGTCCAATCGGGGAGTGCCGCCTCTCCGCCGACCGCGACAGGAAACAGCCGGCGCGCGAGCAGGGCACCACCCGCCGCAACGGCGAGCCCCGCGAGGAATCCGGCGGCCAAAATGGTATCGCGCGTCGCCCAGAACAACAGCGCGGCCGACAACAGCGCGAGGCCACCGAGCAGGCCGACGTCGACACGCGACAGGCCCGCCGGGGCCAGAAGCGGCCCGGCGGGGCCCGCCCCCCTGATGAAATCACCATCAGCGGAGGGCAGGCTTTGCGCGGTCAATGACAGACTTTCCTATTGGCGCATCACCAGATGCGAACACGATCCTTGGGCGCCAGATAGAGCTTCTGGCCTTCCATGATCTGGTAGGCTTTATACCAAGGGTCAAGGTTGCGCGAGACCCAAGTCCGCTGGATCGAGGGTGAATGCGGATCGGTCGTGATACGCTGCGACAGATTCTGCTCGCGATAGTTGCGCCGCCACACCTGCGCCCAGCCAAGGAAGAAGCGCTGATCGCCGGTCAGCCCGTCGATCACCGGCGCTTCCTTGCCGCCCAGCGACTTCTTGTACGCGTCATAGGCGATGGTCAGGCCGGCGAGGTCGCCGATGTTCTCGCCGAGGGTGAAAGTGCCGTCGAGCTTTTCGCCGGGCAGCACTTCATAGGCGTCATATTGCGCAACGAGCGACTTGCCCGCGGCCTCGAACGCCGCAACGTCAGCCGGGGTCCACCAGTCCGCCAACTTGCCGGTCTCGTCATATTTGGCGCCCTGGTCGTCGAAATGATGGCTGATCTCGTGACCGATGACGGCGCCGATGCCGCCATAGTTGACCGCCGCGTCGGCGTGCGGATCGAAGAAGGGCGGTTGCAGGATCGCAGCCGGGAAAACGATCTCGTTCATGCCGAAATTGGCATAGGCGTTTACCGTCATCGGGGTCATGCCCCATTCCCAGCGACGGATCGGACCGCCCAGGCGGCTGATATTGTCGTCATGCGCGAACTGGTTCGAGCGCAGCGCGTTGCCGAACAGGTCATCGCTGCGGATGTCCAGCTTGCTGTAATCCTTCCAACGGTCGGGATAGCCGATCTTGGTGGTGAAATTGGCGAGCTTCTTCTTTGCTTTCACCTTGGTTTCGGGCTGCATCCACGTCAGGTTCGTGATGCGGGTGTCGAGCGCCGCGAGGACATTCTTGACCAGCACGTCCATCGCCGCCTTGGTTTCAGGCGGGAAATATTTGGCAACATAATCCTGGCCGACGGCCTCGCCCAGATTGCCGGTGGTAAAGTCGACCGCGCGTTTCCAGCGCTCCTGCATTTGCGGCGTGCCCGACAGCGCGGTGCCATAGAAGGAGAAAGCTTCCTGCGCGAACTTCTCCGGCAGCGCACCCGAGAAACCGTCGATGCTGCGTACGATGAGCGCGTCGCGGATCACCGCGATCGGCGCGTCGGCGAGCAGCTTCGCCTCGCCCGTGAAGGCGCTCGGCTGCGACACGAGGAGCGACTCTTCGTTGACGCCGAGCCCGCGGATGAAGGTCGACCAGTCGAAACCGGGCGCAGCCTTCACCAGCTCGGCGATGGTCATCTTGTTATAGGCCTTGGTCGCGTCGCTGCTGTCATTCTTGTCCCAATGGACCGTCGCGACCTGCTTTTCGAAATCATAGATTGCCTTGGCGCGCGCGGTCGCATCTTTTTCGCCCGCGAGTACCAGCACATTTTCCAGATGCTTCAGATAGGCCGCCTGAATCTTCGCGTTGCGCTCATTGTCCTTCAGGTAGAAGTCGCGGTCGGGCATGCCGATGCCGCCCTGGAACATCGTGTAGATATAGACATCGGGATTCTTGTCGTCCTGGCCGACAAAGCCACCGAAGAAATGCTGGACTCCGCTCCGGTCGGCTTCGGCGAGCAGCTTGGCGAGGCCGGGCTTGTCGACGGCGCGAACCTTGTTCAGCCACGGCTGGATCGGGGCCAGCCCCTTGGCCTCCACCGTCGCGGAATCGAGATAGGCGGCATAGTTGCGGCCGATCATGCTGCCCTGATCGCCCTTCGCGGCTTCCAGTATCTCGCGGGTGCGCGTCTGCGACAGGTCACCCAGCGCGGTGAACATGCCGTAATTCGACTTGTCGGCCGGGATTTGCGTGTTCTTCGCCCATGTGCCGTTGGCGAAGCCATAGAAATCGTCGCCCGGCTGCACGGTCTTGTCCATGCCCGACGTGTCAAAGCCGAAGGTGCCGAGTTCGGGCTTGGCAGCATTTTCGGACGCGGGCGCGGTGGCGGCCTTTTCCTTGGCGGTTGCCGGAACAGCGGCGAGCATCAGGGCGCCCAGCGCAGCGGTCGCCATCAGGCGCGAAGAAGTATTCGAACGAGTCATGATATTCCCCAGTTTTCAAGACGAAGCGATCATGTGCGCCGCGAACGCGCCGCACGGGTTTGCGATGCGACAGCTATACGCCCGCGCGTTCTCGGTTCAACTGGTGGGGGTGTCGCTCGTCGATTGCTCATGTCGTTGGTCGCGCGCGCGCTGCAATTTCCGCCGCCAGCGAAGCCGGATCCAGTTGTCCCAGAAAATCGACGCGAGGACATAGCCAACGATCGCCGACACGAGCGAAATGACAAACAGCCCGGCCAGCATCGCGGGCGCGGCGTCGGAAAACACCCAGCGGACCCATTCGCCCGCCGACGCGCCATGCTCGATCATCGCCGAAAAGGTCACACTATTGGCTTGAAGCCCGAACAGCCAATCGCCAAGCCACACCGACGCGATGATGATGAACGGCGTTGTCACCGGATTCGACAAAAAGGTCATCGCAGCGCCGATGGGGATATTGGCGCGAACCGGCAGCGCGAGCAGCGCAACGCCCATTATCTGTACGCCAGGGATCAGGAAGAATATACCGACGAACAGCCCGAGCGCGGTCCCGCGCGGCACCGACGTACGGGTGAAGCGCCACAAATGGCTGTGCGCGACGCGGTGCGCGAACGGCTTGACGAAGCGGCTCGCGAGCAGTTCTTCGCGCGTCGGCGAATTGCGGCGGATCCAGTTCATCACTGCCGCCTTGTCGCGCACTTTGGAGTCTTGGGGCTTGCCCGCGCTCATCCGCGTTCCTTCATCAACCGCTGCTTGTCGCGCTTCCAGTCGCGCTCCTTGATCGACTCCCGCTTGTCGTGCGCCTTCTTGCCCTTGGCGAGCGCGAGTTCGACCTTCGCGCGCCCGCGGCTGTTGAAATAGACCGAGAGCGGAACGAGGGTCATCCCCTGCCGCGCGACGCCGGCGTACATCTTGTTGATTTCGCGGCCACTGAGCAGCAGCTTGCGCGGCCGTTTGGGTTCGTGATTGTGGCGGTTACCGTGGCTGAATTCGGGGATGTTGCTGTTGATCAGCCACACCTCGTTGCCCTTCACCTCGGCATAGCTTTCGGCGATCGTGCCTTCGCCGAAGCGGAGCGATTTTACCTCGGTCCCTTGCAGCGCAATCCCCGCCTCGAACACCTGTTCGATGGCAAAGTCGAACCGCGCGCGCCGGTTCTCGGCGACGACTTTTTTCTTGTCGAATTCGGCGGCGGACTGCGGACGGGCCATTTTGAAACCTAAACTACTCCGGCCGCAGACAGCGCGGCATCGACGGCCGCCCGCGATGCGTCGTTCGCCGGGATGATAGGTAGGCGCACTTCGGGCGAAAACCAGTCGTGGATGCGCGACAGCGCATATTTAACCGGTCCGGGCGACGTGTCGGAGAACATCGCCTTGTGCAAATCGAACAACCGGTCGTGCAGCGTCAGCGCGCGCGCCCACTCGCCCGCCGCGCACGCGGCCGCGAAATCGGCGCAGAGGCGCGGTGCCACATTCGCGGTGACCGAGATACAGCCGACGCCGCCCATCACGGCATGCGGCAGCCACAGATCGTCATTGCCGCTCAATTGGCAGAAGTCGTTGCCAGCGCCCATACGGTGCATCGTCACGCGCGCCAGATCGCCGCTCGCATCTTTGGTCGCAACGATCGAAGGGATTTCGGCGAGCTTGCACATCGTCTCGGCGCTGATGTCGGCCACGGTGCGGCTGGGCACATTATAGACGACGATCGGCAGGTCGCTGGCATCGGCGAGCGCCTTGAAATGGGCGATCATGCCGTCCTGGCTCGGCCGGTTGTAATAGGGCGCGACGACCAGTGCCGCCGCCGCGCCCGCGGCCTGTGCATGGCGCATATGGCGGATGGCGGTTGCGGTGTCGTTCGACCCGCAACCCGCGATCACGGGGACGCGGCCGGCCGCCGCCTCGATGCAGGTGTCGATCACCTGATAATGTTCGTCGAAGCCGAGCGTCGGGCTCTCGCCGGTCGTGCCGCACGGGACCAGCGCGCTGGTCCCTTCCTTGATCTGCCAATCCACCAGGCGCGCGAAGGCCGGGGCGTCGAACGCCCCATCGCGAAATGGCGTCACCAACGCGGGAATCGACCCCGAAAACATGCCCCGCTCCTTTACAAAAACCGTGGCGCGACCGATAGAAAGGGTCGGCGCGCCGCCTCATGGACGTCTATTCAGCGCCCCGCAAGGAGTTTGCCACTAACATGGCCGCTATGATTTATCTCCCCCGTATCTCTCGCCTCGCACTTGCCGTGGCCCTCCTCATCCCCGCCACAACCCATGCCAGCGAACTGACCCCCGAACAAATGGCCTGGTATCGCGCCCAGATGGGCCTGGCATCGGCGTCGGGTTCGCCGCCGGCGACCAGTTCGGTCGGCGATGCGGTGATGGAATGGCGCCGATTGACGGCGAACACCGGCGCCTCCTTTGACCAGCTTTCGCGCTTCCTGATGGCGAACAAGGGCTGGCCTGACGCCGACAAGATGCGCGTCCGCGCCGAAAAGGCAATCACGCTCGACAGCTTCGATCCGCCGCGTACCCTCGCCTATTTCGCGGCCTATCCGCCGCAGACGGCGAGCGGGCATTTGCGCATGGCGCTCGCGCTCAACGCCAGCGGCCGGCGCGACGAGGCCAATGCCGCCGTCCGCCGCGCGTGGACGAGCGGGCCGCTCGACGATTTCGAGACGGGCCGGGTGCTGAGTTTCTTCCCCGGCGCGCTCACGGCTGCCGACCATGACGCGCGGATGGACCGGCTGCTGTGGCTCGGTGCCACCGCAGCGGCGAGCCGCCAGCTCGCCTATACCTCGCCCGAACGGCGCAGCGTTTTCGCCGCGCGCCTCGCGATGCGAAACGCCTCGGTCGATGCCGCGCTGCAGGCGTCGGCGGTCGAGAGCGCCAACCGGTCGCTGACCCGCACCGACGCCGGCTACATCACCGACAAGGCGACCTGGCTGCGCCAGTCGGGGCGTGCCGGCGAGGCGCGCGCGCTACTCGCAGCGCCACGTGTCCTGGCAAAAGCGCCGACCGACCCGGAAGAATGGCTCGAAACGCTGCTCACCAATGCACGGCAAGCCGATGCGGGCGGCGACAAGCTGACCGCCTATAATATCGCGCGTCAGCTGGACGATACATTCCCGCCCGGAACCGTGGTGCGCGAAACACCGCTCAGCGTGCGCGACGATTATACGTCGCTCGCCTGGCTCGCGGGGCAACTCGCTTACAAGGATCTCCGCCGCCCGGCAGAGGCGGTGCGGCTGTATCGCACCTATGGCGAGGCCGCGCGCTCGGCGCAGACGCGCACCAAGGGTTTTTACTGGGCCGGCCGCGCGGCGCTGGCCGCCGGCGATACGGCAACAGCGAACGCGCATTTTGCCGATGCGGCGCAGCATTATGACCAGTTCTATGGACAATTATCCCTCGAACGTCTCCGCCGCCCGCAGCCCAAGCCGGCGCCCAATCCGAATATTCAGGTGAGCAGCGACGACAAGCGCGCGTTCGAGGACGACCGGCTGGTCCGCGCGGCACGCGCGCTCGGCGAAATCGGGGCATGGCGCGAACAATCGCAGTTCCTGCGCGCGCTCGCGCAAAAGGCGACGTCGCCCGCAGACCATGTCCTTGCCGGACAATTGGCGTCGCAGATCGGCCGCCCCGACCTCGGCGTGATGATCGGCCGCAGCGCACAGGCGAACAGCCTCGACGCGGTCGAAGTCTCGGGCTTCCCGACCGTGCGCGTTCCCGCGGGGCATGAAGGCAACTGGACCTTCATCCATGCGATCACGCGGCAGGAAAGTCAGTTCGACCGGCAGGCGATCAGCCATGCCGGCGCACGCGGCATGATGCAGTTGATGCCCGGCACCGCGCGCGAAGTCGCTGGCAAGCTGGGGATGAGCTATGATGCCGGGTCGCTGACCGCCGACACCAATTACAACATCATGCTGGGGTCGACCTATTTCCAGCAGATGCTGCGCTATTTTGGCGGCAGCTACCCGCTCGCGGTCGCGGCGTACAACGCCGGGCCGGGCAATGTGAACAAATGGATCCGCGCCAATGGCGATCCGCGTGGCGGCGGGATCGAGATGGTCGACTGGATCGAGGCGATCCCGATTTTCGAGACGCGCAACTATGTGCAGCGCGTGCTCGAAAATGCGGTCGTGTACGACTCGCTCCGCGACGGCCGGACGCTGCCGCAGGCACCGCTGAGCTTCTATCTCGGCAAACGCACCCCCGGATAAAGCCGCATGGCGGGGGACAAGACGAACATCATCAGCTTGGCGGGTTTTGCCGCGCTGCGCGCCGAATATGACGCGCTGCTTGGCGACGAGCGGCCGAAGCTGGTCGAGGTGATCAGCTGGGCGGCGGGCAACGGCGACCGCAGCGAGAATGGCGACTATATCTACGGCCGCAAGCGGCTGCGCGAGATCGACCGGCGGCTGTCCTTCCTCGCGCGCCGGATGAAGGCGGCGCGCGTCGTCGACCCCGCCGAGCAGCCCGACAAGAGCCGCATCTGGTTCGGCGCCACCGCCGAGCTCGCCGACGACGACGATGCGCGGCGCACTGTCACGCTGGTCGGCGACGATGAGGCCGAGGCGGGCGAAGGCCGGATCGGCTGGAACAGCCCCCTCGCCCGCGCGCTGCGCGGCGCCGCGGCGGGCGATGTCAGGACGGTGCAATTGCCCGCCGGGATCAAGGAATGGGAAGTGATAGCGGTCAGCTACCCCGCCTGAATACCGTCTCTCCGGCGAGAGGAAGCTATTCCCCAATCCCCGCGATCAGGTCGCGCTGATCCTTGCGCAGTTCGGGCAGGTCTCGCGCCAGTTTCGCCCAATGCGACGCTTCCTTGGGATCGACCGCAACGCCAATCCCCTTCGCATAGGCATCGGCGAGGATCGCGCGCGACCCCGCGAAACCGGCGCGCGCGGCGATACCGCAATCCTCGATCGCCGCCGCCAGCGTCTTGTCGGCGAAATGCGCTTCGCACAGCCAGTGATTGCCCTCGGGGTTGCCGGCAGCAGCAATGCTGCGCAGGCGCGCGAGGTTCGCCGCGCGCGTGTCGGCGAAATAGGTGAGCGCGAAGATCGCGGCCGGGTGCCCCTTTTCCGCCGCTTCGGCGTAGAGCGCCTGCGAGCGGACGAAGTCGGCCGGGCCAAAGGCGCCGGCGGCCAGGCGATAGGCGAGATGCGTCTTTGCCTTGGAGAATCCGGCATTGGATGCCGCGACATAAAGGTCGCGGGCACGCTCCACCTCCGCCGGCGTCGGGTCATTTTCGAGAAGCAGGTACGCCAGTTCCTGCTGGCCAGCCGGGAAGCCCTGCCCCGCCGATTTTTCGAGATAGGCACGGGCGCGCGGCAGATCCTTTTTCACGCCAACGCCCAGCGAAAACATATATCCGGCAAGATGCTGCGCCAGCGGATGACCGCCATCGGCCAGCGCGACAAGCTCGTTCGCCGGATGGCGCGACAGGATGTCGGCAACCAAGATCGGCTCGTCCTCGATCGCCAGTCGGTCGAGCGAAATGTCGGCGAGCGGGTCGGCGGCGGGTTTTGCGGCGCCGCGCACCGTCGCCGCCGAGGCGGCGGACGAGGCCGCAACGACCGGGGCCGACGCGGGTAAGGCGCGGGGGATTTCGAGCGGCGCGACGAGATAATAATCGTCGAACCAGCTGCCATAATGAAAGGGCTGCTGCGGCCCCCGCTCCATGCCATAGGTCCGCTTATACACTTCGCGCGATACGATTTTGAAATAGTCCGATATTTCGAGGCCCGGAATCCCGAGTTCCTTGACCACCGCCGCGGCGAAGGGGCTGACCGGCGAGCCGACCGGCGCGAAATCGAGCGCGGGACGCCCCTTTGCAGTCGAATAGAAAACCGCGCCCTGCTCGATGTCGAGCAGGCCGAGCGGCGCCGACCCCGCTTCGCCCCTGGCGACATCGGCATCCTCGACCCGGACGACCGGATCGGCAGTACGGCACGCGTCGACAAACAGCAGCGTAAAGGCACCCTGCGGCACGACGCGCTTCACCACCGTCTCGATCGACAGATAGCGTTTATCGACGTCGGCGCGGCGCGTCGCGGGCGGCGCTTCCATCGGCACGAGCCAGTTGCGGCCGCCATATTCGAAACCATGCCCAGCATAATAGATGATGACCGACTTGGCGCCCGCGGCCTCGGCGGCAAATCGCGTCAGCGCGGCGTCGAGCGCGGGCATGTCGGCATTGCGGACGATACGCGGTGCGATGCCGGCCTTCGCAAACGCATCGCAGACATGGTCGATGTCGTTGACCGCATTCTTGAGCGACGGCCATTCCCAGTCGTTATAGGCGCTGTTGCCGATCAGCAGCGCGACGCGCTCGCCCTCGAGCGGCGCGGCGCCGCAGGCCCCGGGCGCCTGTGCCGAAGCCGCCGGCACGAAGCAGAAGAGCGTGAGAAGCGCCGCACCAAGCGCGCCGGCCCGCGGTCCCGTCATCATCGCGATACCCCTCAAGACGCCCCCCAACAGGCTCGAACAGAAACCGGCGGAATTCTGCGCAACTTCACTCTGGAATTGCATAAATACCGCTTTGCTGTTCCCGATGCGATGGTAGGTCAGCGGGATAATGTAGGAAAGCGGAAACTGGGTGTGTGCGCCGTCACCAACACCGGCTGGACGACGCGATAACAGCTGATAATCTGGTCGCGGCCAGTGGGAAGATTGGGGGGAGGACGGAAATGATGCGAAGCTTGGGATTGATGGCGGCCCTGTGTTTGCCTGGGGCGGCGCTCGCCGTGCAAGAGCGCACGCCCATGCCGCCGATCACCGACCAATTTCTTCTCGATCAGCTCGAACTTGGCGAAGAAATCGAGGGGCGCGTCGATGGCGACCTCAACGGCGACGGCGATGCCGACACGGTCTTCATCGTTTCCAGCCCCGACGCGCGAACGCTTCATGTCGTGCTGAGTTATCACGGCGAGGTCGATATAGGGCACGAACCCGCGGGCGAGTTCAAGCTCGAGCCCGATCCGCTGGGCCCGGCCGGGCTGACGATCAACAAGGGCGTGCTGACGATCCGCGACCTGACCGGCGGCACCACCGCGCTGTCAGCGACCTATCGCTATCGCACCGTGATGACAAAGGAACGGCCAAGGATGCGGCTGATCGGGCTCGATGCGACCGTGTACAGCCGCACCTATGCCCATGACGGCAACGAGATGAGCTGGAATGTGCTGACCGGCGATACGATCACGACCTTGCTCAAGGTTTCCGAAACCGGCGATCGTGGATATGACAAGCTTTACACCCGCAAATTCAAGCGGTCGGTGCGGACCATCTATATGGAGGACACGCCGGGAGCCGAGGAAGAACTGGTTGGGGCCACCAAGGCGAAATAGCATTCCCGTTGGTTCGTCATTCCGGCGAAGGCCGGAATCTCGACGACGCTTAAGCACGCGCCGATGAGATTCCGGCCTTCGCCGGAATGACGAGCTACGGGTTTCAGCGTTGCAGCAGCGCCGGAATGATCCAGATCGCGGACATGACGATGATTACCGCGATCAGCGAGAAAGCCAGCACATAGCGGACATTATGGCCTTTGACGCCGCCGCTCGCCTCCGTCTCGGTCACTTCGACATGTTCATCGACGACTTTCATGGTGCGTTTCCCTTTCAACTGGTCCGTTTAGAACGCGGCCCGCGCACGGGCGTTCCGCACGCGGTGTCGGGGAGAGAAGTGCCAGAGGGTCTATAAGCCGGGTTCTGTCCATCCCCTTGCGGGGACTGTGCGATCATTCCTCTAGGCGAACGGTTACCCGAACGCTCAAGCAGTCAACCCGGACAGCTGGGCCGGAATCAGCCCTGAGTTGCCTCGTACCGTCCCTATTCGACCTTGCTCCCGGTGGGGTTTGCCGTGCCGCGCCTGTTACCAGCCGCGCGGTGCGCTCTTACCGCACCCTTTCACCTTTCGCCGGGCCGAAGCCTTTGGCGGTCTGCTCTCTGTGGCACTTTCCCTGAACCTGGCCGAAGCCCGATCCGCCGGACGTTATCCGGCACCGTGATTTCCGTGGAGCCCGGACTTTCCTCCCC
>NZ_JAKFEM010000038.1:0-71231 GCF_036675685.1 Sphingopyxis sp.
TAGGGCTGAAGACGCGCCATCTGCTCGTCCGTCAGCCAGAATAAATCGCTCAAATTCAGGCTCCTTCGTGGTCGCCTGAATCACAGCCATCTCCGCAAATCAATGGGTCCTGACCCTAAACTCGCGCCCTCCTGAAAAACCGCTGTCCTACAAAATCCCGCCGCGCTAGCCTCCTCCGCATGTCGCGCTTCGTCTCTCTTCCACCTTCCCGCGTGCTTGGTCACGCGCCCGCGGCACAGATGCGTTTAAAAGCGACAAAGGTGGCACTTTCGCTTCATACATGCGTGTCTTTTGTCGCCTTAAGAGGGAGCATCGTCGCTACGCGGCACCTTCGCCAACTTCCAGATCGTGAAAGGAGGTTCGTAACCGCGGACCATCTCTCGATCGACTATCGTCCCTGCACATGCGGCCGCGTGACGCCGTCGATCGGCACCACGATCCGCCGGGTCCAGGATCGCGACGAAGACCATAGCTGGATCCCCGCCGATGCTGGGCGATCGAGGCCGCGCTGGCGCCTTGAACGGGGCGTGATTGTCCATCAAATGTGACCGCTTGACCGCCTCGTCGCTAGGCTCAATACCCTTGTTTTATGGGGGCTTGGGTCGATTCGCTGGAGGCGTCGTTATTGGTGTCGTTGCGGCTCGCCCCCGCGCTCGCCTTCGCACAGCCTTTTTCGCTCATACGTATCCCGGTGACCGTTCGCATATTGATCGCGATCGGCCTTGCGCTCTGGCTCGTCGATGCACGCCCGGCGCTCACCGCCGATCGCCTCGCGGGGCATGGTTTCATCGGTTTGATGGCGGGGGAGCTGGCGATCGGGATATCGATCGCGCTCGCATTGCAACTCGCATTCGGCGCCATATTGTGGGCTGGGGGCGTTCTCGATTTTCAGGCCGGATATGGTCTCGCGACATTGGCCGACCCGACGACGCGCGAGGAAATGCCGCTGGCCGGAACGGTTCTTGTGTATGGAGCGGCGGCGCTTTTCTTCACCACGGGCGGCCAATATGACCTGCTCGCGCTATGGGTGGCGTCGATTGAGACAATGCCGGTCGGCTACGGCCTGTTGACCCCGGACATGGCTGCGCTGGGATCCTATATCGGCACGGTTTTCATCCTCGCGATCGGGCTTGTCGGCGCGGCCATGCTGGCGATTTTCCTTGCCGACATCGTCATCGCCTTTCTCTCACGGACGCTGCCGCAGATGAACGTCCTCCTGTTGGGGTTCCAGGTGAAAGCGATGCTGCTGCTCGTCACCCTGCCTTTGGCTATCGCGCTGGCCGGCGCGCTGTTCCTCCGGATATTGCGGCTCGCCATCACCGCGCCGACCAATTGGTGGAGCGTCGGGTGAGCGAGGGGCAGGAACAGAACAAAACCGAAGAAGCGACGCCGTTCAAGCTCCGCAAGGCGCGCGAAAAAGGGCAGGTCGCGCGTGGCATGGACCTGGGGTTCGTGGGCAGCCTGCTTGCCGTGACGGCGGTGGCGCTGATTGGCGGGCACGCCTATTTCGCCCGGCTTGCCGCAGCGCTGCGCCAGTCCTTTCTCGGGGGAGTTGAGACGGCGAAGGGACCGGGCGAAGCGGTGGATCTCGCGCAATCGCTGTTCCGGCTTGCCTTGCAACCGCTCCTGACCCTGGGCGTCGTCATATTGATCATTCTCGTCACGCTCGAGCTGATCCAGCTGCGTGGTTTCTTTTTCACCACCCAGCCGCTCAAACCCGATTTCCAGCGCCTCAATCCGGCGAAAGGTCTGAAACGTCTGTTTTCGGTCCGCATGCTCAAGGAAACGCTCAAGAATATCCTGAAGATGGTCGTCTATTCGGTTGCGGCATGGCTTGTCATTTCCGCCGCGGTTGAGCGGTTCGGCCCGACGCTTTCGGATGCCGGCCGGCTGGCCGTGGCGATGGAATCGAGCGTCATGCGGCTATTGTTCGTCTTTATCGGGCTTGCGGTTTTTTTCATGGTGATCGACCAGCTTCTTGTTCGCCGCGAATATCAAAAGCAGATGCGGATGAGCCGCCGCGAACTAACCCGCGAGACGAAGGATCGCGAAGGCGAACCGCGCTTCAAGCAGAAGCGGCGGGATATTCACGCGCAAATGCGCGCGCAGACCGAGGGGCTGGGAAACGTCGCCGGGTCGGACATACTGATCGTCAATCCCGATCATTATGCGGTGGCGCTACGCTACGATGCACAGACGATGGCCGCACCCGAAGTCCGGGCGAAGGGGCAGGGCCATTTCGCACAATTGATGAAACGAAAGGCGCGACTGCTGGGCATTCCGATGATTTCCAACGTCGCGCTGGCGCGGCAGCTCTACGCTGATTGCCCATCGGGGCAGCTTATTCAGCCGCAGCATTTCCATGCCGTGGCAGCCATCTATCGTTCCTTTGCCCGGGCGGAAAATGCTTCGCCGACGACAGCGTAAGGTAAAAAATGTTCAAGGGTGTCTTCCAACGCAACAAGGATCTGGTGCTGGTTTTCGCCACGCTGATCATCATCCTGATCCTCTTCTCGCCGATCCCGCCGGCGATACTGGATTTCGCGATCATCCTGAATTTCGGTCTGGCTTTCACGATCCTGCTGTTGACCTTCTATGTCGGCAAGCCGGTCGAATTTTCGACTTTTCCATCATTACTGCTCGTCACCACGCTCTTTCGCCTGTCGCTGAATGTCGCGGCGACGCGCCTGATCCTCACCGGCGCCGATGCCGGCGACGTGATTGGCTCGATTGGCTCCTATGCGGTGCAGGGCAATTTCGTCATCGGGCTGGTCGTTTTTACAATCCTCGTCGTCGTGCAGTTCGTTGTCGTCACCTCGGGTGCGCAGCGCGTGTCGGAGGTGGCGGCGCGCTTTACGCTCGATTCGATGCCTGGTCAGCAGATGAGCATCGATGCCGACCTCAACCTGGGCCTTATCGATCAGCATCAGGCACAGGCGCGGCGCGAGGAACTGGAACGTGAGGCCTCCTTTTACGGCGCGATGGATGGCGCCAGCAAATTTGTGAAGGGCGACGCGGTTGCCGGGATCATCATCCTTCTGATCAACATCATCGCGGGCTTCATCGTCGGCATCGTGACAATGGGGATGAGTTGGCAAGAGTCGCTGCAACGCTTCACCCTGCTGACGATCGGCGACGGCATCGCGACCCAATTGCCTGCCCTCATCATTTCCATCGCGACCGGCATCATCGTCACCCGGTCCTCGGCCGACCGCCAGCTCAGCACCGAAATCTTCAGCCAATTGTCGTCGGTGCCGCGCATCCCGCTCATCGTTACGGGCATCCTGCTGACGTTGATGCTGTTGCCTGGCATGCCGAAATGGCCGATCGCAATCGTCGGCGTTGCCGGTTTTTATGCTTGGGTCCGGATCCGCCGCCTGCAAAAATCCGCCGCCAAAATCGAAGAAGAGGAGGATGGCGCAGCATCGGCTACGGGCCGCCCGGCTCCGGCAATCGAAATTCGCCTGGGCGCCGAGCTGATGGAGCGCTGGGAATTGCGTCAGGACTTGCTGCTCGACCGGATCGCGGCGGGCCGCGCCGGACATGAACGGGTGTTCGGGATAGCCCACCCGGCGGTGCGGTTCAGCGGGTCGACCGAAATCGGCAGTCTGGACTATGAAATTGCGATCCAGGGCGTCGCGCATGGCAGCGGACAGATTTTCCCAGACCGTCAACTGGCGCTGCGCTCGAACCCCGACGCCCCGAATTTGCCGGGGATCAATGGCCGCGACCCTGCCTTCGGCATAGCGGGGACATGGATCGAGGAAGGGCAAGTGGCGGGGGCACGCGATGCGGGCTTTAGCGTTGTCGATGCCGAAACTGTATTCGTCACGCATTTTTCGGAGATCATCAAAGCGGAAATGCCGGCGTTGCTGACGCGCGCGCAAACGGTCGAACTGCTCGATCTGGTGCGCGAACGGCAACCCGGGCTGGTGGAAGAATTGATCCCCAATGTCATGACGGTTTCCGACGTCCAGCGCGTATTGCAAATGCTCCTTCAGGAAAGGGTCTCGATCGCCAACGTCGACCTGATTCTGGAAACCCTCGTCGACGTCGGCCGCAGCGAACGCGACCCCGCCGAATTGGTCGAACGGATACGGCAGAAGCTGAGCGTCGCGATCTGCAACGGCTTGCGCGGTCATCATGAAGACCTCGCCGTACTCAGTCTCGACCCCAGGGCGGAGAACCGCATCATCGCCGAGGTCGGGGCCGCCGGCAGCCACAATCTGCTCGGGATCGATCCGAGGCTTGCCGAGCAATTGCTGAAAGGACTGGCGCCCCTCGTCGACCGGATGATCCGGCAGGGCCGCGCGCCGGTGCTGCTGTGCGCAGGGCCGCTCCGCCGGACGATGGCGCGCCTCACCCAACGGACGATGCCGCAACTTTCGGTGATATCGGTGGAAGAAATTCCGCTTCGTGTCTCGCTCAGTTCGTTTGACGTCATTAAACTCGAACCCGCTGCGGTCAGCTAGAACAGACGACAGGAAATCGGTCGATGACAAATGGTAAAAGCGAGGCAGAGGCTCGGCTCGAGCGATTGCTCGGCTATCTCGAACAGGATCGCGACAATCTTTCTCTGGCGACCGACTGCGCCGAGGCGGCGCTGGAGGCCGATCGGATCGAACTCGCCTATCAGATCCTGGCGCCTCTCGATGCGTCGGACGCCCTCGATGCCCGGGGCAGCAACCTGGCCGGCCTCGCAGCGATGAGACACGGCGACCAGGTCGTGGCGCAGCGGCATTTCAGCTGGTTGCTGTCGGAATATCCCGACGACCCAGGGGTCCGCTTCAATCTGGCGTGGAGCCAGGCGCTGGCCGACGATCACGCCAGCGCGCGCGATACGCTGGGCGACATCGGCGATAGTGATTTGCCGCAGGCGGCGATGCTGGATTTGCAGATCCATCACCATCTCGGCGAATTTGATGCGGCGGAGGAAAAGCTCGACGCCTATGTGGCGCGTTTTCCCGATTATGCGCCGCTTCAGGCCGCCGCTTCGGTGCTGGCGATGGACATCGACCGTGCCGACTTGGCGCGGCGCTGCGCGGAGAAGGGCGGGGAGCATCCCGACGCCCTGTCGACGCTTGGCACGCTGGAACTGGGCGAGCAGCGCCTGGGCGAAGCGCGTCTCTTGTTTACCCGGTCGCTCGAAACCCGCCCGGAAAATCCGCGCGCGAATGTCGGCTTCGGCCTCGTCGAACTGGCCGGCGGCAACAGCCAGGCGGCGCTTCCTTTTCTGGATCGCGGAGCCGAGCAATTTGGCGACCATCTGGGCAGCTGGCTTGCAGCCGGGTGGGCCCATCTTCTTGCCGGCGATGCCGAAACGGCGCGGTTGCGTTTTAATACGGCTTTGGAAAAGGATGATAATTTCGGTGAGGCACATGGCTCGCTGGCCGCGTTGGATGCTTTCGCGGGGGATTTTGAATCGGCCCGCCGGCGGCTCGAAATCGCCTTGCGGCTCGATCGTCAGTCTTTTTCGGCGGCACTGACGGCGACGATACTTGCCGCGGCGGAGGGCGATGACGAAAAGGCGCGGCGGATTTTCGAGATTGCCGCCAGCCAGCCTTTGACCCCCGACGGAAAGACGTTGGCAGATTTGCTCGTCGGCATGGCGCTCTAGGCGCGCCTGCTCACGGCTGTTTCAACGATCCTGGCGGCCGTCTTGCAGACCGCGACGCACTTGCTGAATCGTCGCGCGCAACCCTTCATCGTCGCGCATTATTTTCCAGGTTCGATCGACAACCGACTGGAATCGTGGATCTTGCGAGACTTCCTCGCCGAACTCGCGTGAAAGCAGCGCGCCGACGAGCAGGCGTTCGAACTCGCCGTCGGGCAAATCGGACAGGCTCGACAGGGCATGCAGCCGGCTCTTGTCGGTCGCGGGGGCTTGTCCGCCACGGTTCGCCTTACCTGTACTTCCGACCCGCTTGTCGCGGCTCATCCGCTCGAGCTGGCTGCGGACCAAGGCCATGACCTGGTCGACATTGCCGATCATCACCACGACCCTGCGATCCTATTGCAACGTGCCGCTGCCGCCGAAGCGATTCAGCAGCAGGCTTGTCGCCGACAATTCGTCATCGCCGCCATTGCTGCGTTCCAGCAGCTTTCGGCACTCGGCGATCAGCAAATGGATATCATTGTTCATCGGGATATTTTCGTTGTTGAGCGCAATACCCGCCTCGAAGCGCGCGATCGCCTCGGCAAATTCGTCGCGGATCAGATGGGTCATGCCCTCGACGAACACCCGCAAATAATTGTCGCGCTGCGCCGCCAGTAACGGCCCCCAAGTTGACAGCGCCCGCTCCGGTTCGCCCGACGTCATTTCGAAAAAACCGAGCTGATAACGGGCGAGGGCAAATGCGGGTGCCAGTTCAAGCGCGCGGCTCATCGCCTTGTGCGCTTCGATCGCGCGTCCCTTTCCCGCCAGGATCGAGCCTTGCATGAAATGGAGACGCGGATCCTCCGGATAACGCCGGATCAGCGTCCCGACCTTGTCATCGTCCCCGACATCGATGCTTTCGATCGCCTGTACCAGTTCCGCGATTTCTGCATCGCTTGCCAATGCGTCCGCCATTTTTGCCGCTTCCCCTCAGCCAATCCTGGACATCTGCTTGCGCAGCCGTTCCAATCCCGTCGCGTGTAACTGCGATATCCGACCTTTGCTCAACCCCATGAGGATTGCAATCTGTTGGAACTGCAGGTCGTTTCGATAGTGCTGATCGATCACAAAGGCTTCCTTGTCGGGCAAATGATCGAGCCGCCGGCCCAGCTCGCCGCAGAGCTGGCGCCACGCGAGCGTGTCATAGGCCGATGGATCGGTGGAGGGCAGGTCGTCGGGTTCGACCGCCGCCTGGTCTTCCAATATCAGGCCGATGGCGATTTTTGCGGCGATCGATGCCAGCCCGTCGACCGATTTCAGCGCTTCGCCCGCATCCTGTTCGCGCAGCGAACGCAGCCGGTCGCGCTCGACGCGGCGGCGATAGCCATATTGCGCGCTCGCCTCGCTGGCTTTGGTCAGGGCATTGCGGATATGCCCCTTGATCCGCAGCCGCGTGAAGGATTCAAAACGCGTGCCGAGCGCGGGGTCGAAGCGGTCGATGGAATATAGCAGCGCTTCCATGGACAGCTGCTCGAAATCGCCGCGCTCCAGACCCAGATTCGGCATGCGGCGTACATGATCGATGGCAAGGCGCCGCGCATAGGGTTGATAGTGCCGGAACAGGGCCAACCGGGTCGTCGCCGACCCCGCCTCCATATGATTGCGCCATAGAGCGGCAACCGCCCGGTCTTCGTCGACAAGCAAAGCCAGCCCTTTGCTCGCCGACTTGCTGGTCACGAAAAGCTTCCCAAAAGCCCCTGCATGATCAGGCTCCAGCCGTCGATCAGTACGAACATCAGCACTTTGATCGGCAGCGATATGGTCGCTGGGGGCACCATCATCATACCCAGCGCCAGCAGGATACTCGACACGACAAGGTCGATGAGCAGGAATGGAAGCAGGACGACGAAACCGATCGTGAAAGCCACGCGCAATTCATTGAGCATGAAGGCCGGAATCAGCTTTAGCATCGAAATATCTTCGGCACGCTCGGGCAGCGGCCTCTGGGCGACGACATAAATCATTTCGATGTCGTTTTCACGCGTGTGTGCCAGCATGAAATCTCGCAGCGGGGCCGACGCCTTTTCCATCGCCTGTTCGGTACTCGCGCTCCCTTCGAGATAGGGTTGCAACGCGTCCTTGTTGATCTGGTCGAGCGTCGGTCCCATCAGGAACAGGCTCATGAAGAGTGCGAGGCTGGTCAGCACGACATTCGGCGGCGTTTGCGGCATGCCAAAGGCGTGACGAACCATGGCGAGGACGATGACGATGCGCAGGAAGCTGGTCGTGCTGACGATGAGCGCCGGGATGACCGCAAGCAATGTCAGCAGGAGAGCGGTGCGGGTCACTTCGGTCTCGACGCCCGTTGTCGGCGCTGCGATGGCGGGCGCGGCGACCACCGCCAACCCGATCGCCGAAACAAGCAGAACGGCCCTTCTCATGAAGCCGGCTCGCTCGGGGGCGGCGCGTCGTCCAGGCGATCGAGGTTCTGGGCGCCTTGTGGTCCGGTGTGAATAAGATAGCGCCGTTCGCCGCAGCGCAGGATGAACAATTGGCCGGTCTGCGAAACGCGCAGCCGCCGCTCGATCTCGAACGGCTCGGCGGGTTCCGAAGCTTTTGGCTGTCCCAGCTGGCCAAACAGGTCCCGGACGTTGGTCGGCAACCCCTGCCGCGAACGCAACCATAATATCGCGCCGACCGCGAAAGCGATGCAGACGAGAAAGGCGATAACAATCCGCGCCCAGGGAACCACCGGCCCGGCGGTCTGGCTATAGGCTGGCGCTGCAAGCGCGGTCGTCACTAGAAACGAAATCGACATCGGAACAAGGCTTGCCGGTCAGCCGATTTCGGTCAGGCGGATCGCGAAACGGTCGTCCACGGTTACCACTTCCCCGCGCGCGATGACCTTGCCATTGACGCGAATTTCGGCCGGATCGGCCGGCGAGCTGTCGAGCATCAGCATCTCGCCGGGCACCAGCCTGTCCAGCTGGCCGATGGTAATGGTGCCACTCCCCAAAATGGCCTCGCAGATTACTTCGACATGATCGATGAGCCGCTTGCGGTCGCCGTTTTCCCCACCGTCGGCCAGTATCCCGGTGTCGCTCGTCTCGCTATTATCCTTCCTCGGCATTCATCATTCCTGCATGGTTAGGGTCAGGCGATCGCCGCTATCGTCGATCGCAAAATATAGGTCGCTGGGCTGGCCGGCGACGGTCAGGCGAAGTGGCGCGTCTGCCGCTTCATCGAGCAGTAGCAAATCGCCGACTTCCAAAGCGCCGATCTGCTCGACGGCGAGCTTCGCCGATCCGATGCGTGCCGACAGCGGCACCGGCACCTCGTCAAGCGCGTCGCGTATAGATGAGAGACGGGTTTTATCCCTTGCGCGGGAAAAGCCTGCGCGGGTAACCATGGCCAGCGTCGCCTGGTTCAGCGCTATCGCGAGCCACGTCTGTTGGCCGCGCCCGACCGTCAGTCGCCACATGGGTTGTCCGGGAGCGCCCATCCCGACGGCGCCCGATGGCAATATCGCCTCCACGCCCGCGCGCAAATCGTCGATGACACGACTGCCCAGCCGGCGCAGGAACCGCAAATCGGTATCGGTCAGGCCTTGCCGGGGCTTTTCACCCAATACGGCAAAGGCGAGTTCCAATAACGCTTTCGGCTTGCCCAGCAACTGAAAGGCGCCTTCGTCGCGCAGCACCGACCAGTCCGGCGAAACGCTCGAATCGAAAGCGTCCGCAGCGGTCCAGCCCGCCGTGGCGAACCAGGTTTCCGCCCATGACCCGACGGCCGCGGCAAATGGCCCGGCCGCGCGCTGATGGCGTAACGCCGCCGACGGAATCCAGGGCAGGGCAGTCTTCACCCCTGTCCTCTGATGCCGAACAGCTGCTGGATCATATCATTGGTGACGCTGATGATCTGCGACGACGCCTGGAAGCCGCGCTGAATCAGGATCAGGTCGCCGAATTGGGCACCGAGGTCGACATTGCTCGCCTCCAGACGGCCGCCTTTGATGGTTCCTATTCGCGTGTCTTCGGCGGGCAGATACTGGCGCTGACCTAGACCGGTATAGACGAACAGCGACCGGCTGCGCTGTTCAAGCGCCTGCGGGTCACGAAAATCGGCGATGGCAATCGAACCGAGCTGTTTCTTTTCCTGATTGGTATAACCGATTTCGACTTCGCCCTTTTCGTTGACCTTGACGGTGGCGATCGAACCCGTTGCATGACCTGCGACGTCAGCTGCGCTCAGCGACGACACCGTGCCGGTGGAAAATGACTTCACATTCTTTGAAAAATCGAAGGTGACAGACATGCCCGTGGTGCTGTCTTCGAACAGCAGTTCCTTCGTATCGTCAGCGACATTCTCCGCCACGAACTTCAACTCTTTGCTGCCGATCTCGCGGCCCGTCGAATCGGTCACCTTCACCGTCCATTTGTCGAAAACCGTTTCGGCGCGGGAGAAATTAACCGTCCAACGCGACTCGTTCCCGCGTGCGTCGTAGACTTTGATGTCGGGGATCGTGTGGGTCGTCGCCGTGCGCGAAAGATTGTCGGCGAATGTGATCCGATCGGTCACGACTGGCGGGTCGGTCCGGCTCGTATCGATATTGATCGCCGTCGGACGACCCGAACTGTCCAGAACCGCCAAGCGGTATTCGGTCCCTTGCAGGACGATATAGCCGTCGTCGTCGATCTCGAAACTGCCTGTGCGCGTATAGAAATTCGTGTCGCCGTCGATCAGGGTCAGGAAGCCGTTGCCGTCGATCGCCAGGTCGAGATCGCGGTCGGTCTGGCGGATCTCGCCCTGCTTGAAGTTGATTGAGCGCTCGCTGATCGTCACACCGTGCCCGCCATTCTCGAAGGCGTTGCTATAGTCCAACCCGCCTTGGCTCTGCCGGCCGAACACGTCGGCAAAGGTCACGTCGCTCGCCTTGTAACCGAGCGTGTTCATATTGCTCACATTGTTGCTGACGGCTTGCAGCCCCTTCGAATAGGCGCTCAAACCACTCAACCCGATATAGATCGAACCAAACATCAGTTTGCCTCCCTGATTTGGCTGACATTCGCCAGCGGCAGGTCGCTGATCGTGATGCCCTGCGCCGTTTCGATAGTCAGCGTGGCCGCTCCATTCGCAAAGGCCACCGCTTTCACCTTGCCGCTCAACGTGCCCTCGCGGGCCTGAAAGTCCACGCGTTTGCCCAGCAAGCTGGCGGCTTGGCCAGTGGTTTGCGCGGCAACCAGCGTATTCATCCCGTCGATCAGCTGCTGTCCCTGCTGGATCTGGGAAAATTGGGCCAGCTGGGAGACGAACTGAAAATTGTCCATCGGCTTCAACGGGTCCTGATAGGTCAACTGGGTCAGGACGATTTTCAGCAACGCGTCAAAGCTCAGGCCAAAGGCGTCGGTCGCCTGCGAATTAGCCGCGCCGTTACCGGATGGCGACGGCGAAGGGGTCGGTCCGACGGGATTGACAGCTTGCATCATGCCTTCGCTCCTGCGCCCACGATCCGGATCGTCCGTTCGCCCAGCCGAAGCGGAGCGAGTTCTTTCTGCGCGGCATCGACGAGCGTTTCGTGCTCCTCCGCCGATAATGTTACGCCGCGCAGGACGATCACGATTTCACGTGGCAGCGCAGCGATGCGTGCCACGAGCGCGTTTGTTTGCGCGGGCGCCGGCGGGGTCGATGGTTTCGCGGCCATCGGGTCCTCGGTCACCCTGACCGTGAGCGGCAGGGATTCGCGGCCGCCCGGCGAAGGCGGCGTTCCTTCCGAACCTCCGGCGATCAGGCGGGCGCGGGCAGGGGGCGCAGCTGCCGTTTCGGGCGTGGCGACCGGGCCGGGCTTTCCCGTGAATCGGTCCGCGATGACCGGCAGGCGCTGGACCAGATGGCCGACCAGTTCCATCAGGTCGGCGTGCGTCGCCACCCCGGCAGGGATCGCTTCGCCGACGGGCGAGGAGCCGATATTTGCCTCGGCGCTGTCCGATACGTCCGGCTCTCCGATCGGCGCGACGATCGGCCGCGCGTCGAAACGCACCGCGTCGTCGCCAATTCTTGTTTCGACCTCGAAACGGCTGTTGCCGCCCTCGACAACAAGGTCGGGCCGCGTCGCCCCGGCTCGCCCATGCCCATTCGCGCCGTGCAGCAGATGGGCAAAGCCGCCGTTCCCGCCCTTCGGCTGTTGCGGCGGCGCCATCATGGCCCGGCTTACGGGCTTCACGCCCGATGGAAGGTCAGTCGAAACTTTCACATTACCACTCCGGGGCGCATCGCAAGGCGCAAGGAGCGCGCTTCGCTTTCGGCCGTTTCGTCGCGCCTGTCGGCCTCCTTCTTTTGCAATGTACGCGCCTGATTGCTGAACCATTCGGTACGGTGGCGCGCCGCCATCCATTCCAGCCCCGCTTCGCGTTCGTCGGATTGCGCCCGATCGAGCGCCGCCTTGCCGCGGACCAGCGCCTGCTCGCTGTCGCCCACGATCCAGGCCGCGAGCCTCAGGCTGTCCAGGCAAAGCCGGTCCTTGGCATAAATCGCCTCCAGCCCGGCTTCGGCGGCCAAGAGATCCTGGGTCAGTAGGGCCGCCTTTGCGCTGTGCTGATCGGTTTCGGCGCAAGCGCTTTCCAGCGTGCGCCGCCGCTCAAGCGCGGCAAGATCCTCAAGCATCGCGAGGCGCGCGAAGCGCGCGGGCTGTGGGCGGCGGCTCATCGCGCCATCGCCAGAATCTGGCGCATCGCGCCGTCGGTGTCGGCAAGCGTTGCGACCTCCTCCGAATTCTGGCGCAGGAATTCGGTAATATGCGGCTGCAACCGGATAGCGCGATCGATGTCGGCGCTGCTCCCCGTGCGATAGATGCCGCTTTCGATCATGGGCCGCGCATCGTCATATTCGGCAAAATATTGTCGGATGACCCGCGCGGCGTCGAGCGTCGCTGGGGGCATGACCTGATCGGCGACGCGGCTGACGCTGCCGCCAATGTTGATCGGCGGGAAATGACCCTTTTCGGCAAGGCGACGGGACAGTATGATATGACCGTCGAGCAACGATTTCATCAATTCGACGATCGGATCCTCGACATCGTCGGACTCGGCCAGCACGGTAAAAATCGCCGTGATCTGGCCGGCGCGCCGATCGGCGCCGCACCGTTCGACATAGTGAGGCATCGCGGCGAACACATTGGGCGTATAAGAACGGAGCGTCGGAGGCTCTCCGCCCGCCAGCCCGATTTCGCGCAGCGCCATCGCAAGGCGGGTCACCGAATCGACGAACAGCACGACATGACGCCCCTGTGCGCGCCATTCTTCGGCGATGGCCAGCGCCTGATCGAGCGCCCGCACGCGCGCGGTCGCGCTTTCATCGGATGTCGCCGCGACCAAGGTGAAGCGATCACCGCCTTCGCCTTCCAGGTGCATGCGCCACAGCCGCTCGACCTCGCGCCCGCGCTCGCCGATCAGGCACAATATGCAATGGTCGCAATCGACGCGGCCCGACATCTGCTCGACCAAGGTCGTCTTGCCGACGCCGCTCGCGGCAAAAATTCCGATCCGCTGTCCCTTCGCGATCGGGATCAATCCATCGACCGCGCGGATTCCGGTCGAGACCCGCTCGGCAACGATCGTGCGATCCAGCTTGCCGGGCTTGCCGGCGACCGAGGCCCCGCCGGCGACGGTGGCGAGCGGACCTTTGCCATCAATCGGTTCGCCAAAGGCGTCGACGGCGCGGCCGGCGAAGGCGTCGCCGCCCGTCAGCCGGCTCCGCTCGATCGCGCGCACTACCTCGGCGCCGATCCGGATGCCGTCGGTCGGGCCCAATGGTAGCAACCGAATTTTGCGATCGTCGACCGACACGACCTGGGCCAGGATAGTGTCGCCGCCATCGGTGGCGACCGCACAAAATTCGCCGACCGAACAAAGCGGACCCAGCGCTTCGAGCCCATTTTGGCCGATCGCCGAAATCCCGCCGGTATAGGCCACCAACTCGGTGTGCCGGATCATGTCGAGCGCTGGGTGGTGGTGGCGGGTCATGCCGAAATTGCCTTGCGATAGGCCTGCTCGAGCGCGCCTTCTATCGCGGCCAATTGCCGCGGGATGGACGCATCGAGCGATCCCAGCGACAGGTCAAAAATACAGGCGCCCGGCTCCAGCGACGGATCGGCTTCGACTTTGACATGATTGCCAAGCGGCGGCAGCGCCGCCAGCGCATTGGCATCGGGAAAATCGGCCACGCTGACCCGCAACCCGACGATGCTGCTGCGCTGCAAGCCGGCGGCATTGCGCCGTGCGGTTTCCGTTACGAGTCCGTGATAGAGCGAGGGATCGGCAACGATGCGATCAAGCGCTGCACGGGCGATATCAATCGCAAGGTCGCGCTCGCTATCGATCTTTCGCTCCAGCGTTGCGAGCGCCTCGCCGATGGCGCCCTTCAGCGCATCGACGCGCTCTTGCTCACGCGTCGTGGCGGCGGCAAAGCCTGCCTCGCGGCCGCGTTCGCGGGCTTCGGCGCATTCGGCTTCGTGTCGGCCCTGTGCGGCGCGCACGGCCGCTTCCATTTCATCGATTTGGGCGAGCAGCGCCTGAATTTGACGGCCGCGATCGTCCGATTCCGGGGTCGCGTCTTCGATGATCGGTATCGTTGTGCCATTTGCGGCAAATGCTCTGTCGGGTTGCGACGTCCGGGACCGAAAGGCCGCGGCCCGCTTCGCAAGCGCCGTATCGCCCTTGATCAGCGTCATCGCCGCTCTCCCGCCTGCGGCGAAAGCAGCGTTTTACCCCACGCACGTATCTGTGCCAGCAACCCTTCGGGGGCCGCCTCGTCTTCATTGTGGATCGCGCGGTGAATGTTGGCAACCGACCGCCATGCGGCGTCGCTCAGATTGACTGCTCCCTTGTTGCCCCGGTCCTTGTCGGCGCCAGCCTGTTGCAGCAATTCTGCGAGCCACGGCGAATAGCCTGCAAATTGTCGCCCCGCGCGCCGGGCTCGCTCCGCCTCTTTGCGCCGCGCTTCGGTCTGCGCGGCCATCGCGGCGCCGATGCGATCGCGCTCGTCCGGGGTCAACTGCGCCAACACGGCCTTGCGGTCCCGGTGACCGAGCTTGTCGAACTGCGCCATCAGCGTGTCGAAATCGATCGGATCATCCCGCATTGCGACCCTCTCGATCGAGCGTGGTCGATTTCAGATGCTCGGCAAAAGACAGCGCTTGCGCGTCGTCCAGCCGGCGCCGCGGCCGCACGGCCAGCGCGAATATGGCGAGGAAGACGAGGAGAAGCGCCCAAGGCCGCCAGCTGGTCCCGAACGGCCAATCCGCGGCCGAATTGTCCGCTTGCCGGCGGTTGTCCACCGGCGGCTGGCGAACCTCCTGCCGGGCGTCGGGGCGCTGGAATGTCATGCCGACCGGACCGACCGCAAATTTCAGCGTGTCGCCGCGCCCTCTGTCCAATGTAAGGCTGTCGGAAATGGCGGCGGTAATCTGGCCCTCGACATCGGTCGCCAGCACCGCTGCCGTTCGAACCGAAACATCCAGGATCATCGTATCGCGAGCTGGCATGCCGCGATCGGTCTCGGCGCTGCCGACGCCTTCGGGCTGCAGCGGACGCCGGACGTTGACGGTCACTTCGAAACGGGCATCGGGTGCTACGTCGCGGATCGCGTCGGATGCTTTCGCTTCATAATATCGCGCCAGCGCCGACCGCTCGTCGAGCGGGGCGCCATAGCCGTTATCGTTGGCCGGAACCGCGCTGACCAGATCGCCATTCTCGTCGAGGACCGACACTGCGGCTTGTGACAGGCCGGGGACGGCCGACGCCACCAGCCGCTGGATGCCCTCGACCCGCTGCGGCGAAAGCGGCCGGCCGGCGATCATCTGGACCGTGACGGCGGCGGTCGGGTCGCCCTGGCTGGCCCGGAAAATCGACCGTTCGGGGAGTGCCAGATGAACGCGGGCGAATTCGACGCCCTGCGTCATCATGATCGTCCGCGACAATTCGCCCTGCATCGCGCGCTGGAAATTGATCTTCTGCGCGAATTCGGTCAGCCCCATGTCCGAATTGTCGAATAGTTCGAACCCGACGGTACCCCCCAGCGCCACGTTGGACCCCGCGACCGCGACGCGTGCTTCGGACGCGCGATCCTCGGGAACGAGGACGTCATGGCCTTCATTCTCGAGGCGGAACGGAATGCCCGCCTTGTCCAGTTCGGCGACGATGGCCGAGGCATCGCTTTGTCGGATATTCTGATAGGCCGGGATCATCGGCGTGCGAAAGAACAGGAAATAGGCGATCGACAACAGCCCGACCACCAGCGTGAGGAGGACGGCGATCAGGACAATTTGCTGGCGGGGGATGGATGGCATGGATCGGCGTCAAAGCTGCATGTTCATGAGTTCGCGATAGCCTTCGACGAAGCGCTGCCGGACCTGCATGGCGAACTCGACCGACAGCCGCGCTTCCTCGAGCGCGATCGTGACCTGGTGCAGCGGGACGCTGTCGTCGAGCGCGAAGCGGCTGACCATCTGATCGGCATGGGCGACCTTGGCGTCCATCGACGTCAGGCCTTCCGACATCAGTGTCGAAAAATCGACGGGTGCCACGGGTTGTGGCGCCGCGGCCTGACGGGCGGAGGCGATGGCGGCCGTTTCGACCGGAGCCGCGCCGATCGCCGCTAGGGCCGCGATGCCGCTCATGCCTGCCGCCCGACTTGCAGCGCGCTCGAATAGATTTGCTGCGCCGCCGAAAGCGCCACCAGATTGGCCTCATAGGCGCGCGTGGTCTTGATCATCAACGTCATCTCTTCGGCTTGGCTGATCGCCGGCACCGTCACAAAACCGCCGTCGTCGGCATGGGGGTGCGACGGATCGAAAAGCCGCTGGGTTGCGGCGTTCGTCGCGGCGATGTCATAGACGGTGACGCCGCGCTTCGGGGGCGCGGGCTGGCCCGGGTAACGCGACAGGATCTGTGCAAAGCCTTCGACCGGGCCCGATACCAAACGGCGGGCCTGGTAAACGCCGCCGCCCGCGGTCCGCGTCGTGTTCATATTAGCGATGTTCTGGGCGATGACCTGCAGTCGCTGCCACTCGACATCCATGCCCGACCGGCTGATTTGCATTGCTTCCATCTTATTGCCCACCCCTGATCGCCAGGCGATTGAGCTGCATCTGGCGGTTGAGAATATCGGATAGCGCCGAGTAACGGAGCGAGGTCGCCGACGCGCTGGCCATTTCCAGGTCCAGCCGCACATCGCCGCCGGTGATCGCTTCGGCCGCCCTTTGCAGGCTGGGCTTGAACTCGGCCAGAGCATCGGGACCGCGCAGGGTCGCTTGGCGCAACGCGTCCTCGAAATCGACGGTCTGGATGTGGAACGACCGCGAGTTGCTGTTGGCAATATTCTCGGCGATCGCGGCGGCCCGCAGATACAGGCCGTCCATCGCCTTGATTGCCAATATTTCCGAAACCGACGACATGGCTATTTCCCTATTGGACGACGATGTCGGCGTGCAGGGCGCCCGCCGCCTTGATCGCCTGGAGGATGTTGATGATGCGACGCGTGCCGACGCGCGAACGCGATAGCCCCTGAACTAGGTCGCCGACGGTCGTGTTGGGGAAGGTCGCGACCGTATCGTTCGACCCTTCGTCCACGTCCAGTTTGGTGTTCGTGACGATCAAGCTTTGCACGTCGTTGGCAAAGCCGCCGATAAAGCTTGGCTGGCTCGCATAATTTTCACTCGTCACCGTCACCCGGATATCGCCCTGCGAGACGACGACGCTCGAAATGCGCACCTCGGCGCCGGCGACGATCGTGCCCGTCCGTTCATTGATGACGATCCGTGCCAGGCTATCGGGATCTACGCGCAGATTTTCGATGTCGGCGACGAACATAGGGAGGCCGCCCTGCCCACCGCCAAAGCGGACGACGACCTCGTCGGCATTGCGGACAAAGGCCACGCCGCCGCCCAGTCGGCCATTGATCGCCGCGGCGATCCGCGATGCCGTGGTGAAGCTCGGATGGTTGAGAAGGAACGAGACTTCCCCGTTGCTCTTCAGGATTTGCGCGTCGACCGGCGCCTCGATCGTGGCGCCACCCGACAGCACCGCTGTGGTCGGGAAATTGCGCTGTTGCCGGTTCAAATTGTCTTCGAAATCATAGCCTCCGACGGTCAACGGCCCCTGCGCCAGCGCATAGGGCTGCTGATTGGGGCCGAGCAGCGGCGTCATCAGCAGGGTGCCGCCCGCCAGCGAACGCGAATCACCGATCGACGAGACCACCGCATCGATACGGTCGCCCAGGTTGGCCGACGGCGGAAGTGTTGCCGTCACGATGACGACAGCGGCGTTGCGGCTGTTGATCTGCTCTTCGCTGACGCTGGTGCCAAGCCGGCTCAGCACATTACGCAGCGCCTGCCGCGTCACTTCGCTGCGCCGCGTGTCGCCGGTTCCGGCGAGCCCGATGACCACGCCATAACCGATCAGCGAGTTCTCGCGCCAGCCGTCGAACCGGCCCAGCGCCTTGATCGGCGCGTCCTGCGCCGCGGCGGCGATCGGCAGCGCGAGTGTCGCCAAGGCCAAAAGGGACAGGAACAACCGCCGCATCAGCCGATCCCCAGAAAGCTGAAGATGCGGTTGATCAGCCCCGGTTGGGCGCTGCGGCTGACCCATCCCTTGCCGTCATAGTCGATCTCCGCATTGGCGAGCCGCGCTGACGGGATCGAATTGTCGCTGGAAATATCGACCTGGCGGACCTGTCCGCGCACCGCTATATTACGTCGTTCGCCATTGATCGTCAGGTTCTGCTTGCCTTCGACGATGAAGTCCCCGTTGGGCAGGACCTCGACGACCTGCGCCGCCATGCGCGCGACGAAACGGTCGGTGCGCTCGACCTCGCCGCTGCCCGAATAACCGCCGCGCAGGCCGAAGTCGGCGCTCTCGTCGATTGAGCCGACCGAAATGCCACCCGACAGGCTGGTGCTCTTGCTCGAATTGTTGCGGACGCGATTCGTGGCGCTCGCGCTTTCCGAAATCAGGATCATGACGACGTCGCCGACCGACTGGGCCCGATTGTCGGTGGCGACCCCCGCCCATTGGCCGCCGCGATATAATTGTTCGGCGTGGGTTGCCGGTCCGATCAGCAATGCGGCGGCGAGGAGGGGCAGGCGCATCAACGATCCTCCGCCCGCTGCGTTCCGGTCAGCGTCGATGCGAGCAGCTTCCCGTCGTCGGTGCGCACGAAAAGGCGCTTGCCATGCCGGCCCGGCTGCAGGCTCGTCACGTTGCGTTCGACGGTAACCGGTCCGATGCTGGTCCGCAGCACCATCGCCTGTCCAGACGCAACGGGCGCGCGGTCGTCCAGTCGCAGCCGGCCCAGATAGCTGCCGGCCGATATGGTGCGGCGCGCGACGATCGCCCTCGCATCGGCATCATAGCCCAGCTGCCGCTCGGCCGCCCCCGCTTTGCAGGCGGTTTCGGCCACGGCGTTGCGATCGAGATACGACCCAGCGGGCAGGTCGGTCCGCGCGGAGTAGCAGTGGCCGCCCAGCAGATGGGACGGAGATTTCGCCGCACCGCGTTCGACCCATATGGTCCCGGTGTGGCGTAGCCGAAATTGGCGGCCGGGCACGCGATTGCGCAACAGGGTGCGGCGCTGTTCTTCGGTAAGCGAAAGGCCGGATGCCTGGCGCGGCACCCGCGCGACGACCCGATTCTCTTCGGACGGTGCGATTGCGATATCGGCGATCCGAAGGGCATCGTCGTGCAGGGCTATGCGTGCGGTGGTTTCCACGCCCGTTTCCGCCGCGCCGCCCATCAGCAAGGTCAAAAGGAAAGCGGATGCGACCACCAAGCCCCCTATCGCTTCAAGTTGTTCGACAGCGAGGAGATCTGGTCGGCCGCCTGGACGACTTGTGCATTGGCGGCATAGGCGCGCTGGATCATCAGCAGCTGGACCATTGCGGCCGAAAAATCGACGTTCGATTCCTCGGTCATGCCCTGTTCGATCGTCCCGGTTCCGTCTTCGCCGGCGACAGCCTCGGTTACGCGTGCCTCGTCCAGCGTTCGGTATAAGCCGGGCTTGGCCCGCTCGAGGCTGGCGTCGCTGTCGACCCGGACCAGCATGATCTGGCCCAGTTCGACGGTGTCGCCATCGGCGGTCTTGGCCGCCACCACGCCGTCGCGCCCGATCGTCAGCTCGGATGCATCGTCGGGAACCGCGATCAGCGATTGCAGCACGCCGCCGTCGGCCGCGGCGAGATAGCCGTCGCGATTGACCGTCAGCCGTCCGCCACGCCACAGCCATGTCTGGCCGTCCGGGCCGGCGAGCTCAATGAAGCCGCGGCCGTCAACCGCGATGTCGAGCGCATTGCCGGTCGGCCGCATCTCGCCCTGTAGCGAGATCATATCCCGTGCGGCAAAATGAACGCCGCCCGATTGCAGCATCGCGTTGCGGGCGATTTCCTCGGTACGGTTCACAGGGGCCGGACCGTTGCCGACCACCTCGGCAAAGATGACATCGGAGCGCTTGAACGCCGGCGTGTTAACATTGGCGATATTGTTCGCCATGGTCTCGAGCGCGCGCTGCTGCGCGCGCAGGGACACGGCTGCGATTTCCAACGCCTGGTTCATTATCCTCTCCTGCCAAAGCTCGAAATGGCCTGGCCCAACAACTGGTCATAGGCGCGCACCACCTGTGCCCCGGCCTCGGCCATCCGCTGGGTTCGCACCAACCCGATCATTTCGTCGGAGAGAACGACATTCGATCGCTCGACCATAGCTTGGGCGATTTCGCCGGCGTCGCTCTCGGCGAGCGCCAGCGCCTGATCCATGCTCATCCCCGATTGAAAAGACGCGACATCGACGTCGCCGCCGACCGCATAAAGGCCAATATTGCCGACCGGTACGCCATCGGACAGGACGGTTCCGTCGGGCAGGATTTCGGGTGCGTCGGTGTCGAGCAGCAAGTCGCCGCCCCCGGCTTGCTGGACCAGACGGCCCTGTCCGTCGACCAGTGCGCCTTCACGGTCGCGCTGGAACTGTCCGCCGCGTGCCAGGAAAAAGCGATCACCATCGCGCAGTAACACATATCCCTCGCCGCGAACGGCCAGGTCCAGCCGGTTACCGGTTTCGGTCAGCACGCCAGGCTCGGTAAAGATGGCGGTTCGGGTAGACGGGAGACTGTTTCGGCCGAGTGAGCTATTGTCGACTGCGCCTGCAATCTCGGTATAGGGAATTTCGCGCTTGTAACCGGGCGTCTGCACATTGGCGATATTCTTCGACGCAACTTCGATACGACGCTCCGCGCCCGTAATGGCGGCTGTCGCTGCCTCTATAAGCCCCATGATTTTTCCCGCCCCATCCCCAGACTCGGGGATCACATAGATTCCTTTATTTTACGAAGCGGTCAAGCGGGATAATCCCTTCTTATGCGAAGGGTTTTTGTAACTATACAGCGCTCGCATTTCCGCCCATATCTTGGTTCGAACATTGGCAGGTGTGCATATGTCTCCCGACCGGGCGCTAGACTATCTCAACGACATGCTATGGAATGCCGCGATCGTGGCGGGCCCCGCAATGGCCGCGACGCTGATCGTCGGCCTGATCGTATCGGTGTTCCAGGTCGCGACCCAGATCCAGGAAATCACGCTCAGCTATGTTCCAAAGATATTGACGGCCGGGCTGGTACTCATCCTGCTGGGCCCCTGGATGGTCGCGCGAATGACCGGCTTCGCCCGCGATCTCTATCTGACGATACCCGCGCTCGGCAGCTGACCCGGGTCGCCAACGCCCGCCGGTCGCGGTCGATTCATCAGCCCGCAGGCAATTATATTTTTCCCCACCCTGTCCATCGTCAGAACATTCGGCACAACTCGCGGCGTAAATTAGCGGAGTGCGGGCCTCGTCTTGGGGTTGATATTAAGCGGCGAGCTTGCGCTGCAGCAAGCGCCGATGTTCGATGGTCTTCCGTTTGATCCTTTCGCGCTGTTTGATGATGGCATCGGCTCTGCCGAAGTAGACGTCGGCGGGCGTCACGTTGTTCAGGCTCTCGTGGTAACGTCGGTGGTTATAATGCTCGACGAACGCTTCGATCTGGGCCTCAAGGTCACCGGGCAGGAAGTAATTTTCGAGCAGGATGCGGTTCTTGAGGGTCTGATGCCAGCGCTCGATCTTGCCCTGCGTCTGGGGATGCATCGGAGCGCCGCGCACATGGCTCATCTTCCGGGCCTCGATATATTCCGCCAGTTCGCCCGCGATGTAACTCGGGCCATTATCCGACAGCAGCCGAGGCTTGTGCAGCACCGTGGCGCTGTCGCAGCCCGAGGCCTGGAGAGCGAGGTCCAAGGTGTCGGTGACGTCCTCGGCCCGCATGTTGGTGCACAGCTTCCAGGCGATGATGTAGCGAGAGAAGTCGTCGAGGACGATCGACAGATACATCCAGCCCCACCCGATGATCTTGAAGTAGGTAAAATCGGTTTGCCACATCTCATTCGGGCGGGTGGTCTTGGTGTGGAACTGATCGGCGGCCTTGATCACGACATACGCCGGACTGGTAATCAGGTCATGGGCCTTCAAAAGCCGGTAAACCGTCGATTCCGATACGAAGTAGTGCCTCTCGTCGGTGAAGCGCACCGCCAGTTCGCGCGGTGAGAGCTCGCTGTAATCCAGCGCCATCTCGACGATCTGCTGCTGGATATAGTCGCCGATGCGGTTCCACACCCGGCTCGGCGCCGATGGTCGATCTTCCAGCGCCTCCGGCCCGCCTTCGACGAAGCGATCATACCAGCGGTAGAAGGTCCGGCGGGGGATGCCGAGTTGGTCCAGCGTGCGCTTGGCGGGCAGGTGCGACTGCTCGACGGTCCGGATGATCTCAAGCTTTTCAGATGCCGGATACCTCATTCGTCGTCGCCCCCATCCGCGATCATGCTTTTTTTGAGCAAGCGGTTCTCGAGGGTCAGGTCGGCCACGCATTCCTTCAGGGCGCGAGCTTCGCGGCGCAGGTCATGCACTTCGCCGGTGGTCGCCGCCCGGGCGGTGTCGCCAGCGAGACGGCGCTTGCCGGCCTCCATGAACTCCTTCGACCAGGTGTAATACAGGCTCTGCGCGATCCCTTCCTTGCGGCACAGCTCGGCGATGCTGTCTTCGCCGCGCAGCCCATCGAGAACGATGCGTATCTTGTCCTCGGCCGAGAAGTGCCGCCGTGTCGCCCGGCGGATATCCTTCACCACCCGCTCCGCAGGGGCCTTGGCCGGCGATTTTGAATAGGAGGATTTGGGCTTCATCTTCGTTCCTTCGTCACTACGACGAAGCCCAAATCCTCCTTACATCACAACCTCAAATATGTGCCATGGGCGCTGACGGCGGACAGCCGAAATCGACAAATGCAAGGTTGCTCGGCACCGAAACGCTCGCAGACCCTGAAACCCGCATTGATGGGATTACGGTGGCAGGTGCAATAACCGCTAAGCTCTAATTAGGAGATATTGCACCAGTCACCGTAATTGCGCTTTCGCAGGAATGACGAAGGTATCGGGAGGTGGTTCAGCCGATCAACCGGCTCGGCCAGCCGATGCGCACCAGCGTCTCATCGGGATCGGACAGCGCGAATTCATACATGCCCCACGGCTTGTGCGTCGGCGCCTTCACCGGGCCGAGGATCGCATCGCGCACCCGATCGGCCAACTCGTCGACCCGCTCGCTGTAGAGATACAGGCCGAAGGGGTTCTGGTCGCGCTCGGGCCAGGTCGGCTGGCTTTCGTTGGTGAGGTGCAACTGCCAGCCCTTGCCGTCTTCGAGCAGGCGATAGGTTCCATGGTCGCTGATGACCGACAGGCCGAGTTTTTCATAGAAAACGGTGCTGGCGTCCAAGTCGCTGCACGGCAGGATCGCGGCGATATGGTGGCGGGGTGCGTCGGTCATGCGCCGAGCTTAACCCCGGCGGCGCGGTGACGCCAGCGCCAGTTGAACAGGTGCGCCGCGGCAAGGCTCAGCGCACCGGCCGATGTCAGCAACTGGTCGCTGGCGGCTGGATCGGTGACCGCGATCCAGCCCTCATGCGCCGACAGGCCCAGCACCAGCAGCCCAAGGCCCATGGCCGCGAGAATGCCGGGCACCAGCCGCCGATGGTGCCGCCAGCCGTCGGTCATCGCGATCGATGCCGCGGGCAGCGCGAGCAGCAGGATCGCCGCATGCACCCCCTCGGGCAGCGCGATCCAGCGGCTGAGCGCGGGGGCAAGCAGGATGAGGAGCGGCAGCGCGAGGCAATGGACGAGGCAGGTCAGCGAGAGCCCGATCCCCACCAAGTCGGCAAGGCGCGGGCGAGCGGCGGGGAGGCACATGAAGGGGTCTTTCGCGGGAGGGGGTTGCGATGCCAGATAATGATATAATGTATCATTGCAAGGGCTGTGGTGAATCCGCCCCTTGCCGCCCATATCGCATGCTGGCAAAGGGGCGCTGTTTTGGTGCCCTTTTGGCGCCGACCCAACCCGCCAGAAAGGCCGATTTTTCGATGTCCCAGATGATCCGTGTCACCCTTCCCGATGGCTCTGCCCGTGAAGTCGTGCGCGGGACTACCCCGGCCCAGATTGCGGCCGACATCGGACCCGGCCTTGCCAAGGCCGCGCTCGCCGCGAAGATCGACGGCGAGCTGCGCGACATCATGCGCCCGCTCGAGGAAGACACGAACCTGTCGCTGGTGACGAGCCGCGACGAGGCCGACGCGCTCGAACTCGTCCGCCACGACTATGCGCATGTGCTGGCGGAGGCGGTGCAGAATCTGTTCCCCGGCACGCAGATCACCTTTGGCCCGTCGACGGGCGACGGCTTCTATTACGACTTCGCGCCGAGTGCCGAGCGCGGTCCCTTTCGCGACGACGAACTGCCGCTGATCGAGGAAGAGATGCGCCGCATCATCGCCGCCGACCTGCCGCTGACCCGCGAAGTGTGGGAGCGCGACCAGCTGATCGCCAAATGGACGGCCGATGGCGAGACGTTCAAGGCCGAATGGGCCGCCGAACTGCCGCAGGGCGAGGAACTCACGGTCTATCGTTCGGGTGACGGCTGGATGGACATGTGCCGCGGGCCGCATCTGGCCTCGACGGGCAAGCTCGACCCTTCGGCGTTCAAACTGACGCGCGTCTCGGGCGCCTATTGGCGCGGCGACCAGAAGAATGCGCAGCTCAGCCGCATCTACGGCACCGGCTGGCTCAACAAGAAGCAGCTCGCCGAGCATCTCGTCCGGCTCGAGGAAGCCGCGAAGCGCGATCATCGCAAGCTCGGGCAGGAAATGGACCTGTTCCACCTTCAGGCCGAAGCGCATGGGTCGGTCTTCTGGCACCCCAAGGGCTATATGATCTGGCGCGAGCTCGAGGCCTATATGCGCCGCGCGATCGACGGCGCGGGGTATCGCGAGGTCAAGACGCCGCAGGTGATGGATGCGCGCCAGTGGGAACAGTCGGGCCATTGGGGCAAATATCGCGAGAATATGTTCGTCATCCCCGACGAGGTGCCGAATATCGAGGATGAAGGCCCGATCGTCTCCGACGAGGCCGAATGGATGGCGCTCAAGCCGATGAACTGCCCGGCGCATGTCCTGATCTTCCGCCAGGGGATGAAGTCGTACCGCGACCTGCCATTGCGTCTCTATGAAAATGGCTGCTGCCATCGCAACGAACCGCATGGCGCGCTCCACGGGCTGATGCGCGTGCGCCAGTTCACGCAGGACGATGCGCATATCTTCTGCCGCGAGGACCAGATCGTCGACGAGGTTCGCGCCTTCTGCGCGCTCGCCGACCGGGTCTACCGCGAATTCGGCTTCACCTATTCGATCAAGCTCGCGCTGCGCCCCGAAAAGCGGTTCGGGACCGAAGAGATGTGGGACCTGGCCGAGACCGAGCTGCGCGCCGCGGTCGCCGCGGCGGGGCTCGACACGCCCGAATATGGCTGGGAAGAACTGCCGGGCGAGGGCGCCTTCTATGCGCCCAAGCTCGAATGGCACCTGACCGACGCGATCGGCCGGACGTGGCAGGTCGGCACGATCCAGTCCGACCGCGTGCTCCCCGATCGCCTCGATGCGTCGTATATCGCCGAGGATGGCGAGCGCCACCGCCCGGTGATGCTCCACCGCGCGATCTTCGGCAGCTACGAACGCTTCATCGGCATTTTGATCGAGCATTTCGCGGGCAAGCTCCCCGTGTGGCTCGCGCCGGTGCAGGCGGTCGTTGCGACGATCGTTTCGGACGCCGACGATTATGCAAAGGACGCCGTCGCACAGCTCACCGCGGCGGGCGTCCGCGTCGAAAGCGACCTGCGTAACGAAAAGATCAACTACAAGGTCCGCGAGCACAGCCTCGCCAAGGTCCCGCATCTGCTTGTCGTCGGCAAGCGCGAGGCCGACGAAGGCACCGTCGCGATCCGCACCCTCGGTCAGGACGGCCAGCGCATCATGCCGCTAGCCGAGGCGATCGCGATGCTGAAGGGTGAGGCGACCCCGCCCGACCTGCGCAGTTGATCGCGGCGGAGAAGCGTCGCCCGCGCCGGTGGTTGCGCTGGCTGCTGCTGCTGGCGCTCGCCGGTGTGATGCTCCTCGCCAAAGGCTATTGGAACGCGACGCGCGATCCGATGATCCGCACCGCGACGGTCGCGGTCGCCGACTGGCCGGCGGGTCAGCCGCCGCTCAAGCTGCTGTTGCTGTCGGATATTCATGTCGCGGGCCCCGACATGCCGCCTGAGCGGCTGGTCCGGATCGTTGGCGAACTCAACCGGCTGAAACCCGATCTCGTGCTGATCGCCGGCGATCTCGTCAGCGAAAAGCGCAGCGCGACGCATATCTACACCGCCGCCGAAGTCGTCGCGCCCCTCGGCCGCCTTCGCGCGCCGCTCGGTGTCGTCGTCGCGCCGGGCAATCACGACCATTGGTTCAAGCCCGACGCACTGCGCGGCGAACTCGAAAAGCGCAGGCTTCGCGTACTGCAGAATGAAGCTGTGAAGCTCGGTCCCTTGATCGTCGGCGGCGTCGACGACGATTATTCGGGGCACGACGATGTTCCGGCGACGCTCGCAGCGATGGACCGGCTGGGTCCGGGTGTGCCGTTGCTGCTGACGCACAGCCCCGACATCGTGCCCGACGTAAAGCGCCCCGTCGCGGCGATCTTCGCGGGGCACACGCATTGCGGCCAGATCCGTTTCCCGTTCATCGGCGCGCTGACCTATGTTTCGCGTTACGGCGACCGCTTTGCGTGTGGTGACATCGACGACAAGGGGCAACGCGTTTTCGTCGGCGCCGGACTCGGGACGAGCCTGTTGCCGCTGCGTTTCAACACCCCGCCCGACGCGTGGCTGGTCACGCTGAAACCGCAAGCCGCATCCCGATGACCGGCCTTCAAAGCCTCGTTGGCCTCGCGCCGCTCACCGTCGCCGGCGCGGCGGCGATGACCTTTGGCGCCGCCTATATCCGCGGGCTCACCGGCTTCGGCATGGCGATCATCCTCGTGCCGCTGCTCGGCCTCATCGTTCCGCCAGGCGAGGCCGTGGTGCTCGGCATCTTGATGCAGTTGCTCATCGGCCCCGTCGGCATGAAGATCATCCTCGCCGACGCCGACCGCGCGACCGCGGTGCCGATCGCGCTGCTCGCGATGGCGACGACGCCGGTCGGCATGGTCGCGCTCGATGCGACGACCCCCGACGTCGCGCGATTGCTCATCACGCTCGTCGCGGTCGGAGCCTTCGTCGCGGTCCTGCTGCCGAAACAGCCCGAGGGGCATCGGCCGGGGCGCATCGCGATAGCCGGAACGGGCATATCGTCGGGCATCCTCACCGGCTTCGCGGCGATGCCGGGGCCGCCGGTCGTGCCCTTCTACCTGCGCCGCCATCTCGAGCCAAAGGTCGCGCGCGCGTCGATGCTGCTGATCTTCTTTGGCACTGCGATTGCGGGAACGCTTGCCGCGCTTTGGGTCGGGATCGCGACGTGGCGGCTCTTCCTGCTTGCGGCCATCCTGTTCCCGCCGATGTGGCTCGGCAACTATGTCGGCGCGCGCCATTTCGGCCGCGTCCCGCCGCACATCTGGCAGGCGATGGTTGCGATTGTGCTCGGCGTCGCGGCGGTGTCGGCGGTGGTGCGGTTACTGAACTGACGATGGCTTTGGGCGCGAGGTTCGGACGAAAGAATTTCGCACAAAGACACAAAGAGGTCGTGCTTGCCGCGAAGCGGCCTTTATTTTCCAGCGTTGCGACCGGCCGCGCCGGCCAGAAAGAAATGGGCCTGTCGGCCCGAGCCAGCCTCTTCGTGTCTTTGTGTCTTTGTGTCTTTGTGTGAACCAAATATCCTAAGTGCGCACCCCGGCGCACCGCCCGATCGGCGAACTCACAGACTGCGCAGCGCCTGCGCCGGTTTCGCCGATAGCAAGGGCCAGCTCCCCGCGATCCCGATCAGGAACGACAATCCCGCCCCACCGAGCAAGGTCGCGCCGACGATGAAGGGATCGGGCGCAAAGGTGAAATCGAACAGGCTGACGACAACATAGCGCGCCGCGATCAATCCGAGCCCGAGTGCCAGCACCGCGAGGATTGCCGCGAGCACCGCATATTCCATCGCCTGCGCGCCCAAGATCTGCCCGCGCGTGGCGCCGAGCAATTTCAGGATCACGCTGTCGTACACCCGCCGCTCGCGGCTCGCCGCGATCGCGCCGATCAGCACCGCGATGCCGGCAAGGATCGCGATGCTCGCCGCAGCGGCGATCGCCTGGCTCATCTGGGTGAGCAGCGTGGTCACTTGGCTCACCACGTCGCGCACCGCGATCAGCGAGGCCGAAGGGAAGGCGCGCGGGATGCTGCGCGCCAGTTCGACTTCGGCCTTGGGGTCGACCGCCACCGTCGCGACCATATTATGCGGCGCCGCGTCGAAGGTGCCCGGCGAAAAGACGAGAACATAGTTGAGCCCGAAATTATCCCACTGCACCGTGCGCAGCGAGGCCACCTTGGCTTGCACCTCGACCCCCAGCACATTGACGCTCAGCGTGTCGCCGATCTTCAGCCCCAGCGATGCCGCGACTTCCTCTTCGACGCTGACCAGCGGCGGCCCCTTGTAATCGGCCGCCCACCATTGGCCACTGACCAGCTCGCTGCCGTTTGGCAGGGCCGGGCTGTACGTCAGCCCGCGGTCGCCGCGCAGCACCCACGCGCCCTCGGGCAGCTCGGCGAGTTCGTCGACGCGCTGGCCGCGAAATTCGGTGACGCTGCCGCGCAGCGCCGGGATCATGTTGATCTGCGCATCGGACGCCGCCTTGGTCACCATGCCGCGGAACTGCGTCGCGGCATCGCGCGGCACGTCGAGCACGAAAAAGCTCGGCGCGCGCTGCGGCACCGTGCGCGCAATCTCGGCGGTGATGCTCGTCTGGATCGCCGCGAGGGTGACGAACAGCGTCAGCCCCAGCCCCAATGCCACCACCAGCGCGCCCGTCGCCGCACCGGGCCGGTGCAGGTTCGCGAGCGCGAGGCGGAACAGCGGCCGCTTCGGACGCGGCAAGCGGCTCGCGGTGCGGCGCACCAGCCAGCCGAGCCCGACGAGGATCAGCAACAGGCCGATCGCCGCGCCGATGAAGCCCAGCGCGAACAAAGGTTCGCGTGCGGTGCCGACCGCCAGCGCGACGATAGCGACCAGCGCGAGGGCAACCGCTACCAGCGCTGGCCGGTCGATCCGCGCCGCGCGGTCGACGGTGGCGCGATACAGCCCCGCTGCGGGCACATGCTTTGTCGCCGCGAGCGGTGGCAGCGCGAAAGCGACGGCGATGAGCAGGCCATAGGCCGCGCTGACGGCGAGCGGCAGCGGATAAAGCGCGAACCCCGGCCGCACCGGCAGCACGTCGCCCGCAATCGCCCCGATCGCGAGCGGTGCGACGGCGCCGACGATCAGCCCGGCGAGAATCGAAACCGCCGCGACCGCCAATATTTGCAGGCCATAGATGCGCAGCACCGTCGCGCTGTCGGCGCCCAGCACCTTCAACGTTGCCAGCCCAGGGCGCTTGCCCGCGAGGTAGCTCGCGACGCCGTTACCGACGCCGATCCCCGCGATCACCAGCGCGGCGAGCCCGACGAGCGACAGGAATTGCCCCATGCGTTCGATAAAGCGCCGCGTTCCCGGCGCGCCATTGCTGCGGTCGGTGATGTCCCAGCCCGCTTCGGGGAATTCGGCGGTCAGCGCCTTGCCGACCGCTTCGGGATTGGCGCTACCCGGCAAGCGGACGCGATATTTGCTCTCGTACAGGCTGCCAGGCTGGATCAGCTGCGTCGCGGGCAGGTCGGGGAGGCCGATGATCGCGACCGGGCCGAGGGTGAAGCCTTCCCCTAACCGGTCGGGTTCCTCGGCGATGATGCCGTCGATCCGGAACGTCTTTTCGCCGAACTTGACGCTGCCGCCGACCTTGAGGTCGAGGCGCGAGGCAAGATCCTTGCCGATCCAGATGCTGCCGGCTGGCGGCCGCCCTTTGCGGACGCCATTTTCCAGCCGTAGCGCGCCATAGAGCGGATAGGCGCCATCGATCGCCTTCAATTCGGACAGCAGTGCATCGCCGCCCGGCGCATTCGCCATCGCGCGCATCCGCACCGTCGCCGACGGGGTGCCGACGCGGTGGAAGCCCGCCATTTCCTCTGGCGTTGCCTCGCGTTGCGGCAGGCTGAATTCGACGTCGCCGCCGAGGATCGTCTGCCCGCGCGCTTCGAGTTCGGAGGTGATGCCGCTCGTCAGGCTGCCGATCGCCGCGAGCGTCGCGACGCCGAGGAACAGGCACACGGCGAGCAAGCGGAGGCCCCGGATACGTGTCGCAAGGTCGCGGCGGGCGATCCGCCAGAGCGTGGCGAGCGGGAGCATTTAGGCTGCCCGCTCTTCGATCTTGCCGTCGTGCATCACGACGACGCGATCGCAATGCTCGGCGAGTTCGGGGTCGTGCGTGATGATCAGCAGCGTCGCCCCGAGCGCCGCGCGGCGCGCGAAGATCAGGTCGATGATCGCATGCCCCGTCGCGGTGTCGAGGTTGCCCGTCGGCTCGTCGGCAAAGATGATCGCGGGCTCGCTCGCCATCGCGCGCGCGATGGCGACACGCTGCTGCTCGCCGCCCGAGAGCTGCGCCGGATAATGGGTGAGGCGATGGCCGAGGCCGACCGCTTCGAGTTCGGCAGCGGCGCGACCGAACGGATCGCTTATCCCCGCCAGCTCCAGCGGCACCGCGACATTTTCGAGCGCGGTCATTGTCGGGAGCAGGTGAAACGCCTGCAACACGATGCCGATCCGCCCGCGCCGCGCGCGAGCGAGGTCGTCCTCGTCCATCGTGCCGAAATCGAGTCCCGCGACGCGGATGCTCCCGCCATTGGCGCGCTCGAGTCCCGCGAGCACCGCCATCAGCGAGCTTTTGCCCGATCCCGACGGCCCGAGCAGCGCGACCGAAGCGCCCGCGGGAACCTCGAGGTCGACGCCGCGTAAAATTTCGACGGGGGCCTTGTCGCTCCCCAAAGTCAGCGTCACATTATGGGCGGCGATCGCCAGATTTGGCGAAGGTCGAGCGTCGGGCAAGGAGAGGACCCTTTGGAAATGAGAACGACCGGATGGCGCTCTTACGCTTTATATGGTTGCGCCATCGCGCTTTGCCAACCGCTCGCCGCGTGCGGATCGGCGGAGACCCCGGCGGCTTCGACCAACGACAAGGTTGCGGCGAAAGCGGGGCCCGCGATTCCCGCCGACGCGCCGCTCGTCATCGCTTTCGGCGACAGCCTTTATGCCGGCTATCAGCTTGGCCCGAAGGAAGGGCTTTCGCCGCAGTTGCAGGCCGCTCTGAGCGAGGATGGCGTGGTCGCGCGCATCCAGAATGCCGGCGTATCGGGTGACACCACCGCTGCGGGACGCCAGCGTCTGACCTATGTGCTCGACAATGCAAAGGCGAAGCCCGCGCTCGTCGTCCTCGGGCTCGGCGGGAACGACATGCTCCGCGGGATCGGCCCCGACCAGACGCGCGCCAATATCGACGCGATGCTCGCCGAACTGAAAAAGCGCGAGATTCCGGTGCTGCTCACCGGCATGATGGCGGCGCCCAACCTCGGCAGCGACTATGCGAAGAAATTCAACCCCATCTATCCGGAGCTTGCGGCCAAATATGGGGTGAGCTTCTATCCCTTCATCCTCGACAATGTCGTCACCGACAAATCGCTGATGCTCGGCGACAATATGCACCCCAACGCCAAGGGGGTGAAGGTCGTGGCCGAAGGACTGGCGCCGCTCGTCGAACAGGCGCTGCCGAACGCGGAATAGGGCGCCATGGCTTTTTACAACCATTCGCCCTGAGCTTGTCGAAGCCTGTCCTGAGCGCCTGCAAGGCAGTCGAAGGGGGCCGTTCTTTCTTTCTGCCGCAGTGGAAAGAGAGAGAAGAACGGTGCTTCGACAAGCTCAGCACAAACGGGAAAGGGGGTGGTGTCTCAATTCCCCCGCGGCCCGAACAGGATGATCGCCGCGCCGCCCAGGCACACCGCCGCCCCGATCAGGTCCCAGCGATCGGGCTTTGCGCCCTCGACCGCCCACAGCCAGACCAGCGCGGACACGATATAGACCCCGCCATAGGCGGCATAGGTCCGCCCGGCATGCTCGGCGTCGACCAGCGTGAGCAGGTAAGCGAACAGCGCGAGCGCCGCCATTCCGGGGGCGATCCACCAGATGGGCTTGTCCAGCCGCAGCCACGCCCAAAAAGCGAAGCAGCCCGCGATTTCGGCCAGCGCCGCACCGATATAGGCCAAAGCCGTCATCGGCTCACCGTGGCCGGGTTGCGGGCAAATGAAAAGGGGCGACCTTGCGGCCGCCCCTTCCTGTATCATCGCTGTCCGAAGGATCAGAAAGCGAAGCCGACGCCGACCGCGAAGGTGTCGAAGTCGTCGAAGTTCTCGATGAACTGGTGACGATATTCGGCCTTGGCGTAGACGTTCTGGCCCAGCTTGTGCTGGTAACCGGCGCCGACATACGGATCGTCGATCTGGCCGAAGGTGTAGCCGCCGTTGGCATAGAGCTTGCCGTTGGCGCCGACCTTGGCACCGGCGCGGGCGCCCGACGAGAACTGGACCTTGGCGCCGTCGATCAGCACCTTGTCGCCAGCGACTTCGGCGCCAACAAACGCGCTCGAGCCGAGGTCGAAATCATAGCCAGCCGCCGCGCCAAGCGTGGCGTCGTCAAGGCCGCTGCCGGTGACATAGCCGCCGCGCACTTCGACGCGGGCTTCGCCGCCTTCGGCCGCCATGGCGGGGGTTGCAACGATGGCCGTCAGGAGAGCGGCTGCAACTGCGAATTTCTTCATGTTATCTTCCTTTACTCTTACATGGCCACGCCCTTTGGGTCGCGGTCCACGCCGTAAATGGCGATCGCGGCTGTCGCTGCAATGAACGGATCGTTCAGAATGTGACAATTTTCTTACCTGTGTTATTTTTACCACACAGTATAGAATAGGTATGCAGCCGCAATGCGCGAAATTCGGCGACTTTTGAACAGTGTATCGATGGTGGAAACGGGGCGCAGAAGCCCCGCGCGGTCGCTGGCTTAACCCAGTGCGGCCTGTTTTTCCTCGGCGATGCGGTCGAGTTCGGCGCGGGTCGGCTTGGTCGCCGCGCTCTTGAGCTGGCCGCACGCGGCCATGATGTCGCGCCCGCGCGGGGTGCGGACCGGCGCCGAAATCCCGGCCTTGAAAATCAGGTTGCTGAACGCGCGTACCCGCTCGGGGGTCGAACATTCGTACATCGCACCGGGCCAGGGGTTGAAGGGGATCAGATTGACCTTCGCGTGCAGGCCATATTCCCTGATCAACCGGACGAGCTCGCGCGCATCCTCGTCGCTGTCGTTCTTGTCCTTCAGCATCACATATTCGAAGGTGATGCGCCGCGAATTGCCGGCACCCGGATAGTCGGCGCACGCCTGCAGCAGTTCCTCGATGCCATATTTGCGGTTGAGCGGCACGATCTCGTCGCGCACTTCCTTCGACACCGCGTGGAGCGAGACCGCGAGGTTGACCCCGATCTCTTCGCCCGCGCGCGCCATCATCGGCACGACGCCGCTCGTCGACAGCGTGATGCGGCGCCGCGACAGCGCGAGGCCGTCGCCGTCCATCACGATCTTCAGCGCACCCTTGACCTCGTCGAAATTATACAGCGGCTCGCCCATGCCCATCATCACGATGTTGGTCAGGATGCGGCCGTCGGCGGTATAATGACCGCCTTCTTCGTCGCCGTCGTCGTCCTCGGGATCGGGACCAAAGCCCGCCATCGTCCCCTTGGGCCATTCGCCCAGTTCGTCACGCGCGAGCATCACCTGCCCGACGATCTCACCCGCCGCGAGATTGCGGACGAGCCGCATCGTGCCGGTGTGGCAGAAGCGACAGTTCAATGTGCAGCCGACCTGGCTCGACACGCACAAGGTTCCCCGATCGGCGTCGGGGATGAAGACCATCTCATATTCCTGGCCATCGGCGGCGGCGAGCAGCCATTTGCGCGTGCCGTCGCTCGACACTTGCGCCTGCCGCACCGTCGGGCGGCCGATGATGAAGCGGTCGGTCAGCCACGGGCGCATCGACTTCGCGATGTCGGTCATCGCCTCGAAATCGGTGACCCCGCGATGATAGATCCAGTGCCAGATCTGCTTGGCGCGCAGCTTCGCGCCCTTGGCATCGAGCCCCGCCTCGACGAGCACCCCGCCGATCGCGTCGCGCGTCAGCCCGACAAGGTCGATGCGGTTGCCGCCGCGCAAGGGGACGGTGCCCGTCGTGACGGGGTCGATATGGCCGGGAATCTGCATGATGGCCGGCCATATAGGGGGGAAGGGGCAAAAGCGCAATTGCGCCGAAAGATCCTCCCCGTGCGTGCGGCACAGGGAGGATCGATCATCACAGCGAAGCCAGCATCCCCAGAACCTGCGGTACCGTCCCGTTTGCCTCGGCATTGCGCAGCGGCAGGACGTTCTGCACCAGGATTTCCTCAGGCGTCGGCTCCAACGCGAACAGCGCCATTACCTCGTCGGCGAAATCGTCGAGCGGCATATAGCCCTCGCGCGTCGACTGGCCGGGCGTCAGGTCGGTGCGCACCGCGGGCGGCGCCAGCTCGATCACCTCGACCTTGCCCGCGAGCTGGATACGCAGCGCGACCGAATAGCTGTGCATCGCGGCTTTCGTCGCCGAATAGGTCGGCGCCTTGGGGAAGGGGACGAACGCCAGCCCCGACGTCACATTGACGATCGCGCTGCCGTCCTGCGCCGCCAGATGGTCGACCAGCGCATCGGTCAGCCGGATTGGGCCGAGGATGTTGGTGACAACCGTCGCTTCGGCTTCGGCCAAATCGCGCTTGGTGCTGGCATCCTCGGCGCTCATGATGCCGGCATTGTTAACCAGCACGTTGAGGCCCGGGTGCTTGGCGACGATCTCTTTCGCAAAGGCCGCAATCGCAGCCGCATCGGTTACGTCGAGCACGACCGCCGACATGTTCGGTCGCCCCGCGATCGCGGCGTCGAGCTTCGCGGCATTGCGCCCAGTGATGATGACGGTGTTGCCGGCGTCGTGCCAGCGCTGCGCGAGCGCGAGCCCGATGCCCGAACCCCCGCCGCTGATAAGAATGGTGTTGCCTGTGGTTTTCATGTTTGCCTCCTTTGGGGGTGGTGAGAAGGCCTAAATATTCCTATACTCTCCAAAAGAAAGTAGGCACCTGAAAGTGCCATAGTTACCCAAGAGAGAGTATTGAGTTTTCCGCCATGCCCACGCCCGAGAAAATTTCCTACGACCCGCACGCGCCGGTCGATCCGCGCGTCGAAACGCTCGTCAACGAACTCATCGGCCGAGTCGCCGACAAATGGACTCTACTCGTTCTCGAGGAGTTGGAGGATCACGGAACCTGCCGCTTCACCGAATTGTCGCGGCGCGTTCCCGGCATCAGCCAGAAGATGCTGACGCAGACATTGCGCCAGATGGAGCGCGACGGACTTGTGGTGCGCACGGTGCACCCGGTCGTCCCGCCCAAGGTCGAATATTGCCTTACCGACCTCGGCCACAGTCTGGGCGAAGCCTTTTGCGGCGTGTGGGTCTGGGCGGAAGCCAATCTGGAAAAGGTGGCAAGGGCGCGATTGGCGTTCGACGCGCGGGGGTAAGGTCCAGGCAAATTCGTACGTTACGATCGGAAACGGCCCTATCCACCATCGGCACCCCGGACTTGATCGGCGCATATTCCCTTGAGACATGTAAGATCGCGTTCCCCGGCGAAAGCCGGGGCCCAGGCCAGGTAGCGCTGTCCCATCTGGACCCCGGCTTTCGCCGGGGAACACTACTTGCTCAAAAGGGATATACGCCGACTTGATCCGGGATCCATGAAGCTATCGTTGCGCAATGGATCTCGGATCAAGCCCGGGATGACGAAGGCAAGAAGCGACCATTAGTGGACGTTGCCGCGATCGAGAAAACGGGCCATACCTCGCCGGTAACGGTCGGAGTATAAAGATGAATTGGCGTCAAAACTTAACGCTAGTCTGCATGACGATCCTCGCGACACGAGGTTTGTTAAAGTGGTTCGGAGACGACTTTTTGATGATTCTTGTTGGTATTGGCGTCGCCGTCGTCATTGGATCTAGAATCCGCGATTACATCAAATCGAAAAACGCTCAGAAGCAGGTCGGGAGCCTGTAACAAGGTTCGTCCGCTTCCCACGTCAAAGCCATCGTTCCGTCACGAGCGGACCTTCCGACCTTCGGGCGGCACACAATCCAATAGCAAGCCGGGACTATGACCGTGCCCGAATCATAGCCCCGGCTTTGACGGGCCCTGCAACTTGGGCCCGCCGATCATTTCCGGATCGAGCTGACCTGGATCAGCTGATCGCGCGATGCGTTGGCGATCACCTGCTCGGCCTGCGCCGAGGCAAGGAGCCGGGTATCCTTGCGGCATTGCCGCACCTCGTTCTTGCCCGTGAGGTCGAAATCCGGAGCCTTGCCGCACACCGCGACGACGGCGCGCCAGATGCGGCGGTCGAGGGCCTTGGTCCCGGCCTCGGTGCGCAGGTCGAGGTCCTTGTGCTGGACCGCCGCGGTTTCGCTCGCGGGCGTGGTCTGGGCGAAAACAGGCTGGCCGAACGACGCGGCAGCGAGGGCGGCGAGGATCAAAAGCTTTTTCATCTTGTGTCTCCATCGGCCGGCTGGGGAGGAGGGGAGGAAGCCGGTGGAACGCAAATAATCGATCGCCGACGCCGAAAGGAGCAACGAGTTTGCGCGACCATTCTGCAAAATTGCAGAATGCCGCAAAGGCCATTATGACGCAAAAGACATCATGTACGATTGGAACGACCTCAAAGCCTTTCTCGCGGTGGCGGAGACCGGCAGCACGCTATCCGCCGCGCAGGCGCTGCGCGTCAGCCAGACCACCGTCGCCCGGCGCGTTTCCGCGCTCGAGGAGGCGACGGGCCTCAACCTGTTCGAGCGGCGGCAGGCGGGTTATGCGCTGACTCCGGTGGGCGAGGCGATGCTGGCGAGCGCGGTGGCCGTGCGCGATGCCGCCGATCGCTTCGGCGACGCCGCGGGCGCGCGGTCGCGCGATGCGGGCGGCACGGTCAGCCTGACGACGATGGAAATTTTCGCGGTGACCATCCTGCCGCCGATCCTGCGCGATCTTCGCGCCGTGCATCCCGGGATCCATATCCATCTCGACACGTCGGACGAGCCGCGCGATCTGGCGGCCGGCGCGGCGGACATCGCGATCCGCAGCAGCAAGCAGCCAAACGGCGCAGGCCTCGTCGGGCGGCGTATCGCCGACAATCCCTGGACCCTTTATTGCAGCCGCGATTATGCCGACCGTCATGGCATCCCGCACAGCCGCGAGGAGCTCGCCACGCACCCCTTTATCGGCGGCGGCGGTTCGGTCTGGGAACCCTATCAGGCCTGGCTGCGGCAATACCGGCTCGAAGATTCGGTGGTGATGCAATATGATAGCGGATCCGGCCTGCTCGCGGGCGTGCGTTCGGGTATGGGCCTCACCATATTGCCCGCCTTCATCGCCGAGCGCGAATCCGATCTCATCCGCTGCATCCCGCCCAAGACCGAGGATACCACGGGCCTGTGGCTGCTGACCCACGAACGGCTGCGCCATGTCCCGCGGGTGCGCCTCGTCCTCGATTTCCTCGCCGCCGAACTGACGAAGCTTGCGCGCAGCTAGGGTGTCAGCGCCGCGTCGATGGCCGCGTCAACGTGCAGCGCCAGCGTATCGAACAGCGGGACCGTGCTGTCCTCTGCGCCGACTAGCAGCATGATTTCGGTGCAGCCAAGGATGATCGCCTCGGCGCCGCGATCGACGAGCGCGGTGATCACGTCGCGGCATCGGCCGCGTGACGCGTCGTTGACCACGCCCTGCACCAGCTCATCGTAAATGATGCGGTGGATCGTCTCGCGACCTGCATCGTCAGGGACGATAACATCGAGTCCCGCTTTCGCCATGCGCCCCGTCAGGAAATCCTGCTCCATCGTGAAGGCCGTGCCGAGCAAGCCGACGCGGCTGAGGCCCGCCGCCTTGATCGCCGCCGCAGTCGGGTCGGCGATATGGATCAGCGGGACAGAGGAGGCGGCCTCGACCGCCCCCGCGCAGCGGTGCATCGTGTTCGAACAGATCAGCAGTATGTCGGCCCCGCCACGCGCGAGCATATCGGCCGCCTCGACCATCGCGCGATCGAGCGCAGGCCAGTCGCCCTGCGCCTGCAATTCGGCGACCGGCGCGAAATCGAGCGAGTGCATCAATATGTTCGCGGCATGCAACCCGCCCAGCCGCTCGCGCACCTGGCGGTTGAGCCGCCGGTAATATTCGGCCGAGCTTTCCCAGCTCAGCCCGCCGATCAGACCTATCACTTTCACCTTGTCGTTCCTGCCGCCCGAAAATCGCTGTCCTACAATATTTCGCGGTTCTAGCCTTCCCGGCAATGACGCGCGACGTAGCTTTCCTCCTGACAGATATACGCGCCCTTCCTTTCGCGGGGGAACAAGACGAACCTCCGCTCGAAGGGCAAATTCAGCGTGAAGTTGCGCAGAAATCCGCCACTTTCCGCGACCATCTTCAACGGATCGAAGGGCACCCCGATGCCGCGTCGATTAACCGGTCGGTGCCGGGCGGCTGCCGATCGTCGCGGCAGGGGCGGCGCTTGCGCATGGCACAGCCTGCCGCGTGGGTCCGCCCAGCCGGATCGTGACGGTCGTCCCGTCGAAGGCGACCGCTGCCGCGCCATTGCCATAACGGCCTTCGCCCAGCCGCGCGAGGGGGCGCGGCGCGATCGACGATGGGACGACGAGCCGGCCGTCGGCGCCCAAATGCATCGGCACCAGGCCCAGCGGCGCGGGACAGCGGAGCAGCCAGGCATTGACCGGCTGCGCGGGCGATTCCGGGGCTGTATAAAGCCGATTGCGAAGCTTGAGCTCGCCCCGCGAATATTGCCATCCCACCGCCGCTGCCGCCGCCACTACGACAAGGATCGCAGCAACCGTTCCAAACTGCCGCAACCGGTCGCGCCAGCTGCGCCGGATTGGCGGCGCCAGCAATTCCGTCAGCCGTTGCTGCGCGGTGGCGATCGGCTCTCGCGCCGCCTTGTCGTCGTTGATCCACCAACTGGCGCCATCCGCCGCGACGCCGATCCGTACCCCTCCCGCCATGATGAGCAGCAGCCCGCCGTCCGCCGGCCATTCGAAGCGCGAATCGAGGTTGATGGCGCGCAGGTCGATCAGCGTGGCGCCCGTTGCGGCGTCGCGGACATGCGCGCGACGCTGCTCGGAAATCTCGTGGATGTCGCGGGGATCGAAATCGCCGATCGTTTCAAGCAGAAGCCGTCCATCGGGCGAGCAATGCCGCTCGATTTCGGTGGCGCGAATCCACATGCCCATGCTCCCGTCCCAAACCCCGCCGCTGTTCCGAATGTGATTTCAGAGTAAAGTCGCGCAGGTTTCCGTCACTTTTCCAAACCGCCTCAACGCAATCGTGCACACCCCAATGCCGCCGCATCGATCGCCGTCGCGGCACCGCGCAGCCGATAGGTATCGGCAATGGCTCGCCCCGTCGCGGTGCTGCTCTCGACGCTCATGCTCGGTGCCGACCGCATCGCGGCGACGATCGCGGCGTCCATGCGGGGATCGCTCGCCCAGCCGTGCGCGCCATTGCCGGTCAGGATGAAGCGGCGGGCACCGATCGTCAGGCGCAGTTCGCGCTCTGGCCCGCGCGCCTTCGACAGGCGGACATAGAATTGCCCGCGGATACGCGCCTTCGGCCAGGTGCCGACGCTGGCATAGGCCTTGACCTGCGGCGTCCCGATCGTCGCGGACGGGGCGGCGAGGGCGTAGCAGCGCGGCGCCCCCGGATCGCGGAAGGCGCCCCAGCCGTCGAAGATGCCGAGCGCGGTCGGTGCGGCCGCCAGCGCCGCGGCGGGCATCGCCACCAGTATCGTGAAAAAGAAGGCCCAGCGCCGCATCGCGCTCTCGTTCGCGCGATTGGGGGTGCTTTGCAAGCATGGCTTGCACGTGCCGACGCGTGCGTTAAGGAAGGTGGACATTTTCAGGGGCCGGGAATCGGGGTGCGAATCGCCTCCGATGTCTGCGCCCTTCAGGGACTTCTCCCGCGAAACACAGGGATGGCGGATTTAGAATGAAAGCGACGATCGAACGCGCAGTGTTGTTGAAGAGCCTCGGCCATGTCCAATCGGTGGTCGAACGGCGCAATACGATCCCGATCCTCTCGAACGTCCTGATCGAAGCCGATGCGTCGGGCCAGCTCAAATTGATGGCAACCGACCTCGACCTCCAGGTCGTCGAAACGATCGCGGCAAAGGTCGAAACGGCAGGCACGACGACCGTGTCGGCGCACACGCTGTTCGAAATCGCCCGCAAGCTGCCCGAGGGCGCCGAGGTCAGCCTCGCCGCGGCCGAGGGCAAGATGCAGGTCAAGGCCGGCCGCTCGAACTTCAACCTGCCGACGCTGCCGCGCGACGATTTCCCGGTGATCGCCGAGGGCGACCTGCCGGTCAATTTCGAGCTGCCGGTCGCTGAACTGATCCAGATCATCGACAAGACGCGCTTCGCGATCTCGACCGAGGAAACGCGCTATTACCTCAACGGCATCTTCCTGCACGTTGCCGAGGATGCGTCGGGTCCGGTGCTCAAGGCCGCGGCGACCGACGGCCATCGTCTCGCGCGCTACACCGTCACCCGCCCCGAAGGCGCATCGTCGATGCCCGATGTCATCGTGCCGCGCAAATGCGTCACCGAAATCCGCAAGCTGCTCGACGAGGCCGAGGGCAATGTCGAAATCAGCCTGTCGGCGACCAAGATCCGCTTCCAGCTCGGCCATGCGATCCTGACCTCGAAGCTGATCGACGGCACCTTCCCCGACTACAGCCGCGTCATCCCGACCGCGAACGACAAGCTGCTCAAGGTCGATCCCAAGAGCCTGTATCAGGGCGTCGACCGCGTCTCGACCATCGCCAGCGAAAAGACCCGCGCGGTCAAGGTCGGCCTCGACAAGGATCGCATCACGCTGTCGGTGACCAGCCCCGAAAACGGCACCGCCGCCGAAGAGGTTGCCGCAGCCTATGACAGCGAGGCGATGGAAATCGGCTTCAACGCCCGCTACCTCAGCGACATATTGGCGCAAGTCGATGGCGACACCGTCGAATTGCATTTGGCCGACGCCAACGCCCCGACGCTGATCCGCGAAAGCGAAAAGAGCCCCGCGCTCTATGTCCTGATGCCAATGCGGGTCTGATCCGTTAAATGGGGATTCTCTCCAACAGTCGTTCGTCCTGAGGAGGGGCTGAGCGAAGTCGAAGACCCGTCTCGAAGGACCAAGCGCGGCGCCAGCGTCCTTCGAGACGCCATTTCGGCTGCGCTCAATGGCTCCTCAGGACGAACGGAATTTTTGTGCCCGCTTCCAAGGGCTTCGTGTCACCCCGCCTTCGCGACCCGCCAGATCACATTGCCGCTGTCATCGGCAACCAGCGCGCTGCCGTCCTTTGCGACCTTCACATCGGCCGGACGTCCGCGTGTCGTCTTGCCGTCCTTGGCGAGGAACTGGTCGAGCAGCGTGATCGGCAGCGCATCGACCGGCTTGCCGTTGGCACCGAACTTGACGAACACGACGCTGTAACCCGCGACGGGATCGCGGTTCCACGACCCGTGCAGCGCGATCAGCGCGCCGTTCGCCCAGCGATCGCCAAGGTCGAGGCCCTGGGTGAAGGTCATCCCGAGCGGCGCGGTGTGCGCGCCGAGGCCATAGTCGGGGCGCTTCACATATTGCCGGCGATCCTCGGCCTCGGGCTCGACGCGCGGGTCGATATATCCGCCCCAATAATACCAGGGCCAGCCATAGAAATCGCCCTCGGTGATGTCGGTCAGATAGTCGGGGACCAGGTCGCTGCCGAGCATGTCGCGTTCGTTGACCACGGTCCACAGCCGGTCGCTGCCCGGATAAAAGCCAAGCCCCACGGGGTTGCGGATACCCGCAGCGAAGGTCCGCATATATCCATTCTCGGGCCGCACCTCGAGGATGCTGGCGCGGCGCACTTCGTTAGCCATACCCTTTTCGCCGATATTGCTGTCGGCGCCGACGCCGATGTAGAGCCAGCCGTTCGGCGCTGCCGCGAGGCTCTTGGTCCAGTGGCGGTTGGTGCCCTTGGCCGGCAGGTCGACGATCTTCGCCGGCTTGCCGCTCATTTTCGTCTCACCCTCGACATAGGGAAAGGCGAGCAGCGCGTCGGTGTTGGCGATGTAGAGCGTCTTGCCGACCAGCGCCATGCCATAGGGCGAGTTGAGCCCGGTGATGTACGCGGTCTTCACCTCGGCCTTGCCGTCGCCATCGGCGTCGCGGAGCAGGGTGATGCGGTTGGCGGAGACGCCGCCGGCACCGGCCTTGCTCATCAGCTTGCCCATGATCTTGCCCTCGATACCCGATCTGTCGCGCGGCGGGCTTTGCGCCTCGGCGACGAGCACGTCGCCGTTCGGCAGCACGAGCATGTTGCGCGGATGGTCGAGCCCTTCGGCAAAGCGCGCAACCGTCAGCCCCTGTGCAGCGCGCGGCGCCTGTGCTGCCGGCCAGCTTGTCGCTTCGGGAACGTTTGTCGTCGGAAATGTCTCGGTCCTCTGCGCCGCCATCACCGGCACCCGGCCGCTGAGTTCGGCGGTCGAGAAGCGCGCCACGTCGGGCCGCGACATGATGTATAATGTGATGCCGCCGATGATCAGCAACAGCAGCAGGGCGAGGGCGGCATATTTCAGGATCTTGCGCATGGCGCCTGTCTACACGGGCGAGGCGCGGCGGCAAAGGGGCGAAACGCGGATCGCGCGGTACGTCCTTGGTTAACCCGCGATGCCCCGTGATTAACCTTACCCGATTGTTCATCACGGTTGGGAACGGCACGGTGAGGGGCGCCGGGTAGAAGATGAGCTCAACGCAACGGACCGGGAACCCCATGTATCTGCCCGCACCCTTTCTCGCCGATCGCGCCGCGGTCGAAGACGCCCATGCGCTGATCAGCGTCCATGGCGAAGAGGCGGGGTTTGCCGCGGCGGCGCGTGCCGAGCAATATCGGGTGCTCGGCAACCACGTCCATTTCGCGCGTTGGCGCCAGATCGAGCGGCTGATCACCTATTTGGCGGTCGAGGAGGTCCTCGACACGGTGCACTAAAGCCGCAAGCCCGCGGTTTCGGGCAATCCCGCCATGATGTTGAGGTTCTGGACGCACGCGCCGCTGGCGCCCTTGCCCAGATTGTCGAGCCGCGCGACGAGCCGCGCCTGGCTGCCGTCGGCATTGCCGAACACGAACAGGTCGAGCCGGTCGTTGCCCGCGTCCGACGCGCGCAGCAGCATCTCTCCATCGGCCGGCGCTTCGCCCATGGAAACGACCGGACTCGCCGCGTAAAATCCGGCCAGCGCAGCGCGCAGCGCGTCCGGCGCCGACGCGCCCGGCATCGCCTGCAAGGGCAGGGGGATTTCGACCACCATGCCGCGATGCGCCGCGACGACTGCGGGCGAGAACAGCGGCGCGACCGACAGCCCACAGCGTGCCTGCATCTCGGGCACATGCTTGTGGCCGAGCGCCAACGCATAGCCGCGCCACGCGATGTCGCGGTCGTCCTCGAAGCGCTCGATCAGCGCCTTTCCGCCGCCCGAATAGCCGCTGACCGCGTGACAGGCATAGGGCCAATCCGCGGGGAGCAGGCCCGCGCGGACGAGCGGGGCGATCAGCGCGATAAAGCCGGTCGAATAGCAGCCGGGGTTGGAAACCCGCATCGCCTCGGCGACGGCATCATGCCCGCTGACCTCGGGAAAGCCGTAGATCCAGCCTGGCGCAACGCGGTGCGCGGTCGATGCGTCGATGACCCGCGTCCGCGCATTGCCGATCATCGCGACCGCGTCGCGCGCGGCGTCGTCGGGCAGGCAGAGAATGACGAAGTCGGCGTCGTTCAGCGCCTCGCGCCGCGCGGCGGCATCCTTGCGGCGCGCATCGTCGAGCGCGATCAGCGTAAATTCTCTCCGTCCGGCGAGCCGCTCGGCGATTTCCAGGCCCGTCGTTCCCGACGCGCCGTCGATGAAGACCGTCTTTGTCATGGTTCTATCGCAGTCGTTTATAGCCGGTGACCGGCACATCATGTCCCTTTGCGGCCGAACGCGCGATCACGTCGGCCAGCGGTTCGCTGTTCACCGCCATCCATCGTCGGCTGGCGTGAATGAGGGTCCGATCGTCCGCCATGATGCCGACATGCCCCGGAAAGAACACGAGGTCGCCGCGTGCTAGCTCAGCCGGGTCGACGTCCTTTTCGGGGCCCAGCGAGGCAAGCTGTAGATCGCTGTCGCGCGGCAGATGGACGCCGGCTGCACCCCACACGAGCTGGACAAGACCCGAACAGTCGATGCCCTTCGCCGTACGGCCGCCCCAGATGTAGGGCGTGCCGATCATCTGTTCGGCCAGTTCGGCGGGGTCGTCGTCCTGGGTGCCGACTTCGACGAGCGATGCCAGCGGCAGGTAGCCATGCGAGGTCACGAGCCATTCGCCCTCGGGCTCGCCCATCACCAGCGCGCCGCGCGGCAGGACGCCGGGGCCGCCGCTCGCGGCATCGGGCGCGCTATGGAGCATCGCTTCGATCATCCGGACGCGGTGGGTGGGCGCAATCGGCGCGGCGAGCGCTTCGGCGGCGAGATAGCCGACATAATGGTCGGCGAGGCAATAGCCCCACGCCCAGCCGCCCGTCAGGTCGAGCAGGGCAAAGCCCTCGCCAAACAGGAGCTCGCTCGTCTGGTCGGCATCGACCGACGGCGATGCGCGCAGCGATGCTGCGGGTAGCACACCGCTCTGCATCATCGGCGCGGCATAATGCGGCGCGAAATGCTGGCCCGCGACCGCTATATCGGCAAGATCGGGGCGGATCGCGACGACGCGCGGATCATAGGCCTGCGAGGTTCCCGTCAGGCCAAAGCGATCGCGGCCCGCGCCAACGGCGCCGGGACGCCCCATGCGCACGCGGTTTGCCGCTGAATTATCGCCACTTTCTGCTGTCACTTGCCGTCCTGTAAAAACCCGTGCGCCGCCCCTGGCGGACAATCGCGCGGCATTAGACCAGCAGGGCCTGCTTTATCAAGAATGTTCAGGCTTTGCTGCGGCGGTCGTAACGCGCCTGCAGCATCGCCCACGCCGCCCGCAATCCGAGCGCTGCGCCGCCTTTGGGGCGTCCGGGTTTCGCCGAGGGGCGCCAGGCGAAGGTATCGAGATGCGCCCATAGGGCGCCGTCGGGCACGAAGCGCTTCAGGAACAGCGCCGCGGTGATCGACCCCGCAAAGGATGAACTGCCTGCATTGCCAAGGTCGGCGATGTCGGTTTCGAGCAGGTCGGCATAACCGTCCCACAGCGGCATGCGCCACAGCGGGTCGTCGCGTTCGATCCCGCCAGCGAGCATCGCATCGGCGAGCGCGTCGTCATTGGCATAGAGCGGGGGAAGATCGGGGCCGAGCGCGACCCGCGCGGCGCCGGTCAGCGTCGCGAAATCGACGATCAGTTCGGGCTTGGCTTCGCCCGCCTTCGCCAGCGCATCGCCCAGCACGAGCCGTCCCTCGGCGTCGGTGTTGCCGATCTCGACCGTCAGGCCGAGCCGGCTCGTCAGCACGTCTCCGGGACGAAAGGCATCGGACGAGATGGCGTTTTCGGCCGCGGCGACGAGGCAGTGCAACCGCACCGGCAAACCGCTCGCCATCACCAGTTCGGCGAGCGCGAGCACATGCGCCGCGCCGCCCATGTCTTTCTTCATCAGCCGCATGCCCGACGCGGGCTTGATGTCGAGCCCGCCGCTGTCGAAGCTGATCCCCTTGCCGACCAGCGCGACGCGCGGATGGCTGTCCTTGCCCCATTCTATTTCGATCAAGCGCGGCGCATGGTGCTTTGCCGCGGCGCGCCCGACCGCGTGGATCATCGGATAGCCCTGCTCGAGCGCCTCGCCCTTGGTGACGGTCAGCTTGCCGCCATGCGCCTTGGCGATGCGTTCGGCCGCCTTCTCGATCGCCGCCGGCCCCATATCGGCGGCGGGCGTGTTGACGAGGTCGCGGACGAGCGCGACCGCGCGCATCTCGGCGACCATCGGCGCGATCGCGCCGACGTCGCTCGTCAGCAGGACGCGCGGCCCCTTGCTCTCGGCCTTGGGTCGATACGTGTCGAAACGATATTGCGCGCTCATCCAGCCGAACAGTGCTTTGCCCGGCTGATGGCCTTCGAGGCGATAGCGGCCTTCGGGAAGGATCTGTCCCAGCTTGGCGAGGCACCAGGCCGACAGGCTGTCGACCTTGGCAACGGTGGTCACGACCGCCCACCGTTCGGGGTCGTCGCCCGGCAAAATCGCGTGGACAAAGGCATCGGGTTTGAAGCCGACGGCGGCGAGGTGCGCACGCTCGCGCGCGCTGCGGCCTTTCAGCCATTCGTCATAGCTTTTCTTGTCGACGAGGTGGATCGTGCGGGCGTCCTGTCCCTTGTCGGGCTGGATCAGGTCGGAATAGTCGGTCATGCCGCCGTGCTAGGCTCCTCGGGATATTTTGTCGATTCCCGGCGTTATGCCTGCATGGCGACTGCAACGTCCCACCGAAACGCGACCTTGTTCCTTGCCGGCACGCTGCTGCTCGCGGGCTGCTCTGAAGGCAAGCCGACGCCCGCCGACAAAGCGGCCGCCGCGGGAGTACCCGGTGCCCCGCCCGGCGGAGCGGCCGATGTCGCGGCGAAAAATGCACCGGCATCCACCGTCAAGGAAAGCAACGACCTGATCGAATTCGCTTATGCCTATCCGCGCGAGGCGGCGGCGATTCCCGAACTCGCGGCATGGCTGGACGGCGACCGGGCGACCAAGCGCGACGCGCTGATTGCCGCGGCGCAGCGCGACAAGGCGGCGGCCGAAAAGGGCGAATTTCCCTATCGTGCCCACAGCCATCTCCAGACGTGGCAACGCGTCACGAGCACGCCGCGGTTCCTCAGCCTGTCGGCCGAGATCGAAACCTATACGGGCGGCGCCCACGGGATGACGGGGTTCGAGACTTTGCTCTGGGATCGCAACCGGCGCACGCAGTTGAAACCGCTCGACCTGTTCACCAGCGGCGAAGCCTTCGACGCCGCAATCCGCGAACCCTTTTGCGCCGGCATCAAGCGCGCCAAGGCGGCGAGGGGCATCACGGCCGAGGAAAGACCTGACAGTGTCTTCGCCAAATGCCCGCCCGCATCGGCGCAGACGGTGTGGCTCGGCTCGTCGGACGGCCGCTATCTCGATCGGATGACGATCGCCATCGCGCCCTATGAGGTCGGCCCCTACGCCGAGGGCAGCTACAAGATCAACGTGCCGGTCACCGGCGCGCTCGTCCGCGCGCTGAAGGACGAATATGCGCGCGACTTCCTCCCCATCAACTGAGTTTGAAGGACTAGGCCATTGCGAAACAGCCCCATGGCGGGGGAGCAGTCAGGAGATTGATCATGCCAGCCAAATCGAAAGCGCAACAGAAAGCCGCCGGTGCCGCTCTCAGCGCCAAACGCGGCGACACGCCCAAATCGAAGCTGAAAGGCGCCTCGAAACAGATGGTCGATAGCATGAGCGAAAAGCAGCTTGAGGATTTTGCCACGGGCTCGACCAAGGGCAAACCCGAGCATGCCGACTAGCCGCGCCTAAAAACTGGATTGTCGGGGCGAAATCCGTCATCCTTCCCTCGAAGATCATCGACGGGGGGAAGGCGATGCGTCGTTTCTATCACTGTGGCTGCGCAGCGGCGATGCTGGCTATGCTAGGCGCGTGCAGCTTTCAGACCGCGCTCGACAAGATGGTCGAGCCCGAGCGGCAACGCGAGATACTCTCGATCGCCGAACGCATTTGCACCGACCCGCCGAGCGTGAGGGCGCAGCTCCACCCGGAAATAGCATCGACGATCGATCAGGCGATCCCAGTGCTGCCGCGCGAGTGCCCGGGCGATGATGCAAAGTGGCAGCTTGCCAACTACAGCTGGAAGACCAACGTCACCCCGGGGCTGAAGGAGCGGCAGGAAGAGGTTGTCGTCGTCGGTACAGGCAAGGGCAAATGGACAACGATCTCGCTGCGCTTCTACGCCCGGAATGAAGCGCCGCTCCAGATCACCGAATGGAATGTCGTCGGCAGCGCGACCCGGCCGGCGGCGCTGGAATTCATCGACCAGTATGAAACCGGCATGAAGACGCTGGCCATCGCGATCCCGATCCTGTTGATCGCGATCGGCGGGCTGGTCTTCTGGCTGATCCGGCGGCAGCGCGCGAAGCGCGCCGCCTGACCCTTATTCGGCGGCTTCGAGCTCCGCCGGTGCCGTCGCTGATGCCGCCCGCGCATTGCCAAACGTCAACACGTTGTCGTCGATCGCCCCGGTCCGCATATCGATGCGATCCTGAACATAATTCTGGCTGAGCCGCCACGGCAGCTTGTCGGCATTCTTCGGCATGATGTGCAGCGAACGCTGGATATAGCCCGACGAGAAATCGAAGATATTCTCCTCGGTCAGCGTGGCGGGGTCGACGAGCGCCGGGGTCGCGACGTTCGTTCCGGTCGTCTTCATATGGTTGAGCACGCGGCAGACATATTCGGCGACGATGTCGGCGCGCAGCGTCCAGCTCGCATTGAGATAACCGAACACCGCCGAGAAGTTCGGCACGTTCGAGAACATGCACGCCTTGTAATAATAATGCTCGCTCCAGTCGACGAGGTCGCCGTCGACGCGCACCGGGATCTTGCCCGCGACCGCGAGTCTCAGGCCGGTGGCGGTGACGATGATGTCGGCGTCGAGATGCTTGCCCGACTTCAGCTGGATGCCGCCCGCGTCGAAGCGTTCGATATGGTCGGTGACGACCGACGCCTTGTCCTTCTTCATCGCCTCGAAGAAATCGGCGTCGGGAACGAGGCACAGCCGCTGTTCCCAAGGGTTGTAGGGCGGAGTGAACGCCTGTTCGTCATAACGGTCGCCGAGCGCCGCCCTCAGCTTCTTGGTCAGAAACTCCCGGACCTTCTCGGGCTTTTCGCGCGCGCGGCGGAATCCGATGTCCTGCAGCTTCACATTCTTGAATCGCGTGATCTTGTACGCGACCTCTTCGGGCAGGATCTTGCGGAGGAAGTTCGCAAAAGCATCCTTCGCCGGCCGGATGAAATACCAGGTCGGCGTGCGTTGCAGCATCGTCACATGCGCAGCCTCCTGCCCGTTTTTGGGGTCCGTCATCGCCGGGACGATCGTCACCGCGGTCGCGCCAGATCCGATCACGACGACCTGCTTTCCCGAATAGTCGAGATCCTTCGGCCAGAATTGCGGGTGGATGATCTGGCCCTTGAAATCCTCGCGGCCGGTGAAATTCGCGTCGAAGGGCTCGTCATAATCATAATAGCCGGCGCCGAGATAGAGCCAGCGCGCGGTCGTCGTCGTCGTGCCGCCCTTGTCATCCTCCAGCGTCACCGTCCAGCGCGCCGCGTTGCTGTCCCAATCGGCGCCGACCACCTTGCGGCCCAAACGGATGCGTTCGCGGATATGGCGCTCGTCGACGATGCGATTGAGATATTCGAGGATCGCGGGGCCGTCGGCGATCGTCTTTTCATGTTTCCATGGTTCGAAGACGAAGCCCAATGTGTGCATGTCGCTGTCCGACCGGATGCCGGGGTAGCGGAACAGGTCCCAGGTGCCGCCGAGGTCGGCGCGGCGTTCGACGAGGGTGAAGCTGCGGTCGGGGCTGTACTGCTGCAAATGCACCGCCATGCCGATTCCCGAAATGCCGGCGCCGACGATCAGCACATCCTGATCGACCGGTGCAGCTTTTGCGTCCGCGGGGCGTTCCATCGTCGCCGTGCCTGCCATCATCCTGTCTCCCGACTATGTTTGATGGATAGATTACGCACCGCGTTTCATTTTGCAATCGAATTGACGTTTACGGAAAGCGCGGTGGTGATGAAGCCTCCTTGTCGCTGTCACATTATTGTCATAGGGGCGTAACCGCATTGTCACCCGGGTGGTCGCACGCCCGAAACCAGAGGAAAGGATGAAAGCCCGATGCGTCAAATCGCCGTCCTTCCCTATCGATTCGGGGGGCCTACGCAGGACGGACCGACCGAAATCCTGCTGATCACATCGCGCGAAACCAAGCGCTGGGTCGTGCCCAAGGGCAACCCGTTGACGGGCATGACACGCCACGCCGCCGCCGCGATCGAAGCCGAAGAAGAGGCGGGGGTGACCGGTGCCGTCTGCCCGACGCCGATCGGCAGCTATGAATATCGGAAGCGTCGGGCCAACGGCGCGTCGATCATGTATCACGTCGAGGTCTTTCCGCTCGCCGTGACGAACGAACTCAACGACTGGAAGGAAATGGACGAACGCGACCGCAAATGGTTCTCGTTCCGCGATGCCGCGTCGGCGGTCGAGGAACCGGACTTGCAGGCGCTGATCCGCTCGTTCGGTGACGGTGGTTTTCGTGCCGTCGCCATGCCGCGCGGTGTGGCTCAGAATATTGGCGAAAAAACAGGGGTAAGCCGGATGTTCGCATGGTTTCAGCGTTTGCTGCCGCGACAGGGAAATTTCTTTGAATTGTTCGAAAGCCATGCTGCGACGCTTGTCGCCGGTGCCAACGCCCTGTCGCGCATGCTGCAGGGGGGCGAGGGCATGGCCGACCATGTCCAGGAAATCATCGAGCGCGAGCATGACGCCGATGCGATCACCCGCGAAGTGCTGCAGACCGTCCGCCGCACCTTTCTGACTCCGTTCGACCGCAGCGCGATCACCGACCTCATCGCCTCGATGGACGATGCCATCGACGAGATGCAGAAGACCGCGGGCGCCGTCGACCTGTACGACGTCACCGAATTCGAACCCGAGATGCGTGACATTGCCGGCATCATCGTCGATGCCGCGCGGCTGACCGCCGAGGCGCTGCCGCTGCTGCGCAACATCGGCGCCAACGGTTCGCGGCTCCACGAACTCACCGAGCGGCTGGTACGGATGGAAGGTCACGCCGACGAAATCCATGCCGCCGGGCTCAAGCGCCTGTTCCGCGAGCATGGCGAAGCGAATCCCACCCAATTCCTGATCGCGCGCGAACTCTTCCGCCATCTCGAGCGCGTCACCGACAGTTTCGAGGATGTCGCGAACGAGATCGACGGTCTGGTCATCGACCACGCATAAGCGGGGGCGCGAACCATGCACGAACTCGCTTTCCCGCTTCTCGTCGGCCTCGTCATCCTGGCGCTGGCGTTCGACTTTCTGAACGGGCTGCACGACGCCGCGAACAGCATCGCGACCGTCGTTGCGACGCGGCTGCTGCGGCCGGTGCAGGCGGTGCTGTTCGCTGCCTTCTTCAACTTCGCCGCCTATTTCCTGTCGGTGATCTTCCCCGAGTTGCACAAGGTCGCCGAAACGATCGGCAAAGGGATCATCGACAAGGATCTGGTGACCCCGGCGGTCGTGTTCGGCGCGCTGGTCGGCGCGATGTTCTGGAACGTCGTCACCTGGCTGAAGGGCATTCCCTCCTCGTCGAGCCACGCGCTGGTCGGCGGCATCGTTGGTGCGGGTGTCGCGCATGCGGGGTTCGAGGGGATCGAGTGGACCGGGCTCAACAAGACCGTTATCGCGATCTTCCTGTCGCCGCTGCTCGGCATGATGCTCGCGATGCTGGTGATGCTGGTCAGCAGCTGGGCGCTGCGCCGCGCGACCGCGAAATTCGCCGAAACGACCTTTCGCCGCCTTCACCTCCTGTCCTCGGCCGCCTATTCGATCAGCCACGGGCTGAACGACGCGCAAAAGACGATGGGGATCATCACCGTCCTTCTCTATTCGACCGGCTATCTCGGCGGCGAATTCCATGTCCCGCACTGGGTGGCGTTCAGCTGCTACATCGCGATTGCGCTCGGCACCTTGTCGGGCGGGTGGAAGATCATCGAGACGATGGGCGGCCGGATCACCAAGCTGTCGCATCACCAAGGCTTTGCAGCCTCGACCGGCGGGTCGATCATGGTGTTCACCGCCAGCCTGCTCGGCATTCCGGTGTCGACGACGCACACGATTACCGGCAGCATCATCGGGGCCGGCGTCGCGCGCCGGACGAGCGCGGTGCGCTGGGGCGTCGCGGGCAATGTCGTCGCGGCGTGGTTCATCACCATCCCGGCGAGCGCCGCAGTGGCGGCGGTCTTCTACGCGATCACCCGCCTGTTCTGATCGCGCCGGGGTTGCGTTCAGGCGAGAACGTAATAAGAACACTCCCGTGGATGATAGCGGGGAGCGTGCGTCATGGCCGGTGATTTCGATTTCCAGATCGGCAGCTGGCAGGTGCGGCACCGCCGGTTGAAGGCGCGGCTTGCGGGCTGCGACGAATGGGAAGAATTCAACGGGACCTCCGATATGCGCCCGATTTTGGGGGGCGACGGGAATGTCGAAGACAATGTCCTGCATATCCCCAGCGGAACCTATCGGGCCATTGCGCTGCGATCCTTCGATCCGGCGCAAAAGAGCTGGGCGATCTGGTGGCTCGATGCGCGCAGTCCGCATGCGCTGGACGTTCCGGTCATCGGCCGGTTCGAAGATGGGGTCGGGCATTTCTATGCCGATGACATGCTCGACGGGCGGCTGATCCGGCTGCGCTTCATCTGGAGCCGTACGGACACCCAATCGCCGCGCTGGGAGCAGGCGATGTCGGCCGACGGCGGGGAAAGCTGGGAAGTGAACTGGACGATGGATTTTACCCGCCGCTGAACCGATCAGCGCGCCGGGCGATAATCGATGCTGGCCCCGCCGACCATTCGCACCGGCAGATACAAACCGTTGCCATAAGCCTTGATCTCGCCGGTCTCGAAACGGTCTACGCGGGTGCGGATGACGAAGGCGCCCTCACGCCGCTGGTTCACCGCGCGCTTGATCTTGCCTTGCAGTTTGCCGAGGTCGTTCGTGAAATTCTGGGTCAGCGCGTCGGCGATCAGCGGCGCAAACTCCTCGCTGCGCCCGAGCAGGATGAGCAGGTCGCCGCCGACCCCGTCGGTGTCGCCGTTGACGATCAGGTTGGTGAAATGCACTTCGGCCGAGCCCGGCTTGTTGGCGGGAACGGCGGTCATCCAGATGCGCCCGCGCGTCGGCGCGCCGCTTCGAATCTCTAGCTTCGCATCGACATCGACGCCCACCGCGATCCGGCCGCCGGGGGCGCCATAGATGGTCGACTTGCCGAATTTCACCATCATCGAGCCGAGCTTCGGCAGAACGAAAGGCCGTTTCGACCGTTTCGCGAGCGCACGGTCGACGACGGGCTGAAGCTGCGCATAATCGGCGATCACGTGCACGCGCACATCGAGATGCGGGCGCGGCGTTTCGCGAACGAGGCGGGGGAGCGGGGTCGGAGCAGGATCGGTGGGGCGGCCCGAGACGAAGGTTTCAGTGATTGCCTCGAGCCCGAGGTTGAGGTTCATGCGATCGCCGTCGATCCGGTAACCGCCGTAGAGGATGCGTTGCGGCGTGACACGCATCCATACCGGCGGATTCTCCCGGTTGAGCTCGAGCGCGGTAAAGCTTTGCCGCCACACATCGGCCGCCTGTCCCCGAATATCGATCTTCGCGATCTCTTGGGCAACTTCGCGTTCGACGTCGCGCACGACCGGCTTCAGCTTCGCATCGGCCTCGTCGGTAAAGGTGATGCGCTTGCCGAGGAAATCGATCCCCGGCGCCTTGGTCCAGCCATAGCTGATCCGCGCCTTGCCCTGCGTGCGCCAGTCGGGGGTGAGCTCGATCTTGATCCGCGCATGCGCCATCGCGGCGCCGGTCGCGGTCTCGCCCTTCAGCGCGCCGCCGACGTCGTGCGCGCCGATCTGCGCACTCAGCGGAATGTCGACGACGATCTCCTCGCCTTCGCCGCGCAGTCGCAGCGGCCCGCGCGTCACCTGGCCGACGATGGTGCAGGCGATCGGCGGCGTGACCTTGACCTTCTTGCCGAACAGCTTGACGCGCTGTGGCTGGACGCACGCGCGCTCGCGCCGGTTGATCGTCCACAGCGTCTTGGGCACCGCGCGTTCGAGCGCCTGTTTGAGCGACGCGGTGTTGGCGTTTATTGGCACCGCGATCAACGATTTCTGCGTGGGGGAGGGCGCCTTGTCGGTCGCGCGCGGCGGGGCTTCGATCGCGGTCTGGCGATCGCAGCCTGCAAGCGATCCCATCAGTAGCAATGCAGCAAATATCTTGGCGTGCATGGTACAGCCCCTGTTCGATGCTCTCTAGGTAACATCGAACAGTAAATGCCGTTCCAACATTATGCGTTAGTCCGCGATCACCCCGAACAGATCATGCTCATCCGCATCCTCGATCGCGACATCGACGATATCGCCGGCCTTGAGCGAAGTCGCGACGTCGCGCAGATAGACATGGCCGTCGATCTCGGGCGCGTCGGCCTGTGAGCGGCCCGTCGCGCCGATGCTGCCGTCCTCGTCGGCTTCGCCGACTTCGTCGATGATCACGGGGAGGGTGCGGCCGATCTTGGCTTCGAGCTTTGCGGCGCTGATTGCGGCGGTCTTGTCCATGATGCGCTGGTAGCGCTCTTCCTTGACCTCTTCGGGGACCTGACCATCGAGCGCATTCGCCTGCGCCCCCGCGACGGGTTCGAAGCGGAAGGCGCCGACGCGGTCGAGCTGGGCTTCGTCGAGCCAGTCGAGGAGATATTGGAAATCGGCCTCTGTCTCGCCGGGGAAACCGACGACGAAGCTCGAGCGGATCGCAATGTCGGGGGCGATCGCGCGCCAGCTCTTCAGCCGTTCGAGCACCTTGGCTTCGTTCGCGGGGCGCTTCATGCGCTTGAGCACGCTCGGGCTCGCGTGCTGGAAGGGGATGTCGAGATAGGGCGTCAGCAGCCCTTCGGCCATCAGCGGGATGATCGCATCGACGTGCGGATAGGGATAGACATAATGGAGGCGCACCCACGGGGCGCGGCCTTCGCTCGTCCGAAGTTGGCCAAGGTGCCGCGCAAGGTCGGTCATGTGGGCGCGCACTTCGGTGTCGTGCCATATCCGACTTTCGTGTTTTATATCAACGCCATAAGCCGAAGTATCCTGGCTAATCACCAGCAATTCCTTCGTTCCCGCGGCGACGAGCTTTTCGGCCTCGCGCAGCACCGCGTCGATGCGGCGCGACACCAGTTTTCCGCGCAGATCGGGGATGATGCAGAAGGAGCAGCTGTGGTTGCAGCCTTCGGAGATCTTCAGGTAACTATAGTGCCGCGGCGTCAGTTTCAGTCCGCCTTCGGGGACGAGATCGACGAACGGGCCCTGCGTCGGCGGCGCGGCTTCGTGAACCGCGTCGACGACCTGCTCATATTGATGCGCGCCGGTCACGGCCAGCACCTTCGGGAAGCGGGCGCGGATGACCTCGGCCTCGTTGCCCATGCAGCCGGTGACGATGACGCGGCCGTTCTCGGCCATCGCTTCGCCAATCGCCTCGAGGCTTTCTTCCTTCGCCGAGTCGAGGAAGCCGCAAGTGTTGACGAGCACGACGTCGGCGCCCGCATAGTCGGGCGACAGGCCGTAGCCATCGGCGCGCAGCTTGGTCAGAATCCGTTCGCTGTCGACGAGCGCCTTGGGGCAGCCGAGCGAAACCATGCCGACCTTCGGCTGGGTAGGGAGAGTTTTGACTGTCATGATTGGCGGGGCGCATAGGGGATTTTTTGGCGTTTGTCACCATGGCTGTGCTTCGCGCGTTCCATGCTCTTCTTCGTCATCCCGGACTTGATCCGGGATCCGCCTTTTTCTTCAAGACAAGGCAGGCCCCGGATCAAGTCCGGGGTGACGGAGGTAAGATATTAGCGATCAACTCTTTCCCGCCAGCGTATCTGCCACGATCCGCCACACGCGCGGGTTGATACCGAGGCCCAGATGCGTGCTGTCGACCTTTATGTTGCGCGCTTGGCTGTTGTAGATGTCGACCGCGATGTCGGGGCCGACGATGCCGTCGCGGTCGGAGTAAATGACGGTGAGCGGCTGGGTGAGCCCCTTCTGGTTGCGCGCATGAATCTCGTGCTCGATCGCGTCGAAGTCGCGGCCGGCGAAGCGCTGTGCGAGCGCCGTATATTTGGGGCCGCCTATTATCGGCGTGCCCATTGTGATCACCTCGCGCACCAGCTGCGGATAGGCGCGCGCGGTTTCGCGGGCGATGACGCCGCCGAGGCTCCAGCCGATGAGGGTGAGCGGGGCGCCGTCGGCCTTGGCCCATTCGGCGGCTTGCTTCGCGAAGCGTTCGACATCGGCGGCGACGCGGCCCTGGTTGCGGCCCATGCCCCAGTCGCGGACGTGATAGCCAAGGTGGCGCAGATACGCCTCGAGCGGGCGCATCGAGAGTTCAGATGCTCCGTATCCGGGGAGCAGGGCGACCGGACGCCCGTCGCCGCGCGGGGCGCCGATCAGGTGATAACCGCCAAGACCATAGCGTAGCATGTCGAGCGGCAGTGCGAGTTCGCCGAGTGTTGCGAGTCGGCTTGGCGGCTTCAGACCTTCGGGCAGCGGAATATTGCGGGGCATCGCCTTCTCCCTCTCTTGCAATTATAGTTCTGCGCGTGGAGGTTGCTTTGCAAGCACATAAGGGGAGGGAATGATAATGGCGAATATGGACTGGATCACGATTCTGGTCGCGGCGGCGGTGGGCTTTATCGTCGGCGGCATCTGGTACGGGCCGCTGTTCGGCGCGGCGTGGATGAAGGAGCGCGGGTTCACCGAAGAGGAGCTGAAGAAGGGCAATATGCTGCTCATCTATGGCACCACCTTTTTGCTCAGCATCGTGTCGGCGATCTTCCTTGGCCATCTGCTCGCGCATTTCGGCGAGATGAGCGCGCGCTCGACGATGATGATCTCGACCGGCATTGCGCTCGGCTTCATCGTTCCGGCGATCGGCACCAATTACCTGTTCAGCCGTGCGAGTTTGAAATTGTTCGGGATCGACGCCGGATACTGGATCGCCTTTTACGCGGCGATGGGCGCGGTGTTCGTGTTCTTGGGGTGATTTATAATCCTCCCCATGGCTTCGCCACAGGGAGGATTAAAGGATCAATCCGCTTCGCATGTTTCGCAATTGATGACCTCGACGATCGTGTCGCCGGGCTGGAGCTTCTGCGTCTCCGCTTCCCAAAAACCATAGGGCTTGCCGCCGCGATAGATGCGCAGGCCGCGGCCGCCGCTCGCGAGCTGGTCGAGGCTGCGGCCGACTTCCTCGGCGGCGACCGGGCGTTCGCGCAGCTGCACCTTGCCGCCGACCGCGGCGAGGTCGGCCATATAGTCGGCGACATGCGCACCCTGCGCCGACCCCGCGAGCAGCAGCCCGGTGAAGCTGACCGGGTTGATGACATTGTTCGCGCCCGCCTGCCGCGCGAGCAATTCATTGTCCTGCGCGCGAATGACGACGCTGATCGGCACCTTGGGCGCGAGGTGGCGGACGGTCAGGACCATGAGGATCGATGTGTCGTCGCGTCCCGCCGACACCAACACCGACTGCGCCCTTGCGATGTGGACGTCGATCAACGTGTCGTCGTTCGATGCGTCGCCCTGCAGCACGTTGCAGCCCATCGCCTCTGCCTCTGCGATACGCGACGGCGACTGGTCGATCACGACGATACACGCGGGGTCGGTGCCGCGCGCGATCAGTTCCTTGACCGCTTCGCTGCCGCTGATGCCGAAGCCGAGGACGACGATATGGTCGGTGAGCTTTGCCTGGATGCGGGCCATACGCCATTTTTCCCATGTGCGCTTGAGGACGAAATTATAGGCGGTGCCGACGAAAATGAAGAGCACCATGATACGGATCGGGGTGACGATCACCGCCTCGATCAGTCGCGAGCGGTCGGACACCGGTGCAATGTCGCCAAAGCCGGTCGTGGTGACCGAGATCATCGTGAAATAGACGACATCGAGGAAGCTGATGTGCCCGTCATGGCTGTCCTTCAGCCCCGCGCGGTCGATCCAATGGACGAGCACGACGATGCCAACGAGGAAGAAGGCGACGCTAAGCCGCGTGATCACGTCGGCCCAGATCGGCCATTTGCTCATGCGTTTCAGCGGCTGGAAGCGGTGTTGCAGCTTCAGCTTCGACGCGCGAGGCTGGCTCATCGGGGCGGCAATTGCTTCATCGGATCGACGGGTATGCGATTTTTGCGCAGCTGGAAATGGAGTTGCGACGTCTGGACCTGCCCGGTCGCGCCGGCGCGGCCGATGACGTCGCCCATCCGGACGCTTTGACCACGCTTCACGTCGATGCGGCCGGCGTGGCCATAGGCGCTGACCCAGCCGCCGCCATGGTTGATCAGGATCAGCCCGCCATAGACGCCGATCTGGTCGCCGGCATAAGCGACGACGCCATTGGCCGTGGCGCGGATCGGGGTGCCCGCGGCGGCGGCGATATTGATGCCGTCGCTGACCTTGCCCGGCGCGAGCGGGCCGAAGCGCGCGAGGATCGGGCCGTTCAGCGGCCATTCGAAGCGACCGGCGAAATGCGCGGGGTCGGCGATTGCGGTGGTGACGGGTTGGCGCGGTGTGATTGCGCCCGCGGCCGGGCGGGCGCTGGCGGCGAGCGCAGGCTGACTGCCCGTTGCGATATCGTCGATGTCGAGGCGGAAGGCGGCGGCGCGGGCAACGGGTCCAGGCGGCATGGCCCGCGCGTTGGAGGGCAGGCGCAGCCGCTGGCCGACGCGCAGGATATAGGGCTGCGCGAGCGCGTTGATCGTGATGATCTCTCCCCAGTCGGCGCCATAGGCATGGGCGATCCCGATCCCGGTCTCGCCCGCCGCGACGCGGTGATAGAAGCCGGCGGGAATTCGCAACTGCTGCCCCGGCATCAGCGTGTAGGGCGACGTCAGGTCGTTTTCGATCGCGAGCGCTTCGGATCCCGCGCCCGCCATCTCGCCGATCGCGCGCAGCGTGTCGCCGGGGAGGACGGCATAAGTGCCCGCGCGGACACGCACGGCATTGGTGGCGACGGGTTTTAGCGTCCAGGTGGGGCGCTCATAGCTGGCCACACCATCGCTTAGCGAACGGCGTTCAAAGTCGAACGTCTCGCTTGCGGGCGTCGGAGCCGGTGCCGCCGGGGCGGGGCGCGAAGGTGGGGCGGGCACGGCCGGAATGCAGCCGGCGAGCGATGCGGCGCACAATAAGGCCGCGATATGATGTCTGAATTCCCCCATGCGCTCCCTTTGCCAAAGCAAAAGGATGGTGACTAGACTTCTGTCTCAATATGGAACGGAATTTGGATTTTTCGTCATTCCCGCGAAAGCGGGAACCCAGTCCGAGGTTGCTGCTGGGTTCCCGCTTTCGCGGGAATGACGATTGGTTTTGTCGAGCCGCGTATCAGGCCGAGTAAGCACTCCGCAGTGCCGCCAACGACGCATCATGCGTCAGGTCGAGCTGGAGCGGGGTGACCGAGATATATTTATCGTCGATCGCCTCGAGGTCGCTGTCGTGGCCGAGGCTGTGCTCGATGCCGTGGAGCCCGAACCAGTAATAGCGATAGCCGCGCGGGTCGGTGCCCTCGACGATCGAGCCGCGGCCATAATCGTGGAAGCCCTGGCGCGTGACGCGGATGCCCCGAACGTCGGCGGCTGGGATCGCGGGGAAGTTGATGTTGATCAGCGTGCGCGGGGCCATGTCCATGTCGATCAAGGGCTGCAGCACCTTTGCTCCCCAGGTCGCGGCAACCTCAAAGGGGACGCTGTCGCCCATGCCTTCCTTGGCGTAGACTTGGCTGAGCGCGATCGAGCGGATGCCCGCGAGCGCGCCCTCGATCGCGGCCGATACGGTGCCCGAGTAAGTGACGTCGTCGCCGAGGTTGGCGCCGCGATTGACCCCCGAGAGGATCAGGTCGGGCTTTTCGGGCATCAGCTTGCCGATTGCCATCATCACCGAATCGGTCGGGGTGCCGCTGCACGACCAGCAGCGTTCTTCGTGCTGGCGAATACGGACGGGGCGCGACAGGGTGAGCGAGTGGCCGGCGCCCGACTGTTCCTCGGCCGGCGCGCAGACCCAGATGTCGTCGCTAAGCTCGCGTGCGATCGCTTCGAGCACGGCCATGCCGGGGGCGTGATAGCCGTCGTCGTTGGTGAGGAGGATGCGCACGTTTCTGGTCTTTCTTTCTTCGTCTTATTCTCTCTTCGTCATGCCGGACTTGATCCGGCATCCATTCGGCGGCGGCGTCGTGGACCCCGGATCAAGTCCGGGGTGACGATGGGTTAGGTGGTGGGCTCGAGTCGCGTGATCCCGCCCATGTACGGCAGCAGCGCATCGGGAATGGTGACGCTGCCATCGGCCTGCTGGTAATTTTCCAGGATCGCCACCAGCGTGCGCCCGACCGCGAGGCCCGAACCATTGAGCGTGTGGACGAACTCGTTGCTCTTCGCGCCTTCGCGGCGGAAGCGCGCGTTCATGCGCCGCGCCTGGAAATCGCCGCAGGTCGAACAGCTCGAAATCTCGCGATAGGCGTTCTGCCCGGGCAGCCAGACCTCGAGGTCGTAGGTCTTGCGCGCGGCAAAGCCCATGTCGCCGCTGCACAGCAGCATCTTGCGATAGGGGAGTTCGAGCACCTCGAGGATCGTCTCGGCGGCGCGCGTCTTGCGTTCGAGTTCGGCGTCGCTGTCCTCAGGGCGGACGATCGAGACGAGCTCGACCTTCCAGAACTGGTGCTGGCGGATATAGCCGCGCGTGTCGCGCCCCGCCGACCCGGCTTCGGAGCGGAAGCAGGGGGTGAGCGCGGTCATGCGGATCGGCAGATCGCCCTCGGGCAGGATTTCCTCGCGCACGGCGTTGGTCAGGCTCATCTCGGCGGTCGAGATCAGCCAGCGACCGTCGGTGGTCTGGAATAGATCCTCGCGAAACTTGGGGAGCTGGGTCGTGCCATAGGCGGCCTCGTCGCGGACCATCAGCGGGGTCGCGCATTCGGTGTAGCCGGCGTCGATCGTCTGCTTGTCGAGCATAAACTGGCCAAGCGCGCGTTCGAGACGCGCCATCTGGCCTTTCAGAAAGGCGAAGCGCGCGCCCGACATCTTCGCCGCGGTCTCGAAATCGAGCCCGAGCGCGGGGGCGAAGTCGGCATGTTCCTGCGGCGCGAAGTCGAATGTCCGGGGCGTGCCCCAGCGTGCGATCTCGACATTGCCGTCCTCGTCTTCGCCGTCGGGGACGTCGGCTGCGGGCAAGTTGGGGAGCGCAGCGAGCATATCCTGCAGCGCCGCAAGCTGCCCGCGCTCGGCGTCTTCCTTTGCGGGAAGCGAGGTCTTGAGGTCGGCGACCTCGGCCTTCAGCGCCTCGGCCTTGTCCTTGTCGCCCTGCGCCATCGCCTGGCCGATCAGCTTCGACGCCTCGTTGCGGCGTGCGAGCGCGCCCTGGATCTCGGTCTGCAACGCGCGCAGCGACGCGTCGGCCGCCACGATCTGGGCAGACAGGGGTTCGAGGCCGCGGCGCGCGAGGCCGGCGTCGAAGGCTTGCGGGTTATCCCGGATCAGGCGGATATCGTGCATGGCGGCGCTATGGCGTTGCGGCGCGAGCGGTGCAAGTACGTCCTTACACCTTCGTCATTCCCGCGAAAGCGGGAACCCAGTTGCAACGGTGCTACTGGGTTCCCGCTTTCGCGGGAATGACGAAGGAAACTGAATAACCGCGCAGCTTATCGCTCCAGCATCGCCGCCAGCTGGCCGAGCACGGTGCCCCAGCCTTCGTGGAAACCCATTTCTTCATGCTTGGCGCTGTCCTCGGGGCTCTTGTGCAGGACGCGCGCCGAATAGAGGGTGCCGCCGTCCTTGGCCTCGAAGGTCAGGATCGCGGTCATTGCGAGCCAGGGTTCGGCGGGCTGCCAGCCCTCGGTGAGCACCGTCGTGAAGACGAGGCGCTGTTCGGGGATGGCCTCGAGAAAGCAGCCATCGACATGCGGCTGGAAATCGGCCGCGCCTTCCTCGCGCATCCGCGTCACAAAGCCGCCGCCCGGCCGCAGGTCGAGGGCGACGACCTGGCATTCGATCGGCGCCGGAATCCACCATTTTTCGAGATTGGCGGGGACGCTCCACGCGTTCCACACCGCGGCGGGGGGCGCCGCGATGAAGCGCGAGATGGTGAGTTCGCTTTTGGCGGTCATTTTCCGTTCCTGTCCTTTTGTTTCTGGGGATTTTGCGATTCGACGAATTGGGCGAGGCGATCGGTGCGACCCTGCCAGATGGCGCGCTGCTCGGAGAGCCAGCCCTCGGCGGCCGCCAACCGTTCGGCGTTGACGTGGCAAGTCCGCACGCGGCCGTGCTTTTCGGAGCGGATCAGCCCCGAGGTCTCGAGCACCGCTAGGTGCTTCATGAAGGCGGGCAGCCCCATCTCGAACGGTTCGGACAAGCGCTTTACGGGCGCTGCGCCCCTCAGCAAGCGGCTGATAACCGCGCGCCGCGTCGGATCGGCGAGCGCGTGGAAGACGGTGTCGAGCGGGATCGATTGGTTTGCCATATGGGAAACTATAAATTACAGTTTCCCATATGGCAAACCATTTCGCGATGGCATGAAAAAAGGGCCGCCCCGAAAGGCGACCCTTAGTTAGGTGGTCTGGGTTAGCCCCCCGGACCGCCAGTGGATTTCTCAAGCCGCGTTGGCGTCGTCGTCGTTGCGATTGGCCGCGCGGCGCCGCGCGACGAGCGCAGCGGCTGCAGCGCCGAACAATAGCATCATCGGCGGTGCAGGAACAGGGGTCGGATCCCCCGACGAGCTGCTGGTGCTGCCGCCCGAGCTGGACGACGAAGAGCTGGAAGACGAGCTGCTGCTCGACGACGACGACGAACTGGTGCTGCCGGTCGAACCGAAGCTGCTGCTGCCGCCGGTTGCGCCCGAAGAGGTGGCCCCGCTCGACGTGCTGCTGCTCGACGAAGACGACGAGCTCGACGACGAACTGCTCGAACCGCCCGAGCTACCCGAACTGCCGTGCGACGAGCTGCCCCAGCCCGAGCTGCCGTGGCTCGAACTGCCATGACCGTGCGAGCTGCCGCCCGACGAGGACGAACTCGACGATGACGACGAGGAGGAAGAGCTCGACGAAGAGCTGCTGCTCGACGAGGAGGTGCTGACGCCGCCCGTCGAGGTCGAAACATTGCCCGACGAGGTCGAGACGCCTCCGGTCGAGGTGCTGACCCCGCCGGTCGAGGTCGACACGCCGCCCGTCGACGTCGAGACGCCGCCGGTCGAGGTGCTGACGCCGCCCGTCGAGGTCGAGGTGCTGACCCCGCCGGTCGAGGTCGAAACACCGCCCGAGGTGCTGCTCGACGTCGTGCTGAGGCCGCCGGTGGTCGTTGAGGTGACCACGACGCTGCCGCCGCCACCACCGCTGCTGCTACCGCCGAAGAAGCCACCGAAGAAGCCGCCGCCGAAACCACCGCCAAAGCCGCCGCCGACCACGGTGACGCCGCCGCCACCGCCGCCGCCTTCAAAGCCGCGCTGCGGGAAGGGGGCATAGGGGATCGGGGGCAACGGGATCGTCTGTGTCACCACTTGTGTCTGCGGGGTCGCAGTGCGAATGATGCGCTTCGTCGTGACGACGCGGCGCACCCGCTTGACCGGCTTGCGTGCCGCATGGCGCTTGCGCACGACCTTCTTGCCGGCGCAGGGCGAACAGGATTTGACCGTCTGGGCGCGCGCCGCCGGAACGTCCGCGATCTGCATTGCGCCGCTACCGATGATGGCGCCGCCGCAGGTGCAGGCGCAAAGCTTGGCGAGGGCCATTCGGACAGACATAGGTTTCTCTTTCTTTCCCGTTGCAGGTGCGAAGCGCCATCGACCGACACCCAATTCCACCTTCGCTATAACCCAAAAGGCCAAAGCTTTATGAATGGGGCAATTGTGTTAACCGCGTTTGCCTGTCCGACAGCGGGAAAAGGGTGCCAGAATCAACCCTAATGGCGGTATCTGTCCCAAAACAGAACGGAATTTGCAACAATTCTATGCAATTGGTTAATCTTCGGCCCTAAATCGGCGATCATCGGGCGGCGGTCACGCTTCGCGGTGTTGCCCTGGAACCGCGCTCGACGCAGCCTCCTTCACGGCTCATCGTTATCAACAGCTTCGGTGCTTGTATCGCGGCCAGCGGGTGGTTATAGGCGCGCCACTCCCCGAGCCGCTTGCGGCCCTTGGGGTGACAGGAAAGGACGCGAGAGCCCCTCATGCCGACCAAGATTGCCGATGTTGGCGCTGACGCGCTTCGCGAAGCCAGATCCAATCTCGATTCGGACTATGTTCCCAGCGACGACGAAGAGTTCATGAACGAGCGGCAGCAGGATTATTTTCGCGGCCTGCTGCTCGCCTGGAAAAAATCGATCCTGACCGAATCCGAATCGACGCTCGCCCACCTGCAGGACGGCCCCTTGCGCGAACCCGACCTCGCCGACCGCGCGTCGAGCGAGACCGACTGGGCGATCGAGCTTCGCACCCGCGACCGCCAGCGCAAGCTGATCGCCAAGATCGATTCGGCGATCCGCCGTATCGACGAGGGCGAATATGGCTATTGCGCGGTGACCGGCGAGCCGATTTCGCTCGCCCGCCTGCAAGCCCGTCCGATTGCGACGATGACGCTCGAGGCGCAGGAGCGCCACGAGCGGAACGAACGGATTTCGCGCGAGGATTGACCCGCGCGGGACCACCGTCCCATTTACGTTTCCGAAATGGCTAGCGTCTAGATTCAGCGCCTCGATATCGAAGAGGAATGGGGCGCAATGGATTCGCAGGGACCGACATCTGTAGACGAGGAAGTTGCGGCGCTCTCGCGTGGCGCCGATCGCGACAGCCTGTTCATGCAGGCCAAGCTGGCCCTGCCCGGCCAGCCCGATCCAGTGATCGTGCGCGTGCGCAACCTGTCGGCGGGCGGCATGCTGGCCGAAGCCAAGGTGGAGATCGCGCAGGGGGCGACGGTCGAGGTCGAGCTGCGCAATGTCGGTCCGGTTCCGGGGCGCGTCGTGTGGGCAGGCGAAGGAAAGTTCGGGATTGCCTTCGACCGGCTGGTCGATCCGCAGGCGGTTCGTCGTCAGGTGGTTTCACAGTCCGATTTGCCGCCGCATCTGCGGCGGACCGGTCTGGAGCGCGGGGCTCTCTACCGCCGGCGCTGATGCGTCCCGCTTGGGATGGCATCAGCGTACGGGTGCGGCAGGCGATCGTCAGGCGATCGCGAGCATCTCTTCCTTGATTTTCAGCTTTTGCTTTTTCATCTGTGCCAGCATGCCTGCATCGGGGCAGGGGCGGCGCTCTTCATTCGCAATTTTCTCGTCGAGGTCCGCGTGGCGGGACTTCAGGGCGGAAAGGTGCGACGTGCTCATGGGCCATTCTCCTTTTTCGACTCGGTTGGCATGGCCGAGTAAATCACGAATCGGGCGCAATGTCGTTGCGATTCGCCCAGCCGGTCCCCGCCCCGGACCACCCGTTGCGGACCCGTGGTGAACGTGGCAGGAAGCCACCCGTGAACCCCGAAGAAATTACCCAGCGCCTGGAACTGTTGAAGATCGAGCATCGCGACCTCGATGCCGCGATCATTGCGCTCGGCACCGCGGCGGTCCCCGACCAGTTGCAGCTGGCGCGGCTGAAGAAACGCAAGCTGCGGCTGCGCGACGAGATCGCCTGGTGCGAGGATCAGCTGGTTCCCGACATCATCGCCTGATCGGCTGATTAATCGCTTGAATCAAAACGGGACGGCGCCGGCTCGATTTTTAATGGTTACCGCCATTGCGGACGGCGCGGCGGGCGTGGCATCCATCTTGGCGATGGTCGGTGGGCGAACAGACATGGTGGCAATCGGTGTGCCAGTGCAGCGGGCGCAGGTCGAAAACCTGTATGTCGAGGCGATGCTGCTCGCGGACGAGGCGCATGCCGCCTTTGCCGCGCAGCGCGATCTTGGCCGCGTGCGCGGCGACGGCTTGCTCCAGATCAGCCTCGCGTGCGAATCGCTGAAGACGACGACGCGGCTGATGCACATCATTGCGTGGCTGCTCCACCGTCGCGCGATGTTTGCGGGCGACCCCGGCGCCGGCCCGGACGACAGGGCGGCGCGGATCGGCGATCCCGTCGTGGCCGACTGGGACATCTGTGCAGGCTTCGAAGCGTCGATCTGCCGCATCATTGCGGCGAGCGAACGTCTGTTCGAGCGCATTGCGGCGATCGAAGCGGGGTGGCAGACACCGCGCGCGGCGACCCCGGTGCAGCAATTGCTCGCGCAGATCGAGGCGCGGCTTTAATCCAATATTCGTCATTCCCGCGCCGCCTTCGGCTCCGCGGGAATGACGAAGAAGAAGGGCTACACCAACCACTCCACCCACGCGCCATGCGCATGGGCGCGGGCCAGCATCGTGGGTGCCGCATCGCCCGGCCAGAAACGCACCACCAGTTCATGATGATGCACCGTGCGATTCGCCTCCAGCGCGATCCAAGCCAGCGGCCGTTCGGCTGTCGCCCGCGCACCTGCCGCTTCCATCGCCTTGGTAATCCGCGCCTGCTGTTCCGCCGGGACATATTGCCAGACGATCGAGTGCATGAGGACCCGCGTCGTGCCCTCGGCCTGCGGCCGTGCCAGTTCGGCCTCGACGAAATCGGCCGCGTTGGCGTGGATCAGCTGCGGCGGTTCCTCGGTCGCCGCGGCGATCGCCGCCTCCATGCGTTCAAAACGAACATGATGCTCGGGCCAGATATAGGCCTTGAGCCGCAGCGCCTGTGCGGGGTCGGTCAGGTCGACCGGCGCGACGTCGCAGCCTTTGAGGCCGGCGAAGCTGATCGCATGCTGCGGCGGATGGTCGCCGCGCCAGTCGGGGGTGAAGGCCATCGCACCGGGCCGCGGCCCGACCTGCACCCCGCCAAGGTCGTAGTGATAACGGTCGATCATCAGATTGATCCCCGCGCTCGAGCCGATTTCGAGGCAGTCGAAGCGCGGCGGCAGTCCTTGATCGGCAAGCCACAGCATCGCCGCGATGAAATTCGACGAGCGGCCCGCCTCGTTGGTCTGCGGCGGGCCGCCCAGCCAGGGGAGCAGCGCCGCCTCGTGCCGGTGGACGGCGCCCGCGACGATCGCGGCGTCGTTGATGTCCTCGGCATCGGCATAGATGGGCGCGAGTTCGTCGGCCGTTCCCGACAGGTGCAGCGCATGGATGCCGCCCGCGGCGCGCAGCGGCAGCGCATCGGCGAGCGGCGCACCCTTCCAGCCCGCGATACGGCGGGCAAATTCGGTGCGTGGCGCGTCGATCAGCGCGCCGAGCGCGGCGACGACGCGCGCGGTGATCGGCGCATCATTGGCACGGCAATAATGGACCTGGTTGGCAAAGGCGGTGCGGACCGCTTTGGGTCCGGTTTCGGTCATATCGACCTGCTGATAGCGCTCGCTCATTGCCCTTTTTTCCTTCGCCGCTTATGGGCGCGCAAGCTTATGCCCGAACCGATCATCTTTGCCATCCCGAAAGGGCGCATCCTCGACGAGGCGCTGCCGCTGCTCGCCGCAGTGGGTATCGAGCCCGCGGCGGATTTCTTCGACAAGAAGAGCCGTGCGTTGGTGTTCGGGACGAACCAGCCGCATATCTCGCTGATCCGTGTGCGCGCCTTCGACGTCGCGACCTTCGTCGCGCACGGCGCGGCGCAGCTCGGCATCGTCGGGTCGGATGTCGTCGACGAGTTCGATTACAGCGAGCTCTACGCGCCGGTCGACCTCGGCATCGGCCTTTGCCGCCTGTCGCTCGCGGGCCCCGCCGATGCGCCGCCACCGGGCATCGGCGCCAGTCACATCCGCGTCGCGACCAAATATCCGTCGACGACGCGCCGCTGGTTCGAGGCGCAGGGCATCCAGGCCGAGTGCATCAAGCTGAACGGTGCGATGGAAATCGCGCCGAGGCTGGGTCTCGCCTCGCACATCGTCGATCTGGTTTCGACTGGCCGCACGCTCGTCGAAAATGCGCTCGCCGAACAGACGATCATCAGCGAGGTGTCGGCGCGGCTGATCGTCAACCGCGCCGCGTTCAAGCTGCGCTCGGCCGAAGTGCCGGCGCTCGTCGAACGCTTCCGTCAGGCCGTGGGTGAAACCCACCATGATGGGCGCGATGCGGCGGCTTGACGCCTCCGCGCCCGGCTTTGCGGCCGAGTTCGACGCGCTGGTCAATGATCGGCGCGAGAGCACGCCCGACGTGTCGAGCGACGTCGCGGCGATCATCGCGCGGGTGAAGGCAGAGGGCGACGCGGCGCTCGCCGACTATACCGCGAAGTTCGACCGCTTCGATCTGGACACGAGCGGGTGGAGCATTTCGAAGGAGGAATGCGCCGCTGCTTATGACGCGCTCGCGCCCGAACTTCGCGATGCGCTGAACCTCGCTGCAACACGCATCCGGGCTTATCACGCCGCGCAGCTTCCCGAGGACCGCGACTATCGCGACGCAACGGGCGCGCGGCTAGGGGCGCGGTGGAATGCGGTCGATGCCGCGGGGGTCTATGTCCCCGGCGGGCGCGCCGCCTATCCTTCGTCGGTGCTGATGAACATTCTCCCCGCCAAGGTCGCGGGCGTGGGGCGCATCGTGATGATGACCCCGACGCCCGGCGGCGAGATCAACCCGGTTGTGATGGCCGCGGCGCATATCGGCGGGGTCGACGAAATCTGGCGTATCGGCGGCGCGCAGGCCGTCGCCGCGCTCGCCCATGGCACCGACCGCATCGCGCCGGTCGATGTCGTCACCGGCCCCGGCAATGCCTGGGTCGCCGAAGCGAAGCGCCAGCTCTACGGCGTTGTCGGCATCGATATGGTTGCGGGGCCGAGCGAGATCGTCGTTGTCGCCGATGCGAAGAACGAACCGCACATCATCGCCGCCGACCTGCTGAGTCAGGCCGAGCACGACCCGACGAGCCAGTCGATCCTGTTCACCGACGATGGCGATTTCGCTGATACGGTGGTCGAGCAAGTCGAGCACCAGATTCGTAGTCTGGAGACCAAGGATACCATGCGCGCCAGCTGGGACGCCAATGGCGCCGTCATCATTGTCCCGACCCTCGCCGACGCGATTCCGCTCTGCGACCGGCTCGCGCCCGAGCATCTCGAACTCGCGGTCGATGCCGCCGAGGCCGACGCGCTGTTCGCCAAGGTGCGCCACGCGGGCTCGGTCTTCCTCGGCCGCCAGACCCCCGAAGCGATCGGCGATTATGTCGCGGGTCCCAACCATGTGCTGCCGACCGGCCGCCGCGCGCGCTTTTCGAGCGGGCTGTCGGTCAGCGATTTCATGAAGCGCACCAGCTTCCTCGCGCTCGACGAAGCGAGCCTCGCCGCGATCGGTCCAGCGGCGGTCGCGCTTGCCGGCGCCGAAGGGCTTCCTGCCCACGCGCTTTCGGTCAGCCAGCGTCTCAAGTAGAAAAGAACCATGAACAAACGCTCCCAGTCCCGCTCCGCCGCCCGTCTCGCCGCCGTCCAGGCGCTCTATCAGCACGAGATGGAGGCGACGCCCGTCGCCAAGCTGATCCACGAATTCCACCAGCACCGCATCGGCAGGGTGATCGAAGACGCCGAATATGCCGACGCCGACACCGAATTTTTCGACGACCTCGTGAAGGGCACGCTGGCGCGGCTGGAAGAGATTGACGCGGCGATCGTTGCGCGGCTCGCGAGCGGCTGGTCGATGGACCGGCTCGACCGCACGATGAAGGCGATATTGCGCGCGGGGGCCTATGAACTGATCGCGCGGGGCGATGTCCCGGTCGGCGCGGTGGTCAGCGAATATGTCGATGTCGCGAAGGCGTTTTTCGATGCGCGCGAAGCCGGGTTTGCGAACGGCTTGCTCGATGCGATCGGCAAGGCTGTGCGGAAGTAGGCCCAGCCTTGTGCTCCCGCGAAGGCGGGAGCCCAGAGCGGCGTAAGGCGAGCGGTTGCTTATTTGCGCTCTGGGTCCCCGCCTTCGCGGGGATACGGCGTTGGGTATCTTTTATACCAGAGCGGTATCCACTACGCTTCTCATCATGAGCGAAGCCGATTTCATCGCCCGTCTGCGGCATATCGCCACCGACCCTGCCGCGCGCGGGCTTGCCGACGATGCGGCGGTGCTGGAGGATCTTGTCCTCACCCACGACATGATCGTCGAGGGTATCCACTTCCTGCCCGACGACACGCCGCAGGATGTGGCGTGGAAACTCGTTGCGGTAAACCTGTCGGACCTTGCCGCAAAGGGCGCCGCGCCGGTCGGCGTGCTCGTCGGCTACAGCCTCGGCGACGATGAATGGGACGCGGCGTTCGTCGAGGGGCTCGATCTTGTCCTGCGCCGCTTCGGCGTCATCCTGCTCGGCGGCGACACGGTGCGTGCGCCCGCGGGGGCGCCGCGCAGTTTCGGATTGACCGCGATCGGCCGCGCGCCGCCGGGTGGGGCGCCGACGCGCGGCGGGGTGCGGCCGGGCGATCAGCTGTGGGTCACGGGGACGATCGGCAATGCCGGGCTCGGGCTCGCGATGCGTCTGGGGCAGGTCGATGCGAACGAGACCTGCCTTGCCGCCTATCGCCGTCCGCAGCCGCAGCTGACTTTCGGGCAGGCGGTCGTGCCGCATGTTCACGCGATGATGGACGTGTCCGACGGCCTGCTCATCGACGCGCAGCGGATGGCGGAGGTGAGCGGGTGCCAGCTCGGCATCATGCTGGAATCGGTGCCGCTCTCGGCGGCGCTGCTCGCGGTGCGGCCCGACGTTCTCGACACCCGGCTCGCGGCGGCGACGGCGGGCGATGATTATCAGTTGCTGTTCGCCGCCGATCCGGGCGCGGCGGCGGCGATCCGCGAGATTGCGACGGGCCTGAACATCATGGCGACGCCGCTCGGCCACGCCGGGGTGGGTGAGGGCATCATGCTGACGCACCGCGCGCAGCGCGTCGCGCTTCCCGCCAGTCTCGGTTTCACGCACTGACAATAGAAACCTGCCCGAATCGTCATCCCGATGGAGGGATGACGGCTGGTTTTGGATTTGGCTCAAGCTCGTACAAAACAGCCAAAAAACCGGGGTTGCCCTTGGCAATCTTTCTTCCCATAACTCGGCGTCCAAATTTGGGGCGGTCGCATCAGGGGAGAGAGCGAACCGGCATCAATAAGTCGGACGTGCTCGACTGCTATCTTCTGCGTCGCCCTTCTCAACGGGAAGGAATAGTCACGCATGAATCCGG
>NZ_JAKFEM010000015.1:0-69913 GCF_036675685.1 Sphingopyxis sp.
GCCGCCTGAAGGACTGGAGACGCGTCGCGACGCGCTACGATCGGTGCCCGAAGGCCTTCTTCTCTGCCGTGGCTCTCGCCGCAACCGTCATCTTCTGGCTCTGATCAATGAGTCCTGACCCTAATTGACAAGTCTTTTACACCCCTGCAAGTGACTCAAGGCCGCACTCTGCGGCTTGGGGGAAAATTGATGACTTACCTGAGGGGCGCGTCCGCTTGTGCGGTCGCTTTTGCTATGCTTTCGGTTTCGGTTCACGCGCAGGAAAGCGCCGCTCCGGCCGCCACTGCCGAACCGGCAGCCGTCGTCGAAACGACCGCTGCACCGGCCGCGGTTCCGGCGGTTGTCGCACCGGTGGTCGCCGTCGCGGCGCCGGCATCCGGCCTGATGCTGCCATCCTATACCGAAGTGATCCTGACGCCCGATGCCGAGGCGAACAGCAAGAAGCTGCGCGAGGGACACACCGTGCCGATGCACACCGTGTTCGACGTGATGCACAATGGCGTCGTCGTGATCCCGAAGGGCACGCGCGGCATGGGCACGGTGACCTGGCGCACGGGCAAGGGCGCGTTCGGCAAATCGGCGAAGATGGAGATCACCTTCAACGAACTGACGCTGCCCAACGGCCATCGGCTGCCGCTGGCGGGCATGCACCGCCAGGAAGGCGAAGGGAACACCGGCGCCGCGATCGGCGCGGCGATCGCGGTCGGCGTGTTCGGCGCGTTCGTGACGGGCAAGTCGGCGATCATCCCGAACGGCCAGCATCTGATGGCGCGGACGAACGAGCCGCTCGCTTATGCCATCCCGGCGGGCGCACGGATCGTGCCGACCGCCGAGGTGGCGCCGGCGGCCTCCACCGCGTCGATCGAAGCGCCCGCGCCCGCGGCGCCGGCCGCTCCGGCCGAGCCGGTCGCGGGCAGCACGCCCACCACCGACTAAGCGTATCGAACAATGGGCCCCGGACCTGGGTTCGGGGCCCCTTCTGTCTTGGCGGCGCGGTCGCTACCCGGCTGGAGAAAGCGCCCGTGACAGGCTAAGCTGTGCGCATGATATGCGGCGGGAGTTTCGGACATGCCCCTCGATTTTGCGCGCTTTGCCCTTCCCTGCGTCGCGGCGCTGCTCGCGGCTGCGCCTGCTCATGCGGCGCAGGCATCTTCTCCCGAGCAGGCGCTTGAAGCCCATTATGTCGGCGGCCTGCGGACCGGGCGGGTCGAAGAGCTGCAAAAGCTGTTCCTGCCCGATGGCCAGTTCTGCACTTTGCCCGAAGACAGCAGCGCGCCGGTCGGCTGCAAACCCTTCGCCGAAGTTCTCGCCAGCTGGGCCGCGCGCCCAGACCCGTCCGCGACTGGCCGCATCCTCGACCGCCGCGATGCGACGCCGTCGATGAGTGCGGTCACCTATGAACTGTATTTCGGCGGCGACCGCTACATCGACCAGCTGCTGCTCTATCGCACCGAGGCGGGGTGGCGCATTGTCGCCAAAACCACTGCAGTCCAGTAATCAGTGCCACACTGCCGAGAGCGGATAGAGCGCGATCAGCCAGACGAGGCAGGCGATGACGATCCGGCGGTCCTTTGCCGCGATTGCGAGGGCAGCAACGGGGAAGAAGGACCAGGTCAGGATGATCTTGCGCAGGCTGCCCGCGCCCGGCAGGCCGGTGAACGCCGCGGCGACGGCGATCAACGCAACGTTACAGAGGAAGATGCCGCCGAGCACCGTGCGCCGGTGCTTGTCGAAATGGGCATCGAGGTCGCTCCACTCGGCCGGGTCGTCGGGGAAGACGAGCGACGCGGCGACATAATAGATGGCGGTGACGACGAAGCCGCCGAACATCACCGGCCAGCCCAGCGGCAGCAGGCCGCGCAGCGCCCACCCGTACATCCAGAAGGTGACGACGTCGCACGACACGAACAGCCCGAGCAACGCGGTCGGCCAGCCGATCCGCACCCGGTGGCTCGCCTTCAGCGCGCGCGCCAGCCCGCCCAGCCCCTCGGCGAGCGCGAGGCCGAGGATCAGCCCGAACAGCGAAAAGATGAATTCGAACCCGCTCATATGCCCCCGCGCATCCCACTTCGTCACCCCGGGCTTGATCCGGGGTCCGTCGACCGGACCTATCGCAACTGAACCCCGGATCAAGTGGGGGAACAGCGGGCCGATGGACAATGATATTCCAAAGTTCAGGAAAGTTCAGCCTATGTCGCAGTAAAATGATACCCGCTCTGCGGTGAACATATATGCGCGTCCCGCCATAGCCGTGCCCGCACGCCGGGCAGCGACCGCCTTTGTCCCCATATCGAAAGAGCCGGGATGAAGGCTGGCACAGCCCGATAATGTAGGACAGCGGTTTTTCTGTTCTAGCTCCCCTCCCGCTTGCGGGAGGGGTTGGGGGTGGGCAGCGGCGTGGCAAACGCCCACCCCGCTGCGACTAGCGAACAAGTTCGCAAGTCTCGCCGCCCCTCCCGCAGGCGGGAGGGGAGAAGGCCACCCTCTCAAACCGCCGCGCTTTCCTTCGCGTCATTGGCGGCGACCTGCACAACCGACCGCGCCGCGTGGGTCAGCGACACCCGGGTGCCGGGCCCCGTATCCTCGACCGCGATGTCCGCCTTCAATTGCTTGGCGAGCGCCTGGACGATGCGCGTCCCCAGCCCGGCGCGCGCGCGTTCGGGGTCCTCGGCCATGCCGACCCCGTCGTCGGACACCGACAGCGTCCAGTCGTCGCCCTTCGCGGTATAGCCGACGACGACATGGCCGGGACGGCCGTCCGGAAAGGCGTGCTTGAGCGCGTTGATCACCAGTTCGGTGACGACCAGCCCCATGCTGACCGACATATCGCCGCCGATCGACACCGGGTCGACTTCGGTGGTCAGGGTGAGCTGGTCGGGGTCGAAGATCATCGACGCGCCGATGCTGGCGCACAGCTGCGCCAGATAGGGTTCGAGCTCGACATCGCTGGCGTCGGATTCGGCGAGGTGGCGTTGCAGCGTCGCGATCGACATCACGCGCTGGTGCGCATCGCTCAAATGGCCGCGCGCCTCGTCCGACTGCACCTTGCGCGCGCTCTGCATCAGGATGCTCGCGATGATCTGCAGGCTGTTGGCGACGCGGTGCTGCATCTCGTGGAGCAGCGCGGCATTGTCGTGGACCAGCTCGGTCTGGCGCTTTTCATTCTTCCGCACCTCGGTCACGTCGATCACGGTGATCATCATCCGCGTGTGGAGGCTGTCGCCATAGTCGAGCCGCTGCGCCTTCAGCACCAGCCGGCGCCGCCCGCCGAGGCTGGTTTCGATATCGACCTCATAGGCTTCGACCTCCGCCGCGCCGGAGAGCGTCGCGTCGATCAGCGAATGGAGCCGCGGCAAATCCCATTGCTGGTTGTCGAGATCATAGATGGAGCGGCCGGTGACGGTCGCCGGATCGATCCCGAACGCGGCGCAGAAACTGTCGCTCGCCGCGACGATCGCCAGCTTTTCGTCGAGCAGCAACAGCGGCGCGTCGGAGGCAAGCACCACCGCGAGCCCCAGCGTGCGGCCCAGATGGATAGAGGGGTGATCGGCAGCCATGCGGCGCGCCTTTCCGGGTCGACCCGGGCCGCGGGACGCGGCCTTGTCGGCAACCAAAATCGCGGGGCGAGCCTGATCGACGTCGCCGACCATTGCCCCGAAAGGTGGGTATAGCATGCGGGCGGGATGGGACGCGTATGAATTCGTAAAGCCCCTCCCGCTTGCGGGAGGGGTTTGGGGAGGGTCTGTAAGCCTTCCCGACAACCGGAACATGCCCTCCCCCAACCCCTCCCTAAAGGGAGGGGAGAAAGTGGCCCTACCCCATCAGCTTCGCGGTCACATCCTCGGCGGCATAAATCCGGATCACCGGCGGCTGCGGCGACAGCGCGCGCATTTCGGCGACGAAGGCGCCCGACGCGGGCACCGCGAAATGGGCGCGGACCGCGTCGATGCTCTCCCACTCCTCGACGAAGACGAGGCGGTCGGGCTGCTCGACATCGACATGACAGCGATGCCCCAGACACCCCGCCTCGCCGCGCGACCGCGCGCTATGCTCAGCGCCGAGCGCGATCATGTGCGCGGCGTTCTCGGGGGTCATGATGACGTGGCCGGTGATGAGGATCAAACCGGATACTCCCTGTCGGGCCGCTAGACGAAGTCATCGGGCACTCCATCGCTGATCAGTTCCCGGACATAACGCATTGGCCACACGATGCCAATCTGGGCAGCCATGTCATCGGCTCCACCAACCCTACCAGTGTAGACGCCAACGAGGCGGGTATACTCGCCGCCAGCGATCATGTTCTTGTTCTCGAAATGCGCAATGCCGCGGTTTCGTGCAATCACCAACGCACCCGACATTCCGTCACGTGAAGCAGTATCGACCAGCAGATGGCGCTTGCCGGGTTCCTCTAGCGTCGCATCGATATCCGTTGCAAGCGAGGCTCTTTTCCAGATCGGCAGACCAAACCGGTGCAAATTGCGCGGGTATCCAAGAATGAAAAGATCGGTGCCCACGTGCAGGATTAAAGGGCTATCGGTCAAAGCATTGGCTGGCGTGGTCATCGTATCGGCAGGCATCGCCTCATTGGGGACCCAAATGACGGCAAGGTCGATTTCCGCCGATCCAAGCGGATGGACGCGCCACATGGGATCGCCGCTTTCTGGGCCGTGGAGCCAGATCGTGATCGTGCCCTCGCCCAAATCGCGCATCAAAAGTGACACGGCGATCTTATTTGGCCGCGCACCTTTCTCTGGGTTCAGGGATCGCCGGGTTTCTGGATGTGTTCCCGTCAAACAATGCCAAGCGGTCACGACACCGAGCTGGTGCCCCTCCGCCCACAAGAAGCCTGACCCATGGGCAAGCACGAGATCATCACGCATCATTGTGAGTCGCACCGCAACGCTGGAATATGGGTCGATTTCGATCCTCTTCGGCGCTTTCACCGTGACATGCATATCTTATTTCTCTCCAGCAGCTTGGTCCCGCATCCTTAATCGTTCAGCTTCTATATGGCCACGCGCCGTACATGACACTTATATGACAATCTCTGTCACATACGCGTCACACAACTCCCCCAAATGGCAGCCAGCGAGTCGCTGCAGGGGTGGCGGCTTGGTTCGGTAACGACCCCTCTACAGGACAAATTCGATGGCTCAGAAATTCGCCCCCCGCGTTCTTGGTGCCGTCGGCGCCGCCGTGTGCGCGCTGGCGCTTTCCGCGTGTCAGGATCAGGCGTCTTCGGGCGGCGGTGCGCGCGATTATATCAGCGCGGTCGGTTCCTCGACCGTCTATCCCTTTGCCACCGCGGTCGGCGAGAAATTCGCCGAAGCGACGGGCAACAAGACGCCCAAGATCGACAGCACGGGCACCGGCGGCGGCTTCGAGCGCTTCTGCGCCGGCGTCGGCGGCGACACCCCCGACATCGCGAACGCATCGCGCCGCATCAAGAAGAAGGAATTCGACACCTGCGCCGCGAACGGCGTGAAAGAGATCGTCGAAATCCAGGTCGGCATCGACGGAATCGCGCTGGGCGAAGCGACCCGCGGCCCCGGCTTCAAGCTGTCGGAAGAAGATGTTTACAAGGCGCTCGCGGCCAACCCCTATGGCAAGCCCAACGAAGCGAAGACGTGGAAGGACGTGAACCCCGCCCTCCCCGCGGTCGCGATCTCGGTCTTTGGCCCGCCGTCGACCAGCGGCACGTACGATGCGTTCAAGGAACTGATCCTCGGCAAGGGCTGCGACGCCAATCCCGAGATGAAGGCGCTGAAGGACAGCGACAAGGAAAAGCACGAGGCGACCTGCACCGCGCTGCGCGGCGCGCCCTTCTATGTCGAGCAGGGCGAGAATGATAACCTCATCATCTCGAAGCTCGACAAGAACCCGACCAGCCTCGGCATCTTCGGCTTCAGCTATCTCGATGCGAACAAGGACAAGATCAAGGCCGTCCCGGTGCAGGGCGTCGCGCCCAGCTATGCCGCGATCGCCGACGGCAGCTATCCCGGCTCGCGCCCGCTGTTCATCTATGTGAAGAAGGCGCATGTCGGCGTCGTCCCCGGGCTCGCCGAATATGTCGCCGAGTTCCTGAAGGGCGCGGGCGAAGGCGGGTATCTGAACGCCAAGGGCCTGATCGTGTCGCCGAAGGACATCGCGGCGACCGCGGCGGCGAACGGCAAGGGCATGACCGCGCTCGACGGGTCGCAGCTCAAGTAAGTTTCCTCCCGCTGGTGGCCGGGCGGGGTTCGCTCGATCCGGCCACCGTCTTTTTTCGACGGATCGTCATTGCGAGGAACCCCGGACTTGATCCGGGGGACGCGGCAATCCAGAGTTTGCGTAAACCGCTCTGGATTGCTTCGCTCGCAATGACGAAGGTTTTGACCGGATGAAGATCTAGTGACCTTCAACGCCGCCGCCCTTTTGCTTTTGATCGCGGGTCTCGCGCTGATCGGCTGGCTGGCCGGCCGCGCGCGGTCGAGCCTGCTGGCGGGCCGCGCGGGCACCAAGCTGCATTCGCGCCCGCAATATCATGGCTGGTATGTCGCGCTGTGGCTGTTCGCCCCCGCGGCGCTTTTCCTGGCCGTGTGGGCCGCGGTCTCGCCCGGACTGATCACCAACCAGGTGCTCTCGAGCGAGGCGGCGCAGAGCCTGCCATCCTTCGGCTTCGAGCGCGGCGCGGTGCTGTCCGACGCGCGCAACGTCGCGCTGGGCAATCAGGACAAGGTGCGGATGCCCGCCGCGGCGGGGCTGGTGAAGCCTTACGCCGACGCGAGCCACAAATATGCGTGGATCGGCATCGCCGCGATGCTGGCACTGGCGCTCGCGGGCGGGCTCTACGCCTTCACGCGCATCCGCCCCGATTTCCGCGCACGGACGCGGGTCGAAAAGATCGTGATGCTGCTGTTGCTGCTCGCGTCGCTGGTCGCGATCCTCACGACCTTCGGCATCGTGCTGTCGCTGCTCTTTGAATCGATCCGCTTCTTCCGCCTCGTCTCGCCCGCCGAGCTGCTCTTCGGGACCAACTGGGCACCGACGAGCGGCGCGCCGGTCGACGATACGTTCGGCGGTATCCCGCTGTTCTGGGGCACGGTGCTGATCGGCGCGATCATCGCGATGATCGTCGCCATTCCGATCGGGATGATGACCGCGGTCTACCTCACCCAATATGCCGCGCCGCGCGTGCGCCAGTGGGTGAAGCCGATCCTCGAGATCCTCGCGGGCGTGCCGACGGTCGTTTACGGCTATTTCGCCGCGCTGACCGTTGCTCCTGCTTTGCGCAATTTCGCGGTGATGCTCGGCATTCCGAACGCCTCGACCGAAAGCGCGCTCGCCGCGGGTATCGTGATGGGGGTGATGATCATCCCCTTCGTCTCCTCGATGGCCGACGACAGCATCAACGCGGTGCCGCAGGCGATGCGCGACGGCAGCCTCGCCTTGGGGGCAACGCCGAACGAGACGATCCGCCAGGTGCTGATCCCCGCCGCGCTTCCGGGCGTGATGGGCGGCATATTGCTCGCGGTCAGCCGCGCGATCGGCGAGACGATGATCGTGGTGATGGCCGCGGGCCTGTCCGCCAACATGACCGCCAACCCCTTTGCCAGCGTCACCACGGTGACGGCGCAGATCGTCAAGCTGCTCACCGGCGACCAGGAATTCGACAGCGCCAAGACGCTCGCCGCCTTCGCGCTCGGCCTCGTCCTCTTCATCGTCACGCTGCTGCTCAACATCGTCGCCCTGCGCATCGTCAAAAAGTATCGCGAAGCTTATGAATAGGGAAACCGCCCCCACCGACTGGAAAGGCGCCGTGATGCAGAAGCGCATCGCGGGACGCTATGCCGCCGAACGCCGCTTCAGGCTGATCGGGCTGGGCGCGGTGCTGCTCTCGGGCGCTTTCCTCGCCTTCCTGCTGTTCGTGATGGTCGGCAACGGCGCGCGCGGCTTTACCTATACGCATGTCGCGGTGCCGATCGATTTCAAGGCAATGCCGCTGACGATCGACAAGTCGCGGCTCGGCGATGCCGATGCGGATCAGGTGATCGCGAACGCGGGGCTCGCCGACATCGTCGCCTTTGCCGCCGACGAGGCGCTGGGGACCGGCGGATCGGCGATGATCAGCGAAAATGCGTGGAAGGAAGTGCGCAGCGCGATCAAGGATGACCCGGAATTGCTGGGGAGCAAGACGGTGTTCGAACTGCCCGCCTCGTCCGAGGTCGACATGGCCGCCAAGGACGGCGGCAAGGGCGCGCTCGGCGCGGCGGTCGCGACGCTGAAGGCGGACGGCAAGCTGTCGACCGGCATCCACTGGCCCTTCTTCAGAAACGCCGACGCCACCGACCCCGCGGTCGCGGGCATCTGGGGGGCACTCAAGGGGTCGGTGCTGACGATCTTCATCGCCTTCCTCATCGCCTTCCCCACCGGGGTGCTCGCGGCGCTGTACCTCGAAGAATATGCGCCGAAGAACCGCTGGACCGACCTCATCGAAGTGTCGATCAACAACCTCGCCGCGGTGCCGTCGATCATTTTCGGCCTGCTCGCGCTCGCGGTGTTCATCAACTGGTTCGGCCTCTGCCAGGCGAGCCCGCTCGTCGGCGGGCTGACGCTCGCGCTGATGACGATGCCGGTGATCGTGATCGCCAGCCGCAACGCGATCAAATCGGTACCGCCGTCGATCCGCGACGCCGCCTTGGGCGTCGGCGCCAGCCCGGTGCAGGTTGTGTTCCACCATGTCCTGCCGCTCGCGCTGCCCGGCATCCTCACCGGCACGATCATCGGCATGGCGCGCGCGCTGGGCGAGACCGCGCCGTTGCTCCTCGTCGGCATGCGCGCCTTTATCGGCGACGTTCCGGGCGGCATCTGCTCGCCGTCGACCGTGCTGCCGATGCAGATCTTCCTCTGGTCGGACGAAGTCGACCGGGGCTTTGTCGAGAAAACCTCCGCCGCGATCATCGTGCTGCTTGTCGTGCTGCTGTCGATGAACGCCTTTGCGATCTATCTTCGCAACAAATTCGAAAAACGCTGGTGACCCCATGACCCAAGACGATCTTACCATCGCCGACCCCAAGATGAAGGCGCACGGCGTCAACGTCTTCTATGGCGAGAAACAGGCGATCAACGACGTGTCGATCGACGTCGGTACCGACCTCGTCACCGCCTTCATCGGCCCGTCGGGTTGCGGCAAGTCGACCTTTCTGCGTTCGCTGAACCGTATGAACGACACCGTCGCGAGCGCGAAGGTGACCGGGCAGATCGAACTCGATGGCGAGAATATCTATGCGCCGTCGATGGACGTCGTCCAGCTGCGCGCGCGCGTCGGCATGGTGTTCCAGAAACCGAACCCCTTCCCCAAGTCGATCTATGACAATGTCGGCTATGGCCCGCGCATCCACGGCCTTGCGCCGAACAAGGCCGACCTCGACGTCATCGTCGAACGCGCGCTGGTGCGTGCCGGCCTGTGGGACGAGGTCAAGGACCGCCTTCAGGAAAGCGGCACCGCGCTGTCGGGCGGCCAGCAGCAGCGCCTGTGCATCGCACGCGCGATCGCGGTCGATCCCGAAGTCATCCTGATGGACGAGCCCTGCTCGGCGCTCGACCCGATCGCGACCGCAAAGATCGAGGAGCTGATCCACGAATTGCGCGGCAAATATGCTATCGTGATCGTCACGCACAATATGCAGCAGGCAGCCCGCGTGTCGCAGCGCACCGCCTTTTTCCACCTCGGGACGCTGGTAGAGTACGGCAAGACAACCGACATCTTCACCAACCCGAAGCAGGAACGCACCAAGGATTATATCACCGGCCGCTACGGCTAAGCCCAGCGACCGAACAAGGACGAAGTAGATGGCAGTAGTCAACGATCACACCGTCAAGGCATTCGACGAGGATCTGAACCGCCTGCGCGGGCTGATCAGCGAGATGGGCGGCCGCGCCGAACAGGCGCTGCTCCAGGCGATGAATGCGCTCAATAACGGCGACCTCGAGCTCGCGGCGCAGGTAGTGCGCGACGACAAGAAGATCGACGCGCTCGAAGCCGAGGTCGAGCAGCTGACCGCGCAGACGATCGCACTGCGCGCCCCGATGGCCGACGATCTGCGCGAGATGATCGCGGCGCTGAAAATCGTCTCGGTCGTCGAACGTATCGGCGATTATGCGAAGAATATCGCCAAGCGCGTCGCACTGATGGACCAGACGCGGTCGATCGAGGCGATCCCGCTCTTGATGTCGATGTCGTCGATCGTCGCCGAACTGATCCACGACGCGCTCGACAGCTTCGCCGCACGCGACGCCGAACTCGCGGTGCGGGTGACCGTCCGCGACAAGAATGTCGACGATTTCTACAACAGCATCTTCCGCACCCTCGTCACCTTCATGATGGAAAATCCCAAATACATCACCGAGAGCGCGCACCTGCTGTTCGTTGCCAAGAACCTCGAACGCATGGGCGACCATGCGACCAACATCGCCGAGATGGTCTATTATGTCGTGACCGGCGAGCGGATGGAGGAACGCGAGCGCGGCGAGACCCCCGAGGGCGCCGCATCGGCGGAGCAGGAGCAAGGCTGATGCCGCAGCCCGACCTGCTGCTCATCGAGGATGACGAGGCAATCGCCGAGCTCATCGTCTGGCATTTCGCACGCGAGGGGTTTTCGGTCCGGCAAACGCCGGACGGCGAGCAAGCGCTCGTCCTGGTCGAGGAACGCGTCCCCGACATCGTCCTGCTCGACTGGATGATCGAGAGCCTGCCGGGCATCGAGGTCTGCCGGCGCCTGCGCCGCAACCCCAAGTCGGCGAACGTCCCGATCATCATGCTCACCGCGCGCGGCGAGGAAGAGGATCGCATCCGCGGCCTCGAAACCGGCGCCGACGATTATGTCACCAAGCCGTTCAGCCCGCGCGAACTCGTCGCGCGCGTGTCGGCGGTGCTCCGCCGCCTGCGCCCGGCGCTCGCCGGCGAATTGCTGACCTATGCCGACATCGAGCTCGATTCGGTCGCGCACAAGGTCATCCGGAACGCACAGACGGTCGCGATGGGGCCGACCGAGTTCCGCCTGCTGCGCCACTTCATGGAGCATCCGGGCCGCGTCTTTTCGCGCGGGCAATTGCTCGATAGCGTCTGGGGCCAGGACAGCGACATCGAATTGCGTACGGTCGACGTCCATATCCGCCGGCTGCGCAAGGCGATCAACCTGCCGGGCACGACGGACATCATCCGCACGGTGCGGTCGGCGGGTTATGCGCTGGACTCCGGCAAGAGCGTCTAAATATATCTTCGTCATTCCCGCGAAAGCGGGAACCCAGTTCTGCCGTTGCTCCTGGATTCCCGCTTTCGCGGGAATGACGAGCTTTCTTAAAAATCGATCTGCGTCCGCAGCCCGAACGTATCGGCCGTATAGCTGCGGTCGCCCGTCGCGGTGGCGATGCGGGCGTCGCTCAGCCACAGCTTGCCGTAGTTGGCGGTGATGCGGATATAGTCGATCGGCGCCCAGACGATCCCCAACAGCGCGGTCTTTTGCCGTCCGCCGACCAGCCCGGCATCGTTGAGGTCGAGATAGTCGTAGCGCGCATTGACCTCGATCGCGCCGATGCCGCCCGCGGTGATCGGCTTCGACGGCTTCAGCCGGTCGAACGCGCCGTCCTTGTAACCGCGCGCATCGCCGGGGGTCAACACCATGCCGACTTCGGCATAGCCGCCGAAGAAGGTCGGGTCGGCGACGCTGGACCGCTTGACGGTCTGCCAAAAGCCTTCGCCCGCGGCATGGAACGGCCCCACGAGCACGGCGCCTTCCAGCCCCATGCCGCGTTCGCCGGTCGCGTCGCGAAGCCCCGTGTCGACGAGGCGGACGTCGGTCGTGTGCGCAAAGGGCCGCGCGCGATAGCGGATGGTCGCAGCAGGGTCGTTCATGTCGCGCCAGTGCGCCGATCCGCCAAGGTGAAGCTGCGCCTTGCCGATCTTGGGCATCCACACCGCGCGGCCGTCAAAGCCAATGCTGTTGTTGGAATCGTCGAGCAGGTCGTTGGCATTGTCGCCGAACACGCCCGCCTGCACGAGGACTTCCTTGCCCTTATACTGCGCCGAGAGACCGACGCGGCGCTCGAAGCCGAACGCCTGGGTAAAGGCGGCGCGTTCCATGAAGCTGGTGAACAGGTCGCTCGTCATCTCGTCGAGCGACCAGAAGGGCTTGAGCTGGCCGACGGTGACCGAAAGCGGCCCCGGACCATAGGTGAAATAGACGTCGGTCATTTCGATCGCGTTGTTCGCCATGTCGGCTTCGACGCGATAAGAAATGCCGCCCGGTATTTTCCCGTCGACGCCCAGATAGACGCGGCGGAATTCGGTCTTCAATCCGCCGCGCGGGCCAGTGACCCCCGCCGGGGTGTCGACGCCCGCAAGGTCGATCTGCACGCGCCCACGCGGCTTGAAGCTCCAGCCGTCGGCGGTCTTGATCTCGGGGGCGCCCTTCCAGCTGATTTCGGTCGCGGGCTTTGCGGTGACCGGCGGCGCGGTCGGCGCCGGTGCGGGCGTGGCTACCGGGGCGGGCGCCGGCGCCACTGTCGCGGCGTCGAGCCGCGCCTCGAGCGTTTCGACCTGCCCGCGCAGTGCCGCGATTTCGGCGCGCAGCGCGGCCGCCTCCTCGGCGGTCATCGCCTGGGCGTGCGCCGCGGTCGGCAGGCTGAACATCGACGTCGCCAGCAGGGCGGTGGTCAGGGCGTAGCGCATGAGGGGTTGCTCCGTTGCGAAGGGTGACAATCTGGTGGCGCTGATATGACGCATAGATGACAGATACGCGTCATTATCATGACATTTTTGTTGCGCCGGGCATTTAGCTCACCCCTTGCCAGCAAAGCCCGAACGGCTAAGGACGTTCCAGTTTTTTCGGGCAACCTTTCATGGGATGCCCTGTTCAGGAGACCATCATGACGATCAAGTTTGACGGGCGTGTTGCAATTGTTACCGGCGCCGGCGGCGGTCTTGGCCGCGCTTATGCGCTCGAACTGGCCCGCCGCGGCGCAAAGGTGGTGGTCAACGACCTCGGCGGATCGCGCGATGGAACGGGCCATTCGGACGCCGCGCTGCAAGTCGTCGAGGAAATCCGCACCGCGGGCGGCACCGCTATGTCGAACGGCGGCAGCGTCACCGAATACGACCAGATGGTCGAAATGGTGGCCAGGGCGAAGGAAGAATGGGGCGGCGTCCACGTCCTGATCAACAATGCCGGCATCCTGCGCGACAAGAGCTTCGCCAAGATGGAGCCCCAGGATTTCGACCTGGTGCTCAAAGTCCATGTCAGCGGCAGCGCCAATGTCACCAAGGCGTGCTGGGACCTGATGCGCGAACAGGCCTATGGCCGCATCCTGATGACCGCGTCGTCGACCGGGCTCTACGGCAATTTCGGCCAGGCCAATTATGGCGCGGCGAAGCTCGGCCTCGCGGGCCTGACCAAGACGCTCCACCTCGAAGGCGCGAAGTACAACATCCGCTGCAACACGATCGCGCCGGTCGCCGGCACGCGCATGACCGAGGACATCTTCCCCGCCGAACTGTTCGAAAAGTTCACGCCCGAAAACGTCGTCCCCGCCGCGCTCTACCTCGTCAGCGAGGATGCCCCGACCAACATGATCGTCGGCGCGGGCGCGGGCGCCTATCACGCCGCTTTTGTCACCATGACTCCCGGTGTCGCGCTGCCCGAAGGCGAGCGCACCCCCGAGGGCGTCGCCGCGGCGTGGGAGAAGATCATCGACCGCAACGGCGAAATCGTCCCGCAGTCGGGCAGCGAACAGTCGATGAATGTCATGAAGGCATTGATGGCACTGGGCTGAGCAACATCGCCTTTACTCTATCGTCACCCCGGACTTGATCCGGGGCCTGCCTGCTTTGAAAGAAAAGGCGGGTGCCGGGTCAAGCCCGGCATGACGAAGACAGGCGCCATAGCAAGGCGCCTTTCGTTAAAGTGCTACACTGTATTGACACAGCAACACGCCTATGCGAAGTAGGTGGCGGGGCAAGGGGATCGGACAGAAGGACGACCCCGATGTATAGTGAAAGCGACCTGCAAGCTGCGGTCGATGCGAAGGTTTTGACACCGGAAGCCGCCACGGCGTTCCGGTCGCACATCGCGTCGGTCCGTGCCGCCCCCGGGGCGGACGAGGAATCATTCCGCCTCATCACCGGCTTCAACGATATTTTCGTCAGTATTGCCGCGGTGATCCTGCTCATGGCGGTCGGATGGATCGGCGCGTCGATCCACCCCGCGCTCGGCGGCGCCTTCGTTGCCGCCTCGGCGTGGTTCCTCGCCGAATATTTTACCCGCCAACGCCGCATGGCGTTGCCCAGCATCGTCCTTGTCCTCGCCTTTTCGGGCGGCGTCTTTGCGACGATGGTCGGCTTCCTCGTCGAACATGGCGAGACGATCTTCGGCGAAGACCCTGGCGAAACGGTCGGTGCGATCCTGATCGGGTCGATGGCGCTGATCACCGCCGCGGCGACATGGCTCCACTGGAAGCGTTTCATGGTGCCGATCACCGTTGCCGCCGGCACCGCCGCCCTCGCCGCCACCGCGGTCGCGCTGGTACTCGCCATCATCGGCGTTTCGACCTCGCCCGATCTCGTCATGGCACTGGTGCTTGTGGCCGGGCTCGGCGTCTTCGCGCTCGCGATGTGGTGGGATCGCAGCGACCGGGTGCGCCAGACGCGGCGTAGCGATGTCGCCTTCTGGCTCCACCTGCTCGCCGCGCCGATGATCGCGCACCCGATCTTCCATCTGCTCGGCGTCACGCAGGGCGACAATATCGGCAGCGCCGCCGCGGTGATGGTCGTCGGCATCTATGTGCTGTTCGGGCTGATCGCGCTCGCGATCGACCGCCGCGCTTTGCTCGTCTCGGCGCTCGCCTATGTGCTGTTCGCGATGACGCAGCTATTCCGCGAGTTCGGCGCGGTCGAGCTTAACGTCGCGCTGACGGCGTTCGTGATCGGTTCGGCGCTGCTGCTGCTTTCGGCCTTCTGGCAGAATGCGCGGGCGGTGGTCGTTGGCTTCCTGCCCGACAATCTGGCGAACCAGTTGCCCGCAACGACGCGGACAATCAGTCCGATACCAGCTTCATAAGCTTGCGTTCGACGGGGGCGAGCACATTGGAAAGCTCGTCCCCGCGCTTCAAGACCGCCCCGGCTTCGGAGACAAGGGCCCACATGCCCTGCCGGCTCCGCAAGGCGGGGCGTTTTTCTATGCGATATTCGGGGCGCTCGGCGGCGCGGCGAAAGGCCGAGAAGATCGCAGCGTCGCGGTGGAAATCCATCGCATAATCGCGCCAGTGACCCGCTGCGACCATGCGGCCGTAAAGATCGAGGATGCGCATCAATTCGGGGCGCTCGAAACCGGTCTGCTGCGGGACCGTCCTGGTCGCGAACGGCAGAGGTGTCACCGTCCCCATCAGGCGCTGTTCCGGCTCCCTTTGCGGCGCGGGGCGTCATCCTCCGCGGCGGCATCGCGCTCATCGAGCAGTTCGCGCAGCTGCTTCTGCAGCAGATCGAGCTGGCACTGCAGCAATTCGACCCGCTGCGTCGCGGGGTCGAAATTCTCGCTGCACGGCGTGCCATAGGGCACGAACTCGCGCGCATATTCGCTGGCATCGAGCAAGGTCGAGCGCGCCGGGATGCCGACCATCACCGCGCCCTCGGGCACGTCCTTGGTCACCACGGCATTCGCGCCGACGCGCGCGCGCGCGTTGACGGTGACGGGTCCCAATATCTGCGCGCCGGATCCCACAATCACGTCATCCGCGAGCGTCGGATGGCGCTTGCCGCCAATGCCGTTAGCGGGATCGGTCCCACCCAGCGTCACGCATTGATAGATGGTGACATTATCGCCGATCTCGGCGGTTTCGCCGATGACGGTAAAGCCATGATCGATGAACAGGTGGCGGCCGATCCTGGCGCCCGGATGGATGTCGATCGCCGTAAACCAACGCGACAGGTGATTGACGAAGCGCGCGAGGAAGAACAATCGCGCCTCGAACAGCCAATGCGCGATGCGGTGCATGCCGACCGCGACGATACCCGGATAGAGAAGGATTTCCCAACGCGACCGCGGCGCGGGATCGCGCGCCTTGATCGAATCGAGATAGGCGACCAGCCCGTTGAACATGCAATGTCCCCTGCGACCCTATTTTGTACCGGACAAGATAGATGTTCGGGCGCGGTATTTCCACCCCCGGCGCGTTTTTATCGTCAGCGGCCGAACAGGCCGAGCCGGAACAGCAGCCATCCCTCGCTACGCCAGCGCCGTTCGCCGTCGTTTCGCGCAATCGCGGCGGCCCAGCGATCGAGCATCAAGAGTGCGCGGTTTCCGGCAAAAAGCCTGCCCGGCGCGGGTTCGCAGGCGCGCGCGTCGGCGAGCAGCCGGCGCGCCTCCGCCTCGCGCTCCTGGACGCCGGCGCCCCAGAGCAGGCCCCAGCGCCGCCCGCCAGCCGCATCGCCCCCCGACAAGGCAAAGAGCCGCGTGCCAAAGCTTTCGGCAGCAGTGCGCCGATCCTGCCCGGATTCGGCGAGCAGCATCGCTTCGGCCGCATCGATCAGCCCGTCGAGCCCGCCCTGCTCCGCCCAGGTCGCGCTCAACTCAGCCAGCAAAGGTTCGCCCTTGGGCAGCCCGGCGGGATCGGTCGCGAGCATCGCCGCCATGTCGCGCCACCACGCAAGCTTGATCTGGCCGATCAGCGGTTCGCGCGCATCGACCAGCAGCTTGGTCAACCGCGCCGCCAGCGCCCAGAGCCCCGCCATGGCCGCGCGCCGCGCGCGCGGCACGGCGACCATCACGCGCGGATCGCGCATATCGGGGTAGAAGCTGGTTACGAGGGCGTCGTCGGTCGTCATGCGCAGGAAGCGCTAGCACCCCACCATCGTCATTGCGAGCAAAGCGAAGCAATCCAGAGCGGCCTCACCCAGCCCCTGGATTGCCGCGTCGCTTCGCTCCTCGCAATGACGAGGTAAAAGAGATCAGGCGCGATTGCGGACTGCCTTCACCGCTGCAACCACGCGCGGCGTGTCAATCAGTGCCATCTTTTCGAGGTTGTGCGCATAGGGCAGCGGCACATCCTCGTTGCACACGCGCATCACCGGCGCATCGAGATCGTCGAAGCCATGCTCCATCGCGACCATCGCGAGTTCGCTGGCGATCGAACAGGTCGGCCAGCCTTCTTCGACGATGACGAGATGGTTGGTCTTCTTGAGGCTGGCGAGCACGGTCGCAGTGTCGAGCGGGCGCAGCGTGCGCAGGTCGATGACCTCGGCGTCGATACCCTCACCCGCCAGCTGGTCGGCGGCCTCGAGCGCGAGCCCGACGCCGATCGAATAGCTGACGATGGTAACGTCGCTGCCAGCGCGCATGATCCGCGCCTTGCCGATCGGCAGGACAAAATCATCGACCTCGGGAACATCGAAACTACGGCCGTAAAGCAGTTCATTTTCAAGGAAAACAACCGGGTCTTCGGTGCGGATCGCAGCCTTCAGCAGCCCCTTGGCATCGGCGGCGTCATAGGGCGCGATCACGATCAGGCCGGGGACGCTGGCGTACCAGGGTGCATAATTCTGGCTGTGCTGCGCGCCGACGCGCGCCGCGGCACCGTTCGGACCGCGGAAGACGATCGGACAGCGCATCTGGCCGCCCGACATATAGTTGGTCTTCGCCGCCGAGTTGATGATGTGGTCGATCGCCTGCATCGCGAAGTTGAAGGTCATGAACTCGATGATCGGACGGAGGCCGCCCATCGCGGCCCCGGTGCCGAGCCCGGCAAAGCCATATTCGGTGATCGGCGTGTCGACCACGCGCTGCGCGCCGAACTCGTCGAGCAGGCCCTGCGTCACCTTGTACGCGCCCTGATATTCGGCGACTTCCTCGCCCATCACGAAGACGCGGTCGTCGGCACGCATTTCCTCGGCCATCGCATCGCGCAGCGCTTCGCGCACGGTCAGGCGGACCATCGCGGTGCCTTCGGGGATTGCGGGGTCGGACGCGCGCTCGGCAGCGGCGGGCTTCTCAGCCTTCTCTTCCGTTTGCCCTGAGCTTGTCGAAGGGCCGCTCTTTTCTTGCTCCGTCGCAGAAGAGGAGGACGGTGCTTCGACCGGCTCAGCACGGACGGATGTGGGAGCAGGACTTGGTGCCGCTTCCTCGCCCTCACCCGTGATCGTCGCGATCACGGTGCCGACTTTCACATTGTCGGTGCCCTCGGCGACCAGAATCTGGCCGATCGTGCCTTCGTCGATTGCTTCGAACTCCATCGTCGCCTTGTCGGTTTCGATCTCGGCAAGAATGTCGCCCGACTTCACCGTGTCGCCTTCCTTGACGAGCCACTTGGCGAGCGTGCCTTCTTCCATCGTCGGCGACAGCGCCGGCATCTTCAATTCGATGGCCATCTCAATATTGCTCCACCAGCACGTCGGTATAAAGTTCGTGAAGTTCGGGTTCGGGCGCGCTTTCCGCAAAGTCCGCGGACTCGGCCACGATGGCACGGATCTCCTTGTCGATTTCCTTGAACTTGTCCTCGGCGATCCCCGCTTCCTCCATCACCTTCTTCAGATGCTCGATCGCGTCGGACTTGTCGCGCACCGCCTGCACTTCCTCGCGGCTGCGATATTTGGCGGGGTCGGACATCGAGTGGCCGCGATAGCGATAGGTCTTGAGCTCCATCAACACCGGGCCCTTGCCCGCGCGCACCCATTCGAGCGCGGCTTCGGCGGCGCCGCGCACCGCGAGCACGTCCATGCCGTCGACCTGCATGCCCGGAATGCGGAAGCTTTCGCCGCGGCGATAGAGCTGGTCCTCGGCCGACGAGCGATTGACCGATGTGCCCATCGCGTACTGGTTGTTCTCGATCACGAAGATGATCGGCAGCTTCCACAGCTCGGCCATGTTGAAGCTTTCGTACACTTGGCCCTGGTTCGACGCGCCGTCGCCGAAATAGGCCATCGCAACCCCGCCATCGCCGCGATATTTGTGCGCGAAGGCGAGCCCGGTGCCGAGCGACACCTGCGCGCCGACGATGCCGTGGCCGCCATAGAATTTATGCTCGACGCTGAACATGTGCATCGAGCCGCCCTTGCCGCGCGAGATCCCCGCGGCGCGGCCGGTCAGCTCGGCCATGATGACCTTGGGATCGATGCCGTAAGCGAGCATGTGGCCATGGTCGCGGTAACCGGTGATGACGCTGTCCTTGTCGCCGTCGAGCGCGCTCTGCAGGCCAACCGCGACGGCTTCCTGGCCGATATAGAGGTGACAGAAACCGCCGATCAGGCCGAGGCCGTAAAGCTGTCCCGCCTTCTCCTCGAAGCGGCGGATCAGCAGCATCTCGCGATAGAATTTTTCCAGCTCTTCGGGCGTCGCGTCGTACGAAACGGGATCGCGCGGTTGCTCGCGGTTGCTCGCGGCGGCCGGGGTGGATGCAGTCTTTTTCGGCGCGGCAGGGCTGCGCGCGGGTGCTTTGGCCAAGACGGGTTCCTTTGCATTTTAGCCGTTACGGCAAGGCCCCTATAGGAGAGCGGCGACGCACTTGGCAACGCCCACCATGGGCGCGGGCTACGCCAACTTACGTATGCAGCCAAAGCCCCGCCCACGCCCCATCCTCGTCATTCCCGCGAAAGCAGGAACCCAGCTTCACAGCTTGTGATTTACAGACAGATGTCGGCGTAAAACCGCCCTAGGTTCCCGCTTTCGCGGGAATGACGAAGTAAAGAGATTGTCGATCAGCTCGCGAGCTTAGGGCTTCGCGGCCTTGTCCATCGGAATGATCACCTCATCGGGGTGATAGGCGCCGAGCTTCTCGCGCACATATTCCTCGGCCAGATCGGGATCGACGCGGCGACGGTCGAGCAGGTTGACGCGGTTCTGCAACTCGTTCTGCTTCTTGGTCAGCTCGCTCAGCACGACGCGCTGCTTCTCGACCGACTGGCCATAATCGCCCCACGCGTAAAGCCCGGTCGGGCCGAAGATGATATAGCCGATCATCGCCAGCACGACGATCACCGCGATCGCGGGGCCGGCAGCCCGGTTCATCGATTTGCGGAATTTGTGGCGCTGCGTCATCCGGGCCCTTGAATCAGAGTTGATTCGCGGCGTCAAGGCGTCTGGGTTGTTTTTCCAGCCGCCTCTACACCCTGCCGTCGCCCCCGCGAAGGCGGGGGCCGTTGTCGGCCTTGCCCTTCATCGCTGCGTAAATCGGCAGCGGCCCCCGCCTTCGCGGGGGCGACGATCAGGTCACCCGAAAATCGCCGCGCCCGGATAACGCGCCATGTCGCCCAGCTCTTCCTCGATACGGATCAGCTGGTTGTACTTCGCGAGCCGGTCCGAGCGCGCGAGGCTGCCGGTCTTGATCTGGCCGCAGTTCGTCGCGACCGCGAGGTCGGCGATCGTCGAATCCTCGGTCTCGCCCGAGCGGTGCGACATCACCGCGGTGTAGCGCGCGCGGTGCGCCATATCGACCGCGTCGAGGGTTTCGGACAGCGTGCCGATCTGGTTGACCTTGACGAGCAGCGAGTTGGCGAGGCCGTCCTTGATCCCCTGCTCAAGCCGCAGCGGGTTGGTCACGAACAGATCGTCGCCGACGAGCTGGCATTTGTCGCCGACCAGATCCGTGAGCGCTTTCCAGCCCGTAAAATCATCTTCGCTCATCCCGTCCTCGATCGACAGAATCGGGTAATCCTTCACCAGCGCGGCGAGATATTCGGCCATCTGTTCGGGGCTGAGCGACAGCCCTTCGCCGCTGATCTCGTACTTGCCGTTCTTGAAGAATTCGGTCGCGGCGCAATCGAGCGCGAGCACGACGTCGGTGCCGAGCTTGAAGCCCGCCTGGTCGACCGACGCGGCGATGAAGTCGAGCGCGGCGCGCGTCGAGGCGAGGTTCGGGGCGAAGCCGCCCTCGTCGCCGACCGCGGTCGCGAGACCCTTGGCCGACAGGCCCTTCTTCAGCGTGTGGAAAATCTCGCTGCCCCAGCGCACCGCTTCGGCGATGCTGCCGGCGCCGACGGGCATGATCATGAATTCCTGCACGTCGATCGGGTTGTCGGCATGTTCGCCGCCGTTGATGATATTCATCATCGGCACCGGCAAAGTGCGCGCCGAAACGCCGCCGACATAACGATAGAGCGGCAGGCCGCGCGCGTCGGCCGCGGCCTTGGCGGCCGCGAGGCTGACGCCGAGGATCGCGTTCGCGCCGAGGCGGCTCTTGTTCGCCGTGCCGTCGAGATCGATCATCGCCATGTCGAGTTCACGCTGGTCTTCGGCATCGAGACCGATCAGCGCGTCGGCGATCTCGCCGTTCACCGCTGCCACGGCTTTCGTCACGCCCTTGCCGAGATAGCGCGCCTTGTCGCCGTCGCGCAGTTCGACCGCCTCGTGCGCGCCGGTCGACGCGCCCGAGGGCACCGCGGCGCGGCCGAAGCTGCCGTCTTCGAGCAACACATCGACTTCGACGGTGGGGTTGCCGCGGCTGTCGAGGATTTCGCGGCCGTGGATGTCGATGATGGCGGTCATGGAATATGTCCTGCTGAAGCCCTGTCGGCAGGGCGGTAGGGAAAGGCGCCCGCCTGTTATCGGCGCCCTGCCGCTAGTGCAACCGTTGCATAGGAATTTTGCACGGCTATGGAACCATTCGGCGCGCCTTGCTATATATTGGCAGGACCAAAAAGGGATGCCGCAGGCGCCCGACATAAGAGAAGAGGACGAACCGATGGCCAAAGCCGCTACTCCCGCGACCAAGAAAGTCGCCGCTCCCCGTCCCAAGGCGCCCGCCAAGGCCGCCGCGACCAAGGCTGCGCCCGCGCGCAAGCCCGCGACCGCGAAGGCCGCGAAGGATCACCCGATCCGCGACCAGCTCGCCGCCACGCGCGACACGATCAAATCCGAAGCGTCGAAGAAGGCCGCCTCGCTGAAAGAAGAGGCATCGACCCTCGCCAGCCAGGCGTCCACCAAGGCGCGCGATGCCGCGACCAAGGGCAAGGACAAGGCCGCCGAAGCCGTCGGCAGCCTCGCCAAGATGCTCGAGGACAGCGCCGGGGCCGTCGACACCAAATTCGGCAAGCAGTACGGCGACTATGCGCGCTCGGCCGCGACGACCGTCGCCGGCCTCGCCACGACGCTCGACAAAAAGGACCTCGACGAACTCGCCGCGTCGACCAAGGCTATGGTGAAGAAGAATCCGGCGGTTGCGGTTGGCGCTGCGGCGGTGATCGGCTTCGTGCTCGCCCGGATGCTCAAGGGTTCGAACAACGGCTGATCCGCTGTCATCCCCGATGCCATCCGCAAAAGCTGACACCCCTGCCCCGTCCGACGCGTTGGCCGATCGCGCTGCGCTCGACCGCGTGAGCCATGGCTATGCGCCGGACGGCAAGGCCAGCACGCCGCCGCCCGTCCCGCTCGAAAAGATTGTCGGCGATGTCGTCGACAATGTGACGGCGGCGGCGGAGGCCGAACTGACGTTGCTCAAGGCGCGCGGCGCGCTTGCCTATCACGGCGTCGGCTGGACCTCTGCCTGGGGATTCATCGCCGCCGCCGCATTGGTCGTGGCGCTGCTCGCGCTGGCATTCGGGGCGATATTGGTGCTGGCGCAGCACGTCGGACCGCTGCTCGCGACGCTCATCGTGTTTGCCGTATTGCTGATGATCGCGGCCTTCGCCGGGTGGCGCGCACGCCTCAACTATGGCGACGTCAAGGCAGCCTTTCGCGACGACCTGCTCGCCCGAGGAGAGGATTGATGCGCCCGTCGCGCACTCGCCTGATCAACGCCGCGCGCCGCGCGATGATCCAGCGCGCCGAATTGCAGCGCAAGCTCGGTATCGCCGGCGAAGCGCTCAAACCGAAATCGCTGCTCGATCGCGGCAAATATCGCGTCGGCGCCGTGGTCGACGATACGGCCCAAGCCGCGCGCGCGCAGTTCAAGGACAACCGCCTGCCGATCGCGCTCGCGGCGGTTGCGGGGATCGCGTGGCTCTTCCGCGAACCGATCAGGGAACATGCCCCCAGGCTGGGGCGCAAGATTCAGGACCTGGCGGCGAATGTCGCCGATCATTTTCGCCCCGCTGACGAAGACGTGACGGACGAAGATGAAATCGAACCATTGGAGGAAGATGATGAAGCCGTTCGGTGAAACCGCCCGCGAAACGCGTGCAAAAGCGAGTGAACTTGCGGAGAAAACCGCCGAAAACGCGCGCCTGACCGCCGAGGCGGCAAAGGCTCGGATCCAGGATGGTTACGGCCGCGCCCGCGCCGCGACCGAGGATTTCGCGGCCAAGGCCAGCGAGCAGGCCGGCGTCGCGCGCGAAGCCGCTGGCGAGGCGCTTGAAAAGGGCAAGGCGCAGGCAAAGCGCGCGAACAGCAAGCTCAAGGATGTCGCCGAGAAGCAGCCGCTGGCGCTGGTCGCGGGTGCGGTGGCGCTCGGCGCGCTGCTGGGTTCGCTGCTGCCGAAGTCCGGTTCGGGGGGCCGCAAGGACGATTGACCGGCTTGCCGTAACGGCGCCGCGCTGTTAGGGGCGCGCCTTCTCCCCGACTAGCGCCAGCCCGCAAGGAAAGCAGCCCATGAGCAAATTGCATCTCGTGTTCGGCGGACGCGTCAGCGATCCGCAGGGCCTCGACTTCACCGACCTCCACAATCTCGACGTCGTCGGCCTCTATCCCGATTATAAGTCGGCCGAAAAAGCGTGGCGCAGCGCCGCCCAGCGCACCGTCGACGATGCCGAAATGAAATATGTCGTCGTCCATCTGCACAAGCTGTTGCAGCCGGAGGCGGAGTAATTATCGGTCAGGAAATACTCGTCGCCCCCGCGAAGGCGGGGGCCGCAATCGGCCTTACGCAATCTCTCCAGCGGCCCCCGCCTTCGCGGGGGCGACGCCACTACCGAAAATTGTCGGCGTAGGCCTGGATCTTCAGCTTGCGTTCGGGGGTCGCGACGACCTCGGCCTCGATGCCGTTGCGCGCCGCATAAGCCACAGCCTCTTCCTGGCTCGCAAAGCCCAACCGCAGTTGCCGCTGCGTATCGCCGCTACCCGCCCAGCCCATCAGCGGATCGGCCTTGCGCGCTTCGGCGGGGGCAAATTCCAGCATCCAGCGCTGCGTCCCGGCACGCCCCGACTGCATCGCATTCTTGGGCTTCTGGAAAATCCGCGCTTTCATCTGGGTCGTCCTGTTCTGGGGCCTGTGCCGCCGCCTTAGCGCCTCGGCGCGCGTGCGGAAAGAGGGCTATTGCGCATCGCGCCGCGCCTGCGCCGCTTTGGTCATCAGCGTCGGGGGCGCGTTCGCCGGATCGTCGGGCCAGCTATGCTTGGGATAGCGCCCGCGCATCTCGCGCGCCACATCGTGCCAGCTGCCGCCCCAGAAGGAAACAAGATCGCGCGTCGTCTGGATCGGGCGGTGCGCGGGCGAGGTCAGCGCGAGCACCAGCGGCACCGGCGGGTCGCCGATCGTCGGATGCCGGGCGAGCCCGAACAGTTCCTGCACCCGCACGCTCACCGTCGGCCCACCGTCGGCGCCATAATCGATCGGATGCCGGCTACCAACCGGGGTAGCATAGTCGGCGGGGGCATGTTTTTCGAGCAATTGGCGCGCCGGCCAGTCGAGCATCGCCATCAGCGCGTCGGCGAGCTTGCGGTCGCCGATGTCGCGGAGGCCGCGGCAGCCCGAAAGCAGCGGCTCGAGCCAAAGATCGACGCCGTCGGCGAGCGCCCCGGTCGACAGCGCATCGATACCGGCGAACGACGCCCGCTGGCGCAGCGCCTGCGACGCCGGTCCCCAACCGATCAAGCCGAGCCCCTTGTCGCGCACCGCCGCCATCCGCACCGCGACATCATCCTCGGCGCTTTCGCTGCGCGCCGCCTTCCCGCTGGCCAGCGCGATCGCGCCGAGCCGCCGTTCGCGGCGATGGTCGACGCGGTCGCTCGCGGTGTCATAACTGCTCGCCGAATGCGCCACGATCCGGTCGCCGAAGATTTCCTCGATCTCGGCCTGTTCGATCGGCGCGGCCGCCAGGATGCGCACCCCCGCCGCATGACCCTGCGCATCGGCGATCGCGAGCCATGCGCAACCGCCAAGCGGATCGACCGCGTCGATGCGGTAGGCGCGACCGCCGACGCTCAGATATTCGCCGCGTTGCCCGGCGCGCTGGCGCGCGACGCGGTCGGGCCAGGCGGTGGCGATCCAGCCGCCGATCGAACGCGGCGCGACATCGTCGGTCCCCGCCGCGAGCTTTTCGCCGATCGCCGCGAGCCGCCGCGCGAGACGCCATGCGCCTTCGCTGCGATCATTGCGTTGCCCGCGCCAGCGCCCGAGCCGCGCCTCGACATCGACGCCGCGCCCGCCCAGCCCCGGCTCGGTCAGCAGCACCGCGAGCCGCCCCGCCATTTCGGCTTCGCCCGCGCGCGCCGCGTCGAGCAGCATATGCGCGAGCGGAACCGGCAAGGGGATCGCCGCGAGCGCCTTGCCATGCGCGGTGATGCGGCCATCATCGGCGAGCGCGCCGATTGCCTGCAACCGCGTTTTCGCTTCTGCAATTGCGGCGGGCGACGGCGGATCGAGCCAGCCCAATTGGCGCGGATCGACGATGCCCCAACTCGCGCAATCAAGGACGACGGGCATCAGGTCATTCTCATGGATTTCGGGCGGATCGAACGGCGGCATGCCCGCGGTTGCCGCGACTTCCCACAGGCGGTAGGCGACCCCTGGCCCCTGCCGCGCCGCGCGCCCTGCGCGCTGCGTTGCCGACGCCTGGCTCGCGCGCTCGGTGACGAGGCGTGCGATGCCCGCCGCCTTGTCGAAACGCGGGCGCCGCGACAGTCCGGCGTCGATCACGATCCGCACGCCCTCAATGGTCAGGCTGGTTTCGGCGATGCTTGTCGCGAGGATCAGCTTGCGCCCGCCCGCCGCATCGCGAACGAGCGCCTTGCGTTGCAGCGCCGGGTCGATCTGGCCGTGCAGGCGGTGAACGACGAGCGGCAGGCGCGCCTCCTCGACCGCCGTCGCCGCGCGCTCGATGTCGGCCGCCCCCGGCAGGAAAGCGAGCATGTCGCCCTCGGCCTCGTCGGTCAGCGCCTGCCGCACCGCGGCGAGCATCGATGCCTCGAGCCGGTCCTCGGCGCGGCGGCCGACATGGCGCAGGTCGAGCGGCCAGATCTTGCCCTCGCTCTTCACCACCGGCGCATTGCCAAGCAGCGCCCCGAAGCGCGCGCCGTCGAGCGTCGCCGACATCGCGACAAGGCGGAGGTCGTCGCGCAGCCCCTGCTGGGCATCGATCGCGAGCGCGAGCGCGAAGTCGCCGTCGAGGCTGCGTTCGTGGACCTCGTCGAACAGCACCGCCGACACGCCCGAAAGTTCGGGATCGGAAAGGATGCGGTTGCGGAACAGGCCGGGGGTCATCACCAGCAGCCGCGTCGTCGCCGACTGTTTGCTGTCGAGCCGTGTCGCATAGCCGACCTTGCCGCCGACCCCCTCGCCCATTTCCTCGGCGATGCGTTCGGCCGCCGCGCGCGCCGCGAGCCGCCGCGGCGACAGCAGCCACACCGCGCCCTTGCACCACGGCTGATCGAGCATCGCGGGCGCGACGCGCGTCGTCTTGCCCGCACCCGGCGGCGCGACGACGACGGCGTTGGGTTTCAATACCAGCGCCGCCATGATGTCGGGCAGGACGATGTCGATCGGCAGCGGCTGCATCAGGTCCGCGCCGCGGGATTGCCCAGTTCGGTGTTGAGCCGGAACGCTTCGGCGGCAAGGCGGGTGACCTGATCGGCCGTGACCTCGGTTTCCTCGGTCATCACCAGGTTGCCGAGCTCATATTTGCCGCTCGCCTTGATGCGCGGGTCGACGTCGCGCAGCCTTTTGCCGCGCCAGAAGCCGAGCAGGACGCGATGCTCTTCAGCACGGATCAAGATGCACGGACCGTTCGCCATAAAGACGAGGTTCGTCCATTTGATCGTTTCGTCGAAAGGTGCGGCGCGCATGATCGCCGCGCGCATGATCTCGGCGCGGTCGCGCCGCCAGCCCGACAGCGCGGCGATATAGGCGTCGGGACTGTCCGCCGCGGGGCCCATCATCGCCATCTTCTATTCCCCCAGAAACGCTTCTTTGTGCCTTCGTGCCTTTGTGTGAGATTTTTGATTTTTCACACAAAGGCACGAAGGCACAAAGAAGGAAAAAATGGAGCTCCCGCCTTCGCGGGAATGTTCGATAGATTAATAAGCGCGCGCAACGGCGAAGGCGACCGCCTCGGTCAGCGCCGACTTGGCCTGGCTCGCGCGGAAGCCGCCGATCGCATCGACCGCGCGCTGGCCGTAGTGGCGCGCGCGCGCCAGCGTGTCTTCGATCGTGCCATGCTTGCGGAGCAGGCTGGTCGCAAAAGCGAGATCTTCGTCCGACGTCTTGTGGCCGGTGATCGCGAGCTTCCAGAATTCGCGTTCCTCCGCGGTCCCGCGCGCATAGGCGAGGATGACGGGCAGCGTGACCTTGCCGTCGCGAAAGTCGTCGCCGACGCCCTTGCCCATCGTTTCGGCGTCCGAAACATAATCGATCGCATCGTCGACGAGCTGGAACGCGATCCCGAGGTTGCGGCCGTAGGCGTCGAGCGCGGCTTCGGTCGCGTCGTCGCGTTCGGCGACGACCGCGGCGATCTTGCACGCGGCGGCGAACAGTTCGGCGGTCTTGGCGTTGATGATCGCGAGATACTGGTCCTCGCTCGTCTCGATCCGGCGCTGCGCCGACAGTTGGTTGACCTCGCCCTCGGCGATCACCGCCGAGGCGCGAGAGAGGATCTTCAGGACCTTGAGCGACCCATCCTCGACCATCACCTCGAACGCGCGGCTGAACAGGAAGTCGCCGACGAGGACCGAGGCGCTGTTGCCCCAGATCAGGTTCGCGGTCTTGCGGCCGCGGCGCAGGTCCGATCCGTCGACGACATCGTCGTGGAGCAAGGTCGCGGTGTGAATGAATTCGACCGCTGCGGCGAGCTTGCAATGGCGGCGGCCCGGATAGTCGAGCAGCTTTCCGCACGCGAGCGTCAGCATCGGGCGCATCCGCTTGCCCCCACCGGCGATGAGGTGGCCGGCGAGTTCGGGGATCAGCGGGACTTCGGACTGCATGCGGTCGAGAATGACCGAATTCACCTCGTTCATGTCGGCGGCGACGAGCGCCATCATCGGGTCGAGCGAGGGCGGCGTCTGCCCGTGCAGATGGTGGATTTCGGCAGTCATGACGCGGCGAGCCTTGGCGCCGCAGTCACGATTTTGCAACGACTTTCGGCTTGCCTCCGCCCCCTTGGCGGTGCCAAGCGTTCCGCGAACAAGAGGAGCCGCGCATGGACGACCAACTGAGCCGTTACCGCCAAAGCATCGACAATATCGACGCGGCGCTCGTCTATATGCTCGCCGAACGGTTCAAGGTGACCAAGGCGGTGGGCGAACTCAAGGCGCGCGATGGCCTGCCCCCCGCCGACCCGACCCGTGAGGAGCGGCAGATCGAGCGGTTGCGCAGTCTCGCGCGCGATGCCGATCTCGACCCCGAATTCAGCGAAAAATTCCTCCGCTTCATCATCGAGGAAGTCATCCGCCACCACCAGCAGGTGCGCGAGGCCGGGGCATGAGCGCCGCGCATCCGATCTTCGCCCGCTGGCCCGCGAAGCATCCCGACCGGTTGCAGCTCTTTTCCGCGCCGACGCCCAACGGCGTGAAGGCGGGCATCATGCTCGAGGAATGCGGCCTGCCCTATGAAGCGCACCGCGTCGACATCATGGCGAACGAGAGCCACGACCCGGCGTTCCTCGCGCTCAACCCCAATGGCAAGATTCCGGCGATTTATGACCCGAACGGCCCGAGTGGGAAACCGCTCGCTTTGTTCGAATCGGGCGCGATCCTGCTCTATCTCGCCGACAAGACCGGCCAGTTCATCTCGACGGAACCCAACACGCGTTACGAAACCATCCAGTGGGTGATGTGGCAGATGGGCGGCGTCGGCCCGATGTTCGGCCAGCTGGGTTTCTTCCACAAATTCGCGGGTCGCGACTATGAGGACAAGCGCCCGCGCGACCGGTACGCCGCCGAATCGGCGCGGCTGCTCGGCGTGCTCGACGAACGGCTGGCGAACCGCGAATGGGTGATGGGCGCCGATTATAGCATTGCCGATATTTCGCTGCTCGGCTGGGTTCGCAATTTGATCGGGTTTTACGAGGCGCGCGAGATCGTCGGCTTCGACCGCTTCACGCATGTACAGCGCTGGCTTGACGCTGGACTTGCCCGTCCGGGGGTGCAGCGCGGGCTGGAGGTTACCGCGGCCTGAGTCTCAAACGACCGGAATATGCCATTCCGCGTCTCATCAATTCGTCATTCCCGCGAAAGCGGGAATGACGAAGGTTAGGGAACGGCCGCTCGCCATCCCTAAGCCGACATCAACACCCTACCCCGCCGGCAACCTGAGCCGCACCATCAGCCCGCCCAGGTCCTCGCTCTCCTCGAGCGCGATGCTGCCGCCGTAGATTTCGGCGACGTCGCGCACGATCGCGAGGCCGAGGCCGGTGCCGGGCTTGCCGCTGTCGAGCCGCACCCCGCGGTCGAAGATGCGCACGCGGTCGGCCGGCGAGATGCCCGCGCCGTCATCCTCGACCAGGATTTCCGCCATCCCGCCCTCGCGCTGGACCGTGACGAAGACGCTGCCGCCGCCATATTTCGCCGCGTTTTCGAGCAGATTGCCGACCAGCTCGTCGAGATCCTGCCGCTCGACCCGCACAACGAGTTTCTTGTCGCCCGCGGCATCGAGCCGTGCGTTCGGATAGAGCGCGGCGACCGCGCGCGACACGCTTTCGACACTGTTCCACACGGTCGCGCGCGCCTGCGCCGCGCCGCGCCGCCCGACGGCGCGCGCGCGCGCGAGATGATGTTCGACCTGCCGCTGCATCGTCGCCGCCTCGCGGCGCACGGTGTCGGCCAGCTCCGAATTCGAACTCGTCGCGCTGTTGACGAGCACGGTCAGCGGCGTCTTGAGCGCATGCGCGAGATTGCCGGCGTGGAGCCGTGCTTCCTCGGCCTGTTTTTCATTATGCGCGAGCAGCGCGTTGAGCTCGTCGACCATCGGCTGGACCTCGAGCGGCAGCGGCGCATCGACGCGGCGGTGCTGGCCGCCGCGCATCGCGGCGATCGCGCGGCGGATATGACGCAGCGGCCAGAGGCCGTAAAAGGTCTGGAGCGCGGCAAGGATGATGAGGCCAAGGCCGAGCAGCCCCAGGCTGGGGATCAGCGTTGCGCGCACCGCGCCGACCTGCGCGTCGAGCGCCTCGCGCGACTGGGCGATCTGGTAGCGCCAGCTGGTCTTGCTGCCCGGCAGGATGACGTTGCGTTCGAGTACGCGCAGTTCCTCGTCGGGAAACTGGGTGCTGTCATAGGTGTGGATCTGGTTGTCGATGTGCGGCGTCGGCGCCCTCAGCGAGCGTTCCCACAACGAACGCGAGCGATAGGGTTCCTGTTCGCCGCCGCTGATCTGCCAGTAAAGGCCGCTGTACGGTTCGAGGAAACGCTGGTCGCCGAGCGGCTCGACGAGCCGCACCTCGCCGTCGGGGCCGATTTCCGACGAGCGGATCATCGCAATCAGCACATATTCGAGGCTCGAATCGAAGTTGCGCGTAATCGCGCTCGTCAGCACCCGGTCGAGCGCGAAGCCGCCGCCGATCAGCAGCACCGAAATCCACAGCGCCGCGATCGCAATCATGCGCCGCGCGAGCGAGCCGGTGATGCGGCTGGGCAGCGCCGCCGACTTGTCCGCCGCGTCCGGGTCTGTTTCGACCGCCGGGGCGACGTCGGCTTCGGCCATGCTTATCCCTGCGGATCGTCGAGCTGGTAGCCGAGCCCGCGGATCGTCGTGATAATATCAGCGCCCAGTTTCTTGCGGATGCGCGTCACGAACACTTCGATCGTGTTCGAATCGCGGTCGAAGTCCTGATCGTAGATATGTTCGATCAGTTCGGTGCGCGACACGACCTTGCCCTTGTGGTGGAGCAGGTACGACAGCAGCTTATACTCCTGCGCGGTCAGCTTCACCGGCTCGCCGGCCAGCGTCACGCGGCCCGAGCGCGTGTCGAGCCGCACCTTGCCGGCGATCAGCTCGCTCGACGCATTGCCCGACGCGCGGCGGATCAGCGCGCGGAGGCGGGCGATCAATTCCTCGGTCTGGAACGGCTTGGCCAGATAATCGTCGGCACCGGCGTCGAGCCCGGCCACCTTGTCCGACCAGCTGTCGCGCGCGGTCAGGACGAGCACCGGGAAATTGCGCTTTTCGCGGCGCCAGCGGTCGAGCACCGTGAGCCCGTCGATCTCGGGCAGGCCGAGATCGAGGATCGCGGCGTCATAGGCTTCGGTCGCACCCAGGAAATGGCCATCCTCGCCATCGGTCGCGAGATCGACGGCATAGCCCGCCCCCTCCAGCGTCGCCTTCAGCTGCGGGCCCAGCGTGGGCTCGTCTTCGACAATCAAGATCCGCATTCAGGCGCCTTTCCTTTGCGTACCGGACGGAGCCGGCCGCATGTTTGGACTGTGTATCAAGTCCGAACGATCATCGCAAAATGTCGTTGCGATGAAACGTCGGAGGATTTGGAATGTCAGGGTTTGCGTCCCACGATCCGGCCGGTGCGGGCGTCGACATAGACAACGACCACCTGGCTGCCGTCCATGAATTTCAGCGCATAGATCATCCGGCCCGCATCGAACTGCGGTCCGCCGAGATAGGTCATGTCGTTATAGGGCGAGCGTGAGCGGACGTCGGCGATCAGCTTGTTGAGCGGAATCACCTGCCCCTGCGCCGCCGCTTCGCGCAGATTGTCCTGGTCACGGTTGCCGCGCGCAGCCGCAGGCATGCCGGCGGAAAGCAGCAGCGCGGAGATGAGGGAAAGGGTCAAGGTGCGGATCATGGCCATTTCTTTAATGCGAAGGCATTGAATAGGCGATGAATGGCTCAGTCAGCCCCGGTTTCGTTTCCGGGTCCTGCCCCTGGGTCATGGTGGGCGCGGCAAGGATTGAACTTGCGACCCCACCCGTGTGAAGGGTGTGCTCTACCACTGAGCTACGCGCCCGTCCCGGTGCGAACCGATGGTCCGGCGTCCGAAAGCCGGACGTCCATAGCCGCTGCGGCGATGATTGCAACGGGCATTTGCATCGAAAGCCCTCCAGCAGGTTTCGGGGGGTAGATGCAAATCAGGCCGCAGCTTGCGCCGCGGCCCGAAATGTTTTCACCCAAAGGGTCCGCCAATCAGTTGACGGCGTCCTTGAGGGCCTTGCCGGCCTTGAACTTCGGCTGGTTCGACGCCGCGATGGTCATCGTTTCGCCGGTGCGCGGGTTGCGACCGGTCGACGCCTTGCGCTTGCTGACCGCGAAGGTGCCGAAGCCGACGAGGCGAACTTCGCCCCCCTTCTTCAGCGAACCCGTGATCGCATCAAAAACGGCCTCGACAGCTTTGCTAGCGTCGCCCTTGGTGAGACCGCTCGAGTCAGCGACGGCGGCGATCAGGTCTTGTTTGTTCATGCCTAAGGAACCCCTGCTTTTGGTTGGTTAAATGATTCATGGTCTTTGCCATGGCGCGCCACTAACGCCGTTTCGCCCCATCTTGTCAAAGCAAAAAAGGGCGCGAAACGTTGTTAAACGTCGATTTTGCGATGAAAAGACGGCTTGCGCCGATGCACAAGCCGTCGAGTCAGTGCCGAATCGCCGTTTCGGGGTCCGCGCCCACAGGCGCGGGAGGCGAAGCCGCGAGTTCGTCGGCTTCGGTCCACTCGATCGGCACGACCGGCGACACCAGCGCTTCGGCGAGGACCTGGTCGACATGGCTGACCGGGATGATCTTCAATCCGCTTGTGATGTTCGCCGGGATTTCGACCAAATCCTTTTCATTTTCTTCGGGGATCAGCACGGTCGTGATGCCGCCGCGGAGCGCCGCGAGCAGCTTTTCCTTGAGGCCGCCGATGCCGAGCACCCGCCCGCGCAGCGTGACCTCGCCCGTCATCGCGACATCGCGGCGCACCGCGATCCCGGTGAGCGTCGAAATCATCGCGGTGACCATGCCGACGCCCGCCGACGGTCCATCCTTCGGCACCGCGCCTTCGGGCAAATGGATGTGGATGTCCTTGCGCGCGAACAGGCTGGGCTTGATGCCATAGCTCGGCGCGCGCGCTTTCACGAAGGACAGCGCGGCCTGCACCGACTCGGTCATCACTTCGCCAAGCTTGCCGGTGGTGCGCACCTGGCCCTTGCCCGACGCCGTGACCGCCTCGATCGTCAGCAATTCGCCGCCGACCTCGGTCCACGCAAGCCCCGTCACGGCGCCGATCTGGTCCTCCAGATCGCCCATGCCGTGACGAAATTTGCGAACACCCGAGAATTCGTTCAGATTTTCCGGGGTGACGGTGACGCTTTCCGCCTTCCCTTCGAGGATTCGGCGCAGCGCCTTGCGCGCGAGGCGCGCAATCTCGCGTTCGAGCGTACGCACACCGGCTTCGCGCGTATAATAGCGGATCAGGTCGCGTAGCCCTTCGTCGGTCAGTTCAAACTCGCCGGCCTTCAGGCCATGCGCCTCGACCTGCTTGGCAATCAGGTGGAGTTTGGCGATCTCGACCTTCTCATCCTCGGTGTAACCTTCGAGCCGGATGATCTCCATGCGGTCGAGCAGCGCCTGCGGCAGGTTCAGCGAGTTGGCGGTCGTGACGAACATCACGTCCGACAGGTCGACGTCGACCTCCAGATAATGGTCCTGGAACTTGCCATTCTGTTCGGGGTCGAGCACCTCGAGCAGCGCCGATGCCGGATCGCCGCGGAAATCCTGGCCGAGCTTGTCGATCTCGTCGAGCAGGAACAGCGGGTTCATCGTGCCGGCCTTTTTGAGGTTCGTCACGATCTTGCCCGGCAGCGAGCCAATGTAAGTGCGGCGGTGGCCGCGGATTTCGGCTTCGTCGCGCACGCCGCCGAGCGACTGGCGCACGAATTCGCGTCCCGTCGCCTTGGCGATGCTGCGGCCGAGCGAGGTCTTGCCGACACCCGGAGGGCCGACGAGGCAGAGGATCGGACCCTTCAGCTTGTTGGTGCGCGCCTGCACCGCCAGATATTCGACGATCCGGTCCTTGACCTTTTCGAGCGCATAATGATCGTCGTCGAGGACGGCCTGCGCCTTCGCAATGTCTTTCTTGAGCTTCGACTTCTTGCCCCACGGCAGGCCGATCAGCGTGTCGAGATAGTTGCGAACGACGGTCGCCTCGGCCGACATCGGCGCCATCGCGCGCAGCTTCTTGAGCTCGCCCAGCGCCTTCGCCTTGGCTTCCTTCGACATCTTGAGGCTGTCGATCTTGAGCTGGAGCTCGGCCAGGTCGTCGCCGCCCTCGCCATTGTCGTTACCGAGCTCGCGCTGGATCGCCTTCAATTGTTCGTTGAGATAATATTCGCGCTGGCTCTTTTCCATCTGGCGCTTCACGCGGCCGCGGATCTTCTTTTCGACCTGGAGCACGCCAAGTTCGCCTTCCATGAAGGCGAAGACCATCTCGAGCCGCTTCGACGGCGCATCCTCGACGAGCAGCGCCTGCTTGTCGGAGACCTTGATGTTGAGATTGCCGGCGACCGAATCTGCCAAGCGCGAGGCTTCGTCGATCTGCGACAGCTGCACCGCGGTTTCGGCGGGCATCTTCTTGTTGAGCTTGGCATAATTTTCGAACTGGTCGACCACCGAACGCATCAGTGCCGCGGTATCGACGCTCTCGTCGACCGTGTCGCCGATCGGCTTCACGCTCGCCATCACCGTCTTGTCTTCGGTGGTGAGCGCAAGCAGCTTCGCGCGCTCCTTGCCTTCGACGAGCACGCGGACGGTGCCGTCGGGCAGCTTCAGGAGCTGGAGCACGGTCGCGATCACGCCGACATCGTACAGATCATCGCGCTGCGGATCGTCTTCGCCCGGATCGAGCTGGGCGACGAGGAAGATTTCCTTGTCGGATTCCATCGCGGTCTCGAGCGCGGCGACCGAACGGTCGCGGCCGACGAAGAGCGGCACGATCATGTGCGGGAAAACGACGATGTCACGTAGCGGAAGAAGAGGAAAAGATTGCGTCATTACGGCTCCTGGACGAGCGTCGCGACCCGACGCACCGCCCTTCTTATAGGGTGTTGATCGCTAATATGGCGTAACTTGGCACGCATTCAATGTCGCTGCGCTGAACGAATCGAAACCATGCCGTTCGTCCTGAGGAGGGGCTGAGCCCGTCGAAGACCCGTCTCGAAGGACTTGGCGCGGCACCTCGGATCCTTCGAGACGCCATTTCGACAAGCTCAATGGCTCCTCAGGACGAACGGAAGTATCGAAACGACCGCTCAAAAGGGCAGCTTGAAGCCCGGGGGGAGCGGCAGGCCGCTCGTCATCTTGCCCATTTCCTCGTTGCTCGCCTGATCGGCCTTTTCGCGCGCGTCGTTGAACGCGGCGGCGAGCAGGTCCTCGAGCATCTGCTTGTCCGCAGGGACGATCAGGCTGTCGTCGATGGAGATTTCCTTGATGCGGCCCTTCGCGCTCGCGCGAATTCGCACCAAGCCGCCGCCCGACACGCCTTCGACCTCGACGCTGTCGAGCTTCGCCTGCGCTTCCTGCATCTGCGCCTGCACGGTGGCGGCCGCTTCCTGCGCCGCCTTCATCATTTCTTCGATCGATTTCATGGGTTCGACTTATGGCGATTGTCGTCGGAAGGTTCAAGTTTCGCGTCGGGAAAAGCCGCCAAGGCGGCCTTCACCACCGGCAATTCGCGAATTCGCGCGTCATTGTCGGCAAGCGTGGCGTCGCGCACGTCCTTGAGGCTGGGCCGCGCATCGCCCTCGCCGGGCTGCACATGCCAGCGGCTGCCGGTCTGGGCGAGCAGCGCCTCGCCCAGATTGCGGGCAAAATTGGCGTCGAGCGTGGGGACAGGCGCATAGGTGATAGCGCCGGGTTCGAGCGTGATAATCTTGAGATGATCGTAAACATCGACCGCAAGGCGATGATTTCCTGTGCTTTCGAGTAGGTGATGGATTTGGGCGACGGTGAGCGACGTTGCCGGCGTCTCGGCAATCGACTCGACCGCCATGCTTTCCTGCCCCGGCGGCGGCGCGGGCGGCGTCAGCGGCCGCGTCGGAACACCGCCCGCCTCGAGCAGCTTTGCCAGCTCGCCGGGATCGGGCATCGACGCTGCGTAGATCACGCGCAGCAGCAGCATTTCCAGATGCTCGAGCGGATTGTTCGCGCGCAGCACCTCGTCATGGCCCTTCAGTAGCAATTGCCAAAGCCGGTTGAGCGGCGCGAAACCGAGCTTTTTCGCCCAGTCGCCGATGCGCTCGCGGTCGGCCTCGGCCAGCGCGGGGTCGTCGTGGCGCGACACTTTCGCCAGCGTCACCGCATGCGTCAGGTCCATCAGCCCGCGCACCATCGCGACGGGTTCGATCCCCAGCGCATATTGCCCGCGGGCAAGGTCGATCGCGGCGCCCGGATCGCCTTCGAGGACCGTCGCCATCAACTGCGCGATCGACGAGCGATCCGAGAGGCCGAGCATCACGCGGACCTGATCGGCGCTGATTTTTCCGCCGCCGTCGAGATCGGCGTGCGCGATCGCCTGATCGAGGATCGACAGGCCGTCGCGCACCGATCCTTCGGCGGCGTTGGCGATCAGCCAGATCGCGGGCGCCTCGGCCTCGACGCCTTCCTTCTGAAGGATCGAACTGAAATGCGCGAAGAGCATGTCGGGGGTGATGCGGCGAAGGTCGAAGCGCTGGCAGCGCGACAGCACCGTCACCGGCACCTTGTTGACCTCGGTCGTCGCGAAGAGGAATTTGACGTGCGGCGGCGGCTCTTCGAGCGTTTTCAGCAGCGCATTGAAGGCGTTACGCGACAACATGTGCACTTCGTCGATGATGTAGATCTTGTAGCGCGCCGACACCGCGGCGTAGCGCACCGCCTCGATAATCTCGCGCACATCGTCGACGCCGGTGTTCGACGCGGCGTCCATCTCGATCACGTCGATATGGCGGCCCTCGGTGATCGCGCGGCACGGTTCGCACACGCCGCATGGGTCGATCGTCGGCCCGCCCTGCCCGTCGGGGCCGATGCAATTGAGCGCCTTGGCGATCAGGCGCGCGGTCGACGTCTTGCCGACCCCGCGCACCCCGGTCATCAGGAAGGCATGCGCCAGCCGGTCGCGCGCGATCGCATTGCCGAGCGTGCGCACCATCGCATCCTGACCGATCAGTTCGGCAAAGGTTTGCGGGCGATATTTGCGGGCGAGGACGCGGTACGGGCCGCTCGACGGCTGCGGCGCAGCCTCGGGCAGGTCCATTCCCAGCATCGGGGTATCGTCGTCGGCGGAATCGCTCATGCCCCCGTCTTAGGGTCGGCTGAGGCGCTTGTCGAAGGGGAACGTTAGAATTCCGTTTGCCCTGAGGAGCCATTGAGCTTGTCGAAATGGCGTCTCGAAGGGTCGATACGTTCGTGCCCTTCGAGACGGGGCTTCGACGAGCTCAGCCCCTCCTCAGGACAAACGGTTTAATTTCGATAGGGAAATGGGTGGGAGCCGGAACGACCCGCAGCGAATTCGTTGCGGCTGCTTCCTTCCGGACCTGACCGGGTTGGCGAAGACTGCGTCCGCCCGACTCCCGCGGCGCATATGGCGGGGGCGGCGCCGAAATGCAAGGCCAGCTATTCGTCATGCCGGGCTTGACCCGGCACCCGCCTTTCTTGCCTCGAAGAAGGTAAGGCGGGCCCCGGATCAAGTCCGGGGTGACGAAACAAATCAGCGCGGCCCCTGCATATTGCGGCTTTCGCCAGGGATATGCACGGTGAGCCCGTCAAGTTCCTCGGTCAGCACGATCTGGCACGAAAGCCGGCTCGTTCGCCGCACCCCGGCAGCCAGGTCGAGCATATCCTCTTCCATCTCGCTCGCAGGCGGCAGGCGGTCGAAATCTTCCTTGGTAACAATGACATGGCAGGTCGAGCAGGCCATCTGCCCCTCGCATGTCCCTTCGAGCGGCATCAGATGCGCCTGCGCGACGTCGAGCAGGATCGAGCCCGGTTCGGCGTCGACCTCGGTGCGCCCCTTGCCGTCGGCGTGGATGAAGGTGACGCGCATCAGTTCACCCCCTGCAGCCGTGCGGCATCCTTGATCGCGGACAGACCATCGCGCAGGTTCTGCTCGCTGGTGTAGCGCCCCCAGCCGAGGCGGATCGAGGCGCGCGCGTCGGCCTCGCTCACCCCCATCGCGCGCAGGACATGGCTGACCTTGCCCGACCCGCTGCCGCACGCGCTGCCGAGCGAAAAGGCGATTTCGCGCGCGTCGGACATCAGGCGGAGGCCGTTCACCCCTTCGCGCCGAACGTTGAGATTGCCGTGATAACGGCGGTCCGCATCGCCGTTGATCGTCCATTCGGGGAGCATATCCAGTGCGAGCGACCAGAGCCGCTCGACATGGCTTGCGTCCGTGTCGAACCGATCGGCCGCGAGCGCTGCCGCCGCGCCGAACCCGGCGCATAGAGCCGGGGACACCGTGCCCGAGCGCATTCCCTGTTCCTGCGCGCCGCCAAACATGAAGGGCGGCAGGTCGACGCCGTCCTTGACCCACAGCGCGCCGATCCCCTTGGGCCCGTGAATCTTATGCGCCGACAGCGCGATCAGGTCGGCGCCATCGGGGATCGCGACGCGGCCATAGCCCTGCACCGCGTCGCAGAGCAGCAGGCTGTTCCTAGCATGCGCCGCCGCGGCGAAATCGGCGACCGGCTGGATCGTCCCGACCTCGTTGTTCACCAGCATCGTCGCGACGATGCCGCCTTCGGGGATCAAGGCGTCGTCGGGCGGCGACGCCAGCCCCGCGCCATCGACCGGCAGGATGGTCGCATTCAATCGCTCCAGGCATTGTAGCGATCCGGCATGCTCGATGCTGAGCCCCGCGACCCCGCCCGGCATTAGCTCCGCGCCGCGGAACAAGGCCCAGTTCAATGCCTCGGTCGCGCCCGAGGTGAAGAAGACTCGCCCGCCCTTGGGCAGCAGCGCCGCGACTTGGTCGCGTGCGACCTCCACCGCCGCCGCCGCCGCGCGCCCGCCCTTGTGCGTGCTGGAGGGATTCGCAAAGCCATCGCCCTCGCCCGGCCCTTCGAGCCAGCGCAGCATCGCTTCGCGCGCCTCGGGAGCGAGCGGCGTCGTGGCTTGGTAATCGAGGTAAATCATCCGGCGGATAGATCCTTATTGCGAGCGATTCGCAAAATTTGCAACATGCTACGCAATTTCTATATAGGCGCCATCTTCGCTCCGCCACCCTGCCAGCCCGGCGATTCGGCGGCCAGCCATAAAAGATAAGAGGTGCTCCCATGCCCGACGTGATTTTCCCCGGCCCCGAGGGCCGCATCGAAGGCCGTTTCTCGCCCCCGCCACGCCCGCGCGCGCCGGTCGCGCTGATCCTCCACCCGCATCCGCAGGGCGGCGGCACGATGAACGACCGCATCACGCAGGCGATGTACAAGAGCTTCGTCGCGCGCGGGTTCGCGGTGCTGCGCTTCAACTTCCGCGGCGTCGGCCGCAGCCAGGGCACGTTCGACAATGGCATCGGCGAGCTGAGCGATGCCGCTTCGGCGCTCGACTGGGTCCAGTCGATCCATCCCGAGGCACAGACGACGTGGATCGCGGGTTTCAGCTTCGGCGCGTGGATCGGCATGCAGCTGCTCATGCGCCGCCCCGAAATCCGCGGCTTCCTGTCGGTCGCGCCCCCGGCGAACATGTACGACTTCAGCTTCCTCGCCCCCTGCCCCTCGTCGGGCATTATCGTCGCGGGCGGGCAGGACGAGATCGTCCCGCCGAGCGCGGTGCAGAAACTGGTCGACAAGCTGCGCACCCAAAAGGGCATCACCATCCATCACGACGAGATCCCGCGCGCGAACCATTTCTTCGAGCATGAGCTCGACCAGTTGATGAAGTCGCTCGATAACTATCTGGATATGCGGCTCGCGCCCGATTCGCCGATCCGCTGATAAAATGCTCCTCCCTGTGCCGCAGGCATGGGGAGGTGGCAGCGGCGCAGCCGCTGACGGAGGGGTTTAGGACGCCCACCCCTCCACCATCCGCTTCGCGGACGGTCCCCCTCCCCACCGCTGCCCAAAGGGCAGCCTGTCCTGAGCGGCCGGCCTGCCGGCCAGCCGAAGGGCGGCAGGGAGGATCTTTGCTACTTCACCGGCACCAGCCAGATCGCGACGTTGGCGAACATCACCAGCGCGGCGATGAGCATCAGCAGCGCGCGCCGCCGGTCGCCCATGCGAAAGACATAGGCGGCTCCACCGGTCAGGACGACGCCGGTCAGCATCAGGACGGAGATGATCGTATCGGACATAGGGCGGCTTTATCGATCGCGTCACAAATTTGCCACCTCGCTTATGGCCAAGCCGCACCGCTTGGCCTAAAGCGCCCTCATCGATTCCCTAACGCTTTGCGGGAGCCGCGCCGATGCGCATTGCCATAGCCTCCGACCACGCCGCTTATGAGCTGAAGGCCCAGCTCGCCGATTGGCTGCGCGAAAAGGGCCACGAGGTCGAGGACCTCGGCACCAATGGCCCGGGCAGCGTCGATTATCCCGATTATGGCTATGCGCTGGCCGAAGCGATCGCCGACGGCCGCGCCGAACGCGGCGTCGCGCTTTGCGGGTCGGGTATCGGCATTTCGATCTCGGTCAACCGCAATCCCGCAGCCCGCTGCGCGCGCGTCGACGAGCCGCTGTCGGCGAAGCTGGCACGCGAGCATAATGACGCGAACGTCATCGCGATGGGTGCCCGCCTGACGGGCATCGACATGGCCAAGGCGTGCCTCGATGCCTTCCTGACCACCGATTTCGCCGGCGATCGCCACGCGCGCCGCGTCGACAAGCTTTCGAATCCGCCGCAACTGGAGACCAGCCGATGACCACAGAAACGCTCGACAAGCCCATCAAATCGGCAGGCTATTTCACCGACGGCGTCGGCACCGTCGACCCCGCGGTCGCGGCGGCGATAAAGCATGAACTCGAACGCGAGCAGTATCAGATCGAACTGATCGCGAGCGAGAATATCGTCTCGAAAGCAGTACTCGAAGCACAGGGCAGCGTCTTCACCAACAAATATGCCGAGGGCTATCCCGGCCGCCGTTACTATCAGGGCTGCGCGCCGTCGGACGAGGTCGAAACCCTCGCGATCGACCGCGCCAAGCAGCTTTTCGACTGCGGCTATGTCAACGTCCAACCGCATTCGGGCGCGCAGGCGAACGGCGCGGTGATGCTCGCGCTGACGAAGCCCGGCGCGACGATCCTCGGCATGAGCCTCGACGCCGGCGGGCACCTGACCCACGGCGCGCCGCCCGCGATGTCGGGCAAATGGTTCAACGCGGTGCAGTATGGCGTGCGCGCCGACGATCATCTCGTCGATTTCGACCAGGTCGAGGCGTTGGCGAAGGAGCATCGCCCCGCGCTGATCATCGCGGGCGGCTCGGCCTATCCGCGCACGCTCGACTTCGCGCGCTTCCGCGCGATCGCCGATGACGTCGGCGCGCTGCTGATGGTCGACATGGCGCATTTCGCGGGCCTCGTCGCGGGCGGTGTCCATCCCTCGCCGATGGAGCATGCCCATGTCGTCACGACGACGACGCACAAGACGCTGCGCGGTCCGCGCGGCGGCATGATCCTGACCAATGACGAAGCGATCGCGAAGCGTATCAATTCGGCGGTCTTCCCCGGGCTGCAGGGCGGCCCGCTGATGCACGTCATCGCAGCGAAAGCCGTCGCGTTCGGCGAGGCGCTGCGCCCCGAGTTCAAGCAGTATGCCAAGGCAACCGTCGCCAATGCGCAGGCGCTCGCTGGCCGCCTCAAGGCGCGCGGCGCCGATGTCGTCGCGGGTGGCACCGACACGCATCTCGCGCTGATCGACCTGCGCCCGCTCGGCATCACCGGCCGCGACGCCGACGAGGCGCTCGAGCGTTCGGCAATCACGTGCAACAAGAACGGCATTCCGTTCGATCCGCTGCCGCCGGTGAAGACCAGCGGCATCCGCGTCGGGTCGCCCGCGGGCACGACGCGCGGCTTCGGCATCGCCGAGTTCGAGGAAATCGGCGATATGGTCGCCGACGTGCTCGAGGCGCTGCGCGACAAGGGCGAGCATGGCGATGCCGACGTCGAAGCGAATGTTCGGGGCCGCGTCCGCGCGCTCTGCGAACGCTTCCCCATCTATCAGGGCTGAGGCGATGGCACGGCAGCACCCCGAAGAACCGACGCTGGTCGAGGTTACGATCGAAGAGGTCAAGGCGATGGGTAAGCAGGGAATCAAGCATCCCTCGACGAAGCCCGTGCTGACCGGCGGCGCAATCGGCGCGGTCGCGGGTATATTGCTCCCGGTCGTCACATGGCCCGTCGGCCTGTTCGCGGGTGCCGCGATCGCGCTTTACAGCCGGGTGAAACGCTGACCGATGCGTTGCCCCTATTGCGGCCATGAAGACAGTCAGGTGAAGGACAGCCGTCCGACCGAGGACGGCGCCGCGATTCGCCGCCGCCGCCAGTGCGAGGATTGCGGCGCGCGCTTCACCACGTTCGAGCGCATCCAGCTGCGCGAAGTCGGGGTAACCAAGGCCGACGGCCGGCGCGAACCCTTCGATCGCGAGAAACTGATGCGCAGCATCCAGATCGCGTGCCGCAAGCGGCCGATCGACGGCGCGCGCATCGAACGCCTGGTGTCGGGCATCCAGCGCCAGCTCGAAACCTCGGGCGAGAGCGAGGTGCAGGCTGCACAGATCGGCGCGATGGTGATGGAAGCGCTGAAGGGCTTCGACAGCGTCGCCTATATCCGCTTCGCCAGCGTTTACCGCGAGTTCACCGAAGCCAGGGATTTCGAGGAATTCGCGTCTTCGGTGACCGAAGCGGCGCACAAGAGCTAGCAAAAGCAATGACCTTTTGGGCCTATATGCTCCGATGCCGTGATGGCAGCTATTATGTCGGCCATACTGATCAGCTGGAATATCGCATCGGACAACATCAATCGGGAGAAATCCCCGGCTACACGGCAACGAGACGACCGGTCGAATTGGTGTGGAGCGCTGACTTACCGTCGCGGATCGAGGCTCTGGAAGCGGAACGTCAGATCAAAGGTTGGTCTCGCGCCAAAAAGGAAGCGCTGATTCACAGAGACTGGACGACTATCCGCAGGCTTGCAAGTCGAGCCAAGGTCCTTCGAGACGGCACGGAGCCTTCGCCAAGCTCAGTCTCCGCACCTCCTCAGGACGAGCGGAAGTCTTCCACCTCCGTTCGTCCTGAGGAGCGACTGAGCCCCGGCGAAGGCGCGTCTCGAAGGACCGCACCCCCCCCCGTCATCGTCCTTGTCCGTCCGCAGCTTGGTGAGAATATCGGCAAGGCGGCGCGCGCGATGCTCAATTTCGGGCTGACCGAACTGCGTCTCGTCACCCCGCGCGACGGTTGGCCCAATCCCGACGCCGGTCCGGCGTCGGCCGGCGCCGACATCGTGCTCGCCGAAGCGAAAGTTTTCGGCAGCCTCGCCGAGGCGGTCGCCGACTGCACCACCATCTATGCGACCACGGTGCGCAAGCGCGGCGTCATCAAGCCTGTGCTGACCCCCGAAGCGGCGGCGCGCGAAGTCCATGCCGACGCGGGGCGCTCGGCCTATATTTTCGGCCCCGAACGCTCGGGCCTCGAAACCGATGACGTCGCGGTCGCGCACAAGATCGTCACGGTGCCGATCAACCCCGAATTCGGATCGCTCAATCTGGCGCAGGCGGTGATCCTGCTCGCCTATGAATGGTCGAAAGGTATCGCGCTCGCGAGCCCGCCCGACGTGCCGCTCGATCCCCCGGCGCCGCATGCCGAACTGGAGGAATTGATCCAGCATCTGGTGCGCGACCTCGACGCAAGCGGCTACTTCGTCCCGCCCGAACGGACCGATGCGACGCTGCGCACGCTTCGCACCGCGCTCACCAAGACCGGCTGGTCGCACAACGACATCCGGATGATGCACGGCATCATTACCACTCTTGGCAGAAAGCCGAGGCCGCGATAACGGGAAGCATCCCTCCCTGGAGTAGAATGATCGATGCTTACTCTGATGATTTCGCTGGCCCTTTCGGCGGCGACGGCCGAATCGCCCGCGACCCAGCCGGCAACCGAAACCGCGGCAAAGCCCGAAAAAGCGAAACCGAAACTCATTTGCCGGCGCCTCGCAGACACCGGCAGCCGCTTGCCCGAACGCGAATGCCGCACCCAGGAAGATTGGAACCGACAGGCGGACTCGATCAACAAGCGGCTGAACAACGCGAAATAGAAATAGAAGCCGCTTGGCAGACGCCTGCCGCAACCTTTGGATGACTGGCGCCTGACCGCGGCATGATGCGTCGCACCGATTCTCTTGGCCAAAACGCGCTTCGCCTATAAGTCGGGGCATCCAGGAGACTGATTCGCATGATAACTTTACTGCTTTCCCTTAGCTTGTCCGCGGCATCGCTCGATGCGGCGACGGCCGAATCCTCGCCGTCGGCGAGCACCAGCCAACCGGCCAAGCCCGCCAAACCCAAGAAGGTTTGCGAAAAGATCGAAATGTCGGGCAGCAATGTGCCGAAGCGCGTCTGCCGCACGGTCGCCGAACCCGCGAAGCCGGCACCCGAAGCCGAGCGCGCCGACACGGCGCCGCCGATCGGCGGCGCCGCCAACTGAAGCGCCGGCTCAGCGATCGGCGCGGATGCGGTCCCATTCGGCCGCTTCGTAGGCGATCGACTGTTCGACGAGTTCGTTCCACACCGCTCTCAGCCGCGCGGGCGCCAGTCCGGCGGCTTCGGCTTCGCGCGCCACATTGTCGAGAACCTCGGCCTTGCGCGCTTCGTCGCGCACGGTGCCGCGATCGGTCTTGATGCGCGCCGCGGCGTCCATATAGCCGAAGCGGCGGACGAGCAGCGCGACCAACTCGCGGTCGACCTGATCGACCCCGGCGCGCACGTCGATCATCGTTTCGCATTGGTCGGGAAGCTTGGCGGAGGTCATGCGCGCTGCCTTTAGCGGCTTTTTCGGCGCTGTCGAGATAGGCGTCGATCCGGTGCGGCACGGCTTGACTTTGCGCCCCTCCCCGTCTAACCGCGCGCCTTCGCAATGGACCCCGCACCCCGGTGAAGCGGCGGTCGCATATGGCATCAGCCCATATGGTGCGACCCGGGAACCGCCGAAATCCTTCGGCACACAGCAAGTTGGAGACGACATATGTCGAAGCGCCAGAGCGCCAAGTATAAACTCGACCGCCGGATGGGTGAAAACATCTGGGGTCGCCCGAAGAGCCCGGTCAACCGCCGCGAATATGGCCCCGGTCAGCACGGCCAGCGCCGCAAGGGCAAGATGTCGGACTTCGGCATCCAGCTCCGCGCGAAGCAGAAGCTGAAGGGCTATTACGGCGACATCACCGAGAAGCAGTTCAAGAAGAACTATTTCGAAGCGTCGCGCATGAAGGGCGACACCGGCCAGAACCTGATCGGCCTGCTCGAGCGCCGCCTCGACGCGGTCGTCTACCGTTCGAAGTTCACCCCGACGATCTTCTCGGCGCGCCAGCTCGTCAGTCACGGCCACGTCTATGTGAACGGCGTGAAGTGCAACATCGCGAGCCGCCTCGTGAAGCCGGGCGACGAAGTGACCCTCGGCAAGAAGGCGCAGGAAATGGCGTTGGTCGCCGAAGCGCAGAGCCTTCCCGAGCGTGACCTTCCCGAATATCTGGCGGTCGACGGCACCAAGGCGACCTATGTCCGCGTCCCGACGCTCGACGAAGTGCCCTATCCGGTGAAGATGGAACCCAACTTGGTCGTCGAATTCTATTCGCGCTGATCGGTTCGATCACAAAATTCAAAAGGGGCGGTCCGGCGACGGGCCGCCCCTTTTTGTTACTTCGGCAGGAAGGCCGAAATCTTGCGCAGCATGTCGGTGCGCGCCTCGCTCGTCTCCAGACTATGCGCGAGTTCGGGATATTCGACCAGGTCGACGCGCTTGCCCTTGGCTTCGAGCGCGCGTTTCATCGTCCGCGCCTGCTCGACACGGACATTCTGGTCGTAGGTGCCGTGGAACATGAGCACCGGCGCCTTGATCGTCGCGGCGTTTTGCGCCGGCGATCCTTCGCGGATATGCGGGCCCGTGCCGATAAAGCGCGCATTGATCGCCCCGCCGCCGTCCTCGGCCTCTTCGGTTCGCAATTGCTCCAGATCGGTCACCGGCGCGATGGCGACGATCGACCGGAACAGATCGGGCGCGACGACCCCCGACTGGAGCGCAGCATAGCCGCCATAGGACCAGCCGACGATCGAAAGCTTCGCCGGATCGGCACCCTGGGCCGACACCAGCCATTTTCCGCCATCGGTCACATCGCCGATCGCCGTCTTCCACGACTGAAACCCGTTTTTCTGATACCAGCTGTCGCCATAGCCCGACGAACCGCGGAAATTGGGTTGAAGCACGGCGTAGCCGCCTTGCGCGAAATATTGCGCCAGCCAGTCGAAGCCCCATTCGTCGCGCGCCGAGGGCCCGCCGTGCGGCATGACGATCGCCGGCAGCCCTTTCGCATCGTTGCGGCCGGGTGGCAGCGTCAGATAGCCAGGAACCATCGTGCCGTCGGCGGCAGGATAACGGACCGGACGGACCGGCGACAGCGTCAGCTCGGCAAGCGCGTCACGCTCGCCGAGCAATGGACGCAGCGACTTCGACTTTGAATCAAAAAGAAAATATTGACCCGGATCGATGTCCGAACTGGTCCGGATCAAATATCGGCTTTCGTCGGCGGACGCATCGGCGATCATGATCTGTTTGCCGCCGAGCGCTTTCGACAGCGCACTGGTCATCTTGGCGATGGCCGGGTCGGTCATGACCGACTGGCGGTGATCGGTCGCAAAGGAAACCCCCACGATGCGCCCGTTGCGGCCGACGCGAATGACCTCGTCGACATCGACCTCCGGGTGCGCAAAAATCGTCGTTGTCGTGCCGCTTCCGTCGAGCGACGTCGCGACGACCGCCTTTCGCCCGTCGACCGACTGCAAGCCGAAGACCCGATCGGTCGCCGGGTCGATCGCAAGCGGATAGAAGCCCTTTTCGGTCGCGATGTCATAATCGGACAGCGGTTTCCAGATTCCACCGCCTTTCGTGCGATAAAGGAAACGGATCGTCGGGCTCATCTGACCGCTATTTTGCAGCCATTCATGGGTGGCCATGGTGCGAACTTGTCCATGGCCGTCCGAGAGATAATGGATGGCATCGCGGTTCGGTGCCTCGACGCGGCTGCTCGACCCGTTTGTCGCGTCAACGCGGTCGACGCCCAATCCCTCGCCCCGGCTGGCGATTACGGTCCCCGTGTTGTTTTCCGGAACATAGGAGCGGGTCATCAACAACGACCCATTATCCGACGCCGACCAATCGATCACGTTTCCGCCCCGGAAATCGGAATAGAGCGAGCGCGCGCTGCGCCGGTTGCTGAGCGCCTTCAGATTGCCACCCGCTGCATCGAGCGCGATGATGTTGCTCGCCCCCACGATTTCCCCGGCACGCCTGTCGCGGTGGAACGTCTGACACGCAAGCCGCGCGCTCGTCACCCAACCGCACCAACTCAAAAAGCCGTTTTCACCATCGCTCGACAATATCTGCTTGGGCATCGCTCCCTCGGTCGTATCGACGACAAACAGGCGCCGCATCAGCTTCTCGCCATTTTCGATGAAGGCGATCCGGGTTCCGTCGGGCGACAGGCTGACGTCGCGGATCGATTCGAGCGCGCCGAAACGCGCTGCATTGTCGATCGAACCTTGCGCATTGGCATTGGAAAGCGCCGGCAACGTCATCGCCAGCGCACAAAGTGAGAGCGCACTGCGCCCCGTCATAATTGGTTTCAACTGAAGCCCCTTCCCCGTTGGTCTTGCAGGCGGCCCAGACTGGAGATCGGTGAGAATTTTTCAAGCGACTTTGGTGCCTTGCTGGCAGCGTCATCAAGAAAACGCGGGGCGGCGCGTTGCCGGACCGCCCCTTTTCGTTCAGTGCGGCAGGAATTGCGCGATCCGGCCCAGCATCGCGGTCCGCGCGTCGCTGTCGCTCAGATTATGCGCGAGGCCCGGATATTCAACGAGCTCCGCCTTTTTCCCGGCAGAGGCCAGCGCGCGCCGCATGATCCGCGACTGCTCGACATCGACATTCTGGTCGAGCGTGCCGTGAAACAGCAGGACCGGAGCCTCGATGCGTCCGGCATTTTGCGCCGGTGACCCTTCGCGAACATGCGGGCCCGAGCCGATGAAGTCGCGTGTAATGGCGCCGCTTGTATATTTCGCACTCTCATTCTTCATCTCGACCAGATCGGTCACCGGCGCGATCGCAACGATCGACCGGAACAGATCGGGCGCGACGACCCCCGACTGGAGCGCAGCATAGCCGCCATAGGACCAGCCCACGATCGACAGTTTCGCAGGGTCGGCGCCTTCGGCAAGGATCCAGCGGCCGGCATCGGTTACGTCGCCGATAGCGGCCTTCCACGACTGGAACCCGTTATTCTGATACCATTGGTCACCATAGCCCGACGAGCCGCGATAATTGGGCTGCACGACCGCAAAGCCGGCCTGCGCGAAATATTGCGCGAGCCAGTCGAATCCCCATTCGTCACGCGCTGACGGGCCGCCGTGCGGCATGACGATCGCGGGCAGCCCTTTCGCATCGCTGCGCCCCGGCGGCAGCGTCAGATAGCCGGGAATCATCGTACCGTCGGCGGCGGGATAGCGGATCGCCTTCACCGGCGAAAGCGCCTGCCCCGCCAGGAGTGGTCGGTCGTCGAGGAGCGGACGCAGCTGTTTCGCGGCAGGCGTGTAGCGATAATAGCGGCCGGCATCGACGTCCGACCCCGCCCATATCAGCCAATGCGCCTCATCAGCCGACGCGTCGATGAAATAGACTTCCCGCCCGCCGAGCGCGCGCGACAGCGATTTCGCCATCGCAGCGACATTGGTGTCGGTCGTCACCATATGGCGGCGTTCGGTGGCATAGGTTGCACCAACCACCCGCCGGTCGCGGCCGACGCGAACCAGTCCATCGACATCGACTTCGGGGTGCCGGTACAGCGTTTCGCCCTTACCCGTGCCATCGAGACTGACCGCCACGACCGCCTTGCGGCCATCGATCTTGCCGAAACCGATGGCACGATTGCTTGCGGCATCGACCGCCCAGGGATCGAACCCTTCGCGCGACAAAATGTCGTAGGTCGAAAGCTGCTGCCAGTCGCCGCCCTCTGGGCGCTTGAAGAAATAGCGTATCTGGCCGCTCAGATTTCCGGTTTGCCCAGCCATCCCCTGCGTCCCCATGATGCGGACCATGCCCTTGCCGTTGGTGATATATTCGACTGCATCGCGGCGCGGCTTTTCGACGACTTTGACCGTTCCTTCGGCCGCGTCCATCAGATCGACGCCCATTCCGTCCTCATCCTTGGTGATCAGCGACGCCGACTGGCGGTTGGCTTCGGGAACATGGCTGCGCATGACCAAGACGCTGCCGGCCGGCCCAGGCTGCCAGTCGATGACACTGCCGCCGCGAAAATCGATGCCAACGGCATTGGCGCCGCGCCGCGTGCTCAGCGTCTTGACGTTCCCGCCGGTCGCATCGACGCCGAGCAAGGATGTGAAACCGTAGATGAATTCGCCGATCTTCTGCCGTCCGCCGATCTCGCAGACCAGGCGCGCGTCGGTCGCCCATCGGCACCATTGCAAAATCTCGGGATCGCCGCTTGCGCGAAGGATGCGGCGCGGCGCGGCGCCGTCGGCGATCTCGACGACAAACAGGTCGTTCGCCTGACCCTTGTTCGGCGCGACGAACGCGATGCGCTGGCCGTCGGGCGACAGGCTGACCTGTGTTATCCCGTCGAGCGTCCCGAACCGGCGTTGGAGGTCATTTTCCTGCGCCTGCACCGCGCTGGCGACAAGCCCGATACCTATCAAACACAACAAGCGACCCCGCATCCCCTATCCCCCTATTATCCGGCCCTGTTCCCCGACTGCTAAATAGGTGCCGCGCAATTTCCAAGGCCGAAGATTCACGGCTCCCAAGCCGCGCTTGCACGGGCGGCGCGCGGCTGGCACAAGCCCGTCGGTCGAATTCGAAAACCCAAGGAATTTCCATGCTTCGCTTCCCCCGAACAGCCGCAGCCGTTGCGGTCCTCTTGACCGTTGCCGCGTGCAACAGCTCCGACGAGGCGGCGACCTCCGCGGCCGCGCTTCCCGACGTCCAGGTCCCCGAACTGTCGCTCGCGACGTTGCAGGAAGTGACCAAGGAATTGTCGTCGGATGCCTATGAAGGCCGCGCCCCCGGCACGCCGGGCGAGGAAAAGACCGTCGCCTATATCATCAAGAAATATGAGGAAGCGGGGCTGAAACCCGGCAACAACGGCAAGTGGACGCAGGACGTGCCGCTGGTCGAGATCACCGCGAAGAACGCAACCCCGCTGACCTTCACCGGCGGCAAGGCGCCCGTCACCGCGCAATATGCCAAGGACTATGTCGCGTTCAGCTATCGCGTGCAGCCGAAGACCGAGGTCAAGGACAGCGACGTCGTCTTCGTCGGCTATGGCATCAACGCCCCCGAAAAGGGCTGGAACGACTATGCCGGGCTCGATGTGAAGGGGAAGACCGTCGTCGTCCTCGTCAACGATCCCGACTGGCAGACCAAGGAAGCCAAGGGCGAATTCAACGGCCGCGCGATGACCTATTATGGCCGCTGGTCGTATAAATATGAGGAGGCGGCGCGCCAGGGCGCCGCGGCGGTCTTGATCGTCCACGACACCGAGCCCGCCGCCTATGGCTGGAACGTCGTCGAATCGAGCAACACCGGCACCAATTATCTGGCCGAGAGCAAGAATGGCGGCGCCGACCAGACCGTCGCAAACGGCTGGATCCAGCTTGCCAAGGCGAAGGAACTCTTCGCGAGCGCCGGGCAGGACTTCGACAAGATGCGCGACGCCGCGAAGAAAAAGGGCTTCAAACCCATCGCGCTGACCGGCGTCAAAGCGTCGTTCGGCTTCGATAACGCGATTTCGAAGAAGATGTCGCGCAACGTCATCGGCGTGCTGCCGGGGGCGAAGCGCGCGCAAGAATATGTGCTCTACACCGGCCATTGGGACCATCTCGGCCGCTGCACCCCCGTCAATGGCGACGACATCTGCAACGGCGCGGTCGACAATGCGAGCGGCATCGCCGGCCTTGTGACGCTCGCGCAGGCCTTCCACAAGGCGGGCGCGCCCGACCGCAGCATCGTGTTCCTCGCGGTCACCGCCGAGGAATCGGGGTTGCTCGGCTCCAAATATTACGCCGAAAATCCGGTCTTCCCGCTCGCGCAGACGGTCGGCGGCGTGAACATGGACGCGCTCAACGCGATCGGCCCGGCGAAGGACATCGTCGTCGTCGGCCGCGGCAAGTCCGAACTCGACGCTTATCTGACCAAGATCGCGGGCGAAGCGAAGCGCCCGGTCGTCGACGAGCCGACCCCCGAAAAGGGCTTCTACTATCGTTCGGACCATTTCAGCTTCGCCAAGCTCGGCGTGCCGATGTTCAACTTCGGCAGCGGCGACGATCTGGTCGAAGGCGGCAAGGAAGCCGGCAAGAAGGCGTCGGAAGATTATGAAAAGAACCGCTACCACGCCCCCGGCGACGAATATGAGGCGATCACCAACTGGGACGGCATGCTCGCCGACCTGCGCCTCTATTACGCCGCGGGCCGCATGCTGGCGATGACCGACGCGTGGCCGAACTGGGTGGAAGGCGACGAATTCCGCGCCGCCCGCGACAAGTCGCGCGCCGCTGCGAAATAAAGCTTCGCCATTGCGAGCGAAGCGAAGCAATCCAGGGCGGTTCTAAGCCACTCTGGATTGCCGCGGCGCTCCGCTCCTCGCAATGACGAAAGAGAGGACGAGCGCCCATGACGCTAAGAATGCCCGCCGAATGGGCGCCGCACGACGCCGTCTGGATCGGTTTCCCGCACCTCGCCGAGGAATGGGCCGGGCAGATCGACGCCGCGCGGGCCGATGTCGCCGCCTTCGCCAACGCCGTCCATGATGGCGGCAAGGGCGAAGAGGTGCGGCTGGTGGTCAACGACGAGCGGCAGGCGAATATCGCCGCCGCGCTCGTCGACCCCGGTGTGCGCATCCTGATCCAGCCCCTCGGCGACATCTGGCTGCGCGACACCGGGCCGATCATCGCGGGCACCGGCGCCGCGCGGCGCGCGCGCAATTTCAAGTTCAACTGGTGGGGCGAGAAATTCGTCATGCCGGGCGACCGGGAAGTCGGCGCAGCGCTCGCCGCCGGGTCGGGCTTGCCCGTGGACGATCAGAACTGGATACTCGAAGGCGGCGGGATCGACGTCGACGGCACCGGGCTCTGCGTCACCACCGAGGAATGCCTGCTCAACATGAACCGCAACCCGACGCTGACGCGCGAGGATATTGCGGTGCGGCTCCATCAGTCGTTGGGCATCGATCGGCTGCTGTGGCTCGGCAATGGACTGGTCGGCGATCATACCGACGGCCATGTCGACAATCTCGCGCGCTTCGTCGGCGAAGGGCGCCTCGCGCTGCCCGTCGCGGCGGGTGAGGACGACCCCAACGCGCATATCTACGCCGATGCTCGCGCGCGCACCGCGGCGTTCGGCGGGATCGAGATCGTCGACTTGCCCTCGCCCGGCCGCGTCGAAGTGGACGGCGAAATCGCTGCGGCGAGCTATATGAACTTCTACATCGGCAACAGCGTCGTTGTCGTGCCCGCCTATGGCGTCGCCAACGACGTCGCGGCGGTCGACGCCCTCGCCGCGCTGTTCCCCGACCGCCGCGCGGCCGGTGTCCCTGCGCGCGGGATCATCGCCGGCGGCGGCAGCTTCCATTGCTCGAGCCAGCAGCTTCCGGCATAGGGAAAATATGACCCGCATCATCACCGTCGCCGCGCTGCAGCTTCCCCTGCCCGGTCCCGTTCAGCCCAATATCGAGGCCGTGTCAGCCCTCGTCGAGGAGGCCGCCGCGAAAGGCGCGCAGGTCATCCTGCCGCCCGAACTTTTCGAAGGTCCCTATTTCTGCCAGGTCGAGGATGAAGAACTCTTCGCCTCCGCGCGCCCGACGATCGAGCATCCAAGCGTGATCGCCATGCAGGCGCTCGCAGCGAAGCTGAAGGTCGCAATCCCGACGAGCTTTTTCGAGAAGGACGGGCCGCATTATTACAACACGCTCGCGATGATCGGGCCCGACGGCGCGATCATGGGAACGTACCGCAAGAGCCACATCCCCGACGGCCCCGGTTACGAAGAGAAATATTATTTCCGGCCCGGCAACACGGGCTTCAAGGTCTGGGACGTGTTCGGGACGCGCGTCGGCGTCGGCGTATGCTGGGACCAATGGTATCCCGAATGCGCGCGCGCGATGGCGCTGATGGGGGCCGAGCTGCTTTTTTATCCGACCGCGATCGGCAGCGAACCCTATGACGCCGATCTCGACACCAGCCGCATGTGGCGCCGCGCGATGCAGGGGCACAGCGTGTCGAACTGCATGCCGGTGATCGCCGCGAACCGCATCGGGACCGAGGGCGACGCCAATTTCTATGGCCACAGCTTTATCAGCGACGAATGGGGCGACCTGACCCGGGAATTTGGCGCCAGCGAAACCGGCGTGCTGGTCGAGACGGTCGACCTCGACCGCGCGGCGAAGCATCGTGCGGGCATGGGCTTTTTCCGCGATCGCCGGCCGCAGCTTTACGGGCGGCTCGTCGAAGACATCTGAACCGGCTGGGGGCGAGCGATGGAATTACCCGACGATATTTTCACCGAGCCCGAGGATGTCGATCCCGAAACGCTCGCCAACCTCGGCCCATTGCGCCGCCTCGCGGGCATCTGGGAAGGACAGCGCGGGGTCGACATCAATCCCAAGGCCGACGGCCCCGAAACGCGCCAATATTATGAGCGGATCGAAATGCAGCCGATCGACCCGCAGGCGAACGGCCCGCAGCTTTTCTATGGGCTGCGCTACCATCTTCATATCAACACGCGCGAAGAGGATATTACCTTCCACGACCAGGTCGGTTACTGGCTGTATGAGGCGGCGACCGGACTGATCCTGCAGACGCTCGCGATCCCGCGCGGGCAGATTGCGATTGCGGCGGGCCACGCCGAACCCGATGCGAAGAAGCTGGTGCTGAAAGCCGAGCGCGGCCAGACCGAATATGGAATCTGCTCGACGACCTTCCTCGACCTCGCCTTCCGCACCGACAGCTATCGGATCAGCGTCGATTTCCACGACGACGGGACATGGAGCTACGTCTCCGACACCACGCTGATCGTCAAAGGCCAGGCCGAGCCTTTCCTGCATCGCGACCGCAACCGGCTGGCGAAGATCGCCGAACCCGATCTTAATCCGTGGGCAAAGATCGCTCGCGGCGCATCTTGAGTTTCAGCTTTCGAAGCGATGGATGCTTTCGAGATCGGCGCGGTCGAGCGGCTGGGTCAGCCAAAGGCCGCCGCGCCCGGCACGCGACCAGCGGACGATGGCCTTGCGCCTGACGCCGCCCGCGAGCACGAGTTCGAGCTCCTTGCCGACCTCCAAATGGCCGTCGTGGACAAAACCCGCGCCGTTCTGCGACATATCGACCAGCTCGATCTGGCTCGTCCCCTCATCGGTCACCGCCTGCGCCTGTGTGCGCACCGGCAGGCGCGGCTGGCGATAGCCGGTGGCGCGTTGTTCGGCCGCCAATTGCTTCAGCACATCGGCGACATTGACCGCCTTGTCGAATTCGACGCCGCACCGCCCCGCGTCGGACCAGACGACCTCGCCCTGCAAGACGACGGTATCCGAAAGCGCGATTTCCAGCTTCTCGCCAACGGTAATCGGAACGTCGGCCGCGAGCATCATCCCCCGGTCTGAAATATTGCGGACGCGCCAAAGGCCCGCGTCGCCATTTCGCACGATCTTGGCAATCCGCCACACGGTACGATAGCGATCGGCGCCGCGGCGATCGGCGGCGGCGGCAACTTCTTGCTCCTCTGCGGGGTCGGAGAAGCGACGTTGATTCATGTCATCCACCTCATCGAAACAGCGTCAGACAGAAACAGTAAGTACCTATCAATACTGCATAATACTAAAAATATTCCCAGCGATAATATAGGAATTTCGCTTATTATTCAATCATATTGCGCATCCTGATTAACATGATTTCAACAGAACGGCCCAAACTCCGGGAGACAGTTTGATCGCCAGCCATGCCTAATTTCGCATTTTGCATAATTTAACGGTGCCAAAGCGTCTGGATTAAGTGCCAAAGTGGGGCCATTGGCGTTGGACACAGCGCGGGAAATATGCGCGAGGCTGGAGCGACCGGATGAAGACGACAGGCCTTTTGACCATATTGCTTGCGGCGGGGACGGCGGCAACCATCGCGCCACGCCCGGCCACCGCACAGGAAACGGCGGCGCCGGCCAATGCGAATGACGAGATCGTGGTGACCGCGCGCCGTTCGGGCGCCCCGATGTGGACGATCGAGACGCGCGCCGGCGTCATCATCCTCGTTGGCGAGATCGCCGAAATCCCCAAGGCGACGCCATGGCGTCCCGAACGGCTGGAAGGCGCGACCGAGCGCGCGCAACGGATCATCCTGGGAACCAAGGCGAAAGTATCGCCCGGCGATATTTTCCGGCTCATCTTCCGCGGCGGCGGCCTCACCAAATTGCCAAAGGGGCGCTCCGCAGCCGACTATCTGGAACCGCAGCAGATGAAGCGGCTGGGTGCGCTCGAAAGCCGGTTCGATCAGGATTACGCCCGGCAGAACTTCCTGATGACGGCTTTCGACCTGCTGTCGAAGCGCCTCGCGTTCAATCGCGATACCGCCGACGACGCATCCGACGTCGTCCGCAAAGCTGCCCGTAACACGAAAACCCCCACCCAGCCTGTCGGCGAAGTGCGCGGCGAAGACATGCTCGACAATCTCTTCGCCGCGGCGCCCGAAACGCATATCCCCTGCCTCGAGGCCGCAATGACCGCGACCGAGGCTGGCCCCGGCATCGTGGTCGAACGCGGCCAGGCCTGGACCGGGTTCGACGTGCCCGCGGTGATGGCCAACCCGCTCGAGGCGGCGCTTGGGCGCTGCTGGCCGTGGACCAACGACGGCTTCGGCCCCGCGCTTCGCCAGCAATGGGTCGGCGCCATCCACGACGCAACGGCGCAGCCCGGCGTCACGCTCGCCGTCGTGCCGCTCCGGGTGCTCGCCGAGAAAGACGGCGTTCTCGACCAACTCGAAAAACGCGGCCTCGCGATCAAGGGCCCCGCGTGGCGGAAGGAAAGTTCGCGCTAGCGCGAGACGCTGTCACCAGAAACGCTTTACATCGAGAAGGTCTTCGTGCGCCTCCGCGGCCGCTTCCAGAAGCTTCTTTTTATCGCCGCCCGCGAGGACGTCCCTCGCTTCGGGATGGTCCGTCATGTCGAGCCTGGCCAGAATATCGGGTGCCGTCGCGAGATCGTTGAGCGCGCCGAGCTGGTCCTGAAGCTCTTTCATCATCGAGACGAATCGTTTGTAACGGCGCCGTTCGCGCTTGCCGTCGAACAGCGAGGAAAAGAATTCGGAAGCGTAGCGCAGCTTCTTTGCACTCTTGCGGAGCTCATGGCGCGCATCGTCGTCGGCGCGTTCGATGTCGCGCCCGCGGCGCTTCACTCTGCGGCGAAAGCGGTCAAGCGCCGCGGCCGCAAATTCCGTCGCGGGCTGGTTGCCGTCGCACGCACCGCCCGAGGATCCCGCCCAGCCCCCGCACGCCTGCCATGCCACAAGATCGAACATCAACCGCCGCCCACGAAGGGTCGAAAGCGCGTCGGAGGCCCGGTCATAGGCATCATCTCGCGCCGCCGCGATGGAATCGTGAAGCGAACCAGCCCCAGCGCGTTCGAGCAGGACGTCGAGATCGCGCGCGGGCGCCAGCTCCGAAGCAAGCCAGCGCAGATTCTCGCGAATTTCGGCGCCATCGTCGCCGATGATCGGCTTGAAGATCGTGACGGCGGATCGCAGGCGGCGCAGGGCTACGCGGGCCTGGTGTAGGGCGCCGGGGTTGCTGTCGGCCAGAAGCAGGGTTTCGTTGAGCCGGAACTGCCGGACGCAGGATTGGAGAATAGCCTGGAATGCCTGTATCGCGGTCATGTCGCCGGTGAGCATCACGGGCGCCGCCTTGACCATATCCGCGTGGCGGCCGATCAACCGGTAACCCCGTTCCGCCTTGCTCGACACACCGAGCCGAAATTCAGCGACACCGTCGATCTTCCGAGCCAAATCGAAGAGCGCGGCACGATCGCCGGATTTGAGCTCGAGCTCGATTTCGCAGATCTCGGACCGGCGATCCGCGGCAACAACCTCGCCGCGATCGAGCACCACTTCGATGATCGCCTCGCCTTCCGCAACAACCCACAGGGCCCGATGGACCTTCACTTCGAATACAGGCGCAATGGCGGCAACATCGTCACCCAGAAACGCCGCCAATGGCGATTTTTCGTCGAGTATCGGCGTATCGTCGTCGACCGGGCGTTCCCATTCGGGCCGCACGAACAGCCCTGCCGCCTTCATGCCGTCGGCCTTGATCGTCTGAATCCGCTTCTTGCCCGAGCGCCGGATGCGAAGCGAAAAACCCGCCTTCGCCAAATGCTGGTCGGGCGTATCGAAATAGATCGCGAATTGCTTGATCTTCTGCGGAGCGCCCCCCAGGAGTTCCGAGCTTTCGACCTTTTCTGCCGCGTCCCGCGAAAGTTCGAGCTTCAGTTCGACTTCGTCAGCCATGGGCTCCCTCCTCGACATCGCTCATCATGCGCTGCTTTCAGAAGCTGATGGAGGCCTCTGCACGTCGAAGTGGTGCCCCTGGCCGGACTCGAACCAGCACTCCTTGCGGAACCGCATTTTGAGTGCGGCGCGTCTACCAATTTCACCACAGGGGCACGGCGCCAAGGCGCGGCGCTTCCCCTAAGGCGAAGCATCCTGTCTTGCCAAGCTATTTCTTGAGCTCTTTCGCCAGCGTCTTGGCGGTCGCCTTGCCATAGGGCGGCTTGAAGCCCGCGAGCCCCGCGACGTCGAGCTTGGGCTGGCGATAGACCGCGCGCGCGTGGCTGAAGGTGCGGAACCCGTCGACGCCGTGGTAATTGCCCATCCCCGACGGCCCGACGCCGCCGAAGGGCAGATCCTCCATCGCATTGTGGAACAAGACGTCGTTGACCGTCACCCCGCCCGAGATCGTCCGCGTCAGCACGCGATCTTCCTCGCTCTTGTCCTGCCCGAAGTAATAGAGGCCGAGCGGACGGTCGTTCGCATTCACATAGTCGATCGCGTCGTCGATCGTCTTGTAGGTCTTGACCGGCAGGATCGGGCCGAAGATTTCCTCCTGCATCACCTTCATGTCGTCGGTCGGGTTGCGGACGATGTGGAGCGGCATCTTGTGGCCGTTCGAGCTCGCGAAATCTTCACCGCCCGGATTGACCTCGATCACCTCGGCGCCCTTCGCGCGCGCGTCGGCGAGATAGGATTGCAGCCGGTCGTAATTGCGGGTGTTCACGACCGAGGTGTAATCGTCATTGGCGAGCAGCGTCGGATAAAGCGCCGTCGCGCCCTTGGTGACGCTGTCGATCACCTCGCCCTCCTGGTCTTCGGCGACGAGGAGATAATCGGGTGCGAGGCAGATTTGCCCCGCGTTCATCATCTTGCCGAGCGCGACGCGCTGGCCGACGAGATCCTTGTTCGCGCTGCGCCCGATGAAGGTTGGCGACTTGCCGCCGAGTTCGAGCGTGACAGGGACCAGATTGTCCGCCGCGGCGCGCATGATGTGGCGCCCGACGCTCGTCGCGCCGGTGAAGATCATATGATCGAACGCAAGTTTCGAGAAAGCGACCCCGACCTCGGCATCGCCGGTGAACACCGCCATCTCGCTTTCGTCGAAATAGTCGGGTACCAGCCGCGCCATCAGCGCCGAGACATTCTCGGTGAACTCGCTCGGCTTGATCATCGCGCGATTGCCCGCCGCGAGCACACCCGCCATCGGCACGAAAACCATGCCGACCGGGAAATTCCACGGCGCGACGATGCCGACGACGCCCTTGGGCTGGAACTGCACCTCGGCCTTCGCGCCCAGCAGACCCAGCGGGAAGGTCGGTTTGCGCTTCTCGCCCTTCGCCCAGCTCGCCATATGCTTCTTGGCGTGCTTGAGCGCGCTAACCGAGGGCATGATGTCGGTCATCAGCGTCTGTTCGCGGCTGCGATGACCGAAATCCTCGCTCACTGCCTTGGCAAAATCCTCGGCATGGTCGACGAGCAGCGCGATCGCGCGGTCGATACGGTCGGTGCGCACCGCCAGGCTTTCGGGCATGGCGGCAGTAAAGCTGGCCTTTTGTGCGGCGAGCACCGCGTGCATGCGCTGCGTTTCCCCGGCAACATCCTGCTTGATCGCGGTGGCCATGACCCATCTCCCTTTTCGAATTGGCGCGACTTCACCATGACCCGCAGCCGGTTGCAAGTTGAAACCTGCGCGCGCGGCGCGGTCCAAGGGGCCGCGGCTCGGTCCCGACGGCGGCGCATCTGAGCCGCGTGGGAACGCGGATGGTCGGGAAACGACCGGTTGCAGTCATCCAACTTCTCGTCACCCCGGGCTTGACCCGGGGCCTGCCTTGTCTTTTCTCGGTTGGGAAGAAGGAAGGCGGGTCCCGGGTCAAGCCCGGGATGACGAAGCCGGGATAACAACCGCCCACTCCCCACCCCGTTCCGGTCGTTCATCGCGGTACAGTGAAAGTTTAACCCCCAAACGCCCTCCCGGAAAACCTCTTTCCTACAATATCCCGCTATGCTTCAAGATTGCGGATGAGCAGCATCCTTCCCACGCCGGCACGCGATCCACCCAGCCTGTCATCGCGGGCGGCAGCCCGACAGGATCGTCATTGGGCTGAACTTCACTGAACTTTGACATGGCGGTGGCCGTGCGGTCGCCCTTCGCGATCCAAGGTTTTGCTGCTCTCCTTCCGAAGGAAACGGGGCCGGGAGATCGGCTTTCCTGCCCCTTTCGCATTTGCAGCATTTCGGCTAATCGGGCCGCCGATCCTTCTTTCTCCTACGGAGTCTCTCGATATGACCGCCACCGATCCCGTCGTCTTCCTCTCCTATGCGCGCACCCCGATGGGCAGCATGCAGGGCGCGCTTTCGGATGCGAGCGCGACCGATCTTGGCGCCACCGCGGTGAAGGCGGCGGTCGAGCGCGCGGGCGTGAGCGGCGACGACATCGAGCGCATCTATATGGGCTGCGTGCTTCCCGCCGGCCTCGGCCAGGCGCCGGCGCGGCAGGCCGCGATCAAGGCGGGCCTGCCCAAGTCGGTGCAGGCGACCACCGTGAACAAGGTCTGCGGTTCGGGCATGCAGACCGTGATCATGGGGGCCGAAGCGCTCGCCGCGGGCAGCGTCGACCTGATCGTCGCGGGCGGCATGGAATCGATGACCAACGCGCCCTACCTGCTCAAGAAGCATCGCGGCGGCGCGCGCATCGGCCATGATACGGCCTATGACCATATGTTCCTCGACGGGCTGGAAGATGCTTACGAAGCCGGCCGCGCGATGGGCACCTTCGCGCAGGATACCGCCGACGCCTATCAGCTCTCGCGTCAGGCGCAGGACGATTACACGCTTGAATCGCTGAGCCGCGCCAAGAGCGCCATCACCGACGGCGCCTTCGCCGCCGAAATCGCGCCGGTGACCATCGCGGGGCGCAAGGGCGACGTCATTGTCGACACCGACGAAGCGCCGGGCAAGGCGATGCCCGACAAGATTCCGACGCTGAAGCCCGCCTTTGCGAAGGATGGCACGATCACCGCCGCGACCAGTTCGTCGATCTCCGACGGCGCCGCCGCGGTTGTGCTGACGCGCCAGTCGGTCGCCGACGCCAAGGGCGCCAAGCCCGTTGCCCGGCTGGTCGCGCATGCCGCGCACGCTCAGGAGCCCAAGGATTTCACGGTCGCCCCCGTCGGCGCGATCAACAAGCTGCTCGCCAAGACCGGCTGGTCGATCGGCGACGTCGACCTGTTCGAAGTCAACGAGGCGTTCGCCTGCGTCGCGATGTTCGCGATGCACGACCTCGGCATCCCGCACGACAAGATCAACGTCCACGGCGGCGCAACCGCGCTCGGCCACCCGATCGGCGCCAGCGGCACGCGCATCATCACGACGCTGATCGCGGCGCTCCAGCGCCACGGCAAGACGCGCGGTATCGCGAGCCTGTGCATCGGCGGCGGCGAAGCGACAGCGGTGGCGATCGAGCTGGTCTAAAACCCCTTCCCACAAAGGTTGCGCGGCGCCGTCGCAAGACGGCGCCGTTTCGTCGTAAATCCCGCGACAATTTGCGACACTAATGTCCTGAAAATAAACGGCGCATTCCGGCGCCGTTCAAACCGACTCGCCTATTCCATGTTTGTCATCGGGCAGATCCCCTCCCCCTGACCGATTGAAAGGAATGGCACAATGAAGAGCAAATTTCTCACCGCCGGTCTGATCGCCGCGATGATGGTGCCCGCCATGGCGCAGGCGCAGACCCGCGAGATCCGCGAAGACCGCCGCGACGTCCGCGAAGAGCAGCGCGAGCTGCGCAATGCGCAGCGCTATGGCGACCGCGGCGATGTCCGTGAGGAACGCCGCGAAGTTCGCGATGCGCGTCAGGAGCTGCGCGAAGACCGCCGCGACTGGCGCCAGGATCGCCGCTATTCGAACTATCGCGCGCCCTTCCGCTATCAGCAGTTCCGCGCCGGCGCGACCTTGCGCTCGAACTATTATGCTCCGGCCTATCGTCCGAGCTGGGACAGTCGCTGGGGCGTGCCGCGCGCGGGTCGTAACCTGATCTATGTGCGCCATTACAATGACCTGTTGCTGGTCAACGAGCGCAACGGCCGGGTTATCCGGGTCTATCGCAACCACTTCAACTGGCGGCGCTAACCGGTAAGCCATGCAGGGGCCGGGCGGGAAACCGTCCGGCCCTTTCTTCGTGGCCGCGGATCAATCGCCCCAGATATGGTCGGCCTGGATCCAGCCCTTGCGGCCCTTCACGTCGAACAGGCACCAGCCGTTCGCGCATTCGGTGATACGGCCGACGACGCCGGGCTCAGCGCGATAGGCCACCGCTGCGGACAGGCTCGCCTCGTCGCGCAGTGGCCGGATTTCGCCGGTGACGATCGCGGTGCGCGTGCGGCTGAGCAGTCGCGCCGCCATCCAGCCCTGCGTCCCGTCGGGATCCTCAATCTTGCGCCAGGTTTCAAAGCGCGCGATCACCTTTACCGGCAGGTCCTTACGCCGATATTCCCAGATGACCGGAACGTCGGGCGACGGCCCCTTGCGCATCCGCGCCTCGTCGACGCTGATCGACGCCCAATAGGGCAATTTGGGATCGGATTGCGCCGCCGCCGGTCCCACGGCGGCAAGGCTGAGCAATATCATTGCAAATTTTCGGCTGGTCATCGCCCTCCCTTGTCAAAATCGGCGCCACTTATCAACCGGCCGCAGCAGGCAAACGGTTGGCCGTCCACAGAGAAGATGAGCCACTGCCCCTTGACCCTCAAGCATCGGCGCGCTCTATCGGCGGCCATGCCCGATTCATCCCGCCCGAAACGCCCGCGCGTCATCGTCACCCGCCAATTGATGCCGCATGTCGAGGCGCGCATGGCCGAATTGTTCGACGTCGCGCTGTCGGCGCACGATCATGCCTATGCCGAAAGCGAGCTTCGGGCCGCCGTTGCCGACTGCGACGTGCTGGTGCCGACCGTCACCGACAAGATCGATGCCGACATCCTCGCGGCCGCCGGCGAGCGGCTAAAGCTGATCGCCAATTTCGGTGCCGGCGTCGACCATATCGACCTTGCGGCCGCGCGCGCGAAGGGCATCATGGTGTCGAACACCCCGGGGGTCTTTACCGAAGATACCGCCGACATGACGATGGCGCTGATCCTCTCGGTTCCGCGCCGCCTTGCCGAGGGCGAGAAGCTGATGCGTTCGGGCAAATGGGCCGGCTGGGCGCCGAGCACGATGCTTGGCCACCGCGTCGGCGGCAAATTGCTCGGCATCGTCGGCATGGGGCGCATCGGCCTTGCGGTCGCGCACCGTGCACGCGCCTTTGGCCTGTCGATCCACTATCATAACCGCAAACGCCTGCCCGCAGCGATCGAGGAGGAGCTGGGCGCAAGCTATCACGCCAGCGTCGACACGCTGCTGCGCATCAGCGACATCGTGACGCTCCACTGCCCGCACACGAGCGAGACACACGAGATGGTCAACGCCGCGCGCATCGGCGCGATGAAGCCGACCGCTTACCTGATCAACACCGCGCGCGGCGAGATCGTCGACGAAAAGGCGCTGGTCGCGGCGCTCCAGACCGGCCGCATCGCGGGTGCGGGGCTCGACGTCTACACCCACGAACCCGCGGTCGACCCCGCGCTGCTCGCGCTCGACAACGTCGTGCTGCTCCCGCACCTCGGCTCGGCGACGATCGAGGGGCGTGAGGCCTCGGGCGAAAAGGTCATCGCGAACATCCGTGCCTGGTGCGACGGGCATCGGCCGCCCGATCAGGTGCTGGAAGGGTGGGCGTAGTTCCGCTCGACGTGGTTCCAGACCGCTCGCTTCGCTCGCAATGACGACGCGTTTTTAGGGCGACGTCATCAATCCCCCGTCAAGATCCGATCCACCAGCTGCTTCACCGTCGGGGTGAAGTTGTTCGAATAGAACGGATCGGTCTTGAAGTTGAACGCGGCGTGGCCCGCAAACATCAGGTTTTGTTCGGGATCGCCGCCGTGCGCGATGTCCTGCAGCGTCTTCTGGATACAGAAGCTGCGCGGATCGGCGAGGTAGCCGGTAGTGTAATCGTCATGGTCCTTCCACGACGAAAAGCCGCAATGCGACAGGCAGCCCATGCAATCGGTCTGGTCCTTGCGGATCACCGCCTTGTCATCGTCGGTGACGAAGACGACCGTGTTGTCGGGGGTCTTCAGCGCCTCGGTATAGCCTTCGGCCGCCCAGTCGCGCGCGCGGGCGCGGTCGTGCGGGGTGACCCAGAAATTCTTGCCCTTCACCCCGACATCGAGCTGGACGATATGATCGCCGGCTTCCTGCTTCGAGTAAGGAATCTGGCGCTCCGAACGCGCTTCGAGGTCGCGCAGAAAGGGCGTGCGCACCGCGCTCGAGTAAAAACCGGTAGGCGAAAAGCGGTGCAAAAGCACATCGCCGTCGTCGAGCGTGCGGAGACGATCCTTCCACGCCTGCGGGATCGGGCTTTCTTCGGTCAGCAGCGGCCGCGTGCCGTACTGGAAGACAATCTGGCCAAGCTCGGGATTGTCGATCCAATTCTCCCAGTCGCGCAGATACCAGACGCCGCCCGCCATCACGATCGGCACGCTGTCGGCGATGCCCTCGGCGCGCATCGTCTCGCGCACCGCCGCGACGCGCGGATAAGGATCCTGCGGCACCAGCGGATCTTCGGCGTTCGACAGGCCGTTGTGGCCGCCGGCGAGCCACGGATCTTCGTAAACTACCGCGCCCAAAAGGTGCGGGACCTTGTGATACGCGCGCTTCCACAGCGCGCGAAAGGCGCGCGCCGAACTGATGATCGGCAGATACATCACATTGTGCCGCTCGGCGATTTCGCTGAGCTTGTACGGCATGCCCGCGCCGCAGGTGACACCGGCCACCATCCCTTTGGTCCGCGCCAGCACGCCCTCGAGGATCTGCTGGGCGCCGCCCATTTCCCACAGGACGTTGATGTTGATCGCACCCTTGCCGCCCGACACCTCATAGGCGCGTTCGACCTGCGCCACGGCGCCCTCGATGCCGTACTGGATCAGCTCTTCGTGACGCTCGCGCCGGGTCAGCGCGTTGTAAACCTGCGGGACGATCTTGCCTTCGGCGTCATAGCTGTCAGCGTTGACCGCCGACACGGTGCCGATGCCGCCCGCGGCGGCCCAGGCGCCGCTCGACATATGGTTGGTCGCCGAAACGCCCTTGCCGCCCTCGACCAGCGGCCAGACTTCGCGTCCGCCGTAAAGGATGGGCTTCAAACCTTTGAACATTCCAAGTCTCTTTCTCTCCACCGGTCGCGTCCCGCGTACCGGCCCCCTTTGCCGTTTCCGTAAGCGGAACACGGCCGTGAAAGTCAATGGGCGCGCCGCCTAATTCCCGGAGAAAAGGCGGCGTCCAGCAAGCGCCCGACCATAGAGATTTTCATAAGCGGCGACCATGGTAGATTCGTCGAAGCGTTCGGCGGCAACGCGGCGGTTGGCGGCGCCGACCTGCGCCCGCAGCGGCGCGTTATCCGCTAGTTCAGCCAATGCCGCGCGGAACCCGGCTTCGTCCGCCGCGATGAAGCGGCGATTTTCCTCTGCCACCATAGCCGCGACATCGCCGACATCGGGGCTGACCACCGGCAATCCGGCCGCCATCGCCTCGATCACCGCAATCGGCGCCTGTTCGCTGCGCGAGGATAGCGCCAGCAGGTCGAAATGGCCGATCCAGCGCGCGGGTTCGGCCATAAAGTCCGGCATCACGAGCCGGTCGGCAAGGCCGCATGCCGCTGCTTCGGCCGCAATCGCCGCGCGTTCGGGTCCCTCGCCGACGACGACCAGCCGGACATTTGCGGGTAATGTCGCGACCGCCCGGATGAGCCGCGGCAGATCCTTGACCTTGCGCAGCCCGGCGACGGTACCGATCACGACGTCGCCCTCGCGCCGTTCCAGCCCCGCAATCGCGACCGATGGTTTGGCTTCATAAGCCTCGGTGTCGATCCCGTTGCGGATCACCACCGTGCGCCGCCGTGCGCCCCACTCGTCCGCCGCGATCCGCTCGAGCAGTGCCGACGGCACGACCAGCGCCTCGGCGGTTGGCAGCGCGAGACGGCGAAAGGCGTTGCGTTTCCAGTTGCGCCTGACGCTCTCATCCTCGTTGAACCCGTCCTCATGATGGATCAGCGGCGGCAGGTCTTGGAAAGGTGCAAATATGCGGTGCGCCATCACCCCGTCCATCGATCCCCAATTATAGCTGAGCACCAGGTCGAACTGCCGCATAAAGCGCGCAAGATCGCGGTAGCGTGCCGGCCCCGGCTTGCCGTGCAGCGGCGGCGCATCGGCCGGAAATATAACGTCGATCCCCGGGTCGATCGCATCGCGCGCGCCCAGCGCATCGGGAACAGCCGACAGGATGGTGTGGCGTGCGCGCGGGCCTATCAAATTCATCAATCGGACCGCCCGCGCCTCTTTCCCGCCCAGCGAGAAGCTCGAATGAAGGTGCAGCAGGCGCGCCGGGGGTTTGGCGCCGGTCACGCGGCGGGCAGTTCCGCTACCCACGCGTCGATCGCGGCCAGCGCCTCGGGCTCGTCCATCGTCGGCGCATGGCCGACCCCCGGCACCTCGACCAGCCGCGCCCGCGCCAATTCCGCGGCCATCTTCTCACCCGCCGACCGCGCCAATATGTCCGAAAGTTCGCCGCGCAGGATCAGCAGCGGGACATTGCCCAGCGCGCGGTACGCCGGCCACAGGTCGACCCCCGCATCGCCCCCGCCCGGCACGCGCAGCGGCGCCGCGATCTGTTTGTCGTAATCGGTGACGATGCGGCCCTCGGCGGTCAGCCGGTGGGTGCGCTTGGTCAGCCGCAGCCAGTCGTGGATTTCATAGCCGGGATAGATGGCGCCGTTGAGCTCGGCAAAGGCGCGCGCGGCGTGCATCCACGTCGGCTGGCTGCCGCCCGCGCCGATATAGTCGCGAATCCGCTCGAGCCCCGCGGTCTGGAGCTCGGGCCCGACATCGTTGAGCACCGCGCCGACCAGCCGCCCCGGCAACGTCGCCGCCATCAGCATCGACACCAGCCCGCCGAGCGAGGTGCCGATCGCCGCAAAGCGCTCGATGCCGAGTTCGCCCAGCATCGCGACGACATCCTGCACATAGGTCAGTGGGACATAGGTCATCGGATCCTTGGCATAGGCGCTTTCGCCCCGGCCGCGGAATTCGATCACGATCGTTTTGCGCTGCCTGGCGACATGCGGTGCCAGCTTCTCGAAATCGCGGGCGTTGCGGGCAAGACCTGGCATGCAGAGGACCGGCGGCGCGTTTTCGGTGTCTTCCGGCCCCGCATAGACACGCGCATGCAGCCGTACGCCGTCGGACGACCACCAATATTGGTCCGACCAGTCGCGACGGCTGTCCTGCTTTGCCAAAATGGCGCGTCCCCTTTGCTCGGCGTTTTTCCGCGGTCCCGGCGCGCGGGACTCGTCCGCGTCTATCGCCAACCACGCCGCAGGGTGCAAGTGATCCGTCATATCGGTCTGCCGGACAGGTTGCCGCCGCCCGCTTTCACCGATAAGAGCGGGGCGACCATGAGCGAGCCACTGCTTTCCTTCGAACCCGCAACCGGCGAAGAGCTCTGGCGCGGTCCGGTCAGCAATATCGATGACGAAGTCGAAATCGCGCGCCGCGCCTGGCCCGAATGGGCCGCCAAACCCGTCACCTTCCGCACCGAAACGCTGCGCCGCTTCGCCGATCGGGTCAAGGCAGAGGGCGAGGCGCTTGCCGATCTGATCGCGCGCGAAACCGGAAAACCGCTGTGGGAAGCGCGCACCGAAGTCGAATCGGTCGCAAACAAGGTCGACATTTCGGTCAAAGCCTATGCCGAACGCACGCCCAACCGGCGGATCGAAGGGGCGATGGGGCTGCGCAATGCGGTGCGGCATAAGCCGCATGGCGCGCTCGCGGTGCTCGGCCCCTATAATTTCCCGGCACACTTGCCGAACGGCCATATCGTCCCCGCGCTGATCGCGGGCAATTCGGTGCTGTTCAAACCCTCCGAAAAGACCCCGGCGGTCGGCGCAAAGCTCGTCGAGCTGTTCCACAGCGCCGGCGTCCCGCAAGAGGTGCTGCGCCTGATCATCGGCGGCCCCGACACGGGCAAGGCACTCGCCGGGCACGAGGGCATCGACGGCCTGCTCTTCACCGGCTCGGCGCGCACCGGCCTCGCGCTCAACCGTCAGTTCGCGGGCCAGCCGGGCAAGATGCTCGCGCTCGAAATGGGCGGCAATAATCCGATTGTCGTGTGGGATACCGCCGATCTGCGCACCGCGGCGATCATCGTCGTCCAGTCGGCCTTCCTCAGTGCCGGACAGCGGTGCAGCAACGCGCGGCGGCTGATCGTCCGCGACAGCCTCGCCGACAAGCTGATCGAGGAGGTGCGCGATCTGGCGGGCCGGCTGATCGTCGACCATCCGCACGCCGAACCCGCGCCCTATATGGGGCCGGTCATCGACAATGAGGCGGCCGACGGCCTTACCGAAAGCTTCCTGATCCTGATGTCGAACGGCGGCCAGGTGATCCGCCACATGACCCGCCCGGTCGCCGGACGTCCCTTCCTGACCCCCGGGATCATCGACGTGACGGCGATGCCCGAACGCCCCGATATCGAGCTGTTCGGCCCGCTGCTCCAGGTCATCCGCGTCGACAGTTTCGAGGCCGCGATCGCCGAGGCGAACAATACGGCGTTCGGTTTGTCGGCATCGCTGATCGGCGGCACGCCGCAGCTTTACGACCAGTTCTGGGCGAATGCCCGCGCCGGGGTCATCAACTGGAACCGCCCGACCAACGGCGCCTCGTCCGCCGCGCCCTTCGGCGGCGTCGGCCTGTCGGGCAACCATCGGCCAAGCGCCTTTTACGCCGCCGACTATTGCGCCTACCCGGTGGCGTCGGCCGAAAGCGATGCGATGCGCGCGTCGATCGGTGTCGGCCTGCGCGATCCCGAAGGGTCGCAACTGGTGACCAAGAGCTACCTCTAGACCCCTTCGTCATGACGGACTTGATCCGGCATTCATTCGGGCGATGGAAGCATGGGCCCCGGATCAAGTCCGGGATGACAAAGATGGGGAGGCAATTTTACCTTCATCGGCGCCAAAAAAGCCTGCTTTGCCATGCGGGCGGCGCGCGACCATTTACCGTGCATGGAAAAGACTCTCCCTCCTGCCGGCAAGCTCTGGCTCGTCGGCGCCGGCCCCGGTGATCCCGACCTGCTGACACTGCGCGCCGCGCGGCTGCTGGCAAGCGCCGACCTGATTGTCCATGACGGGCTCGTCGGCGAAGGCGTGCTCGCGCTGATCCCGCCGCATATCGAGCGGATCAGCGTCGCGAAACAGCGCAGCCGGCACACGATGAAGCAGGACCTCATCAACGAACTGCTCGTCCGCGAGACGCTCGCCGGCAAGCAGGTCGTGCGGCTCAAGGGCGGCGATCCCTTCATCTTCGGCCGTGGCGGCGAGGAACTCGATGCCGCGCGCGAAGCCGGTGTGGCGTGCGAAGTCGTCCCCGGCATCACCGCCGCCGCGGGCTGTGCCGCGCAGGCGGGCCTCCCCCTCACCCATCGCGAAGATGCGAGCGCGGTCAGCTTCGTCGCCGGCCAGTGCAAGGACCTCACCGATCAGGATTGGTCGGGGCTCGCGGGTCATGGCCGCACGCTAGTCATCTACATGGGCCTCGCGACCGCCTCGGCGATCGCCGACAAGCTGATCGCCGACGGCGTTTCGCCGGGCCTGCCGGTTGCGGTGATCGAGCGCGGTACGACCGCCGACGCCCGTGTCCTGCGCACGCTGCTCACCGACCTCGGCGACCTCGTCGCACGCGAAAAGGTGCAGAGCCCTTCGCTCATCATCGTTGGCAAGGTCGCGGCGCGCGCCGATGCGCTCGACTGCCTCGGCGCGGCGGGCGTTGCCGAACAAATAAGGGATTTTACATGAAACTGCTGACGGGCAATGACCTGAAAACAGGATTTGTCACCTGGTGGACCGGCAGCGACTGGTCGCTCCATATCGAGGACGCCGCCGACGTCGGCGAGCATGGCGAGGCGATCCTCGCCGCCGAGGAAGGC
>NZ_JAKFEM010000059.1:0-16063 GCF_036675685.1 Sphingopyxis sp.
AGCGAGCGCCATCACGGTCATCACGTTCGCGCCGGCCGCGATCATTCGCTGGATGGCAACTTCGTGAGACTCCTTCGAAATCCCGCCCGACGCGTCGGTGATCACGGTCACGTCCCAGCCTTCACCGGCCGCCTGAATGACAGGCATTGCGACGCAGACTTCGGTCCACAGGCCGGCGATGATCAGCTGCTTGCGGCCAGTCGCCTTGACCGCGTCGACCACGTTCTTGTCCTGCCAGGTGTTCACCCATGTCCGGTCGATCACTTCTTGATCCGGGAAGACGTCAGTGATCTGCTTAAAGAGATAACCGCCACGACCCGCGATCACACTCGTGAGAATGGTTGGGACTTCGAACGCCTTAGCCAGCTTGGCCAGCGCGGTCGTAAGGTTGACCACGGCTTGCGGGTCATGGCTGTTCAGGTTGGCGAGCTGGTAGGGCTGGTGATCGATCAGCACGAGCACCGAATCTTCGGGACGAAGGAGCGATTTAAGGCCGTTACGGAAGGTCATGACTATCCTCTGCTGTCGTTGAATGGGCAGTTGGTCTGCCGGGAGTCAGGCGCCGGCTGTGGCGCCGTCCCAATCGACGTTGCCATTCCCATATCCGATGCGGTAGCGCCGTTTCGCGGGACGCCGTGTCGCAGAATGGGGAACGCCGAATTGGATATCGAAGAATTGCGGACATTCGTGGAAGTCGCCGACGCGGGCGGCGTTTCGCCTGCCGCGCGCCGGCTCGGCGTCTCCAAGTCGATCGTCAGCCGGCGGCTTGCCCGGCTCGAGGCGGAGCTTGGCGTCCAGCTCCTTGCACGATCCACGCGCGGAGCTGCTCTCACCGAAGCCGGGACGACGTTCCGGGACTATGCGGCCAGGGTCTGCACCGAGATCGACGTGGCGAAGGAGACGATCCTGCCCGCCGGCGAACTTCGTGGCCGCTTGCGGATTTCCGCGCCTCTGACGTTCGGCCCGACCCACTTCGCTGCCGTGCTCGCGGAGATGGCACGACGCCACCCTCTACTCAACATCCAGACCTGCTATACGGATCGCTTCGTCGATCTGATAGCGGAGGGCTATGACTGTGCGATCCGGGTCGGCTACCTCCAGAACTCCAATTTGGTCGCGCGACGCGTCGGACCGATATATGGGAATCTCCTCGCGAGCCCGGACTATATTGCCGCACATGGATCGCCCGAGACGCCCGAGGAACTCGGCGAACATCAGGCGCTCATGCAGGGCACCGAAGCCTGGCAACTCTTGGATGGCGACAAGATCGTCACGGTTCATCCGCAGGGGCGCTTCAAGGCCGACAACGGCACCGCCTTGATCGCCGCCGCGATCGCGGGTCTCGGGATCGCTTACCTTCCCGACGGCCTTACCCATGAACATGTGGCCTCCGGCGCACTCGTGCCGATCATGACACGGTATCCGCCACCTCCGGCCGGTGTATATGTCATACGCCCGCCAAACCAGCATCCCGCTCGAAAGATAAGGGTCCTCACCGAAATGCTGATCGAGTGTTTCGAACAGGCTCCCGTATCTTAATCGAACTACTCGTGGCTAAAGACCGATCGGCTATGGCTGTGCAGACGACTTCGCGGCGCTTTGGCCGTTTGCTGCCGGGCCGCTTTGGGATCGAAATCTGCCTAAGCAGACACAGGAGTCGTCGCGCTGCTCAGTGATTTGAAGCCGCCGAAATCGGTCGTCCGTTGAGGTGCAGGCGCCCTCCGATATGCGCAGTATTTCTTCGATTGTCGCCGGTAAGCCTCTGAAATTGCTGCAGTGCACAAAGATGCAAATGCTGCATCTCCTTTTGCAATCTTTGCAATTGCGCGTCATGCAGTTGCAATATTTATTGGAAACGCTCGAAGAATCACAAGAATTCAGCGGCCTCGCAGGTGAATACTGTCAGTCAATATCGGCTGCCAGAATGAGTAATCGTGCGTAAATTCATTACACAACAACATCAATAACAACAATGTGGATATTTTCAGGAATATCGGAACGGACGATCTATACCAAAAATCTGCGCGGCACTTTCTGACGCGGTGAACAACGGGAGAGCGACGACACATTGCACAGGGGAGCAATATGATCACGCGCCGCGTTCTGTTGGGAAAGATCGGGATAACTGGGGGCGCCGGGGCAACCGCGGCGGCCATGCAATCATTGGGACTGTTCGGCGTTTCGACCGCGAACGCGCTTCCGGCCTTGCCGCCGGATTTCGGCAAAAATGGTCATGTCATCATACTCGGCGCCGGGATAGCCGGGTTGGTTTCGGCGTACGAACTCGAACAGGCAGGGTTTTCGGTCACCCTGCTCGAGGCGCGAGGCCGGGTCGGCGGGCGCGCCTGGACGGTGCGCGACGGCGACAAGATCGAGATGATCGGCGAGGCGACGCAAACCGCCAAATTCTCGGAAGGCGTCTATTTCAATGCAGGCCCCGCGCGCCTGCCGAGCTTCCACCAAGGCATTCTCGGCTACGCCAAGAAGTTCGACGTTCCGCTCGAGGTCGAGGTCAATTCGAGCCGCTCCGCCTTTCTCGTCGCCGATGACGGGAACAAGGTGCGGATGCGCAGCGCGATCAACGATACGCGCGGCCATATCGCCGAGCTCCTCTCGAAGGCCATCAATCAGGGCGCACTCGACCAGGCAGTGACGGCAGAAGACAAAGCCAGACTTATGCCGTTCCTGCGTTTTTACGGCGATCTCGACGAGAAGGGGGCCTTCAACGGAACCACGCGGTCGGGCTTCGGCACGGCGCCCGGCGCGGGCACATCGAGTTTCGAGACGCCCTGCAAGCCCGCCGCGCTCTCGGCGCTGCTGGCCAACGAACAGCTGCCGATGTCGCTGTTCGAAGACATGCTCTACATGCAGGCAACGATGTTCCAGCCGGTCGGTGGGATGGACCAGATCTCGGTCGGGATCGAACGCAACCTCAAGAGCCGCGCGATCCGCCATGCCGAGGTGCGGCGCATCCGGCACGATGCGAAGGGCGTCTCGGTGACGTACATCGACCGGCCAAGCGGCGCGGCGCAGACGGTCAAGGGCGATTATATCGTCTGCACCATCCCGTTCCCGGTGCTCGCGAAGATCGACGCCAATTTTTCGAAGCCCGTCGCACAGGCGATTGCCGCCGTCCCCTATGACGACAGCAACAAGGTCGCGTTCGAGGCGCCGCGCTTCTGGGAGCGCGACCAGATCTATGGCGGCATCACCTTCGTCGGCGGCGACACCAGCTTGATCTGGTATCCATCGGCCAATTTGCACAGCGAGCGGGGGATGCTGCTCGGCTGCTATTCCTCCGGCCCGAAAGCGGCGGAGTTCCGGAAAAGGCCACTCGCCGATCAAATCGCAATCGCGCGCGCCGCGATCGAGAAAACCCATCCCGGTCATGGCGATGACTGCGTCAATCCACTCGTCGTGAACTGGAAAAAGGTACCGTTCAGTCTGGGCCCTTGGCCGAGCTGGAACCCGGGGCAGTCGGGCCGGCAGGAAGCGCATATCGACACGCCCGAGTTCCGGCTTTTGAACAAGCCCGATGGCCGCATCTTCTTTGCGGGCGCGGCCTTGAGCCAGACGCCTGGCTGGCAGGAAGGCGCCATCCAGTCCGCCCATGCCGCCGTCGCGGCGCTTGCCGGGCAAGTGTCGGACCGAGCGCCGACCCGGTCGGCAAAGGCAGCCTGACCCATTCCAACCAGTTTTGGAGTCATGCGCAGACATGACCCGCAATCGGAGAGGCCACCGCAAGCAATAACAACAAGGGGCCGTTTCATGAAAAAAATAGGGGTCATTTCTCATATCGCGATCGCCGTGGCAGGCCTTTCGCTGAGCCAGACGGCGTTTGCAGCCGAGGCAGAAGCAGCCGCCGACGACCAAGCCGGCAGCGAGATCATCGTCACCGGAACGCGCACGTCCGGCCTGACAGTCGCCGAGAGCCCCACGCCGATCAAGGTCCTGGGCGAGGACACGATCGGCCATGTCGGCCAGCCGAACCTCAACCAGATACTGACGCAGCTGGTGCCCTCCTTTACCGCCCAGGCCTTCGGCGGCGATACCGCGAACCTCACCTTGTCCGCCCGTCTGCGCGGCCTCAGCCCCAATCACACGCTGGTGCTCGTCAACGGCAAGCGGCGGCACGGCACCTCCAACCTAGCCGTTCTCGGCGGACCCTATCAGGGCGCGGCGACGGCCGATCTCGACCTGATCTCCCCCTCCTCGATCAAGCGGATCGAAGTGCTTGAGGATGGTGCTGCGGCGCAATATGGCTCGGATGCGATCGCCGGCGTGATCAACATCATCTTGAAGGACGATGACGAGGGCGGCTCCGGCTATGCAACGGCCGGCAAGAACTATGACGTCGGCGGCGATACCTACGCCGGCACGATCCATCTTGCAACGCGGGTCGGCGATGCCGGGTTCATCAACGTTACCCTATTCCACCGCTACCATGATTTCACCCAGATCGGCGGGCTCGACCGGCGCGTCACCGACATCAACGGCAATCTGCTGACCACGACGACCAGCCCGGCGCTGTCGGCCGCACAGCAGGCGCTCTATCGCAACATCCCGGGCTTTCCGTTCGTCAACAAGATCAATGGCGACGCAAAGTCGCACCTCACGAACGTGCAGTTCAACTCGGCCTATGATTTCGGCGACGTCGAGGCCTATGCGTTCGGATCGTATAGCAAGCGCATCGCCAGCGCGTATGAGAATCTCCGCGTTCCCGACCGCGTCATCGCCTCGCCCGTGCTGGGCGTCGCGGGCACGCTGACGACGCCAGGCGAGCTCATCCCGTTCCCGACAGGCTTCAGCCCGCGCGAGGGTATTCGCGAGGATGATTATTCGATGACCGGCGGCTTTCGCGGCACATTGGGCGGCATCAACTTCGATCTCAGCACGACCTATGGCGAAGACAAGAATCTGATCTACACGCTCGACTCCGCCAACCGCTCGCTGTTCATCGACACGCACTTCACCCCGCTCGATTTCTACAACGGCTTCTTCAAGGCCCGCGAGTTCACCGCCAATGCCGATTTCAGCAAGGAATTCGACGCCGGCATGGCCGAGCCGCTGAACGTGGCGTTCGGGTTCGAATATCGGAAGAATTCCTATGAGATCGGGTCGGGCGATCCAGCGTCGATCTACAAGGAAGGCGGCCAGTCCTATCCGGGTTTCCGCCCCTCGGACGCGGGCTATAATTCGCGCAACAACAAGTCGGTCTATCTCGATATCGCCGCGTCTCCCGTCGAGGAACTGAAACTCAACGGCGCTGTCCGCTACGAGCATTATTCGGATTTCGGCAGCAATGTCATTTTCAAGGGCACGGGCCGCTACGACTTTAGCGACGCCTTCGCGCTGCGCGGCACCGTCTCGACCGGGTTTCGCGCGCCGACCTTGGCCGAATCCTTCTATTCGGCGACAAACGTCTCGCCCACGTCGGCGTTCGTGCAGCTTCCGGCGAACTCCGCCGCGGCCAAGCTGATCGGCTTCGACAATCTGAAACCCGAAAAATCGACGAACTTCAGCGTGGGCGTGGTGTTGCGGCCAGCGGCGAACCTGACGATCACCCTCGACGCCTATCAGGTCCGGATTCGCGACCGCATTCTCGGGACCGGATCGATCTTTGGGAGCGGCGGCGCGACGAACTTTCCGATCGTGACCGCCGCGATCATTGCCAACGGCAATATTCTCGATCCGACGGTGAGCCAGACCGGCATCAACATCTTCACCAATGGCGCGACGACCCGGACGCAGGGCCTCGAAATGACGGCGAGCTATACGACTTACCTCGATGGCGGCAGTATCGCGTGGACGCTGTCGGGCAACTACAACAAGACCAAGATAACGAAGCTCGCCGCCGCGCCCGCGACGCTCGGCGGGATCCCGCTGTTCGATGCCAGTGCGCAAAGCAACCTGGAATCGGCATCGCCCAAGCTGAAGGTCATCGCGTCCGCCGATCTGTCGCTCGGACGCTTTTCCGCGACGGCGCGCGGGACAGTCTATGGCAAGAGTTCCAACTTCACGAGCCCCGACGGCGGCACCTTCTACAAGCAGGTGATCGGCACCGCGTTCATTGCCGATCTCGAACTCGGGTACGACCTCACCGACGAGCTGACGATTTCGATCGGCGGCAATAATCTGTTCAACAAGCGGCCGCCGACCGTCGCGCTTGTACCGGGCACGACCAACTCGACCTTGGTCAACGGCGGCAATGTTCTCGACGCGCCGCTGACTTTCAGCCCATACGGCATCAATGGCGGCTATTATTATGGGCGCGTAAATTTCAAGTTCTGAGGGGGGATCGGCATGGGGTCCAAAAGCTCCATGCCGAACCGCCGCAATTTAGGGAGATGGATATGAAGAGCTTGAGTATTTTGATCGCCGCATCGCTGCTCTGCGGAACCGCTTCAGCCGCAGAGCCCGCGCCGCCGGCGATCGTGCGTCACACCAATCCGCCGCCGGCGATCATCCTCGGCGGCGTCACCCTTCCCCCGGGCGCCGAGATCGTGCTTCTGAGCGGCCAGCTCGCCTCCCCGATCGATCCGGCCAAGACCGACAGCATCGAGGCATTCGGCGACACCAAGACGCAGACGATCAGCACCTTCAACAAGATCAAGGCCGCGCTCGAGAAACTCGGCTATTCGATGTCCGACATCGTCAAGCTGACCGTGTTCGTCACCGGCGATCCGAAGCTGGGCGGCAAGATGGATTTTGCGGGCTTTAACGACGGCTATAAGCAATTCTTCGGCACCGCTGAGAATCCCAATCTGGTGGCGCGCTCTACCGTGCAAGTCGCCGGACTTGCAGGTCCGAACTTCCTGATCGAGATCGAAGCGATTGCCGCGAAGGTTCCATAGAGCGCCTACATTTGATGAAGACTGGAGCCAGTTCGGAACGCCATTGTGCTCAAGCGCGAAAGCGGCAGCCTCTCCCGGCAGTTTCATTCTTGCGTGGATTTGTTTGGGGTCGCATCGTTGGCCAAGCCTTCCGCCGTCGGCCGAGAAGGAGTGTGTTGTCCGGCTCGACTTGGCCGGTTGCAGCTGGTCGGCTTTCAGGTCGGAAACGGCAAAAGGCGGACATTCCAATTAGCGCCAATTGCGCACCATCGTACATTGCTGCCCCGGCGACATTTGGCTAGAGCCCTTCCCACAGGGGAGTGAACATCTTGCGATATGGGGCTTATCTCGCCGCTACGGCGATGTCTTTTGCGATGCCCGCGGCGGCGGCCGAAGCGCCGATCTATGCGCCGCCGGGCGCTTGGGTTGTGCCGAACAAGGCTCCGCTTACGGAAGGCACGGACGCGCGGCCCTGGCTCCTCGCTGATCAGCAGGTGCTGATCGAAGGCGACAAACGCTCAACCTTCACCGACAGCGCCTTTCGCATCCAGTCGGCCGAGGTGTTGCGGAACTGGAGCGACATGGGCTTCGAATGGCAACCGGACCGCGACGATCTGATTATCCACAGCATCGAGATCATCCGCGACGGGAAACCGATCAACTTACTCGCGCAGGGACTGAAACTGAACGTTCTGCAACGCGAGAAGGATTTCGAGCAGCGTGCGATCAATGGGCAGCTGACTGCGACCGCGCCGATCGAGGATCTGCGCGTCGGCGACACGGTGCGTTTTTCAACTACCCTCGTCGAGCGCACAACGGTGCTCAAAGGCAACGGGGAGGCGCTGGTCGATCTAACCGCCGAACCCGCGCCGATTGCGGCGGGGTCGGTGCGGATATTGTGGCCGAAGGACTTGCCCGTCAAATGGAAGGCGTTCGGCAAGGGCATCGCGCCGTTGGAGAGCGACAAGACCGGCTATCACATCCTCACTCAGTCGCACCCGCTGGCCAAGCAGGACGAGATGCCCCAGGATGCGCCGCTGCGCTTCCGCCGCGCGCCGGGGCTCGAATTCTCGACCTTCGCGTCTTGGACCGATCTTTCTCGGACGATTGCGCCGGTATACGCGACCGCGGGCACGATCAAGGACGGCGGGGCGCTCGCGACCGAGGTCGACCGGATCGCCGCCGCGACCATCGATCCGAAGGCGCGTGCTGATGCTGCGCTGCGTCTTGTGCAGAACGAAATCCGCTACCTTTATCGCGGAATGGAAAACGGGAATTATGTGCCGCAGGCGCCGGAGGCGACATGGTCGCTCCGCTATGGCGACTGTAAGGCGAAGACGCTGCTGTTGCTCGCCATACTCGACCGATTGGGCATCGAGGCACGACCTGCGCTTGTCCATTCGACGCTCGGAGACCTGCTGCGCGACCGGTTGCCGACACTCGGCGCCTTCGATCATGTCATCGTCGACGCCAAGATCGACGATACCGATTATTGGCTCGACGGCACGACCGCAGGTACGCATATCGAGGATCTGGCCGACGTGCCGCCCTTCAGCTTCACGCTGCCGTTGACAAGCGAGGGTCACGATATCGCCGCGCTGCCGCAGCGGCGCCCCGCCCGGCCGCAGATGGCGGTCGCGATCGATTACGACCAGTCGGCAGGCACCGCCTTTCCGCCGCTCTTCGATCTCACCTTCACGGTCCGCGGTGCGATGGCGGCGCCGCTGGCGACTGTGAAGGCGCAGGCCAAGCCCGATCAGCTTCGCGAGCTCGCGCAGCGTGCGCTTGGCGAGTTCGTCAACAATGGCGTGATCTACAGCCGCTCGATCGAGGTCGACGAAAAGAAAGGCCTCGCCACGATCCGCGCCAAGGGCATCGGCAATCTACCCTGGAATCGCAGCGAGGAGCAGCCCTATCTTCCGATCAAGGGGATAGTCGGGGACTTCAAGGTCGATATCGATCGGGCGCGTCCCGCCTGGCGCGACATCCCGGTCGCCACCGGTAATCCGATGACGATGGAGTATCGGTTCGGCCTGACGTTGCCGCGTGATGCCGCCTTCACGGCCGAAGGCGAAGCGCGGACCGACCGCGAGATCGCCGGGTTCGTCATAAGGCGCGACGCACGTCTCAACGGCAATCGGCTCGAAGACCTCGAGAGCCTGTGGACGAAGGGCGTCGAGTTGCCCGCCAACGCGCTTCCCGGCGCTCGCGCGCAGGCGGCAGCGATCAAGAAAAGCGAATTTCGGGTACGCGCGCCGGCAGGCTATCCATCGCGGGTCGAGGAAATCGCCAACGCTCGCGCGGGGAAGCGTCTCGCCCCACTTCTCGCCGCCTACCAGAAGGCGATCGACGACAATCCCGACGACGCGAGCAATTATCTGAACCGCGCGGCCTTCAACAGCGGCATCTTCGACTATAAGGCAGCGATCGCCGACTATGACGCCGCAATCGCGCGCGCGCCCACCGCGAGCAACTATCAACGGCGCGCCTGGCTGAAGGCTATGCTCGGCGACAATGCTCCGGCGCTCGCCGACATCGAGGAGGCGCTGGCGCTCGATCCTGGATCGGTGGAGGCGTTGGCACAGAAGGTGGGACTGCTCACCGAGCTGGGCCGTACCGACGACGCCCTCGCGCTGGCCGACGAGCAGATGGCAAGTGCGAAGGACAAGCGCGACTGGGTCGGCCTTAAGGTCAACGCGCTCGGCAAGGCAGGTCGCGCCAACGAAGGCGCGGCGCTACTCGCCGAAGCGCTCGCCGAGCGGCCCGGCGACCCTCGTCTGCTTAACGAGATGTGCTGGCTCCGCGGAACGCGCGAGATCCAGCTCGACGTCGCGCTCAAGGATTGCACTCGCGCGATCGAGCTTAGCGAAAATGCCGCTGCTGTGCTCGACAGCCGGGCGATGATCTATTTCAGGCTCGGCCGGGCCGATGAAGCGCGCGCCGATCTGGATGCCGCACTGAAGCTAAGCCCTGGCGAGCCCGGCTCGCTCTATATGCGCGGAATCATCCGTGGTCGTAGCGACGACAAGGTCGGCGCACTCGCCGACCTCGCGCTCGCCCGGCTTCAGAACGGCGAGATCGACAAGACCTATGCGGAATACGGGATCAAGCCATAGCATCGATCGCCCCTCTGCGAGGCGCGGTCCGACCTGATCTCCGGGACTTTGCGTTGCCGGGGCAAGAACTTCGCGGATTCCGGTGAAGGGACGGCCCTACAGCCGACTGGCGGCTCTCGGACGCAAATAGGGGAACGGACGGAGCATCGGACCCCGTCCGCCGATCTGATCGATCTCACCGGCGATAATCGCGCGGTCATCTCGGTCGGCTCATCGACGCGGCCGCGATACTTCGCGGCATAACGCGGGAGTAGCAACCCTGCCATGGCGCCGTCCGGAGCGTGTTCGATCAGGCTATTTTGCTTTGGCGCGGCCGCGCGCGGCTGGCTTCCGGCCGCCGCCGCGTCCCTTGGTTCCGAGGCCGATCGCCTTTGCGAGAGTGCGGCGCGTCTCGGCGTAGTTGGGCGCGACCATCGGATAGTCTTTGGGCAGGTTCCATTTCGTCCGATAGTCGTCAGGTGTCATGTTGTATGCCGTCATTAAGTGGCGGCGGAGCATCTTGAGCTTTTTGCCGTCCTCAAGACAGACAATATAATCGGGCTTCACCGAGGCGCGGATTGAGACGGCGGGTTCCTGTTTGACTTCGGGGGCTTCGGTGGTGCCAAGACCCGCAAGCGCATCGTGCACAGAGCGGATGATCAGCGGGAAGTCCGATATGGCAACGCTGTTGTTACTGACAAGCGCGGCAACAATGTCCGCAGTCAGTGTGACAAGCGTTTCGGAATCTTCCATGCACATTTCCCTTCGAAAGCTAAGCTGTCTCACCAGGCCTCTAGCAGGGCAATGTGCTCGGAACAAATGGCAAGAACAGCGCCTAATCGTTCGTCGGCGGAATGGCGCACCTGTGATGCGGAGTTAGTTTGGCCGAAACCGGACCTTCGGCTTTGGGGGAACCTAACTCGCAAAGTGGCCTTTAAATCACAGCCGCCCGTGAATAGACTGATCACACAAATCACGCCGATGGGAGATCAGCAATGCAGCACATTATCTTCGCGGCGTCGATACTCGGCTTGGTGCTCGCTCCCAGCATCGTCCGTGCGCAGGATGTCAGCGGCCCCGCGCATGCCGTCGATGGTGATACACTTAACATGGCGGGCATCGTGGTTCGCCTTCACGGTATGGACGCGCCCGAGTTGAACCAAGGCTGCGTACGCGCCGGCGCCCCATGGACTTGTGGAAGAGAAGCCGCGGGCAAGCTTTCTACGCTCGTTGCAGATCAGTCGGTTCGCTGCGAGCAGCGCGACATCGACGATTATGGCCGCATCGTTGCGACCTGCCGGATCGGCCATACCGATCTCTCAGCGGCGATGATCGATGCCGGGCTCGCCGTTGCCCTGCCACATTTCTCGACCTTCTATGTCGCCAACGAGGCGCGTGCCCGCGGTCGGCGCATCGGACTCTGGGATTCGGAGTTTTAGCTGCCTGGCGACTATCGCGCCGCCCATCCCGCGCCGCGGGCGAGACCTGCACCGCCCGCCGACAGCCCGCGCCAGCCCTTCACGCGTCAGCATCGCTCGGTCGTCTATTTCCGCGGCTGCAACGAGGCCCGCGCCGCAGGCGCCGCACCAATCTACCGCGGGCAGCCTGGCTATCGCCCCGAAATGGACGGCGATGGAGACGGCATCGCCTGCGAGCCCTATCGCGGACGCCGCTAGCATGATCCATGGTCAAATGGGACGACCAACGCCCAATAACCTTGCGGTTGATCTGGTTGGCTCAAGTTGGCCGGTAGCGGTCGGATCGCTTTGAGCGTCTTTCTCTGACATCCGGCCCATCACCGGTCTTGGTTGGCGATTAGGGCAAAGGATGCCCAGGCCGATGGATGAGCCCAATAGTCACGCCAGCCAACGATCCGCGATCCGTCCTCGCGCAGTCCGGTCCGGACTGCTTTCATCGCCTGTTGGAGCGCCTTGGCGCGCGAAATTTCCGCGTCACCGCGGCGTAGACGTAGCATCTCCGTTATCAAAATGACGGTGGCCTCATCAGAGACGCGCCAGTGACTTGCGAGGATGGAATCCGCGCCGGCAAACAGAAAAGCCCGCGCAAGGCTCGACATGCTATCCGCGGACCGGTCCCGCTCCGCCGAAGCCGTGTTGCAGGCCGAGAGGATTACGATGTCTGCCGTCAGCAGCATCTGTGTCACTTCCGATGCTGTAAGCAACCCGTCGTCGCTTGCACTTGCGTTCGCGGGCGGGGTTAGCACCAAGCCCGGCTCATCCACGCCCTTGACCTCGGTGGGGAGAAGACCGTGTGTCGCAAAGGAAATGATGCGCGCATTTGCCAAGCCCTCATTCGCTCGAGCATGCACTTCAGTCGCGTCCGGTCCGACATGGAGTAGGGAAGCCTCGCTCGGGAACAGCCGTGAAACCGTTTCAAGCTCCCGGCGCGTGCCGGACAGCGGTTTAAGCCGGCGCAGGAAACGAACATCGGCAAGTTGGATCCCGTCGGCACCGCGATCCGGAATAAAAACATGATCTCCACGAGGGGGCGGGCCATCCAGAACAGGGTCGCCGTAGGCCTCGAATTCGCGCGACCAACGCGCCTTGCTCTCCCCATCCTTCAACAGGAGCGCCGACACCGAGGGCAAGCGGATCAGCCCGAACCGATCCGCCAGCCACCGCGTCTCCTGGTCGTTGGGGAGAGCCGCGACCAACATAGCAGGCGGCACCTGCGCCAGATCACCTTCGCCAACGAAGAAGATTGTGTCGATACCGGCCAACTGCGGTTCGAACAGGCCGAAAGTCTGAGAATAATAGCGATAAGCGGCGGCGGTATCGAATGGCGTATAGTCAGCCGCCGCCGCCGATCCGAATATCCGCCTTACCGCGGACCCAGGGCATTTCTTTATGTCAGCGTGGCAGAGCAAAGTGGCGACTAGATCTGCGATCTCGTCCATTCGGGTGGTCGAGCGCCGCCAGTCGGACGTCTTCTGTGTGACGAGAATTGCATGAAGATGCGTATCGCCTTGCCCGACGATAAGGACGGCTTCATTGGGTTCAAGCGCGGACTGGACGTCGTTCAACGCGACGGGAACCGGCGCCAGTAACGCGCCATATTCCGGAAAGCCCTCGCGAATGCGCCTGTCCAGTTCAGCATATTCGACGGCCAGACGGCCCGCAGCTCGGCGGTCGAGTTTCTTATCCTGGCGCGGCGCCATAAATGCTTCTTTCGCTGTCCCAAGCAGCGAGGCGACGTTCCGGAGGCGGACTGCAAGCTGGCTTTCATCGTCCCGATTCAAAAGATCTGCGATCTCCTGCCGCCGCCGCATGAGTGTCGCCAATTCCCCCTTGCCCGCAGCGATGCGCGTTTGCGCGAGCGCCATGGCGATCGCTCCCTCCGAGTTGGTGATGCGCTGCGCGACACGAAACACGCGCGGGTCGACCGGCCGCGCCGTTTCGCTTTCGGCGACAGGCTGCGCGGACCAAAGAGTGTCGAGAAAAGCGCCATAGCGCTCGAATTGCTCTGCTGCGATCCGGTCGCTGACGCGTCGCCGACTACGGAAATCACGGCCCGTAAGCTTGGCCTGCTCCGCCTCTGCCAAAGCCAAGCCAGCTTCGACATAGGGCAGTGCCTCCGCTGCCTCTCCCGTTCGGTTGAGGAGCCGGCCGTAGTCAGCCCTAAAATCGGCACATTCGGGCGACTGCCCGGTGCCGCATTTGCTGACGAGAGATTTGAGCAGTGGGAGCTGCATCGCATCATCACCTCTTCGCGTCCCGATGAGGCCGTCGATTCCGTCCTGGACGATTACGCCGAGGCCAGGGTCGAATGAGGCGAGCGCGGCCGCATCTGCCTGCCGCAGAAGAATTTGGGCCTGTTCGGCGTTCCCGGCGCTCGCCTCGGTCTGGGCGAGCATCACCAGAGCCAGTGAGCGCTCGACCTTCGCCGCATTTTTTCCGTCGCCGAACAACGCGCCATAGACAAAATGATTATGCTCCAGTTGACCAAGGTCGATATCGACGGCCATGGAGTTGAGGCCGATTGTGATCGACGTTTCATTTTCCGCGCCATAAGCGGCAAGCGCCGTCTCGAACATCGCGCGGTGTACGCTACGCGCAGCGGCAGAGCCGACATGATTGGCCAGAAAATTGGCATATGCGTTCTGGACGCGTAACACTTGCTTGCCCGCACGGCCAAAGCGGCGCTCGCGTTTGATCAGTTTCTCGAACTGCGCGATGGCTTCGGGGAGGCGAGATTGTGCTGCGAGGACGTCCACCAATGCGCTAACCGTATCGAGCCGGTCCTGCCCGGTTGCATCGGGCGAGACATTGACGATGGACATCGCCTTTCGCGAAAGCCGTTCGGCCTCGCGCAAATTGTCATTCTGTTCGCTGCGGCGCGGAGATGCCGTGATAACATCGGCCAGGTCTCGCAGATACCGGGCATGTTCGATCGATGCGGGCCCCGCTTCGGCGGCGCTCGCCGCCTGCCCCTTATCAAAATAGCTTCGAGCCGCGCCATCGTTTCCTGCGTAGAGCGAATTTTCACCCCATTTCGAATAGATCAGACTTTCGCTGATCCCCCATTGCAGCAGGTCGTCGTGGCGGATAGCGAATATCTGGCGATAGAGTGGATCAGCACTATCGAACTGGTCGAGCTCACGCATTGCCACGGCGCGATCGAGTAGCGACGAGGCCAGATGAAGCCTTGAGGGCTGCCCTGACACCTTGTCGGTGCTAGCGACTTCATCGGTAGCAGCTACAACGGCAGAATAATCTTCAAGATTCAGCAGACTCGATGAAAGGCTTGCGATGGCATGAAGCCGGATCGGCGTAGCCCCGGCCGGCAGAGCAGCCAGCAGCAGCCGCGCGTCGTCGATAACGGCCGCATCGTCATCAAGCTGTCGGTCCAGGGCCACGAGCGTGCTGGCAGGCCGCGTCCAGTCAAGCCGTTTGGGAAAGCGCTCCCGCAGCAAGGTGACGACCGCACGAAACTGCTCGCGTTCATCGGCAGGCCGCGTCTGCTGATAATAGATGTCGGCAAGCTGCTGGCGGACCTCGACCTGCTTCATCGCGGCGGCGTCATCGACAGGCTTGGCCATTGCGATGGCCTCGACGAGCAATGGAATGGCGGCTTCTGGCTTTTGGTCCAGCGTCTCGACCTTCGCCAACCCTGCCAGCGCCGTGGCAATCTCGCGCGGTGAGCCGGTGGCCCGGGCTTCGCCAAGCAGCCGGTTACGCAACACCCTCGCGTCCGCCCGCCGGTCGTCTTGCTCTTCATAGATTTGAGCGAGGCGGACTTCGAGCTCCTGCACAGCTCTTGTATCGGGGCGGGAAAGGCCGCCGAATTGCGCAATAGCCGCCAGCAGATTGCCTTCAGCAGCAGCTCGTTCCTCTGCCATGCCGTCGAGCTGAAATGCTGCGAGCATACGCAGAACCTCTCCATATTCGGCGGAAGGGGCATGTCCAGCAAGTGTACGGCGCTGCGCGACTGCGCGCTTCAGGACGATGCGTGCGTCGGTATCGTCGCCTACATCGATCAGGATCTGCGCGAGCCGGGTCACAGCTCGCGCCGTAATGGGATCTGCCCTCCAGTCGATGGATTGATGATCATCCAGCGTGCGCCGTACTTCGGCGATCACAGCCTCCTCGTCGGCATCGAGTGGTGACCTTGCATCGCGTTTGGTTTTCCCGCGAACCGACGAGCCTCGTTTCGATCCGCGCCATCCTGGTTCGCCCTCAAGCCGGAGGCCGTGGCGATTGGCGATATCGAGACTCGTCAATTCGATGATGCGCGCACGAATATCCAAACTTGTCGGCGAAGGCCCGTCGAACATGGCAATGGCCAGCGCCTGTCTCAACAACGGCAGGCGGTGGCTGAAGAAGAGTGGTTCCGAGCGCGCTATCAATTCATCGACAAGTTTCACACGCGCCGCGGGAGTGTCAGGGATTTTCGGCGCGTCGATTGCTACCAGTGCCGGCGGCTCTATCTGGGCCTCGGCGCTGGAACATGCCATTCCAGGCACAGACAATGCGAGCAGCCACCACCGGAACATGCTCATAGCGTGCCTCTCCCCCAAGGCCCGAACGGATCATCCGAATGGATGCCGCCTCAGTGAGGCTTTCATATATTCCGCAATTTTCCAAGCTATGTTCGCGTTTCCAACTTGGCCTCGCT